>NZ_BAABEY010000036.1:0-801395 GCF_039540405.1 Ravibacter arvi
CTTGCATGTATTAGGCCTCCCGCTAGCGTTAATCCTGAGCCAGGATCAAACTCTCCGTTGTAAAATGATCTGATATTTGTAGTCCGAAGACTTACAAGGTTCTTACTTATTTGGCTTACTTCATCATTTCAAAGAACTAGCCCGCTTTCGACCGTGTGTCTCAATTGGGAATGCAAAGGTAGGTGCTTTTTTTTAAGTTGCATCATTTCCCCCCAAAAAAATTAATCTTTTTTTTGAGATTTTTTTTAATCACCTGATATCAAGATTCTTGCATAAACGGATATCTGAAGTCTACCGGCGAAACAAAGGTCTCTTTGATCGTTCTGGACGACACCCAACGGAGCAAATTCTGCATCGCACCGGCCTTATCATTCGTTCCGGAAGCCCTCGCTCCGCCGAATGGCTGCTGCCCGACCACCGCACCCGTGGGTTTATCATTGATATAAAAGTTGCCCGCTGCGTTCGATAATCGGTCCGCCGCATGCGCTACCACTTCCCTGTCATTGCAGAATAACGCGCCCGTCAGCGCATAGGGCGAAGTCCGGTCCACCATCGAAATTACCTGCTCGAAATCCGATGGTTCAAATACAAAGACAGTCAGCACCGGACCGAAGATCTCCTCAACCATGGTTCGGTAATAAGGATCTTTTGTCACCAGCACGGTTGGCTCAACAAAGTACCCCGTCGATTTATCCGCATTCCCACCCCAGAGGACTTCCAGGCCGTCTTCTTTTGCCTGCGACAGGTACCCGGCTATTTTATCGAAAGCCCGTTCGTCTATCACAGCATTCACAAAGTTCCTGAAATCTTCAACCGGGCCCATTTTTACCTCCTTCAGCATGGCAACTATTTCTTTCCTTATATCAGGCCACCGATCAGAAGGAATATAGGCGCGGGAAGCCGCAGAGCATTTCTGGCCCTGGTACTCGAAAGCACCCCGTACCAGCGCAGCAGCAACCGGGAGAGGATCGGCCGACGAATGTACCAAAACAAAGTCCTTTCCACCGGTTTCTCCCACTATCCTCGGAAAACTGCGGTACTTCGGGAGATTGTTCCCTATGGTCTTCCAAATCTCCCGGAAAACTGCGGTACTACCCGTAAAATGAAGCCCGGCAAAAGACTCGTGTTCAAAAATAACTTTACCGGCATCCGGACCGTCCACCAATATCATATTAATAACACCATCCGGCAGCCCCGCTTCCCTGAAAATCTGCATAATCAGATTCGCAGCATACAACTGACTAAAGGCTGGCTTCCACACCACCACGTTTCCCATGAGCGCCGGGGCCGCCGGTAAATTCCCGGCAATAGCCGTGAAATTAAAAGGTGTAAGCGCAAAAACGAACCCCTCCAGCGGCCTGTATACCATGCGATTCCAGCAACCTGGCGACGACGACGGCTGATCGGCATAAATCTGCGTCATGAAAGCTACGTTAAAACGTAAAAAGTCGATCAGCTCACAAGCTGAATCTATTTCAGCCTGGTAAGCGTTCTTAGACTGCCCCTGCATGGTGGCGGCATTGAGCTTGTACCGGTACGGCCCGGCTATCAGGTCGGCCGCTTTTAAAAAAATAGCGGCCCGGTGTTCCCAGGACATCGCTGCCCAGGAAGATGATTTTGCCAGCGCGGCATCGATCGCCTTTCTGACATCTTCTTCTGTCCCTATATGGTAGTGTGCCAGCACATGCCGATGGTCGTGCGGCATGGTGACATTTTCTCTCACTCCCGAGAAAACCTGCTCCGAACCTATATATTGCGGTATCTCCGTCACGCTCTCACGTGCCTCCGCCAACGCTCTTTTAAGATTAGCCCTGTCGGCCGACCCCGGCGAATAAGAGCGGACAGGTTCGTTAACCGGAATCGGAGCTTTAAAGAATGCATGAGTTGTCATAAAAATGTTGATGAATGTTTGGTTTGTGATGGTCGCTTACGAGGTAAGTTAGCACTTTTTATCCTAAAAGGCGGCATATCAGGTCCCTCCGGGGAGCAGAATTCACCGGGCTGATGAAGCAACAGCGTTTATTTCACTAATTTTGCAGCCCGGAAATCATTATCTGAATACCCATGCAATTTCACAGTACAAAAAACCAGAATCTAAAAGCTTCTCTGGAGGAGGCAATCTTCAAAAGCCTGCCGGCAGACAACGGGTTGTACATGCCCGACGCTATTCCAAACTTACCGAAGCGTTTTCTGGAGGCTTTGCCTGACCTCTCATTCAATGAGATTGCAGAAGAGGTAACACTAAATCTCCTCGGCGACGATCTTACAAAAGCCGAAGTACAGCAAATTGTAGGGCGCGCCTTTGATTTCTACGCCCCCGTGGTGCCGCTTACAGACGATCTCTATGTACTGGAGCTTTTTCACGGGCCTTCGATGGCCTTTAAGGACTTCGGAGCCAGGTACATGGCGTCGCTCATGTCGCATTTCCTGAGCAAATCCGATAAAGAGATACATATCCTGGTCGCTACCTCCGGTGACACCGGCGGCGCAGTCGCGCAAGGCTTTCATGGTGTGCCCGGCATCAGGGTTACCATCCTCTACCCTTCCGGAAAGGTGAGTGAAATACAGGAAAAACAATTGACCACACTCGGAGGGAACGTAACGGCACTGGAGGTAAACGGTACTTTTGACGACTGCCAGTCTTTGGTAAAACAGGCTTTCCTCGACCAGGAACTTAATCGAAAATTCAACCTTTCCTCGGCAAATTCAATTAACATTTCGCGGCTGATTCCCCAATCCTTCTATTATTTCAGCGCTTATGCCCAGCTCGCCAAGTCGGGAAAACCCGTTGTATTTTCGGTACCTTCGGGAAATTTCGGCAATCTGAGCGCAGGACTTCTTGCGTGGAAAATGGGTTTGCCGGTCGAAAAATTCATCGCCGCAACTAACCTTAACAATGTCGTCCCCAGGTACCTCGACTCCGGCAGCTACCACCCCGAGCCGTCGGTGGCAACCCTGTCAAACGCAATGGACGTAGGTAACCCCAGTAATTTTGTACGCCTCAGCAGACTTTTGAACGATGACCTGCATACGACAAGAAATATGGTAGCCGGTTATTACTTTGACGACCGGCAGACGCAAGCCGCAATGCGGGAAGTTAACGAACTTTTCGATTATGTTGTATGTCCGCACACGGCGGTAGCTTACCTGGGCCTGAAAGATTTTCTTGGAAACCGGGCTGGCCAGGTTAACGGCATATTTTTATCGACCGCTCACCCGGCGAAATTCCTGGAGCTCGTGGAAGACACACTCGGGCAAAAAATCACAATTCCTGAAAATCTGGAGAAATTACTGTCTAAGGAAAAAAAATCTATCAAAATGAGCGCATCCTTCGCGGATTTTAAATCCTGGCTCCTTCAATAGCCCTGTTAAAAAACAACATTATAACTGGCTTATTTAAAGCAGTTTAAATACAAATCAAACGGATTTACGATCATTTTGATGCCGCTTAGAATTGAAAATTCAGCTCTTGTCCGCACCACGGGCCGTTCTGAGCAATTCTAAGCGGCATCTTTTGATCAGTTAATTACGTCACCGCGCAGCATCCGGTAACGCTTTCTCGCATCCGCTACAAAAATACTCGCCGGGTACTTGTCCATGAGCTCCTGGTACAAACGCATTGCATCTTCTTTACGATTCAGCTTACTTTCGTAGAGCTGCGCAAGTTCATACATGGCATTGTCGGCCAGAATGTCATAAGAAAAATCTTTAATTATTTTAAGCAACATCTTCTCGGCTTCTTCATTTCGGTCAAGCCGGATCAGGACAGAGGCCTGCATCCAGAGAATTTCATCGGCGAGCGCATGGTCCTTGTAATCGGTATATAGCACCGAGAGCGAATCAAGCGCCTTATCGTACTGATGTTGAAAAAGCAGCAATTCTGCAGCTGCATACCCGCGCATCGCGTCTTCGGAGCTGTCCATACCGGTATTGTCCAGAATCAACATACTGAGTATACTCGCATCGTTGGCTATCTCGCGGGAAGTTGCCTTCTTCAGCACATTCAATACCGATCGCGCCAGGTCGAACTCACCTTTGAAATAATAGAGGCGGGCATTTCTCAACTTCGCCTCATACCCAAGGGCATTGTCTTTCTGCGATTTTTCGACTTGTGAATATAACAATGAGGCTTCCCAGGGCTCACCGTTCAGCAGGTAAATATCGCCGAGGTCAAGTTTACAGGCATCGGCAAACTGCGGCTGCGTTTTGCCGAGGTCAACTGCTTTGCTAAGCAATGTCACGGCCCTGGCGGGTTCGTTCAGGTAAAACGCGTAGAGCTTGGCCATGTTGCGGATTGCTTCCAGGGCATTGATGTTTGTATCGTAAGCAGCCAGAAACTTTTCATATTCGCCAATCAGCTTGCGTACGTCCTCGAGCCGGACGGGATAAGCGCGCTTGATCTGCTCCTCCTGTACAAGCAATGCCATACGGCGCGCGTAGGGATAAATCTCGGTTTCCTGATATTCCTTTTGCAAATATTCGTACATCTTCAACGCATTGGCATAGTCCTGGTTCTGTACAGCTAGAGTAGCCAGGTTAATGATGCGGGCGCCATTGCTTTTCAAACGCTTATCCAGCGATCTCTCCTGAAGAAAAGCCTTGTAAAAATCCTTTCGCTGAATCTGAAGCCAGACCAGCAGCTCGTTATAATAAACTTCATTAGGCTGGGCCTGAATCTGTTCATAGAGCATACGCTCCAGGATATCCCCGTCTTTTTCGTCTTTCAGAAAGTCCTGTAACAAATTTTGAACGACTTCAGTGCTTCGCACCATTCTTCCGTAGCCGAGGAGTTCTCCAATCATTTTCGTCTTATCACCCATCTCCTGGTAGATCGCCGCAAGTTCCAGCGCATACAGGGCCGGGTTACGCAAGCGTTCCCGGGCGATCTGGATAATTTTCCGGGCATAGTCGGGGTTCCCGGCCTTCCTGAAGTCTTCTATGAACTGCGGGTGTAGATCGGGTCGTTTTTCAAGGATTTGGAGCGTCTCGTCGAATTTCTGGCCTGCCTGGATGTCTTTTCCTTGCTGTGCCAGCAGCGAACCCCATTGAAAAGAGTAGAAGGCGGATCTTTCGGGCTCGGTTCTGATCCTGTTCCTGAAAAATCTGACCGCTGCATCCCCTTTTTTCGCCTTCACAGCGCACGAAGTGTACCTGGACAGTAAATCCTTCGAGAACTGTGCTTCCAGTGCTTTCTCGGCGAAATTTATACCCTTTTCACAATCAGACTGGCGGAAGTATTCAATCGCAAGTTCTGCGTCCGACTGGGCAGACACCAGGCCGGAACCGGATATCAACAGGAAAAAGAAAAGAATAGGTCTCATGCACATGTGCCTTTTCCGGTAATGCTTAATAAGAATATATATTTAAAATTAGTAATTATTATGGTTTATTACTGCTGTTGATATGTGGACAACCTGTCGATGCACATTTCATTCACATTTTTCAACGGTATTTGTGGATAAGTTTTGGAGTGAAAGGCTTCTTTTTGAGTTTGTTAACAGATCAGCTTTTTTTTAATGTGGATAGCTTTGTTAACAGGAGGTTCTGTGGATGAAGCGTGGTTTGGAGTGGGTATAAACCGGTAGTTATCTACATGGAGATTTTTGTGGACAGGTTATGCACGCGATATGGCCACTTATCAACGGGTTATCGTCAGCCCGTCAGATTTTATACACCGGAAATCCGGGTTATCAACACAGTTATCCACAGTGTTGGAGACGGGAGCGGCGGGTTTGACGAACAGGCTGCCGGCGGCGTGAACTGAATTTATGGATGTGGATATCCGGTAGAAAAGCCCGTTGTGTACACCAATTACCCGTACTTCCGGGCCTTCAAACGGCCCGGAAGTACGGGTAATTGGTGTAATTCGTAGTTAGCGCGAGGGAATGGTGAAGTAGTTTTCTTCGTATTCGAAGTTACTTTTGATAATCAGCTCGGACGGGTATACCAGGATTTTTTCCGGCTGCTGTTTCCTTTTGAAATTCCCGGTATCCCAGCGGCCGTTGCGGTTATCGTCGAGAATAAGGCGCATCCGGTAGTTTCCGGGTTTGATGTTCCGGAAAACAAAGGGGGATGTGTTGACTTCTGAAATTACGTTTTTAAAGTCTTTGTCGAGTAGCTCAATGAAGAAGCTACGACCGGAGGGGTTTTGTACGGTCCCGCGGATAATGCCGAAATCGGCTGGTTTAAGGATGTTGTATTTATAGGTGGTAGCGGGAATCGAGTCGTTTTCGATGCTTATGAAAGCGCCTTTCGCTATTCTGATAACGACACTGTCTTTGGCTTCTGTGGCTGCCTTCAGCTTTAGAAGCGTCCGGTCTCTGTTCCACGTAAAGCTGGTATTTTGTTGGGCTACAGTGATCATGCTGTCAGCTGTGATGGTAAGCATAGTACTGTCGAAATTCAGTATAGGTTTGCTGAGTGCCAGTTCCAGGTTCAGAAGGGGCTCTATTGCTTCGCTGGTTGGGGGGGTGTTTTTTATCGACGTGGGAGAAGGTTGTTTTTCCTTGCCGCGCTGTGGAAGGAACATTATTTTCTGGTCGAAGGTGAGCTCGTATCCCAGTGAGTCCCGGACTGTGATGGAGGCGCGTATTGTGTCGGTCTGAGCCGGTATATTGTAGAACTTTAGCTGGGTGGGCGACTCCAGCTGGTAGTGCAGATTGGGGCCCTGATGAAAATCTACTGCGGCGCTGTCCATGCCCTTGTTGAATACCAATGTGTAGTCGTTTACCTTGGGAATGGTCCGTTGGATTTTGGGTTCGGTGACGTCGGAGTGAAAGAGTGAGAGCTGATAGTTATTGGTGTCACTTTTTACCTGGACAATAGTATCGATAAAGGCTATTGACTCATCTTTGGGGTTGTAGAGCAGGTTTTTGTTTTTGTCGGTGAGAGCAATGAGCAGGTAGTTGGCTAGTTGCGTATTTTCAATGCTGAAGCGGCCACTGCTATCCGTTTTAGAGAAGTAGTAGGGTTTGATGCGTTCGGGCGTGAGCGTATCGCTCAGTCGGTAGAGGCCTACCAGTGCATCAAAGACCGGTTGATTTGTGCGTATATCTTTTACCGTTCCATAGACTCTTCCCGAGTCTATGAGGGCTCCGGTGCCGAATACAAGCTTGAGATTCTGGGCCGGATTCCTTTCCGCCTGGTCTTTGATACCGTCGCCGAAGTTGAGTGTGTAGGTGGTTGAATCGGCGAACGGCTTTTTGAATTTAAGGATAACTGTTTCGTTTTTTACCAGTGGTGTATAGGTGTTGTCGGTCTCAGGTGTGATGATTAATTTTTGCATGAGATTGTCGATGACCACGTACTCGTCGAAGGTAAGGGTGATTACATTTTCCTTGAAATTGGTAGCCTTATTAACGGGGTGACTGGCCACCAGCTTCGGTGGAATTTCGTCTTTTTTTCCACCGGTGGGGGCTACTTTTTGTGCGCATTGAAAGCACACCAGTGAGGCGAGAATGAGCGCGGCTAGTCTATTCAAGGCGGTACGGGTAAACCGGTTTTACTTTTTTTGAACGATATAAATTAGACTTGAAGTATTCGCGTTGTGAAGTGCCGTTCCGTAGCCTTTGAGGTTGGAAAGCGTTCCGCGGACCAGGGCCTCTGCGGGTTTGTTTTTTCCGTATTTGTACTTCGTGCTGAGCAGGCTTACATAGTAGGCGTCAAATAGCATACACCGCGTTCCTACAATTGAGAAGCCGTAATGCTGAAGCAGTTTTGCCATGGTGGACCTGGTAAAATGGTACAGATGCCTGGGCACATCGTAGGCAGCCCAGTACTCCCCGTAGGCCGCGGCGTCGTAGGATTCTGGATTTGGTACCGCGATAAAAAGCGCACCTTTGGAATCCAGGTGCTGGTGTATCCAGTTTAGTGTTTCGTCCAGGCGATGCACATGTTCCAGCACATGCCACATGGTCACGCTGGTGAAGTGGTTGTCCCGGAGGGCGGGGTCAAAAACAGATGGGAGAACATTGCCTGCATTCTTTTTCAGCGCAATTTGTCGGGCGTCGGCATCCGGTTCTGTACCCCATGTTTCCCAGTTTTTCTGCTTCACCGCCGAGAGGAAAAAGCCGGTAGCGCATCCTATATCAAGTACTTTTTTTTGTGGGTTTCCATCATACTTGTTGAGCAGGTTTATTTTTTCCCTGACGGCAAAATTCCTGACTGCATTGTATACCTTCGCCAGCGTGGAATCTGGGTTGTCGTGATGCGAAAGATAGGAGTCGTCATCGTAGTATGCGCCTATTTGTGCTTCGTCCGGACGGGGGTTTGTGAAAAGGAATGAACATTTTTCACACCGCACTATCGCAAATGTTCCATGTGAAACACTATGATCTGTGACTTGCAAATGGGGCGAAAAGTGGGTGCCCTTGCAGACGGGGCAAGCAGTTAAAAGTTCTAGTGACATTACCTCCCGAGATGAATAATCAGTACTGAAATATCGGCCGGGCTTACCCCGCTAATGCGGGACGCCTGCCCTATTGTCGACGGTTTTAATTTGGATAGCTTTTGTTTTGCCTCTATAGAAAGCGCCGGAATTTGGTGATAGTTGAATGCTTCCGGAATAGCGTGATCCTCCATCCGTTTCATTTTACCTACCATTAATTTCTCCTTCTCGATATAGCTGGCGTATTTTACTTCTATTTCTGCGTGTTCGCGGCTTTCGTCGGAGAATCCAGAAATAAACGAGGCGAAATTCTCATCCAGTTTTGCCAGTTCTTCTATCCCGAGCTGTGGACGTTTTAAAAGCTGTTCGAGGCTCGTTTTTTCACGAATCTGGGAGAGACCGAATTGTTCCAGGCGGGAATTTACCTGTTCGGGCGCCACTTTTTCTTTCTGAAGCATGGTTACAATTTTCGTTGTAGCTGCTGTCTTTTCTTCCAGGTTTTTCCGTCTTTCTTCGGAGGCGAGTCCAAGTTCGAGGCCTTTTGGCGTGAGGCGTATATCAGCATTGTCCTGGCGGAGAAGTGTGCGGTACTCTGCCCGTGAAGTAAACATCCGGTACGGTTCTTCGGTGCCTTTATTAATGAGATCATCAATAAGGACGCCAATGTAAGCTTCGGATCTTTGCAGGGTAAACGGACTTTTTTCGTGCGCATTCTGATGGGCATTGATACCCGCAATTAATCCTTGTCCGGCAGCTTCTTCATACCCGGTGGTTCCGTTAATCTGCCCGGCGAAAAAGAGGTTTTTTACCAGCGAGGTTTCGAGCGTACTGGTCAGTTGCGTGGGCGGGAAATAGTCGTATTCAATTGCGTATCCGGGCCTGAACATTTTCGCATTTTCAAACCCTGGTATTTTTCGCAATGCCTGGTATTGTACATCCTCCGGGAGTGATGTGGAGAACCCGTTTACGTAGACTTCTACGGTGTCCCATCCTTCGGGCTCCACGAAAATCTGGTGGCGGTCTTTGTCGGCGAACCGGTTGATTTTATCTTCCACCGAAGGACAGTACCGTGGGCCAATGCCCTGTATCCTGCCGGTAAACATCGGCGATTTTTCAAAGCCGGCCCGTAGTATTTCGTGGACGGATTCATTGGTGTAGGTGATCCAGCAGCTCCGTTGTTTGGTAAGATGCGGCGTGTTTGTATAGGAGAATTTGGCAGGATGTTCATCGCCAAGCTGCTCTTCCATCAGGGCGTAGTTGAGCGAGCGCCCGTCAAGTCTGGGCGGGGTACCGGTCTTCATGCGACCCGCTTCAAAGCCGAGTTTGACGAGTTGTTCGGTGATGCCTTTGGCGGCTCGCTCCCCTGCCCTGCCGCCGCCGAAGTTTTTCTCACCGATGTGAATGATCCCGTTAAGAAAGGTGCCATTGGTGAGGACGACGGTTTTAGCTTCTATAGTAATTCCCAGTGAGGTGACTACGCCGGTTACAGTTCCGCCTTCTATTTTGAGGCCGGTTATGGTTTCCTGCCAGAAGTCTACATTGGGGTTGTCCTCCAATGTCTGGCGCCACAGCTGTGCAAATAGCATCCGGTCGCTCTGGCATCTCGGGCTCCACATGGCGGGGCCTTTCGAGCGATTGAGCATCCTGAATTGGATCATTGACCGGTCGCTGATGATACCTGACTGTCCGCCAAGCGCGTCAATTTCCCTTACAATCTGTCCTTTCGCTACTCCGCCCATCGCCGGGTTGCATGACATCTGGGCGATGGTCTGCATATTCATGGTTGCCAGCAGAACCTTGGAACCCATTGTGGCAGCAGCAGAAGCCGCTTCACATCCGGCGTGCCCGGCCCCCACAACAATTACATCGTATTTCGGAAACATCTTATTTTACTTTCGTTCCACGTGGAAACAATTCAATTGAACTTCGATAAATAGTAGTTTTCTTTCTCCCGCATCAAAACCCGGTCGCCGTCTGAGTGGTCATCATAGCCGCATAGATGCAGGACCCCGTGGGCCAATACCCGCCTCAATTCTTCGTCAACAGCCACCGACTGCGCATCCGCATTATCTCTTACCCGGTCTATGCTTATAAAGATGTCACCTTCCAGCTCTTCTTCCGCTTCGCTATTATCGAATGTAATAATGTCGGTGTAATAGTCGTGAGACAAATGGGTACGATTCATTTCAAGCAAATATTCGTCCGAGCAGAAAATATAGTTCAGGTCGCCCAGCACATACCCTTCGCTTTCCGCTATGTCTTTCACCCATTTTTTGGTTTTAACCGGTGAAACGACTTTGTATACTATATCTTCCAAAAAGAATCGAACCATTCTGTTCTGTAATATTTCTTATAAAGAACTGATTTTCAATATTTTATGTTATTTATATACGGGTACAAACTGACAAACTCCCCTGGTTTCACCCAGACTGGCTCCTCCCTTCAATGCCTTCGTATATACGGGAACTATTATTTCGCCGCAAAGGTACGAAACCAATTGTTTACAATAACGAATGTGGTAAAAGGGCGTCTGCCGCTGAAGCCTTATAATTACCTGGATATGGCGCCCTGGAAATACTGGTCAGCCTCCTTCTTGTAAAAAGGCGTGAAGTTGGGCGGTACGGTCCTTAATAGTTCCGTTTGCTGTGATTTGTTCCTGATATATTCCTCCAGCGCCGGAGGGGGCTGCCGCTGAATTTCTCTGGCGGTTTCACCTTTGCGCTCGTTGTCTTCATCTTGCTCGCGCAAAGCTTTTTCAGATTCCAGCAGCCGCGTTACCATCTCTTCGTTGCGCCTGATCAGTTCCGGGTCCACTTTCTTGTTCACAATCTGCGTTTCCGATTTTTCCATTTGCTCCAAAATCTCTTTCAGCTCTTTTCCGTACTGGTCACCGAAGCCGGCCCCTTTCTGCTCATCTAACATCTTGCCTAACATCTCCCTGATTGCAGCCTGTTCGGCGGCCATGCGGGCGAGCTCCTCGGACATGCCCCGCTCACCATTCTTGCCCTTGCCGAGCTGCTTCATTTTTTCATTCAGCATTTGCTGCATCTCTCCCGGGCTAGGCCCCCCTTCTTCGCCCTCGCCGGTACCCGGCATTTTCATGGCGTCGGCCAGCGCCTTCTGCAATTGCGCATACAGGTCGCTGAGCATCAGGGCGAGGTTGTTGACAGAGGTCATAGCGAACTGTTGGTTGGACGCAATATTTGGCAACCGCCGGTCACGAATGTATTTTACGCTTTCATCCATGTAATATTTCATGTTGCCCACTTCGCGGGTGACGAAAGATTTCACTTCGCGAAGCCGGTTGGCGAGGGCATAGAGGCTATCTTCCACTATTTTCGAATCATCCTGCAGCTTAAGTTGTTTTTGTGCAAGCCCCACAAAGCGGGGATCGCTCAGATGTACGCCCCGGAAGTCTTTCATCAGCTGTTCCTGGTCGACAGACAGCGCATGTACATTTTCCAGGATATCCCGGAGCGCGTCCATGTTCTCCATCATTTGCATCTGCTGGCTCTTCTGATTTTGGTCCATCAGTGCCTGCGCAATGTTACGCATGGATTTTGCCGACTTCTTTTGTGACTGCCCGGCCTCCCGGTTCTGCTGTTTACCCAGCTGTTGTTTGCTCTTTTCCTGCGCTTCACGGGCATTTTCCTGTTCAGCCTTCCTCGTATCTGTTTTTTTGCCGATCTCCTCTCCTAGCCGCTCTAAATCGGCCAAACGGTCACGAATTTCTTTGAATTCCTTTCCAATATTGTCCTGTTCCTGCTGCAAACCCGCCTGCCGCTCGTTTTTCTCGGTGGGTTGTTGGTCTGCGGTGCTGTCTTTGTCGTCTTCGGCGCCCTTTTGGCGCGGGTCTTTCTCCGCCGGGTTTTCGGTTTTTTCAGCCAGTTCCTCCTGCTTTTCGGCGAGCTCCTCCAACTCTTTTGCAGACGATTCAATCTTTTGTTCCAGCTGGAGCTGCTTGAAAAGATTAAGCGTGCGTTCCAATTCTTTTTCAGTACCTTTTTCCTTGTTCCGCAGGCGCTCGAGCAATTTTGACATCCGTTCACTTTGCTTTTGCTCCAGCATCTTTTCAAATTCCTCGTAGAGCTTCTGAGAATCATCCTTCATCAGTTCGTCCATCAGCTTCTGAAGCTCGTCCATTTTTTTCTGAAATTCTTCGCTTTGCTGGCTGAACTGCCGGGATTTGTCGTTTGCCCGTTTGTTCTTTTCCTGTATGGATTGAACCTGTCTGATCAGCTCCTCTCTTTTTTTGAGAATCTCTTCAGCCATTTTCTTTTCCTGGAAATCAAGTTCCTGGTTCGATTTCAGCTTATGTTCCAGTTCTTTCAGGTTTTGTTCGAGCTGTTTCGCCTGGCTGATACTTTTTTCGATCTCTTCCCGCGTGTCGTCGCTGGATTTCGAAATCTGCGTCAAAATTTCGTTTTTATCGGGGAGAGCAAAGCTCAGCGACCCGGACCGAGTACTTTTGGGCCCGTTTACACCGTCATTGTCCCACACCTGTGTATAATATTCCAGGCGATCACCCGGGCCCAGGCGCAGGCTGTCGACATACCATTGAAAATAATAGTTCTGGTTATTCACCTGGCGGTTAAACGGGATCGGAATGTATTTGGGCGTGCTGTTTTCCGGTTTGGAGGTTCCGGCCCGGTAAATGTTGTAGAAAAGCTTTAATTGGCTGAATCCATAATCGTCGCGGATGGCGCCCCCCAACGCCAGGTAATTGAAAAGCAGGGTGTCCTGGACGCTCTCCAGTGACATTTCCGGAGCCAGGTCGGGAATGACATTCGCGTAATAACCTACGGGTTTGCCGTCAGGGCTGTCGGAATTTTTCAGGAAGACTTCGTAATCTCCTGATTTTCGCAGCGTTTTCCGGGCTTCATACTGGTGACGCCTGGTCATGATACCTTTCACGGACGCAGAATCTTCCCCAAAACGCAGATTCAGCTGGTCGGTAGCGGCGGTTTTAAATTTCCAGGTCACCCGGGTACCTTCCGGAACGGTCAGGTTACCGACGTTCTGCAGCGATTCGGACGGTTTACCGAGATAAGCGGGATAGTCAAGCTGAACGTCGAAGGAAAGCAGGCCGGGTTTTTCAATAAGCTGTATCTGGTAGTCCCGGGACGGATACCCTGCCGCTTCAAAATGAAATGGGATGTCTTTTTGGAGACTTTTAAAGGTATAGCTGAATGTGCCGGCTACATCGGGCGTCATTTTGAAACGCGTACCCCCTGAAATCAAAAAAACCTGTTGCGGTACGGCCTCGCCTTCAAGCGTGAGCCCGACGGTATAGTCTTCGCCCCGGAAAGATTTTAAAGACCGGTTCTCAAGCACAAACCGAAAGGGCGCGTAATCGAATGTATTATTGAATTTCAGGATTCTTTCGGAGCTCGTCGTCAGGAAGGACGGCTTGAACAGGAGTATGATGGCCAGTACAGCAACCGGGTAGGCGGCATATTTGAGATAGCGGCTGTTCTCGGCAAAATTGACGGCCTCGCTGAACCTGACCATTAACAACTGGCCGGATTTCTGTTGAATGCTTGCTTCTATCAGGTCAGATTGGGCAGTATGCTGACGACCGAGCTGAAGCGTATTCAGCAGCTTGTCGCCTATCGCTGGGAAGAGCAACCCGATCTGCCTGGCGGCTTCCTCGTCGGAAATGGGCTTGGACAGCCCGCTTAACAGCATGACCGGTGTAATGATCCAGCGGTATGAGACATAGCTGAATGCGCCGATATAACCGAACAGCAGTGCCCCCCGGATGAGAGAATTGAACTGGCCGAAGTATTCGATTGTATTGATGGCGAGGAAAATGGAAAGCAGTAAAGCAATGGCAATCAGGCTCCCTTTAAAAAGCTGGTTTTGGTAGTACTTTTTGCGGTACTCCCCTATGCTTTTTAACAGACGGCTAAGTGGAAGTTCCGGGGTCTTCATGCCGAGGTTTTTAACCGTGGTACAAACGGTTTTTACTACGCGTGCTCCACCTGTGTTTTATTCGGCTTAATGCCGGATATGAAGGAAGCTATGTCCTCTTCCAGGTTTCTGCTTTCTTGTAACATGCGGATAAAAGCACTGCCGATGATTGCCCCGCGGCTGTATCGGCTTGCTTTCTGGAAAGATTCACGGTCTTTGATGCCAAACCCGATCATGCGCGGGTTTCGCAGGTTCATCCGGTGTATTCTTTCAAAGTAGGCCTCCATTCCTTCGCTTACGCCTGTTTTGGCGCCGGTAACACTCGCCGAGGATACCATGTAAACAAAACCGGAACCGGCTTTATCCAACTCCAGGATGCGATCCGGCCGGGTTTGAGGCGTAATCAGGAAGATATTTACCAACCCGTTCCGTTCAAACAGGTCTTTGTACGAAGCCACGTAGGCTTCCAGTGGCAAGTCCGGCAGAATCAGGCCGTCGACACCTGCCGCCGCAGCTTCTTCGCAGAACCGCTCGATACCGTACTGGAGAATGGGGTTTATATAGCCCATTAACAGGACCGGGATATGAATTTCGTCACGCATATTGTGAAGCTGCTGCAGGAGCAGTTTCACCGTCATGCCATTGTCAAGCGCAACCTGGTTGCTTTCCTGTATGGTTTCCCCGTCGGCAACCGGGTCGGAATAAGGCATCCCGATTTCAACAAAGTCAGCACCGGCGGATTGGAGCGCGGCCAAAATTCGCCTGGTATCGTTAATTTGCGGATACCCGGCAGTAAAATAGACGTTGAGCAAGCCTTCCGATTCCGGTGTCTGCGCAAATAACTCAGAAATTCTGTTACTCATTTTTCTGCCCAATAATCCACCACAACGGCTTTTTCCAGATGTGGCTTAAGTACTTCGATAAATGCCTTGTGTTTCGGGTGCGGCAGGTAAACTGCCCGGTCTTCCTCGGATGTAAAGCTCACGAAGAATGCATGAGTTAAGCCCTCATTCAGCCCTTCAGGACTGTTGTTCTTGCCCCATTCAAAGTCTTTGATTTCAGGAATCTCGTTTTTCAGATTGCGGAATGCATCTTCCACAGCCTTTACGTCTTCCGGTGTGGAAGCGTCCTTGAATTTAAAAAGTACAATGTGACGGAGCATTTTCTGATCGGTTGATTGAATTGTCCCGGTTGTTTCCTCCTGCTTTTCGGCACAGGAGAATGCGGAGGACAAAAAGATTGAGACCGCGAAATAGAACAGGACCTGTTTCATTTGTCTAAAAGGTTTGAGCGGTGAGGTATAAGGGTTTTGAGCGGGTGGCGCAGGGCATACTAGCCTGAGCAATGCAGGCATTCTTCCTGGTCGCCGCCTTTTGCCCGGTCGAACTCTCCGAGTTTTTCACGGATTGCCAGGATTTCATCTTCCTTGTCGCAGCGGTCAAATAGCGAAAGCGTCCCGGAATTGACCTCATCTTCCAGGGATTTCAGTTTAAGTCGGAGGTCAAAAACCTCCGGTAATGTTAACGTGGACATATTTGTCGCAGGATTGGTGTTTGAAACGTAACTAACAAATATAAACAATATCGGAAGCATATAGTTTCCATCGTGCGGCGATCCGGGTTAATATTTTACGAGTTCGGTTCCTCTGCCGCCACCCGGATTTGTCAGTTATTGTGATCCTTCAGCAAATCAGGGCGCCTTTTTTGGGTATGGAGAAGCGATTGCTCCATGCGCCAGGCTTCTATATGGGCTTCGTGGCCTGAAAGCAGGATTTCCGGTACTTTATGTCCCTCGAATTCGGCCGGCCGGGTATAAACCGGCGGCGCCAGCAGGTTGTCCTGGAAGCTGTCGCTTAGTGCTGAAGTTTCGTCATTGAGCACGCCCGGGATCAGCCGGATAACGCTGTCGGCGACCACCGCGGCCGGGATTTCCCCACCCGACAGCACATAGTCACCGATGCTTATTTCGCGGGTGATAAAGAGATCTCTGACACGCTGGTCAACCCCCTTGTAGTGGCCGCAAAGCAGGATAATATTTTTCAGAAGGGAAAGACGGTTGGCAGTCGGCTGGTCAAAACGCGCACCATCGGGCGTCATGTAAATAATCTCGTCGTAGGACCTTTCGGATTGCAGTTTCCGGATAACAGCGGCAATAGGTTCTATTTTGAGCACCATTCCGGCCCCGCCCCCGAAGGCGTAGTCATCAACCTGTTTGTGTTTATGGGTGGAATAATCGCGGAGGTCATGTACGACCACCTCGGCATAACCTTTCCTGTACGCACGGTCGAGTATCGAGTGCGAAAAAAAGCTGGTCAGCAAAGAAGGCACGCAGGTGATAATGTCAATCCGCATCATCAGGGGATTTATCGTCGTTTTTGTAAATCTCAAGCAGGCCCTCCGGGAGGTTTACATAAATTTCCCGGGATTCGTGGTTGGCTTTGTCCACAATTTCATCGACGATGGGGATCAGAATTTCATTCCCTTCGTAATCCATAGCGATCAGGTCCTGTGCGTTCGGTGTATAGACCGTCCTGACCTGCCCCAATTTCCCTAATGTTTTATCGACAATGGTATATCCCATGATCTGGTGGTAGTAAAAACCACCGTCTTCCAGGTCGTCCAGCACGTCTTCAGGCAGGTAGAGAGATGAACCGACGAGCGTCTGGGCGACGTCGATATTGTCTATTGTTTCGAGTTTGACGATGGCCTTTCCTTTTTGCTGAATATTGATTTTGGTAACAATGTAAGGAATAAGCTGCCCTTTTGTTTCTACGAAAACAGAATCAAGCTCATCGTAGTCCTGGGGATAGTCGACATCCAGGAAAACCGATATTTCACCTTTCAACCCGTGGGTCTTGACCACATAACCCAGCAGGTAACAACTTTCTTTGTCCATTCCGACGCTATTAAATTTGTATTTCTACACGTTCCCTACAAAAGTAAGGGTTTAAACGGGTTGCCCGAAAAGGGTTGCCTGTCAAAAAAGAAAAGTCTGCGAGGTTCCACCGCGCAGACTTTTCAGAAAATTTCGGGCCTTGACTAAGCTTCAGCTTCTCCTTCGGGAGCCGCTGCTTCGGAAGCAGCCGCTTCAGGAGCAGCTTCTTCACCTTCAGCCTGGGCTTCAGCAACAGGTTCCTCAGCCGGAGCCGGCGTATTTTTCTTTGCCAATTCCTCGATTCTTGCCTGGTTGATTTTGCGCTCCGACTCCATTTTCGCCTCTTTCTCGCCGGCTAGTTTGCTGGCAGAAGCCTGGAGAAGTGCGGCATCTTTATCGCCTTTGCTTTTTTGCCACTCTTCAAACTTCGCGTCGGATTGCTCCTGGGTAATGGCACCCTTGTTTACACCGATCTGAAGGTGTTTACGAAGCAACACGCCTTTTTTCTGTATCAGGGTGCGCGCGGTATCAGTCGGCTGAGCCCCGTTAAAAAGCCATTTTACCGCGCTGTCAACGTTCAATACTACGTCCGCGGGATTTGTGTTCGGGTTGTAAGTTCCCAGTTTTTCAATAAAGCGACCATCACGTGGTGCTCTGGCATCAGCTACTACGATGTCATACATCGCTCTTTTTTTGCGTCCACGACGCGCTAATCTGATCTTAACAGCCATTGTTACAGTTTGTTAGGTTGGGATCTCGTCCCGATGTGTTTTTAATTAGGGTGCAAAGGTAATGGATTGTGTCCCAATTATATAGCGACGAGCCCGAAAAATTTGATTTTAAGGTTGGGTAGCCCTGAATTCCCTGACCGTTTCTATGAAACAACGCACTTTGTCCGGATCGGTGTCCGGGTAAACGCCGTGCCCCAGGTTGGCAATGAACGGGTGACTTCCGAACGCTTCCAGCATCGATCGCGTCTGCTTCCGGATTTCATCATAAGAGGCATACAGGACGCATGGATCAAGGTTGCCCTGCAGCGTTTTGCCCGGGATCAGCTGCCTGGATTCAGCGATATCCATATTCCAGTCCAGCCCCACCACCGAGCAATTCAGCTCTCCGATGCTTTTCCTAGCAAAGAAGGCGCCCTTGGCAAAAACGGTAACCGGAACCTCGGTAATGGCGTCACAAATCTGCTTCAGGTAAGGAAGTGAGTAAGCCTGGTAATGTTCCGGTGACAGAACGCCCGCCCACGAGTCGAAAAGTTGAACCAGGTCTACCCCTGCATTTACCTGGGCCTTGAGATAACGGATGGTGCTGTCAGTAATCATCTGGAGCAAATGATGGGCCAGCTCAGGATCGGAATAGAGGATTTTTTTTGCTACCGAAAAAGTCTTGCTCCCCTTCCCTTCCGTCATGTAGCAGAAAATCGTGAACGGCGCCCCGGCGAAACCGATGAGCGGAACCCGCTCCTGCAGCCTTGACTTTGTAATTTTTATCGCATTAAGTACATATGACAGGTCCTTTTCCGGGTCCGCGATCCGCAGCCGTGCCAGGTCGGATTCGGTTTGAATGGTTTCCGGGAAATTGGGCCCCTTTTGCTCAACCATTTCGTACGGCAAACCCATCGCTTCCGGAATTACAAGGATGTCAGAGAAAATGATCGCAGCATCTACCCCGAGAATGTCAACGGGTTGTATGGTTACTTCAGCGGCGAGTTCCGGGTTGCTGACAAGATTGATAAAGCTGCCGGCTTCCTGCCTTACAGCCCTGTATTCCGCAAGAATGCGGCCCGCCTGGCGCATAAGCCAAACAGGAGGTCGACTGGTGGCCTCACCTCTGGCAGCACGCAGTAATAGGTCGTTTTGCAATTTCATGCCGCAAAGGTAGCAAAACCCAAAGAAGAAACCCCGCTTTACCGGCCTTTCCGGTAGAGCGGGGTTTCTTTTATAAAATCTCAAGGGCCGCAGCCCGTATCCGCAATTATTTCGCCGCGGATGCCACTGCTTTTTTCTCTACTTCACCTTTCAGGAAAAGCGTGATGGTAGGGGTTTCAGCGTTGCTGGTAACGGTAATACTTTTGTTGAAAGGGCCCGGCGCAGCAGCGTTGAACACCGCCTTGATGGTTCCGGTTTTTCCCGGAGCTACCGGGGCTTTGGTATATTCAGGTGTCGTGCAACCGCAGGTCGCTTTCACCTCGGAGAGTATAATGGGCGTGCTACCGGTATTGGTAAATACGAAATCGGTAGAAACAGGTGTTCCCTGGGGAATTTTTCCAAAATTGTGGGTTTCCTCCTTGAACTTCATAACTCCCTGTGCAAAACCGGCTCCGATGGCAACAAGGAAGAAAACAGGAATTAAGATAAGTTTTTTCACGGTCTAAAGAAAACGTTTATGATGAAAAGATCGTTTTAACATTTAAAACAGAAAACAATTGGAAATTGTTGCTCCCGAAGGGCGTAAATTTAAATTAAATATTTGGGATACACGCAATTTTCATACGTTTCTGAATTATTTGAGATTTTGAGTGGATATTTTTTTTGGCCATTCACCTTTTTGACCTTAATTTGAAGTTAGTTGGAAGTAAAAATCACCCCTGTTAATAAAAAGATGACCTTCAACGAATCCTTACTCGAAAACGATACCCTGGTGAAGGACAAGGTGTTGCACGATTATCGTGTAGCGGTTGAAAGCCGGGCGGTCGCGGTGCAGGGAAGAAGGGACGTGATGGGAGGAAGGGCGAAATTTGGAATTTTCGGCGACGGAAAGGAAGTGGCGCAGGTGGCCCTGGCCAGCGTTTTTCAGAAAGGCGATTTTCGCTCCGGTTATTACAGAGACCAGACCATAGAGCATTACCTGGGGAATCTTACCTGGCAACAACTGTTTTCGCAGATTTACGCACACACCGACCTGACCTACGAACCGCATACCGGAGGCAGGTCCATGAATGGTCATTTTGCAACCCGGTGGATAGATGATAATGGCAATTGGCTTAAGCAGAATGATTTATATAATTCTGTTTGTGACATCTCCCCTACCGCAGGACAGATTCCGAGGTCGGTAGGACTGGCTTATGCCTCCAAGTTATACCGGGAGAACCCTGCATTGGCTTACCTGGAGAACTTTTCACGCAAAGGAGATGAAATCGTATTCGCCACGATAGGTGACGCTTCTACTTCCCAGGGGATGTTCTGGGAGACCATGAACGCCGCCGGTGTGTTGCAGGTACCCCTGCTGATGTCCGTTTGGGACGATGGTTACGGAATTTCCGTGCCGGTTTCCTACCAGACAACCAAAGGAAGTATTTCCGAAGCGTTATATGGTCTGAAGCGTGAAGAGGGTATTCCCGGCATTGAGATCTTTAAAGTCGCCGGCTGGAATTACCCTGAACTGGTAGAGACTTACAGGCTCGCAGCCCAAATTTGCAGGAAGGAACAAGTGCCCGTACTGGTGCATGTGGATGAGCTTACGCAGCCCTCGGGGCATTCGTCCTCCGGCTCTCATGAGCGATATAAAACCAGGGAGCGCCTGGATTGGGAAGCGAGGTTTGACTGCAATGTCAAATTCAGGACCTGGATTCTTCAGAACGGCTTCGGAACCGAAGAAGAACTGGAGCAGATTGAAAATCAAGCCAAAGAAACGGTAAAGGCCGCGCGCGATACGGCCTGGTCTGCCTACAGGCTTTCTTATAAGGAAGACCAGGAGGCGATAATTTCCCTGCTTAAAACTGCCGTTGGCGAGTCGCGGCACAAGGAGGAACTGAAGGCGATCCTCAAGCAGCTTTCCGCGGTACAATATCCCATCCGGCGGGACTTTCTGCATGCAGCCGTCCGCGCGCTGCAGGTATTGCGGGATGAAAATACGACGGCCCGGAATGAGCTGAAACGTTGGTTGGAGAATGCGAAACGGGCTAACGAAGAGCGGTTCAATACGTTTTTGTATGCGAGTGGTGCGCAGTCGCCGTTAAATGTTGAGGAAGTTCCCCCCGTATATGATGCCGAGCCTGCCAAGGTGGACGGACGCGAAATTATCCGTGACTATTTTGATGCCCTGTTCGCCAGGGATCCGCGGGTGGTCGCGTTGGGAGAGGACATCGGATTGATCGGTGATGTCAACCAGGGATTTGCCGGGCTCCAGGAAAAGCACGGGGAAATCCGGATTACAGATACCGGGATCCGGGAGACTACGATAATAGGCCAGGGAATTGGACTCGCGATGCGCGGTTTACGGCCTGTGGTTGAAATCCAGTATTTTGATTATACTTATTATACTTTAGCTACGCTTACCGACGATCTCGCCTGCCTGAGATACCGGACTGCCGGTGGGCAGCAGGCGCCGTTGATCATCCGTACCAGGGGTCACAGGTTGGAAGGAATCTGGCACTCAGGCTCTCCGGTGGGCACCATGTTGTCCAGTCTCAGGGGCCTGCATGTGGCAGTTCCGCGGAATTTTACGCAGGCTGCGGGTCTGTATAATACGCTTTTTAAAGGTATGGACCCCGCCCTGGTGATAGAACCGCTGAATGCCTACCGTCAAAAGGAGCTGCGACCGGCCAACCTCGGCGACTACTGTCTGCCGCTTGGTAAACCTGAAGTACTGCGCGAAGGGAAGGACCTTACCATTGTGACCTATGGGGCAATGTGCCGGATCGTGCTTGAAGCGGCCGCGCAATTGGCGGAGGTCGGTGTTGACGTCGAGGTAATCGATGTCCAGACTTTGCTGCCATTCGATATTGACCACCGGATCGTTGAATCCGTTAAAAAGACCAACCGGGTTATTTTTGCCGATGAAGACGTGCCCGGAAGCGCAAGTGCCTATATGATGCAGCAGGTGCTGGAGGGACAGAATGCCTATCGCTGGCTGGATGCCGCCCCCCAGACAATCAGCGCCAAAGCACATCGCCCGGCCTATGGATCAGACGGCGACTATTTTTCAAAACCCAACGCCGACGAAATTTTTGAGCGCGCCTATAGCCTCATGCGGGAGTCGGCCCCCGGAAAATTCCCAGCGATATTTTAGCGGGTGCCGACAGGTACAAAACGGCATTTGGTGACTGTTTTTGGGCTTTTGCCCGGTGTCGGAGCCGCAGGTCGGTCGCTGAGCCGTGTGTGGATTTCGTTTTTCAAAAAAGAGAGACGGGCCCGGCCCCATGCCCGTCCCGGTCGCGAAATCAGGACGCTGCCACCCGAAAACAAAGCCGCAAATTTAAACTGCAAAGGGAAATTAAGCTTTTGCCTACAACTTTTGTCAATAGCAGCGAATCTTAGAAACAACGGAGCGTTATTTGTACCTTACAAGGGCCACAAAGCGTTTTGAACAAAAATTTCCGCCGACCGGATCGATCATCAACAGTAACCACAACAAGATGAACCAACACACCCGCATTATTCTCTTTTTTACACTTCTGATTGCGATTATGCCAGCTTTGGGACAGCAATCCATCCGGAACTATGAAACGGAATGGAAGAAAGTAGACAATTTTATAGGCAAGGGCCTGCCACAGTCTGCTTTGACAGAGGTAGACAAAATTTATGCGCTTGCAAAAAAGGAAAAGCAGGACGCGCAGATAATCAAGGCACTGGTAAAACGGCTGAGCCTCCAGGGAGAATTAAGGGAAGATGACCGGCAATACACCGTGCGGTCGCTACAGGAAGAAATAAGTGCCGCCAAAGAGCCGGCGCGGTCTGTTTTGTACGCAATTCTTGCCGATGCTTACCGCAACCAGTACCAGTCCATGCGGTGGCAGATTATGAGCAGGACCAATGTACCGGGAGCACGCTCATCAGATACCGAAACGTGGACAACCGCTGATTTCATGGAGGCGATAGGGGAAAGTTATCTGAAGTCGATAGCAAACGAGACTGTCCTGAAATCGACGAAACTGGAACCCCTGGATGCCATTATCACCAAAGGAAATACCAGAAGCCTCCGCCCTACCCTGTTTGATTTGCTGGCGCACAAAGCGCTTGATTTTTTTGAAAACGATGAGCGTAACGTTACGAAACCCGCATACGCCTTTGAGTTGGGACAGCCGGAAGTATTTGCGGACGCTGCGGCTTTCAGCAACTTTGAATTCCGTACAAAAGATACGCTTTCCCTCGACTACCAGGCTTTGGGGATTTACCAGCGGCTCCTGAAGTTTCATTTGAAAGACGCCAAGCCTGCCGCGCTTTTGGATGCCGACATCCGGCGTTTGGGGTATGTTTACAGGAAGTCGGTACACCCCGACCGGGATGCGCTGTACCAGGAGGCACTCAAAAATATTGCACAAAAATACCGGTCTGAGCCGGGTTCTGCTCAGGCTTCCTACCTCCTGGCGCAATGGTACGTACAGAAAGCCGGGGAGTACCAGCCTTTCGGCGATACGTCACATCGGTTTTCTGCAGTAACGGCCTATAAGATAGCCGATTCCGTGAGTAAGAAGCACCCGGATTCAGAGGGAGGAATTAATCTTTTCAACCTGAAACAGTCTATTGTTATCCCGCAATTGTCGTTCAACGTCGAAAAGGTGAACTTACCTGATCAGCCGATTTTGATGCTGCTGTCCTATAAAAACAGTCAAAAAGCAAATTTCCGACTGGTAAAAGCCACCGGGAGATTGCGGGAAATTGAGCAGAAGGAGGGGCAGGCCAGGCTATGGCAGGTATTGAAATCCGAACCGGCCCTGCGCACCTGGGAACAGGCGCTTCCGGATACGAAAGACTACCAGCACCACCGGGTCGAACTGAAGGTCGATCCGCTTGGAATCGGAACTTATTACCTGACGGCTTCCGGCGGGACGGGCGCGGGTACACCGCAGTCGATAGCGCGGCTTTCCGTATCGAACCTTTCATTTGTTAACCGCGGAGCCGATTATTTTGTGCGCCACCGCGATAGTGGAGCACCCCTGGAAGGAATACAGGTACAGGTCTGGCGGCAGCGCTATGACAACACTACTCATTCCTATAAGCGTGAAAAAGCCGGCACATTCAAAACCGACGCAGACGGTTATTTCAGCCTTCAGCACGATAGCAGCACCTCGGGCGGAGGGACGTTCCTGGAGTTGTCCGGAAAAGGCGATCATTTATTGATTGACGACCAGCAGTACCTCTATACCAACAGGGAGCCTGGGATAAGCAATGATATACAGACGATGTTTTTTTTTACCGACCGCTCCATTTACCGGCCAGGTCAGGAAGTACATTTCAAAGGAATTCTGCTTAACAAAAAAGCCGGGGAGAGCCGGTCGTCCATCGTGGTTTCGAAGCCTGTAACCGTGCAGCTTTTCGACGTAAACGGACAGGTAACTGATACGCTGGACATTACCACCAATGAATTCGGCACGGTTTCGGGAAAGTTTTTATTGCCGGTGACGGGGCTTACCGGCAATTTCAGGATTGAGGCCAAACAGATCGGCGGAGCCGCGGCATTCAGTGTGGAGGACTATAAAAGACCTCGTTACAAGGTTGAGATTGAGAAGCCTGCTATCGGCGTAAAGCTGGCAGAAACCATACCGGTCAGCGGCCAGGCCAAGGCGTTCGCAGGAAACCCGATTGATGGGGCTATAGTCAAATACCGGGTGGAACGTGCGGTACGCTTCCCCTACCCCTGGCGGTTTGCCAAAGGTTGGTGGCCCGTTTCTCCCCCTGTACAGATTACCGGCGGGGAGACGGTTACCGATGCCGAAGGACGTTTTACGATCAGTTTTCAGGCGATTCCTGACAAATCCGTTTCTCCTGATAAGGATCCGGTTTTTGACTATGTGGTCTATGCGGATGTAACCGATGCAGCCGGAGAAACGCGATCTGCCCGGCAGGTAGTATCGGCCGGCTACAAACCAATGGTTCTGAAAGTGAACATTCCAGAAAAAGCAGAACGCGACAGTCTCGCGACGTTGGCTGTTCGTACTGAGAACGCCAACGGTGGATTTCTTCCGGCGAATGTGACGCTGACGGTGCGAAAACTGGTACCCGAAAGCCGGCTGTTGCGTCAGCGACAATGGGAGCGCCCGGATCAGTTTGTACTGGCCAGGGCCGATTTTGTGAAATTGTTCCCGTTGGATGAATATGATGACGAAGCGAATCCGGCAAGCTGGCAAAAAGGGGAAGAAGTGCTGAAAGTAAGCAGGGAAATGAATGAGAGCGGAAAGTGGCCCCTAGCAAATACAGAATTGCCAGCAGCAGGTTTTTATGAGCTGGAATTCGTGACCACCGCCCCGGATGGACAGGAGGTAAAGGATGTAAGGCGAATCGAAGTCGTGGATTCAAAGGAGGAAAAACCGGGCCGGCCGGCTTTTCTCTGGACCAGGGAGAGCAAACCGGTCGCCCCGGGTGGCAATGCTGTAATTCAGTTGGGCACAAGCGCAGAAAAGATATACCTCATTCAACTGGTGGATAAAATGAACGGCAACCGCCGGAAGGGAAGCCGGACTTTCCCGACACAGGAGAAAGGAGTTGAAACTTACCGGTTCCCTGTAACGGAAGATGACCGGGGAGGTTATGGCGTCGATTTTGTATTTGTTAGAAATAACCGGGTGTACCAGCACCACGAGAAGGTTAGTGTTCCAAGTGATGACAAGGAGCTGAAAATAACTTACGGTACCTTCCGCGATAAGACATTGCCGGGAAGCCAGGAGAAATGGACGCTGACCGTTGCGGGAGCGAAGGGTGAACGGGTTGCCGCAGAATTGCTGGCGGCGATGTACGATGCATCGCTGGACGAGTTCCGCGGGCATCAGTGGGAAAAACCCGTCGTCTGGCCGGGGTATTACCCGCTCCAGTTCTGGGCTTTTAACGGGTCATTCGGTACGCGGTTCTCCCAACCGGTTAGCGATGGCGGTCCCCGCTCCTATCGTAATTTCGAAAAACGATACGATGTATTGAACTCCCTGGACGGGTTCGGTGGGGGTATGATGGTCCGGAATATGGTTACCGGCAAGGCTGCACGAGGCGGGGTCATCGCGGAAAGCCGCTCCGAAAGCATGATGGCTGCACCGATGGAACAGGGAATAGCCGCTGATGCGACAAGTAAAAAGGTAGAGTACTCGAAAGATTTCAGCGGGCGGGAGGAAGCGCAAAACCAGGTATCCGGAGACCAGCCCACCCGGAAGGATTTCAGGGAAACCGCATTTTTCTATCCCGATCTGAGGGTGTCTGACGACGGTTCCGTTACCTTTTCCTTTACCATGCCCGAAGCGCTTACCCGTTGGAAATTTCAAGCCTTTGCCCATACGAAGGAGCTTGCCTTCGGGTTAAGCACTAAAGAGATCGTCACACAGAAGGAGTTGATGATACAGCCCAATATACCGCGGTTTCTGCGGGTAGGCGATCAATTGTCTATTGCGGCACGTTTTGTCAACCTTTCGGATAAACCCCTGAGCGGAAAGGCGGAGATCAGTATTCTGGATGCGGCCACGGGGGCTTCTCTCAACGGGAAATTCGGTACAGGAACGAGCGAAACGACGTTTAGCGTTGCAGCAGGTCAAAGCAGCGCTGTTTCCTTTCCGCTGACAGTTCCGGTTGAAAGCACCGAGCCGGTGGTTATCCGGTTGATAGCCGTCGCCGGTGATTTCCAGGACGGCGAGGAACATACGGTTTCCGTCCTCACCAACCAGATGTTGGCTACCGAAACACTGCCGTTGTCAATGCGCGGTACCGGGAGTAAGTCTTATACCTTGGAAAAGCTGGTACGCAGCAAGCCCGGCGGTACGCTGAGAAATCATGCATTGACGGTTGAATACACCGGGAACCCGGTTTGGTATGCGGTGCAGGCACTTCCTTACCTGATGGAGTATCCCTACGACTGCGCCGAACAGACCTGGAACCGCTACTATGCCAACGCTCTCTCCCGGCATCTCGTAACGAGCTCGCCGCGAATTGAGCAAGTGTTCAAGACCTGGCGCGATCTCGATACCAGTGCGTTGCTATCCAATTTACAAAAGAACCAGGAGCTTAAAGCGCTTCTGCTCGAGGAAACACCCTGGGTGCTTGCCGCGAAGAGCGAAGCGGAGCAAAAGCGTAACCTTGCCCTTTTATTTGACCTTGTACGCATGAAATCGGAGGCGGCCGGCGCATTACTCAAGTTGCAGAAAATGCAGCGGCCAGAGGGCAGTTTTCCGTGGTTTGCAGAAGGACCCGATGACCGGTATGTGACGCAATACATACTTTCGGGCATAGGGCACCTGGGCAAGCTGGCAAAACCTTCGGGTGACGACGAGCAGGTTTTAAGCCAGGTAATCGCCCGCGGACTGTCCTACCTCGACAGCCGGATAACCCGGGACTATCGTGAGATGGTGGAGAGAAAGGTGGATTTGAAAAAGTATGTGCCTTCGCCGCTGATTGTGCAGTACCTGTATATGCGCAGCTTCTTCCCACAAGTGGAGTTCGCTTCAGGAACTAAAAAAGCGCATGACTATTTCGTGGAGCGGCTCGCGGCAAGCTGGACGGGACAGGGTAAGTACCTGCAGGCGATGACCGCGCTGGCGCTTTCCAGGACAGGAAATAAAACGGTTGCCGCTGCCATTATGAAATCGCTGAAAGAGACTGCTATCCGTAGCGAGGAGCTTGGGACCTATTGGAAGTCCGCACGTCGCACCTGGTGGTGGCAGGATGCGCCGGTCGAGCAGCATGCCCTGTTGATCGAAGCATTTGAAGAAGTTGCGGCAGACCGGGAAATGGCAGACGGGATCAGAGGCTGGCTACTTGCCAACAAGCGTACCAATAGTTGGGAAAGCACCAAAGCCACTGCCGAGGCATGTTACGCACTGTTACTCGGCGGGAGCGACTGGCTGAACGACAACCCTGTGGTAACAGTTGTAATGGGTGACAGGACCCTCTCTTCCGCCGATGGAAAAGAGGCCGGAACCGGGTATATGAAGACTAGTATCCCAGGTGAGGAGGTGAATGCCGGACAGGGTAATATCAAACTGTCTGTTTCCGGAAGTGAAACGGTCAAGGGGCGCCCCTCCTGGGGCGGTGTTTACTGGCAATATTTCGAAAACCTTGACAAAATCACTTTTTCGGAAACGCCGCTGAAGATGAAAAAGAAGCTGTATACCCGTGAGAACAGCGACCGTGGCCCGGTCTTAAAAGAGCTAGCAGCCGGCAACCGGGTTAAAGTGGGTGACAAGCTGACGGTCAGAATAGAACTTTCGGTGGACCGGGATATGGAGTATGTCCATATGAAAGACATGCGTGGTGCCGGCCTGGAACCGGTAAATGTACTTAGCAGCAACAAATGGCAGGACGGGCTGGCTTACTATGAGTCTACCCGCGATGCAGCTACCCACTTTTTCTTTAGCTACCTGCCCAAAGGGACCTATGTTTTCGAATATCCGCTGACGGTTTCTCACCAGGGCAATTTCAGCAACGGGGTTACCACCATACAGTGCATGTATGCGCCAGAATTCACAGCGCATTCGGAAGGGATAAGGTTGACGGTGGAATAGAAAGCAGAGGGGCGCTGCGGAAACCGAATCGCCGCGGCGTCCCTAAAAATAGCTTTGGGCGTGCCGGAGCGTATTTTCTTCTCCTTCGACAGTTACCGTGTAGCTGAAACCGGGCTGTACGGAAAATGCACCCGTTTCGCCCTTTTTATTGACTGCGATAAAACCCACCTGGAATGATTTGGCACGTGTTTCGTCCCGCCCGACAATTCTTTGGATGGCTTTTTTGCACGCCGTGAGCGGGCTGTCTCCATTCCGCATAAATTCCACTACCAAATGTGCGCCGGCGACCCGGATTACCTCTTCGCCCTGTCCTGAACAGGTAACAGCGCCTACCCGGTTGTCTACGAAAAGACCGGCGCCGATGATAGGGGAATCCCCTACCCGGCCGCGCATTTTGAAGCCCATGCCGCTGGTCGTGCACATGCCCGACAGGTCGCCGTTTTGGTCAATTGCCAGCGTGCCCATGGTGTCGTGGTTAAAATGGCCGTTTTCCAGTTTTTTAGGCGCATCGGCATTTTTTCCCGGCGTGTTTTTTTGGTTTTCGATATTGATAACCGGCTTATATTCGGCTTTTTTCAACCATTTTTTATAGCTTTTTTCCGCCTCTTTGGAGAGGCTTGCCGGTTCAAGGGGAAACCCGCTGGCCACGGCAAACTGCTGTGCACCTGAACCAACCAGCATCACATGCGGCGTGGTTTCCATCACTTTGCGCGCTACGGAAACGGGATGTTTGATGCGCTCCAGGAAGGCAACGGAGCCGATATTGGCCTTCTCATCCATAATACAGGCATCGAGGGTAACAAACCCGTCGCGGTCGGGGTTGCCCCCCAGCCCTACGCAGCAGCTGAGCTCATTTTCAATAGCGATACCGGCCTGCTCGACGGCGTCCAGCGCGCGACCGCCGGCAGTGAGGACCTCCCAGGCCGCAGTATTGGCGGTTTTCCCGGAGTCCCAGGTCGAAATAACGAGCGGCTTTACGGAGTCGGAAGGTGTATTGAGGGATAATCCCGGGAATGAAAAGGCGGACCAGCGAAGGAACGACCGGCGGGAAAACAGGTGCTTCATGCCATTTAGTTTGCTTACTGAACAAAATGTGGAATTTTAAATTTATTTAAAAAGTACACATTTTCCAATATGGCCCAATGGAAATGAAGGGAAACTGCCCGGAAAAGAGGGAAAATGGATGTGAAAAAAGCTTCAATAAGTCTGCAAGACTCTTATTTTATTCTTTTTCCCGAGCTTAATCGAGTGGAAGCTGAATTTGTAGCAGATCAGGCCTGTAGCGACCAGGGCGCCGCTTACAATCAGGGTTTGCGGATCGGTAGTAAAGCGTTTCCCGTCGACTCCCCGGTTAAAGAAGTCGGCTCCCAGGTAAACCAGGCCGGCGAGCGGGAGCATAATGCTACCCTCCGTGACCCATGGGATCCGGTTGGTGGCTTTAATAAGGCGAATGTCATTGAGGGCTACTTCGCGGTGTTCCATTCTTCCAACCGCCTCATTTACAAGTACAAAAGTAAATGTGGTGTCGGTAATGATGCCGATTTGCTCATTGAATTTCGTGGTGGAATTTTTGAGCCTGAACCGGATTTGCTCGCCCGGGAAATAACGGTACCGCTGGTAGCCGCCAAAGAGTGAAAAATGATCGACAATGAGGTATCGTTCTCCGGGTCTTGTGACCAGCCTTGTTCCCTTTTGCTTGATCAGGAGCTCGTCGCTGTCGAGCGCCTCCAGCCGGTTATAGGCGTCTTGTGAAAAAGCGTTGAAACCACTCAGAAGCAGGAGGAGAATGACCAGACGAGGAACCATAGCGGACGGTATTGTGTGTAAGGAAAACGTCCGCCGGGGGCATTATGTTGTCACCGGCGGGCCTGCGTGCCCAAATTGTTCAGACATTGAACCTGAAATGCATAATATCGCCGTCTTCCACTACGTATTCCTTCCCTTCAACCGCCATTTTCCCCGCTTCCTTTACCCCTGCTTCGGTTTTGTACAATTCGTAGTCGGGAAGCTTGATTACCTCGGCCCTGATAAACCCTTTTTCGAAGTCGGTATGGATCACACCCGCGGCCTGCGGCGCTTTCCAGCCCCTGTGGATGGTCCAGGCGCGAACTTCTTTAACACCGGCAGTGAAGTAGGTAATCAGCTGCAGGAGTTGATAGGAAGCGCTGATGAGCCGGTCCAGTCCAGATTTCGTCAATCCGAATTCTTCCAGGAATAGCTGCCTTTCTTCAGGATCATCCATTTCGGCGATCTGAGATTCAATGGCGGCGCAAAGCACAATCACTTCGGCATGTTCAGCGGCGGCAACTTCTCTCAGCTTTTCCGAATACTGGTTACCGGTAAGCATGGAGCCTTCATCTACATTGGCGACGTAAAGAACGGGCTTCACAGTAAGCAGGTGCAGATCCCCGATTGCCGCATCCCTGTCTTTGGGATCAATATTAAGCGAGCGGGCATTTTTTCCGGCTTCCAATGTAGTTTTGTATTGCTTCAGGATATCCAACTCGGCTTTTGCCCGGGCATCTCCTACCCTGGCAGCCTTGTCTATCCGCTGTATTTTCTTGTCGACTGACTCAAGATCTTTCAGCTGGAGCTCTGCGTCGATAATTTCTTTGTCAAAAACAGGATCTACCCTACCCTCGACGTGGACAATATTATCGTCTTCGAAACATCTGATCACATGAACGATGGCGTCTACCTCCCGGATATTGGCCAGGAATTTATTTCCGAGCCCGGCGCCCTGGCTGGCCCCTTTCACCAATCCGGCGATGTCTACAAATTCGATAATGGTAGGCAGAACCCGCTGCGGATTGACCAGTTTGGTAAGTATGTCCAGCCGTTCGTCAGGTACCGTAACCACGCCAACGTTGGGCTCTATGGTACAGAACGGGTAGTTGGCGGCTTCTGCTTTGCCGGTTGAAATAGCATTAAAAAGGGTTGATTTACCAACATTGGGCAGCCCTACTATACCGCATTGTAAACTCATGATCCAGATTGCTGAAGCGTAATTTTATAAATCAGGGTGCAAATTTAGCGATTTTACCTGATAATCCGGTGGCTAACCCGTGAAGTTGTAAAAAGGGCGGGTGGTTGACGCCAGGATCGGCTTCAACCTAAAAAGCCCTCGGGGTTGAGCCGAGGGCAACATGTCAAGCGCAATTGGGATGGCTATGGGTTATTCCCACTTTAGTCCAGTCTCCCCGGACACCTCATCATACTGCTCTTCCGACCGGGCAAACTGCGAAAAGTCAACCTCGGGCATCAACTCGTTTTTAACGTGGTCTACAGTTTCCTGCAATGCCTCCACGAATTTGTCAAAGTCCTCCTTGTACAAAAACATCTTGTGCTTTTCGTACGTGAAGCCTTCACCCTGCTGGTGACGACGACTTTCTGTGATAGTCAAGTAGTAGTCGTTGGAGCGAGTTGAGCGAACATCAAAGAAATAGGTGCGTTTCCCTGCTCTAACCCTTTTGGAGTAGATTTTCTCTCTGTCTTCCACTTAAATTTAAATTTGATGTAAATGCTTTTCCGAATGCTAATTTAGAGAAGTTTACGAAATGCAAAAAATTTATTGCACGAAAACGCCATTAATTTGACTGTAAGGGGTGGCGGAGCGAACCGGGCGAAGGATATTGGGTTGATCCGGGAACTTTTTTGGTATATTTGCCGCGAGTCTGACATTTCTAAAGGAAACTGGAAGCGGGGTGGGCAACGGTAAAAGTCTGAAAATATGATCTACTCAACCATTTTACTTGGTTTTACAACCCTTTTGACCTTATTATCATCTCCCTGGGCGACTACCGCCGAGGTGACCATCCACGGAAAGGCTTCTTATTACTCCCGGCGTTTCGAAGGTAAAAAAACTGCCTTCGGAGAAGTATTCAGAAACCGGCTTTTTACAGCGGCGCACCGTACTTTTCCCCATAATACCTTACTGGAGGTTGTAAACCTCAAAAACGGCCGGAATGTAGTGGTACGGGTGAATGATCGCGGTCCGTGGAAAAAAAGCCACCTGATAGACGTCAGCGAAGCTGCTGCAAAGGAGCTGGGAATGATCCGGAGCGGAGTGGGGGACGTTCAGGTGAGGGTAGTGGGCGCGGAAGGTAAGCTTTTCGAACACGAACGTGAATGCCTCGCCGAGGTGATGCAACCGAACTCACGGTAATAGCCAAACGAAAGAATGTCGAGCCGTAACTGGGATTTAGGGACGATAAGGTCTTATGGTAACCTCGAATTCCTGGCCAAACAGCTTGTTGAAGGATTTATTACAGGCCTGCACAAGTCTCCGTTTCATGGGTTTTCCGTAGAATTTGCGGAACACCGCCTGTATAATACCGGCGAAAGCACACGCCATATCGACTGGAAGGTATTTGGTAAAACGGACAAGCTTTTTGTTAAGCGGTTCGAAGAGGAAACCAATCTGCGCTGCCAGTTGCTGCTGGATGTCTCGTCTTCAATGTATTACCCGCTTGAAGGGTACGGAAAAGTTACCTTCAGCGCGGTAGCGGCCGCGTCGCTCGCAGTGCTGCTCCAGAAGCAGAAAGATGCGGTCAGTCTTTGTACTTTTTCGGACCGGATCGAAACCCAGACACCGGTAAAGTCTACCCCTTCGCACGTTCACAAAATCCTGCTGTCGCTCCAGGCACTGCTTGAGAAGCCGAAGCCGCAGAAGAAAACAGCGGTAGCGACGGTCCTGCACGAAATTGCTGAGAAGATACACAAACGCTCACTGGTGGTACTTTTCTCCGATATGTTCGGGGATATTGAGAATTCCCCGGCCCTGTTTTCTGCGCTGCAGCACCTTCGCCATAATCTCCACGAGGTTTTGCTGTTCCATGTCACCGACCGCAAAACAGAATTGGATTTTTCTTTTGAGGAGCGCCCGTATGAGTTTGTGGATGTGGAGTCCGGGGAGGCAGTAAAGCTCCAGCCGGCGCAGGTCCGTGCCATCTACCGGGAAAGGTTGAATGCCTATTACACCGACCTGAAGCTGAAGTGCGGCCAGTATAAAATCGACCTGATCGAGGCGGATATTTCGGAGGGAATCGAGCCGATTCTTACCAATTACCTGGTGAAACGATCCAAAATGAGGTAGTTTAAGGTCTATTTCCGGCTTCTGCGCTGGTAGAAGCTGAGGAAGTCGTCCAGTTGCTCGACCGGCATCTTACGCGCTATGATGCGCTTGTTTTCATCAAGCACATAAACGGTCGGTGTGGACAGGACATCAAATTTATTCCGGAAGTCAATTTGCCCGCTGAAGTCATAACCGTTGATCAAATCGCCGGTTTTTTGTTCCGCAATAAACTTTTTCCATTCCTCTTCCGAATTTTCAGTAGCGACGGCGAGTACTTTTACCTGCTCGGCTTTTCGTTTCCGGGCAAATTCCAACAGTTTCGGGGCCGATTCCTTACAGTGGCCGCAGGTGGGAGAGTAGAAGAATATTACAAAATATTTGGCGCTCTGGGGACCCAGTGAAAGCGGTTTTTTTTGCGGGTCCCAGACCTGTATTTCGGGGAATACTTTTCCAACCAGTAGTGGTTTCAGCACATTGACACGCTCCCCGATACGCCTGCGCCCGTCTTCGGAAAGTGAAATTTCACCCCCCAGGTAATATTTTTCCGCCATGTGTACGAAAACAGCTTCGGTACCTACGGTTTTCGGATTTTCGTATTCTGCTGCAAAATAACGGATGAGGTAGTGACGGAAATCCTTGTTTTTTGAACGGTTGATCAGCGCTTCCGCCTCTTTTATCAGGGAGTCGGGTGTTTGAACCACCAGGTTTTTGACGTACTGCTCCATTTTAGGCTGTAGAATAGGGGTTCTCAGCAGCCGGTCGTCGTTAAAATCGATTTGATCCCAGTAATGGTTCTTGTAGTAATTAAATACCCAGGTAGAGTCGTCCTTTCCGTTTGGCAGTTTGGGCGCCGGCGGAACCTGGGGCCCTTCAATAGCCTTCAGGAATTTAGAGGCAAGTAGTTCCGGGTGCTTTTGTATGGATTCTTTCCGGTAGGTTTCCATGTCTTCTCTCAGATTTACGGCATCAGGAGCATTTTTATCAGCCATTTTGCCGAGTTTCTCCATCTGCTTGTTGAGGGTTTGCTGAAAAGAGTAAAAAAACTCGTTTTCTTTGGAATTGGCGACAACCATGTGGTCAATGATATCGCTGGTATCCGAGGTCATGGAAAAGCGCGGTTCCTTCCCGGAATAGACCATTTCGGCCCATTTAGCATTGCCCGGAAGCAGGATGAGGTAAATTCCCCCCGGCAGTGACTCACCGGAGAAAACCATTTTCCCGTCTGCATCGACACGGGCGGTATCTTTTGAAATGAACGATGTCCTGCTCTGGTTATAGTGACCCAGCACGCACGTGGTGTCCCGGAGGCCTTTTAATGTAACTGTAATTTCGTACCCGGATTGTGCCCGGGCCGCAATAAGTGAGAGTGACAGCAAACAACTCCCGAAAATCAACCTCAGTTTCATAATTTTGATCATTGGGAACCGGTTTCCCTCTGTAAGGACTAACTGAACCTTTTTCCGTTTAATTCCGAATCCTATGTTTTTTTACCTGTCAAAGTTATTGGATTTCCTGATAATGCCCTATAACGTGCTGCTTTGCATGCTTATTGTGGCGTTTTTTCGCCCGAAAAAACGGGGCACCAGGTGGCTGACAGGGGTTGCTTTCATGGGGATCTACCTGCTTTCGAATAGTTACCTGGTGGCATTGCTGCAGAAAGGGTGGGAATACCCGGTGCGGAGTATCGCCGGCCTCAAGCCGGGCTATGAAGCCGGAATCGTGCTTTCAGGCGGCCTGGTGAACAGTTGCCAGGGGCCGGCGAGTGACTTTTACGATCTTGAAAATAGCTCGGACCGGCTTCTGGCAGGTTTTTTTCTTTACAAGCGTGGCATTTGCAAAAAGCTCATCCTGACCGGCACTGACCATGAACTTCTGACACAGCAAAACCGCGGGGAAGTTCAGCTGGCAAAGTCGCTGCTGGTCGAGTGGGGGGTACCGGCAGAAGATGTTCTCCTGGATACGGAAGCAAGGAATACCCGCGAAAATGCGCTTTTCGTGGCTGAGATGTTAAAAGGCCGCGACAAAAAGGACCGATACCTCCTGGTTACGTCGGCGAGCCACATGCGGCGGGCCAAAGCATGTTTCGACAGAGTGGGCTTGCAGACAGATGCTTTCCCTTCTGATTTCGGGAAGCTACCTGGCTGCATCGCTACTGATAAGAAATTTTTTCCAACGCCGGCCGCTTTTGCAGAATTTCAGCGCCTTTGGCATGAGTGGATCGGTATGGTCGTGTACAAGATCCTGGGTTACTGCTAGGTACTCAGGATACGAACCATTCGGAGGAGGTCGTCATTGATCGGTTTCGGCAACCGGATGGTATCTTCGAACGCGGTGTATACCAATTCGTTGTTGATGATACCGGCCATTACATTTTTTTGCCCGGCGAGAAGCCCTTCCAGTGCGCCCAAACCAAGGCGGCTGGCCAGGATACGGTCATAAGCCGAAGGAGCACCTCCACGTTGGATATGGCCCAATGTGGTGACGCGGAGATCCAGGTCTTCGGAGTCGATCAGGTTCTTGATTTTCTCGCCGATCTGGATGGCACTGCCTTCGTCGTCGCCTTCCGCTACAATAACGATGGACGACGATTTGGATCTTTTCCAGCCTTCTTTAAGGGTATCGACTACCTCCGAAATTGGCGTAAGCACTTCCGGCACCATTACCATTTCGGCCCCGCCACCGATGGCAGCCTGAACCGCGATATAACCGGCATCCCGGCCCATTACTTCGATCAGGAAAACGCGGTCGTGAGAGCCGGCTGTGTCCCGGATACGGTCGATAGCGTCCAGCGCGGTGTTAACGGCCGTATCGAAGCCAATGGTGTAGTCCGTTCCGTACAAATCATTGTCAATGGTTCCCGGTGCTCCTACGGTCGGCAATCCGAATTCTTCAAAAAAAGTAAGTGCCCCCGTAAAGGTTCCGTTCCCCCCGATCGCGACGAGTCCTTCAATTCCATGGCCTATTAACTGGTCATAGGCTTTCCTGCGCCCTTCCGACGTGAGGAAATCCTTGCTTCTTGCCGATTTCAGGATGGTGCCGCCACGTTGAATGATGTTACTGACGGAGTGGGAGTTCATCTGGAAAATATCCCCGGCTATCATTCCGCTGTAGCCTCTTCTGATCCCATAAACTTCAACGCCGTGATAGAGAGCCCCCCTTACTACTGCTCTGATGCAGGCATTCATGCCCGGGGCATCACCACCTGACGTGAACACAGCGATTCTCTTCATATACTGATGGTTATTGCAAAACTAGTCCTCTAACGAGCTTATTGAATAATTTTCCTTTAGCCCGGATAGAACGCAAATTTATTAGGTATTTTGGATTGAAGGCAAAGCAACTTTCGTATTTGGTGGAAATTTCACAATTGTTTACTAAAAATTAATACTTTGTACATGCCCCATTCCTTCTATATTTGTGCGGTAATGCTATATTAGTGTACGGCCGGCGGGTTTTAAGAGACTATGGCCACACCGATATTGCTTTAGCCGGTTAGTTAATTTGCGTCTGTTTATGGTTAAGAATGGTTTGCTTTCCTGGAAGGGCCTGCGCTCCCACGTCCTTTGTATTCTGGGTTTTGTCGTACTTTCACTCGGGTATTTTTCTCCGGTTCTGGAAGGGAAAAAGCTTAATATGCATGACATTACCCAATCTGAAGCGGGGGCTCACGAGCTGAAACAATACCATGAAAAGACCGGGAAGTGGGCAAACTGGACAAACAGCATGTTCAGCGGGATGCCGGCTTATATGGTTGCCACAGATTATCCGGGCAGCTTATCGACGAAAATCGGCCGGGCGGTGTATCACCTTCTCCCGGTTCCCGCCTGCATACTTTTCCTGAGCCTCTTCAGTGCTTATCTCCTGTTGTGGGTGCTTACCGGGTCGGCCGGGCTTTCATTTGCAGGCGCCGTCGCTTTTGCTTTTGCTACTTTTAACCTTATCAGCATAGAAGCCGGTCACTTGTCGAAAGTAATGGCTATTGGTTACGCACCGGGCGTAATTGCCGGTGTGATGCTGGCCTTCCGGAGAAACTGGTTGGGTGGAGCAGCAATCATGGCCCTTTTCCTGTCGCTGGAACTCTACGCGAATCATATCCAGATTACCTATTATTTAGGGCTTGCATTAATCGTTTTCGTGATCCTTGAAAGCGTGGAACTGATTAAAAAGGGAGAAACCGGTAAGCTTGTCAGGATCGGCAGTGCACTCGGGCTTGCCGCAATTATCGCAATCGGGTCTCATACAACCCGCCTCTGGAATGCCTACGACTATTCTAAGGCGACTATTCGCGGCACTTCGGAGCTTTCCGCTCCTGCAGGGTCTAAAACAGAGGCTCCTAAAAACGGGCTTGACAAAGAGTATGCCTTTCATTGGAGCTATGGGGTTGCTGAGACACTCAACCTCTTGATCCCGAATGCGTTTGGCGGCGGCTCGGGAAATAGTGCGTTGTCGGACAACTCGGAAACGTATAAAGTGCTGACGGGTAGGGGAGTAGATGCGGCCAATGCAGGCAATTTCGTAAGACAGCTGCCGGTCCCGCTTTACTGGGGCGACCAACCCGGAACGGGTGGACCTGCGTACGCCGGAGCCATTGTATGCTTCCTGTTTGTGCTGGGGCTTTTTGTAGTTAAAGGACGGGTCAAATGGTGGCTGGCGGTTTTTACCGGTATTTTCATAGTATGGGCCTGGGGAAAGAATTTTTCGTCGGTTAATTACCTCTTTTTCGATTACTTCCCCATGTTTAACAAGTTCAGGGCGGTTACCATGACCCTGGCTTTTTCCCAGCTATTTATGGTTATACTGGGCATTATGGCGGTACATGCTATAGTTGCCGGCAAGCTGACCTGGAACAATTTGCAGCGCCCTTTGCTGATAAGCTTTGCCCTGACGGGCGGACTGGCCCTGATTTTCGCCCTCATGCCCCAGGTTTTCTTCAGCTTCAGAAGTCCGTACGACAGCCAGTTGGTAGACGGGCTGACTCAAAGTGTCCAGGACCGGTCTTTTGCCGAGGAGATTGTCCGGGCAATCGGGAAAGACCGGGCCGGGTTACTGCGTATGGATGCTTTCAGATCTTTCTTTTTTATAGCGATTGTAGTTTTATTGATTTGGTTGTGGACGAAAGGAAAGATGCGGGAAGTTGCGTTTGTAGGGTGTCTCGCCATGTTGATTGTAGCCGATATGATGGGCATCGGCAAAAGGTACCTGAACAATGCCGATTTTGTTTCAAAGGAGCAGGCGGAAGTTGTGTTCCATCCGACGGCGGCAGACGAGCAGATTTTGAAGGATAAAGACCTCAATTTCCGTGTGTTTGACCTTTCGGGAAGTCCTTTTCAGAATGCGGTCACTTCTTATTTTCACAAGTCGATAGGCGGCTATCACGGCGCCAAGCTAAGACGCTACCAGGAGTTGTTCGAGCGGCAGATTGCCCGTGAGGGTGCCAATCCCGGCATTCTTAACATGCTTAACACCAAATATATCGTGACGGCAGGAGAGAACGGTGCGGCCATGGCCAGGCCCAACCCGGACGCGCTCGGGAACGCCTGGTTTGTGGATTCTTTCAGGATTGTGCCGAATGCGGACGCTGAAATGGCTGCATTGGACTCGTTGAAGCCGGGCAAAGAGGCCGTATTGGATCAGAAGTTCGCAAAGGATCTGGAAGGCCTTTCTATCAGGCATGACAGCACCGCGACTATCCGGCTGGTGAGCTATACGCCCGACGAACTGGTGTATGAAAGCAAGGCGTCAATCGAGCAGCTTGCGGTTTTTTCGGAGATATACTACAACGTCCGGAATGAATGGAAGGTAACCATCGACGACACGCCTGTCCCTCTTTTACGTGCGGACTATGTACTTAGATCTGTCCGGGTACCTGCCGGAACCCATACGATTAAGTTCCGCTTCGACCCCGTGTCGGTGTCTGCCGGCGGAAAGATAGATCTTCTGTTTTCTTTATTGCTACTGGCTCTTATTGCTGCAGCTTTAATAGCAGATATCCGCAGGAAGAAGCATCAGGAGGCATAGTACCTGTTGCATGCCCCGGCCAGCCTGTCGATGTCCTCATCGGTGTGAACGGAAGTGATAACCAGGCGGGTCAGCGGGAGGTCGTCGGCTGCAGGATACGGAAAGCTGGAACATAGAATTCCTTTTTCCATGAGACTGCCTGCTAGGCCGGCGTCAGTTGTCGTGAGGACGGGATAATCGGGGAGGTAGTCGAAGCGTTCTTTGCAATCCAGCTTTTGAAAAAAACGGCGGGTATTCTGCATCAATTTCTCATGGATCCCGGCGTACAGTCCGTCGCCGGCCATGCAGGCAAGCGCATGGGCAAACACCGGCGGAAAAGGCGAGGCGCCGGAATAGGTTGCGGTCTTCCTGAACCCGTCGAGCAGGAGACGGCTTCCCAGGATTGCCCCACCGGGGATTCCCAGCGCCTTGTTGAGCGAGGAAACCGCCAGGATATTCAAGATACCTGATTCCGTCAGTTTCCCGAGGCTTCCGGAACCGGAATGGCCTGCTACCCCTATCGCATGGGAATCGTCGACTACAAGCAGCATATTATCCAGGCCTGCGAACCGGCCGAAGGGGAAGGAAACGGGCTTTGGACTACCGATAGCATCGCTGTACAGGATATAAAATACGTCTGCAGCTGCCGAACGGATGGAGCGGGCCGTTGCTTCGGCCCAGGTTTCCCAGGCAGAATTGACCGGTGTTCCTCGCCTGAGGGCAGGGTGAAGCCCGGGGGCTTCTATTTGACTGATTTGAAAACCCGGATTTAAAGCAGCCAGTATATCCGGAAGCGAGGTGCGGATCAGATGTCCGGCCAGCATGCCGGAACTGACAAGCAAGGCGTCTTCTGCGCCCGCAAAGGTTGCCAATGACTGTTCCGCCCGGCTATATGCGCTAATCTGTAACGTGTTGTTCCTGGAGCTGCCGAAATGAGTGCCAAGCACCGGAAGCCCGTCCGAGATAATTTTAAGGTAGGCGGCGTCATAGGCCATACCCAGGTAATCAGTACCGCTGAACCAGAGATAATCTTTGTCGCCTATCCGGACAAAACGCGAAGGGGGCGTATCGGTAATGAGAACCTGGTTCATCGTAATGTTTTGAAAATCAGTCGAGTTAGCAGACCACCGACAGGCTTTTCGGCAGGCATCTTACCTGTATGCGGGTAGTATCGATAGTGACGGGTTCACCATCCGCGTGGGCGAGTACCGGCAGCTGATCGGTATGTACGGTTAGGTCGCGAAAGGTACTGTATGTTGCGTACTGCGATTGGCCGAGACTTTTCGAGAAAAGCCGCGCGCCCAATACCATGGCATACCAATCGGGAAAAGGGCGGATGTGGCACAAATCGAGAGAGCCGTCGGTGACGCTTGCTTTGGGGGCTATCCAGGCATTGTTGCCAAATTGCCCTGCGTTGGCAAATGTAAGCAGGAAAGTCGGGAGATTTTCACCGGTAAAAGCCACGTTTACCGGCAGGTATTTTTTGTAGGTGTCCAGCGAGTACCGGATGTAGGTTTTAAATCCCCGGTCAAGGGAGCTCGCGAAATGATGCGCTACCGCGGCATCAAAGCCGATCCCGGAGGTACAGAAGAAGGGGATGTCATTGATCCTGGCCGAGTCTATCCGGACTTCCGTACCCTCGGTGAGCCGTTTGATAGCGCCTTCAGGGTGCATCGGGATTTGCAGATGCCGTGCGAGCCCGTTTCCCGACCCGGACGGGATAATTCCCAGAGGGACGGGTGTGTGCAGCAGGGCTGATGCCACCTCGTTGATGGTGCCATCGCCCCCGACGGCGACGATAGCCCGCCAGTTCGAAGAATTGACGGCTGTCCGCGTAATTTCGGTGGCGTGATTCTTCGCCTCCGTTATGACGACCTGGGCGACATGACCCAGTGCACGCATCCTGTTTTCAAGAAAATCGGTCAGGTGCGACAGGTTTTTGCCGGCCGAATCACCTGATTTCGGATTGACTATGAACAGGTAGGGAAGCGCCATGACTACCGGATTAAAAGGATACCGATGATGAGAAGGATTATCATGAAAATGTAATACACTCCGTCAACAAATGGGTATTTTTGTTTGTCGAGCTTATTGAATAATCGTTTGAACATGATCGCCCGGGGGATTAATGGTTTTCCAAAAAAAGTTGTTTTGCAACGAAAGTCGCCAAAATTATGAAAAAGGCTTTTTTTCTGCTACTATTTCTCTTTTTATGCCTGGGAGTGACTGCGCAATCCTTGCAGGACAGAAAAGAGATTCTTACTATTTTAAACCGGCAGGAGACCGATTGGAACCGCGGTGACATTGCTTCGTTTATGGTGGGATACTGGGAATCGGACTCCCTGTCTTTCACCGGGGCATCAGGCATTTCATATGGTTATAAGCCGGTCTATGAAAACTATAAAAGGCGATATCCGGACCAAACCTCCATGGGTAAACTGAAATTTGAGGTGATTGTGTTCCGTTTCCTTTCGGACGGTGTTGCACAGATGATCGGAAAGTTTTCGCTGCTGAGGCCGGAAAAAGGAGATTTAACGGGACACTTTACCTTGATATGGCAAAAAATAGATGGGAAATGGGTGATCACAAGTGATCATACGAGTGGCTAAGCGCTAAACGAGCAGGTTGCCTGGCGATGATATTAGGTATTGTCCGCAAAATAAAGACGGAGTGACCGGTCCAATGGTGTATTATTGTGGCGGTTTCAGACAGTCAGTCGTGTGCCCTTGGGGGAAGGGCGGAAGATCTGCAAAATCTTCTGAGGGGGTTCGACTCCCCCCGCGACAACCTTTTTTGCGGATGGATTTTTTTGAAGAATGGGAGAAATTTTCAAAACAAAGACAAGAATGAAGGCAAAAAGAAATTCCGGAGGGCTGGGCTGGCTGGCGATATTGGTCCTTGCAGCTGCGTGCCGGCCATCCGGTTCAACCCAAACGGAGGCGACCGTACCAAGCGCAGACCACCCCGGAAAATCTTTTGACACCACGGGCATGGTGTTGGTAAAGGGCGGCACCTTCCTGATGGGAAATGACGAATTTGTAGATGCGAGACCAGTGCACGAAGTGTCGGTGTCCTCCTTCTACATGGATAAAACAGAGGTGACAAACGATGAGTATGCCCGGTTTGTGGCTGCTACGGGCTATAAAACGGTGGCCGAACGTCCTTTGAACCCCGCCGACTATCCGGGTGTTCCACCCGACAAGCTGGTGCCTGGATCCGGAGTCTTCACGCCGCCAACGCGGGCAGTTTCTTTGGACAACCCGTTGGCATGGTGGACCTATACGCCGGGGGCGAGCTGGAAAACGCCGGAAGGCCCTTCCAGCGACCTGCGCGGAAGGGGAAATCACCCGGTGGTACACATCTCTTATGAAGATGCAGATGCCTATGCCCGATGGGCCGGTAAGCGTTTGCCGACCGAGGCGGAGTGGGAGTGGGCCGCGCAGGGCGGCCGGGGAGGAGACCACCTTTATTATTGGGGAGAGGAATTAAAGCCAGGCGGCAAATGGGCCGCGAATATTTTCCAGGGCCACTTCCCGCACGGCAATACAATAGAGGACGGATTCCTGACCACAGCCCCGGTGAGATCCTTTGCCGCCAATCCGTTCGGGATTTTTGATATGGAAGGAAATGTATGGGAATGGTGCTCGGACTTTTACCGGAACGATTACTTCGTAAAAAGCGAGAAAAATAACCCGAAAGGCCCTTCTGACAGCTTTGACCCCAATGAGCCGGGGTTGGTGAAGCGGGTGCAGAAAGGCGGCTCTTTTTTGTGCAGTGACGAATACTGTATGCGGTACAAAGCGGGTAGTCGCGACAAGGGTGAGGTGACCAGCGCGAGCAATAATCTGGGTTTCCGTTGTGTAGCCGATGTAAGGTAGCGTCTTATTTCCCGAGCCGGAAACAAAGCTGGAACCCTGATGCCAGACTGGGGACAGGACCGTGAAATCCAAAATGTTCGGGTTCCCAGAAAGCGTCATAGTTGTCTTCCCAGGAGATATTGACGTCCGGCGTCAGCGATTTGATAAAGGTCTTTCGCAAGCCAAGCCCGAAGTAAATTTCTATTCCTACCCGGTCGCTCGGCCAGAATTGTGCGCCGAATTTTGCGTGCACGGCGTTTACAATATTCTCGGTTTTATAGGTATACTCCCTGGAGTAGGCGTAATTGCCGCTCTGATAATCATATTGGTTAACCCAGCGGGTTTGGTTGTTTATGGATCTTCTCAGGAAATATTCCCCCGCGAAATAAATTCTGTTTTTTTTCCATTCCTTGACATAGTACCGCAATTGAGACCTGGCCCGGAAATGGTGACGATCCGGCCGGTCTTCCGAATAATTCAGGTACCATAAACTCAAATCGGTGTGGCCGTATCCAAACTCTTGCTGAAAAGTAAGCTGCCGATGCCTGAAAGGGATCTCGGCCCCCACGGTAAGGGTGTTGTAAACATCAAACAGGGTGAGTGGCGCGACTTTTAGTATTACTCCGTTGTGTACTTTATCAATTGCCGTCTGAGACCATACAGGAGCGGCGCAGGACAGAAAAAATAAAAGAGAGATGAGACGTGATTTCAAGGGCGTGTCCATCGGATGAGGTAAGGTTTGGTTATACGGAGCATCAATTCGCCTGAACCGGCAATACGCTCAATTCCGTGAGATCTTTTTTGTCAGGGGAGAATCCGTATTGGTAAAGCCCTTTTTTTCCGGTTACGATAAGTGAACCGGCGTTCCGGACAATTACATCATAGGCAGGGACGTCGGCGTAGGTGCGCACCAGGGCCGGCATTCTCGGGTCTTCCAGGGTGAATAACTTCAGGCCATTGTCACCGTCGCATACGAAAAGGCGATTGCCATACACCCCCAGGCCGTAGGGCGACGTCAACGCCTGGGAGAAAGCTATCTTAGGGTTTTTAAGGTCGGAGATATCCACCACATCCAGCGTACTGACCGGGTTTCCGGTGCGACACGACGTACCGCCCCTCAGAGTAACATAGGCATATTTTCCCTGCACAACTACCGGGTCGCAGGACTGGATGTGCCGGTAATGGGAGAGTAAAACAGGTTGAAGGGGATTCTGGTTGTCATAGATATACATCCCGTCATTGGCGCCGATGAAAAGGTTTTTGCCATGCGGGTAAATGGTTTCTATGCCAATGCCCAGGCGAGCTGAGGCGGTTTTTTTGGGTGCGGCCGGGTTTGCCAGGTCATACACCTCCAGCGACTGAGGGCTGACAATGTAAAGAACATCATCAGTAATCGCGAAGCGGGCCATTGAGCCGCCGACACCCGCCTGGGGAGTCACTGAGCCGGAGCCGTCTTTTGTGCATCCCAGGAAGGTGGCGGCGATAGTAAGCGTGTATAGTGTAAAGAATCGTTTCATTTGGGTATGAGATTTGAGGTGTGAGGTGTGAGGTGTTGGCTTTTGACGGAGGCCATCATGTCTTAAACCTCACGACTCGTGGCTGCCTGTGGTTTTAACGCCGGCATTTGGGCTTGTCCGGCATCGATACCTTCTCCCAACCTACCACAACACCCTTGGCCGGGTCTGCACATTCAAAGTAAACATTTACATGCGGGGGGTAATCGCCCACACTGGGAATAATATTCGGCGTCCGTTTTACCAGCTGCACCTGGGTGGGGTCGGAGATATCAAATGTCAGGAGATCTTTGTAGTTGTCTGCGTAAAGCCAGGTGCCTTTTGCGGCCATGTCGTAATTCCCGGGGATAGAGATGAACGAGATATTCTTGGGTGATTTAGGGTCGGTGTTGTCTATGATGTGAATGCCGCGACCTTTTTCGTTCACGAAAATATAGGGTTCCAGAAGATAGATTTTACCCGGGTCCGCAAGGGGTTCGGCCGGCTTGGTAAGCACCTCCTTCGATTTTTCCTCGGATACATAAATCGGGCGGTAGCCCGTTCCGTCGAATACGATATCCCCGCCTGGCCCATGGTCATCGTAGCATCCGGATATAAGTGGGAAGAATAGCAAGTATAGGTATTTTTTCATCGCAGGCAGTGTTTTCCTCAATGACCTGTTTTAGGGGGAAGAGGTTGGAAATGCCTTATCTTTTTATTTGTTTTTGCAGTTAAAGGCCTGGGATTTTATAAGTTTGCGTTCGCGTTGCCGCTATTCTGTTTACTTATTAAAAATGCGCCTTATGAAGTATCTGCTGCTTAATTGTCGTCTTGTTAACGAGGGAAAAATAGTGCCCGGGGACTTGTTGATAGCAGATGGGCGGATTAGCAGAATCGGGGCGGATTTGCAGCATGTAGCGGCAGACAAAGTGATTGACGCCGGCGGTCGGTTCCTGTTGCCCGGGGTCATTGACGACCAGGTACATTTCAGAGAACCGGGCCTGACCCACAAAGCCACGATTGCTACCGAAGCGCGCGCGGCTGTAGCCGGCGGGACGACTTCTTTCATGGAAATGCCCAATACGGTGCCCAATACACTCACGCAGGAGCTTCTGGAGGACAAATACCGGATTGCAGCCGAATCGTCGGTCGCGAACTACTCCTTTTATATGGGGGCTTCAAATGACAACCTGGCGGAAGTTCTGAAGACGCCCGTCAATGACGTCTGCGGGATCAAAGTATTTATGGGATCTTCGACGGGAAATATGCTGGTGGATGCGCCGGGAGTGCTTGAGCGGCTTTTTGCCGAAGCGCCCATGCTGATAGCGACGCACTGTGAAGATGAAGCGACGGTAAAAGCCAGGATGGCCCTTTACCGCGACCAATATGGTGAAAACGTTCCCTACAATATCCACGCATTGATTCGAAACGAGGAGGCCTGTATAAAATCGTCGTCTTTTGCGGTCGAGCTTGCCAGGCGGAACAATACTAGGCTGCATATTCTTCATATTTCCACCGGGGACGAAACGGGGCTGTTTGAAACAGGCTACCGCCGTGACGGCCGGATCTGTCTTGCCAACGGTGACGAGAAACGCATTACCGCCGAGGCCTGTGTGCATCATCTCTGGTTCGATGCGGAGGATTACCGCCGCCTCGGTAACCTGATCAAATGTAACCCTTCTATCAAAGCAAGGCCGCATAAGGAAAGGATACTGGAAGCCGTGCTGCAGGATCGCATCGACGTGATTGCCACTGACCATGCCCCGCATACCCGTGAGGAAAAGGCGGGACATTACTGGCAGGCACCTTCCGGTCTGCCGTTGGTGCAACATGCGCTACCTGTTATGCTGGAGCTGGCTCACGAAGGCAAGATTTCCCTGGAACGGGTAGTGGAGAAAACCAGCCATGCCGTAGCAGATTGTTTTCAGATCCGGGAACGGGGTTATTTGCGTGAAGGTTACTGGGCAGATCTTGTGCTGGTCGACCTGGATGCGGCTACCAGGGTGGAAGAAAAAGACCTGCAATCGAAATGCGGCTGGTCGCCGTTTACGGGGACGGATTTTCACTCGAAAATTACCCATACCTGGGTGTCCGGTCATCTTGCTTATGCGGACGGACGTTTCGATTTATCCAGGATGGGCCGGAGACTTGCTTTCAACCGAAATTAGCGGACCATTTAATTTGCATCCAAAGATGAGCCGGCCGGAAATGTTTCCGGCCGGCTCATCTTTGCGTGCGCGGGGTTTTTATAGTTCCACCCGGGAAATTTTCCCGGGAAATTCAAACGATTGGGGCCGCGAGATATGAAGCGCAGCGCCGAGCGCGGTGGCCTGCGGCAGCTCAGTTGTATATACTTTGTGATTCGGAAAATTTTTGGCCACAAGCCTGGTGAACACTTCGTTTCTGGCGAAGCCGCCATCTATATAGATCGATTGCACGTCGCTTACCCCGATGAGGCCCAGTGAGATGGAAAGCAGCTCCGTAAGACCTTTCATCAACCCGTGATAAGCTGCTTCCGGGGAATCGTAGGCCGATACTTCCCAAACGCCTGCGGGTTTTTGGGGCCTGGGTCCGTTTCCTTCCATCGTAAGGGGGTAAAAAGGTGTAACTTCACGTTCGGCGAGATCCGGCTTGTAGGCGACTTCCTTATAAAAATCGACCCCTACATTAAAATGCTTTGAAATTCTGTCTACCTGCTCGTCGTGCTCGCGTCCCATGAAAAGGCGTGAAGCTTTTACGCCGCTGCCTTCTGTACTCATAAAATGGAGACAATCGCTGGCGAGCTGGTCGCTGGTAAGCGGACGCGCGTTAAAAGTGTTGAAATTAATACACCAGGTACCCGTAGAGACCAGTATAAAAGGCTCTTTAAACGAGATTTTATACGGCAGGAGAGCCGACGAGCTATCGTGCAGCCCGAAGCCTGACTGAATCATTACCTGGTTCTGCCTGGCAATAAAGGAGGAAGCAGCGATGGTCGGCGGGAATAGTTTGTGAAGCCCCTCTCTCTTGACCCAGTTGTGGTAATCCATCATCTCGAAGCTCCAAAGGGCGGTGTGGCACCCGATCGACGTGAAATCGGTAACTTTCCGCCCGGTCAGCAGGTAAATGATGTATTGAGGCAGGTGAAGCGAAGTCCTGATTTCGCGGAATAGCTCGGGGCGGGCATGTTTCAGCCAGTAAAGCTGCTTCCCGGAGTTCAGAAAGCCGAGAATGGGGGATCCCGTTTGCAGGGCAATTTCTTCAGCACTACCGTAGGTATTGTAAAAAGACTCGCTGAAAGCCGGTGGAAAAGGCTTCAGGTAGGAATACAAAGGACCTACCGTTTTGTGGCTTTCGTTAAGATGAACGAAACTGGCGCCGTATGCCGTAGCATTGACCGCCCGAACGGTATAGTTGGGATTGGCGAGGATTTTCCGCCAGTTACTTTGCACCCATTCGGTCAAAAGAGCCAGATCTTCTGTTGGAAACCCGTCTTCGTCGACCGTTTCCGGCAGCGATTCGGAGAATTCCTCCACGACGCCGAAACTATCGTCAAAGAGGATATACTTTTTATTCGTACGGCCTATGTCGAAAACCACCGTTACATTCATCTCAACTGAGTTTTTGTTAATATTTCAATTGCGGAATCAATATAGGAATATTATTGACTTGAAACCTATAATCCTGATCACAACCCCCGAATACTCAAAGTCCGGTTGCAACAGCGTACCGTCCGCGCTCTTCTATCAGACGACGTCGGATACCGTTTTCCCCGAAGAAAGCGAGTGGATCCAGTGCCCCGCCGGCCTGTAACCGGGACTCGGCAACCAGCGGTCGGACGTCAGTTTCAAAGGCGGCCCGGACGATTTCCTCGGCTTTCACGACTTCGTTGGCCTCCTGGGCTTCAAATAATGCTTCGGTATCGACCAGCAGTGCTTTCGCATAGGCGGTTTTTATGGCCTGGACCGATTGGAGCAGGTCTTCAACGGGGTCTTTGGTATTATGGCTTGCATCGATCATCCAGGCAAGATCCGGATTCCTGACAGCGGGGTCGTCCATACCCTGTACGAGCTCGTTAAAAATCAGGAAGAGCTGGTAGGGTTTGATTGAGCCTGTGGTAAGGTCGTCGTCGCCATACATGGAGCCGTTAAAATGGAAGCCGCCAAGACGGCCGAAATGCATAAGCCTGGCTACAATCTGTTCGATATTGGTATTAGGCAGGTGATGTCCCAGGTCAACCAGAACCTGTGCCCGGTCGCCGGTTTGCTGGCACAGGCTGTAGGAGGTTCCCCAGTCCGGAATAATCATCGAATAGAAATGGGGTTCGTACGGTTTGTACTCGACAAGTGTAGTCCAGTCGGCCGGAATGCCGGCATAGATAGCTTTGAGTGAGTCAAGTGTGCGTTCATAAGCTCTCCTGAAATGGTGTTGACCGGGAAAATTGGAGCCATCTGCCAGCCAGATAGTCAATGTCTTACATTCAGCGCCAAGCCGGGCACCAATTTCCGCAACCCTGATATTGTGGTCGATCGCCTGCTTTCTGACCTCGGGCCGGGTATGACAGAGCGAGCCGAACTTGTAGGAAAACTCCTGGTCTTTCTGGTCCTGGAAAGTATTGGAATTGACCGAATCTATGACAAGCTGATGCGCATTCAGCAGGTCTTTCACGGCCGCCGTGTCGCGGGGGATGTCCCACGGGATATGGAGGGAAATGCTGTTGGAAGACCGGTTTAAGGCATGAATGAGCCCTACGTCGGCTATTTTTTCTTCAAGTGAGCGGGGTTCGCCGCCGGCGGGAAAACGCCCGAACCTGGTTCCGCCGGTACCCAGTGCCCAGCTCGGCACCGCTACCTGGAAACCCGCAATTTTTCTGACCAGTTCATTTACGCTATGCCCCTGTTCCTGCAGTTGCGCGCTCAGGTGATCCCAGCTATGGTTATGCAGCTGTAGTCTGCCGGAATTGTGATCCTGGATTTGTTCGTTGGAAATCATAGTTTAGTTGGTAACATTTCAAAGTCAAGGGAAATCCGTTTCGGTTATTCCAGGTGGAATACCAGCTCAAGGGGCGCGGTTACGGGGGAATTGTCGGGGTTGCTGGCCATTATGTCTTTCATATAGGCCCACCAGCGTTTCATAATCGGGTGGTCTTTCAGCCCGTTCTGTGCTTCCTCGTCGGTTACCTGCATTACACCGAAAAGCGTTAGTGACTCTTTATCAAGAAAAATACTGTAGTCTGAAATCCCGGCCTCCTTAAGCAGGGCCTTTAACTCCGGCCATATTTGCTCGTGGCGCTTCAGGTATTCTTGTTCAAATCCCGGGAACAACTGCATTTTAAAGGCTCGTTTTATCATATACAGGTATAAGAGTTTTGAAAGAAATTATACCAAATTTTATAGTTCTGTTGTTTCCGGTTATCCTGCTCCTCCCTGACCGGGCCCCAAAGTGACAGGAATATAGTTGAAAGGGAATAAAGAAGGGATAAAGCTGTGACTAAATTAGTCTGTTATCTTTACACGAATTTCTTTCCAACCTCTTTATTTGTTTATGCGTTCAGAAGTTTCAATCGGCCCGATAGCAGTGACGCTCCCCTCGTTTTTAGCGGAAATAAGCTACTCTGCGGTAATTGTCGTGGCAGATACAATGACCAGGCGGCACTGTTATCCGTTGATAAAGCCGCTTCTTCCCAGGCACAAGCTCGTGGTAGTACCCGCCGGAGAGGCTTTCAAAACGCTGGAGTCTTGCGAACAGATCTGGAATGCCATGACCGATGCCGGACTCGACAGGCATGCGCTTGCCATCAATATCGGCGGCGGCGTAATTGGCGACATGGGTGGATTCTGTGCTGCGGTCTATAAGCGGGGCATCAGGTTTATCCAGGTGCCTACTACCTTGCTGTCCCAGGTAGATGCCAGCGTGGGCGGAAAGCTGGGGATTGATTTTCATGGATTGAAAAATCACCTCGGGGTATTTACCATGCCTGAAACGGTGTTGATTGATCCCGCCTTCCTGGAAACGCTTCCGGTACATGAGCTGAGATCAGGTTTTGCCGAAATTGTGAAGCACTGCCTGATTGCTGATGCAGAAAAATGGGAGCAGATTCGCAAAATCGATTTCGAGAACCAGGATTTCCCGGACCTGATCGGTCATTCCGTCGGTATAAAATCGAAGATCGTCACGGAAGACCCGAAGGAGAAGGGGCTGCGTAAGATTCTGAATTTCGGTCATACGCTGGGCCATGCCGTTGAAACTCACTTTTTGGGGAAACCCAAAAGATTGTTGCACGGGGAAGCGGTTGCGGTCGGCATGCTGATGGAGGCTTTTTTATCGCTTCAGCGGAAAATGATCACCAAAGCGTTGTTCCTCCAGATAGAGGAGTTCCTGTTTACCGTTTACGGCGTAGTGGAAATTGATGCGGAAGACGTTGAACCGATTGTAGCGCTAACCCGGCAGGACAAGAAAAACCTGGGCCGTGATGTGCGCTTCTCGCTGCTCGACGGGCCGGGAAGCTGTACATTCGACGTTTCGGTGACACCGGCAGAGATGAAAAAGGCGATAGCGTATTACCGCAAGGGGTAATTGGGCCTGCAAAATGATCTTCTGCTTGCGGGTACCTGGATTGGATTGCAGAAAATTTGGTGTTTTTGTTTCTTTTTGTGTCGCCGTTTGGTAAAATAGGCAGAAGTCATAACAATTAATTAAGCTTCAGGATATTGACAATGAAATACCATTTGGTTAGCTTTACTAACTCCGTACTTCACAGTTCTGTATTAGTGCTAACTTTTAATGGTTTTTCTGATGGTAGTTTCACGTTTACTTGTTGCTGCGGCTGTTTTCGTTTCTGTATTGTGGGGGTGTTCCAGCGCCCGGAAAGTGTTTGTAGAGCATGACTACAGTTATGAAACCAATTTCAGGGATTATTCCACCTATACCTTCCTGGAGTGCGAACGTGATACGAACAGCCTCTGTACGGAGATTTATGAGGCAATAAGGCGGCAAATGCAGGCCCGCGGCTATAAGCTCACGGCCGAGGCCCCGACGCTTCTGGTTAATTACGGCATATTCTATGACAACCTGCGTTATCAGGGGTATATGCAGCCCGTTATCAAAACGTGGGTAGATACTGAAAACGACAGCTTCCGGTACGAGCCGGTTAAATACGCGCTCGAAAAGGGGACATTGATTGTGTCGCTTATTGACGCTTCTTCTGACCAGGTGGTTTGGCGCGGCTATGCATCAGGTATCCTGGGGGCGCAGATCAATCCCAACAACTATTACCGGAATGTAGTCAGGAAAATATTTGACCAATATCCCCTGTTCGCGAAGGGATATGACCCAAGGCGTTATACGGAAGATATCGGTCGTTAAAAGAACCGGGCACCCGGTGCGGGGCCGCTAAAGCGAAAGCAGGATCTCCCGCAATACCGCCTGCGCGGACCATTCCCGGTTGGCGGCCTGCTCAATCACCAGTGATTGGGGGCCGTCCAGGACGGAATCGGTTACTTTCAGGTTCCGCCTTACCGGCAGACAATGCATAAAATAGCCGCCGTCGGTTAGCGACATTTTTGCGTCATCTATCATCCAGTCCCGGCCTTCGGTTAATATTTGCCCGTATTGGGAAAAGGAGGACCAGTTTTTTCCGTAAACGAAGTGGGCGCCTTTCAGTGCCTCGTCCTGGTCGTAAATGACAGGCGCGTTACCCGCAAATTCAGGGGCCAGCTCATAACCTTTCGGGTGGGTGATAACGAATTCAACGTCCGATTGATGCATCCATTCGGAAAATGAATTTGCAACCGCCTGGGGAAGTGGTTTGATGTGGGGAAGCCAGGTCAACACTACTTTTGGCCGCTGGGTCTTCTTGAATTCGGCGATAGTAATGCAGTCGGCCAGTGACTGCAGCGGATGCCTCGTGGCCGATTCCAGGTTGACAATAGGTACGCCGGCATATTTTCTGAACTGGTGGAAAACCTGTTCGGCATAGTCGGCCGCCTGGTCCGCCAGGGTTGCGAAAGACCGGATGCCGACTATGTTACAAAATCTGCCGATTACCGCTGCTGCTTCTTTGACATGTTCTGCTTTGGTGCCGTTCATGATCACGCCGTCTTCCATTTCAAGCCCCCAGCTATCGCTCCCGACGTTCAGTGATATTACTTTCAACCCCAGGTTTTCAGCGGCTTTCTGGGTGCTGATCCTGGTTCTGAAGCTCTGGTTAAAAAACATGAGCCCGATAGTCTTGTTCTGACCCAGGTGCTGGTCCGCAAATGGTGTCTTTTTCGCGGCGAGTCCCGCGGAAACAAGGGCATTGAGGTCGTTAACGTCGTGTACGGATAAAAAGTGATTCATGTAAAAAGGCGATCTGGCAGAAAAATGTCGGGAATCAGGAATATTTAAAGTGCTAGGATGCCGATTTCTTTACTGAGCGCTTCGAGGAAGATGTCAGCTTCTTCTTTACGCAAAGCAAGTGACGGCAGCAGGCGAATGGTATTGCTACCCGCCACGCCGGTAAAAATCTTGTGCTCAAAGAGCAGCCGGTTGCGGAGGTCTTTAACGGGAAAGTCATATTCAATCCCGATCATGAGACCGCGCCCGCGGAGCTCTTTGTAGCCGCCGATGCCGGCAATGCCTTCCCAAAGATAGGCGCCTGTTTTCGCAGCGTTCTCAATGAGGTTTTCCTGCTTGATAACATCAAGAACGGCAATACCTGCGGCGCAGGCAAGGTGATTGCCGCCAAAAGTTGTGCCGAGCAGACCGTGAGAGGCTTCAAACTTGGGCGCTATGAGCACGCCGCCGATGGGAAAACCGTTCCCCATTCCTTTGGCCATTGTGATCAGGTCCGGGTCAATGCCGGCATACTGATGCGAGAAAAACTTACCGGACCGGCCATAGCCGCATTGTACACTGTCCAGGATCAGGACTGTCCCGGTTTCGTCACATTTTTTTCGAAGCGCTTTCAGAAAATCTTCGGAGGCTACCTTGATCCCTCCTACGCCCTGTATGCCCTCGATAATTACGGCGGCGGTTTCTTCGGTTATACCGGCTTCTATGGCCTGCAGGTCATTGAACGGCAGAAATGAAACGTGTTTGTTGTAGTTGACCGGGGCTACAATCGACAAATTGTCTGTCGCAGCCACTGCGCCTGCAGTACGGCCATGGAAGGCTTTTTTGAAAGCAACCACTTTCTGGCGCCCGGTATGAAACGAGGCCAGCTTCAACGCATTTTCATTGGCCTCTGCCCCGGAATTAACCAGAAAGAGACGGTAGTCCGGGTAGCCGGAAAGCGCGCCGAGCTTGTCTGCCAGCTCCTCCTGTTGTGGAATCTGTACCGAATTGGAGTAAAAACTGATCGCATTTAACTGCTCGGTCAGCTTGCTGACATAGTGCGGGTGGGTGTGCCCGATGGAGATAACGGCGTGTCCGCCGTAAAGATCCAGGTATTGGACCCCGTTTTTATCCCAGAGATAACTGCCCTTCGCCTTGACAGGCTCAATATTATTCAGCGGGTAAACATCAAACAATTTTGACATAGCTTTCGTCAATTAAAATGCCGGCGCTTTAAGGCGAAGACCGGAGTCTTCAGGCAGGCCGAAGAGGAGATTCATATTCTGAACAGCCTGTCCGGAAGCGCCTTTTGTTAGGTTATCAATAACAGAAGTAATCAGAAGCTGTCCATCGTGCAGCTCAAGGCTTAACAATACTTTGTTGGTATTGACCACTTGCTTGAGATCAACGGGCTGGTCACTGACATGCGTAAACGGGTGCCCGGCATAAAATGACCGGTAAAGGTTCAGCGCATCTTCCAGCGAGCCGGCGAACGATGTATAGACATTCGAGATAATACCGCGCGTAAAGTCTCCACGGTAAGGAATAAACCTGATCGCCTGATCAAAACCCTGTTGCAGCCTTTTGAGATTCATCGTAATCTCTTTCAGGTGCTGGTGTGTGAACGCTTTGTAAACCGAAAGGTTATTATTCCGCCACGAAAAGTGGGTGGTTGCAGATAACGCCTGGCCGGCTCCAGTACTGCCGGTCACCGCACTGATATGAACTTCGTCATTGAGCAGGCCGGCGTTTGCCAGCGGCAGGAGCGTGAGCTGGATTCCTGTAGCAAAACAGCCCGGGTTCGCGATTTTGCCGGCAGTCCTGATACTGTCCCGCTGTAGTTCGGGCAAGCCATAAATGAACCCGTCCGTTTCATCTCTGAAGTCGGTACTGAGGTCGATGATCCGAATGTGCGCAGGTACCGGGTTTTCGGCGAGGAACTTTTTGGAAGCGCCGTGCCCGGAACATAAGAACAGTACCCCGTTGCGGGACAAAAGCGGTGCGAGCTCGGCAAAAGGCTTGTCGCTGAATACCAATTCTGTATCGCCAAGCAGGTCCGTGTGCGTATCATATACCTTTTTGCCGCCCTGGCTGCTGCTGTGGGCAAAGGCAATGTGGGTATCCGGGTGGTTCAGCAGAATCCGGATCAGCTCACCGCCTGTATAACCGGCGGCTCCGATAATGCCCACCTGGATGGGTGGAATGCGATCTGTTGCGGTCATGTAAGAGATTTTTAGAAAATCGTTTGAAAGAGGCCCGGCTTATTTTTGCTCCGCCATTTCTTTGATTTTCTCATAAATTACATTCTGATTGGATGCGACTTTGGAGAAACCTTTTACATCTTCGCCGCTCCATGCATTGTTCATTTCGCCGTAGCTTCCGAAGACCGGTGACATCAGGTCATATGGCGACTCGATTCCTTCCACATGGAACCGGTAAGGCGCCAGGAATACATGTACCTTACCGGTAACATGCGGCTGCGTATCGCGCAGGAACGCTTCAATGTTGCGCATTACCGGCTCGACAAACTGGCCCTTGTGAAGCAAGCTCCCGTATGAATTGGAAAGCTGCTCTTTCCAGTAAAGCTGCTGTTCGGTGAGAACATGTTTTTCGAGCGTATGATGTGCCTTGATCAGGATAAGCGGGGCTGCTGCCTCAAACCCTACCCGGCCTTTGATACCGATAATGGTGTCCCCAACGTGAATATCCCGTCCGATACCAAAAGGCTGGGCAATTTCGGCCAGCTTTTGGATGACAGTTACCGGTGATAAGTTGAGCTCGTCATTGATTCCTGTAACCTCCCCTTTATCAAAAGTAAGCGTAATCCGCTCGGGTTGCGTTTTGGTAACCTGGGTAGGCCATGCTTCTTCCGGCAAATAACCGTGGGAGGTCAGGGTTTCTTTTCCACCGACGGAGGTACCCCAAAGACCTTTGTTAATGCTGTAAACCGATTTATGCCAGGGTCTGTCGACTCCCTTTTTGATAAGGTACTCAATTTCTGCCTCACGGGAAAGTTTCAGATCACGGATGGGCGTAATGATTTCTGCCTCGGGCGCAATGATCCGGAAGGCCATATCAAACCGGACCTGGTCGTTCCCGGCCCCGGTACTTCCGTGCGCAATTGCGTTAGCGCCGATTTCTCTCGCATACTCAGCTACCGCTACCGCCTGGAAGATCCGTTCTGCGCTTACTGACAGCGGGTAAGTATTGTTTTTCAGAATATTGCCGAAAATCAGGTATTTGATGCAGTCGTTGTAATACGAATCGGTTTTGGAGATAGTGGTATGCTGCTTGACGCCGAGGGAATAGGCATTTTTTTCTATTGACTCGAGTTCTTCTTTCGAGAACCCACCGGTGTCGACCAACACGGAATAGACATCAAAACCTCTGTCTTCACTTAAATACTTTACACAAAAAGAGGTGTCAAGACCCCCGCTGAAAGCCAGAACTACTTTAGATTGAGACATTTGATCAAGTTTAAGGACGGGTCTTCCGGAGACCACGTACAAGATTATACTACAAAATTAAAAGACCTCACCGAATTTCTGAAAAAACAGTCGGTGAGGTCTAAATTTTAAACAAACGTTTTTTATTAGATAGCGCTGCGTTAGTGAGCAGTTACCGCCTCCGAGCTGTCTTTGTTTTTTTTAGGATCGTTCCTTCGCAACATCACCCTTTGTTTAATACGCAGCAAACGCTCATATAGTGCCGATTCCCGTAAAAAATCCCAGGTGCTTTTGGGCTTTTCCTCTTCCTTCTTTTCGGGAGCAACGTACATCATGCCGGTACAAAGGCAGTTTTTGCGATTGGTTCTTGTCAGAACATCGTAGTTGACGCAGCTGGCACAGCCTTTCCAGAAGCCTTCTTCAACCGGAAGCTCACTGAAAGTCACCGGCTCATAACCCAGATCGGAGTTGATCTTCATCACGGCCAGGCTGGTGGTAATACCAATGATTTTAGCTTCGGGGTATTTGTACCGCGACAGCTCAAAAGCTTTTGCTTTAATGGCTTTTGCAATACCGCTCTGACGAAAATCGGGATGGACAATCAAGCCCGAGTTGGCCACAAACTTGCCATGCTCCCAGGTTTCGATATAACAGAAGCCTACCCACTCACCCTTCGTGTTGGTAGCAATAATTGCTTTCCCTTCCACCATTTTCTCCATCAGGTAAACAGGAGAGCGCTTGGCGATACCGGTACCCCGTTTCTTGGCGCTTTCTTCCATTTCCGCACAGATGGTCTCGGCGTAATGAAGGTGATCTTCGTTGGCAATCTGAACAATAAATTCAGTGCCGAATTTTTCAGAATTTTTCATGGATTGAAATAAAACAGGATAAAAAACCCCATCCGTAATCCACGGATATCAAGAAATTAATTGAAACTTAAAACAAGGACGAAGAATATTTACCACGGAGGTAAAAGAGATAAGTATGGCCTTACGGCCTGAATCGAAAGGGTGTAGTATGAAAAACGCTATGTGAGCTGTTATTGTTCATTTTTACGATTCAATAGAAGTCGGTACAAATTTCATAAAAAAAACATTACAGTGAGCGCGAATATTAAAAAATTTTTAAGCACTTTAAAAAACGCGTTATTTGCAGGGATCGACTTATTAGCCAATTGCGCGCTGTTCAGGCATTTTATATATGAAAGCGGTTTCCGGGGAGGATTTGATTTACGGATACGTCCACGGTGTTTTTCCGATGGCGGAGAAAGACGGGACTTTATATTGGTATTCGCCGGATCCGAGGGCAATTATTCCAATAGAAACCTACAGGGAGGGCAGATCGTTGCGTCCTGTTTTGCGGAAAAGAACATTTGAGGTGGGTATCGACCACAATTTCGAACGTGTGATGCGGTATTGCGCAGCGCCAAGGGAGAATGAGCCGGAAACCTGGATTTCCGAAGGCCTTATCGCCGGCTACACGGAGCTGCATAAGATGGGGCACGCACATTCAGTGGAGTGTTACCTCGATGGTGAGCTGGTGGGCGGTCTGTACGGGGTCGCCATCGGAGCGGCCTTTTTCGGTGAGTCCATGTTTCATCTTGTGAGCAATGCATCGAAGGTGGCGTTTCATTACCTGATCCAAATTCTGAGAGGCGGTGGCTATACCCTCCTGGACACACAGTTTATAAACCCCAATGTGGCTCGTTACGGCGCAATAGAAATCCCGAGAGAGGAGTATCTGGCGAAGCTCCGGCGGGCGATCACCGAGCCTGCGAAATTTACCAACGTTATGGTTGATTTGGGTTAACGCAAGGTTATGGTGATTTTTTTAACCACGGAGGGCGGGGAGAGCACGGAGTTTTCTTTTTTGGTGATTATTTGCGGCGCCGGGAGCGATTGGAGACCGCAGTGTTGCTCTTTGTGTTCTTTGCGCGCTTTGTGGTTTTTCTTTTAACCACAGAGGGCGGGGAGAGCACGGAGTTTTCTTTTTTGGTGATTATTTGTGGTGCCGGGAGCGATTGGAGACCACAGTGTTGCTCTTTGTGTTCTTTGCGCTCTTTGTGGTTTTTCTTTTAACCACAGAGGGCGGGGAGAGCACGGGGTTTTCTTTTTTGGTGATTATTTGCGGCGCTGGGAGCGATTGGAGATCACAGTGTTGCTCTTTGTGTTCTTTGCGCGCTTGGTGGTTTTTCTTTTAACCACGGAGGGCGCAGAGAGCACGAAGTTTTCTTTCCTGGTGATTATTTGTGGTGCCGGGAGCGAGTAAAGATTACAGCGTTGCTCTTTGTGGTAATAAAAAACCTCCTGTGGTTTGCACAGGAGGTTTTTATATACGGATTGGCGTTTTTATTTGCCGTTTTTGGCTTCTACTTCCTTAAGACCCTTTTGTTTGTTTTCCAGGATGGAGTTGTAGTTGGTCAGCTCGGCGTCTTTTTTAATCAGCTCTTCACGTAGACGTGTTAAGTCCTTTTCCGTTTTTTCGATTTCTTTGGCCAGGCGGTCTTTCTCCTTTACCAGCTTCTTCTGTTCGTCCTGAGTTTTCGTAAAATCAGCCTTCACAAGACGAAGCTCCTCCTGTGCAGTGGCGTAGGTCAAAAATTGTTTCAGGAATTGCTCGGTTTCCAGATAACCGGCGTCGGAAGTGCTGGAGATATAGTTGCCTCCGTCCTGCACGGCCAGGAACAAAGTGGAAATATTTCTGCTACTGGTGATGGCACTGGTAAGATTGAGCGAGTTCTTGGAGATGTCAGTCACATATGCCTTTTCCAGTGAATACGCGCCTTTGCGGCTCTTTACTTTTCCATATTTCGACAGGAAGGAACTCCAGTATTCTTTCAGGTTTTTTTCAGGAATACTCGTGGCCAGATTCAAGCCGGACATTTCTTCTTTTCCAACTATTTGCCGCGCAGGGGAAACGGTCTGAGCAAGCATAGTGGAAACGGAGAAGAAGAGCAACGTTGCTAAGATGGATAAGTTTTTCATTTTCATGATTAATATTTGTTAGATGAATTATTAAACCCGTTCGGTTATGATCACCACTTTTCTGCCTGACGAAAGCGTAGTTGCAAAAAGGTAATCATGTCCACCTTCTTTTAGACGCCATTTTTTTCGAAGGTCATGCGGTTCTGCCGGAAAATTTCGCAAGGTCAGGTTGGCCTTGGGTTCTGTCAGCCACTTTTCCCACGAAAATCCCGAAGCGTTTACTACCCCTTTGATTGCAAACAATCTTCCGGGGAAATCAGTTCTGATTACCGGAGAGGAGTAAAGGTGACTGTTCGGAGCGATTTCGGTCATGTCGAACTGCCGGCCCATAACCCGGAACCCGCCCGCCTTCATCAGCGCCGGGTGCGGCTCATACAGGTAACCCGAAGGGTCGCCATACCCGGGGGCGATAGCGGTTTCCTGCATCCGCGTAAAAGAGAGCTGTTTTTGTACCGAACCGTCGCTGTCCAGTACTACAGCATGAATAACCGGGCGCTCTGCCGGTTTGGCGGTATTAAGTACAAATACTACCTCTTTGCATTCCTTCTGGTAGCCGACAACATGGACCTCCGAAACATACTTTAATTGTTTTACCGCCAGGTCTATGTCAATAATGGGCGAAGCTTTTACAATGATTTGCGGTGACCGCCGAACCCACGCGGGCAGTATTTCAAGCATATTGGGACTACTGTCCTCGAAAGCAACGGTCTTTCTCTTTCTTTCGTCCCGCCTGGAAGGGTCGACGAATACGCAATCCGCGTTTTCCTCTACCGCGCTTTCACCTTTTTCGCTGATTACGGAAATGTGATCAGCTCCCAGTACCCGAAGGTTGTACGCCGTAATTAAAGCCAGCTCAGGGTTTTGTTCGTAACCCGAAACATACTGGAATTTTTTTGACAAATAGAACGTATCCACGCCCATTCCCAGGGTGAGGTCGACCAGTTGTCGCCCCGGGTTCGCCAGGGAAGCCTTATATATTGCTGTTGCCTGGGAAGAGGCTTGTTCGACGGATACCGGCGGGGGGAAGAATAATTCAGGATTGGCGTACCAATCGGGGAGTTTACCTTTTGCCTTTTGCCTGGCCGCTATCTGGGAGATGAGCTTCTGGCCGTCGAAGTCTTTTTTCCGATGTAGTTTTAGGGCGAGTTTCGCAGTGTCTTCCTGGAGGTTGAGCATGACGAACTCCCGTTCCGGATCCGTAAGCGGTTTGAATTCGAGCGGCATAGACAAGAACAGGCCGGTATAAATTGTCGCGGGCGACTAGGTATATCCGGTGTAATATTATGATTTAAAGAGAATATGGAGAATTAGTTGGATAAATTCAGCCGGATTAACAATTTTAACCTCCAAAGAAACATATTTTTGTGGCCAAATCATTTTGCTCAAAGAATAAGCGAACCTAACCTTTAAAATTTGTCGATGCCTAACACGAAGCAGACCGGTATCTGGACGGTCATTACTTCCTCGTCCGTGGGGACCCTAATTGAGTGGTACGATTTTTACATTTTCGGGAGCCTGGCCACCATTCTGTCAGTCCAATTCTTTCCCCAGGATAACCCCACCATTGCTTTCCTGAATACGTTGCTCACTTTCGCGGCCGGCTTTATCGTGAGGCCATTCGGCGCCCTTGTATTCGGCCGTCTCGGTGATATTGTGGGCAGGAAGTACACCTTCCTGGTTACCCTGGTGCTGATGGGCGGCTCAACATTTGTGATCGGACTCATCCCCAGCTTTGCATCCATAGGGTATGCCGCACCCATCCTGGTACTGGTTATGCGGCTTGTCCAGGGCCTGGCGCTGGGCGGGGAGTATGGCGGAGCCGCTACCTATGTTGCCGAACATTCGCCCGCCAACAAGCGCGGCTTTTATACTTCCTGGATTCAGACGACCGCTACCCTCGGCTTGTTTGTTTCCCTGGTGGTAATCCTGCTTACCCGGACGACAATGGGAGAGCAGGCTTTCAGAGACTGGGGCTGGCGGGTGCCTTTCTTATTGTCGTCTGTATTGGTAGGGGTCTCTATTTTCATCCGGATGAAAATGCACGAGTCGCCTGTCTTCGCCAAACTCAAGAAGGAAGGGAAAACTTCTGCGAACCCGTTGAAAGAATCTTTCGGAAGGAAAGAAAACCTCAAAATGGTGTTGCTAGCACTGTTTGGGGCGGCAATGGGCCAGGGTGTCATTTGGTACACCGGCCAGTTTTATGCCATGTCATTTATCCAGAAAACGTGTAACATTGACCAGGTTCAGGTAAACTATATTATCGTTCTGTCGCTTTTATTAGGGACTCCGTTTTTTGTCTTCTTCGGGTGGCTTTCCGACAAGATAGGCCGCAAGTGGATTATGCTCGGCGGGATGCTCCTTGGCGTTCTGGCTTACCGGCCCATTTATACGGAAATGTATGATATAGCCGACTTGGGAAAAAAGACGGAAATTACAGGGATGCACAAAATTGAGCGGGAGATTACAGCTTTTGACGACGAACCATCCAAACAACTGGTTACGATCACCAGCACGCATACCTATTCCGACAGTACGATCGTGAAAGAAGTGACACAGGAAATAGAAGGAAAGCCATACGGAAGCTCGGTTAAAGGAACCGTGTTGAGTACATCCGCATTCTGGAAAATGGTTCTCCTGATATTTGTGCAGGTTTTGTTTGTGACCATGGTGTACGGTCCGATCGCCGCTTTCCTGGTAGAACTTTTCCCGACCAGGATCCGGTACACGTCGATGTCGCTGCCCTACCACGTAGGAAATGGTATTTTCGGGGGATTAACACCGGCCATCGCCACGCGGTTTTTTGAAGATTCCAAAACCGCCGCCAACCCGTCAGGCGATCCGCTGGCGGGCCTCACCTACGTTATTATTGTCGCGGCGGTATGTTTTGTGATCGGAGCGATTTATTTAAAGAACCATTACGACAGCGAATAATCATCATGAAGGCTATCCATAAAATTCTTGGCGTGATCTGGATATTGATCAGTATCCTTACGGCCTATTATATTGTTTCTACGGCGATGGCAGAAATCAGCGCAGGTACTCCCGAAGACGCGACGATTTTCTGGCCCATAATTATTTTTATTTTCCTGCCGATTTTGTTCGGGCTGGCACTGTTTGGTTATTATTCGATAAAAGAGGAGTATAATTAGGCAAAAAAGAGCCGGGCTTCGGAACGGAAGAATAGTGAATAGAGTAAATTTTAATAAATGATTAACCAATGAAAATTTCGAGTTACGAGGAATACAAAGAGGTGTACCAAAAAAGTGTGGATGATCCGGAGGGGTTTTGGGCGGAAGTAGGACAGGAGTTTCAATGGCGTAAACCATGGAAGCGCGTGTTAGATTGGAATTTCGACGAACCAAATGTGAAGTGGTTTGAGGGGGGTAAAATGAATATCACGGAGAACGCCCTGGACCGGCATCTCGAAGAAAATGCAAACAAACCCGCGATTATCTGGGAACCCAACGACCCGTCTGATGAAGCGGTGACCCTGACCTACCAGGTTTTATATGACCGTGTTTGCAGCCTGGCCAACGTGCTTAAAAAGTACGGTATCAAAAAAGGAGACCGCGTTTGTATTTATCTCCCGATGGTACCCGAGCTGGCAATTGCAGTGTTGGCATGTGCGCGCATCGGAGCCATTCATTCCGTAGTTTTCGGCGGTTTCTCTGCCAAGTCCATTTCGGATCGTATTAACGACGCCGGTTGTAAAATGGTGATCACTTCCGACGGGGCATACCGCGGACCCAAGGTAATCCCGATGAAGGAAACAGTGGACCATGCCCTGGAATCATGCCCTTCTGTGGAACGAGTGCTCGTGCTGACCCGCACCCGCACCCCTGTAGCGATGCTGAAAGGCCGGGATCTCTGGTGGGAAGATGAAGTAAAATACGTAGAAGCAAAATGTCCGGCGGAAGAAATGGATTCCGAAGATGTTTTGTTCATTCTCTATACCTCAGGCTCCACCGGCAAACCGAAAGGAGTGGTGCATACCTGCGGCGGGTATATGGTGTATGCCACCTATACTTTCCAGAATGTTTTCCAGTACGAACCGGGAGAAGTACATTTCTGTACGGCTGACATCGGCTGGATTACCGGTCATAGCTACATTGTGTACGGTCCGCTCTGCTCTGGAGCTACCAGCCTGATGTTTGAGGGCGTACCTACCTATCCTGATGCGGGCCGCCTGTGGGACATTGTTGACAAACATAAGGTCAATATTCTTTATACCGCCCCTACAGCTATCAGGTCGCTGATGAGCTTCGGGCTGCAGTACGTTAAAGACCACAGCCTCTCTTCTTTGAAAAAGCTGGGGTCGGTCGGCGAACCCATTAATGAAGAAGCGTGGCATTGGTTCAAGGAGAACATCGGAAAAGGAAGCTGCCCCATTGTCGATACCTGGTGGCAGACCGAAAACGGCGGGATCCTGATCTCTGGCCTTGCCGGCATCACTCCTGAAAAAGCGACTTACGCTACTTTGCCGCTTCCCGGTGTGCAACCTGTTTTGGTGGATGAAAACGGAAACGAACTGGAAGGAACAGGGGTTAGCGGAAACCTTTGTATCAAATTCCCGTGGCCGGGAATTATCCGTACGACTTACGGCGATCACGAACGCTGCAAGCAAACGTATTTTTCCACTTACCCCGGGAAATATTTCACCGGTGATGGTTGTCTGAGAGATGAAAACGGTTTCTACCGTATCACAGGACGTGTAGACGATGTGCTGAACGTTTCCGGTCACCGTATCGGTACTGCGGAGGTAGAAAATGCCATCAACATGCACCTTGGTGTCGTAGAGTCTGCTATTGTGGGTTTCCCCCACGATATCAAGGGCCAGGGAATCTACGCCTTTATTATTACCGAAAGAAAGCCCGCCGAGCCTGAAATGATGCGGAAGGACATCTCGGCAACAGTGGCGCAAATTATCGGGCCAATTGCCAAGCCGGATAAAATTCAATTTGTTTCCGGCTTGCCGAAGACCCGTTCCGGGAAAATCATGCGACGCATTCTGAGAAAAATTGCCGAGGGCGATGTTTCCAATCTCGGCGATACTTCAACTCTGCTGGATCCGTCAGTTGTCGATGAAATAAAAGCCGGTGCTATCTGATAATCTTATGTGGCCAGGTCACTTTTTCCGGACTCTGCTGTTCATAATCCTCCTCGCTTCGGTGGGGAGGGCACAGAGTCCGGAATACCTGTTTAGTTTCGGGGAGCTTGTCCCTTTGCGGACATCCCTGGGATTGGACGACAACAAGGCTCCCGTGCCGATGCGTTGGTTTGACGTGAATACGGGGAAAGCAACCTGGGAGGTTCGTGACAGTATACTGGTATGCAAAGGATTGCCGATAGGCGTGGCGCGGAGTGAATTCCCCTACGAAAATTATGTGCTTCATGTAGAATGGAAGCACATGGAGCCCGGCGGCAATTCCGGTATGTTCATGTGGAGCAATGCAGTGCCGGGGTCAAACCGGTTACCCGATGGGGTTGAAGTCCAGATGCTTGAGCTTGACTGGGTTAAAATTCATGCCGAGAATGGTGTTGAGCAACCCATTGCGTATGTACATGGCGAGCTCTTCGGGACTGGCGGTGTGGAAACCATCCCTGAAAATCCGAGGGGAAAAAGGAGCAAATCTATTGAAAACCGCTGTAAAGGACGCGGAGAGTGGAATACCTACGATGTTGTTTGCGTCGACGGCACCATCAAACTTTCTGTAAACGGAAAATTCGTCAACGGTATTTCCGGCTCCACCCAGCGCAAAGGGTATATGTGCCTGGAATCCGAAGGCGCCGAAATCCATTTTCGTAACCTCAGGGTAATTGAATTGCCCGCCGGATTTGGCAAATTTGAGGGCAAATAATACTTACCTGAATTTTTTCCTGTAATAGTTTTGGTGGTCGTAACGGGGGCGCCCGGATGTCGTCAGGAAGTTGGCGCAGGTGGCGGCCAATCCCCCGCAAATACCACCAATAACACCACTTACCAATACGAGCAACATACTGTTGCCCTGCAAAGGGAGTAAAAACGCTACTCTTCGGGAAAGAATTGATTCATTGGCCATGTCAATCAGGAACGCATATGCGGCCCAGAAAAGAAAGACGCCGGTGAAGCCGATCAAAAAGGCATGCAGCGGGTTCCGGCTCATCAGAAGCGATACCGCGAATGCGGCGACCGCCACCGACCACCAGGGGAGGAACTGTCCCAGGACAAAAGAAAGAGCGGCAACCAGGAATATAGCAACGAATGTTTTCATGTAGGATAGGTTTGAGTAGTGAGGGTAGCTGTCCGCCGGGCCGTTACGGGTTGAGCGTGACCCTCCATTTTTGATTTAATTCCGGGTCGGTTTTTTTCATCACGGAAACCTTATAAAGCTCGCCCTTTACCCAGGTGTCTACAAAATTGTCATAAAATTTACTTCCCGGATTTCCGTTTTGTCCCGCCGGGTAGACCGCGTAGGCTTCCGTCTGGCTGGTGAGATGTACAATCATTCGCCAGCTCGGGCCGTGGCTGACCGTCACCGCGTTGATCGTATTCCCGAATCCTCCAACCGGCAAGTCACGGCGGGCAAAAGAGGGAAGGGCATCTTTAAGCAGGTGATAAATGGCGGGGCTTTTGTATTTTGCCCATTGCAATTTCCCTTCACGTTCAGACTGAGCGAGCCGGTCAGATGCCCGGTTAAGCGCCGTTGTTAGCACGTCTGCCAGGTTTTCCCGAACGGGGGTACTCCTGTCGTCATAGAATACAGAAGCCGTGTCCCTCAGCAGCAATTCGACGGTAAGCTGCTCATCAGGCATGGGCGCCTTGGGTTTTACACGGGTTATGTCGTCCTGCCAGATCGCAGTTTTAAGACTGTCCATCCAGATTTGATAGACGGTTTGTCCTTCAGATTCTGCATTTGCATGTGTATCCCATTTCCTGAAAACCTGGAGGTAGCGCCGGGCGGTTTCACTCAATTGTTTCTCCCGTACGTATTTTTCAAAAACCGGTTTCACGGCACGGGCGGTTATGTTATCGGTATTACTGAGCAATTTGCGCATGTCTTCCACCCCGGCTTTTTGCATCGTGTCAAGTTTTTGCTCAATTGAAATAGACCGGGCTGTAATATAGGACCCCGGAATATAGTACGGGTAGGTGGCGTCTACCGGGCGTTGATTGGCGCTTTCGAGGAAACCGCGTGCCGGGTTTAACGCATGCGGATTTTCTTTTTGGGGAATAAAACCCTGCCATTTGTAACTGTCATCGGCGCCGGGCATCACGTACAACCCCTGTTTCTCCCATCTTGCCGGGAACTTACCTTGCTGCCAGATGGCGATATCCCCCGACTTGGAGGCAAAAATGAAATTCTGGCCGGGACAGGTAAAATGCGCAATTGCGTCTACGTATTCGTCGTAATTTTTCGCCCGGTTAAGTTTGTAAAACGTGAGCCCCTCATTCGAACCGTCATGGCCGGTCCATCGTACGGCCAGATTTTCGGTCGGCAGGCCTTTGTCGGGGAAAGAAGCGTCAAACATTACCGGCCCGAAGGCAGTATAGGCTACGGTGTCCATTACCTTTGCGCCACCCTTGACTTTAATTTCTTCGATTCTCAATTGTGTGGGTTGCCAGGAGCCGTTATATTGCCAGGCGTCCTTTTTACTGTCTTTGAAAGTAATTTGGTAGTAGTCTTTTACATCCCGTTGGGCGTTTGTAATCCCCCAGGCGATGTGATCGTTGAACCCGCTGATTACAAACGGGCTGCCCGGCAGGCTGGCGCCGTAGGAAGTGCCGGAAGGGCCTGTTAATTGAATTTCGAACCAAATTGAAGGAAGTGACAGTTCCAGGTGGGGATCGTTGGCCAGTATCGGCGCTCCGCTTTGCGTTCTGCTTCCCGAAAGCGCCCAGTTGTTGCTGCCGTTTGAGGGGTTAGGCCGGTTGGGCTCCTCGACAACGACCGGTAAGAAGCCGCCCAGATACATACTGTCTGCGGAAGCGGGTTTTACCGGGATTATGCCGGGAGGAGCGAAGGGAGTGCCCCGCGGGATAATCGGTCTCAGCGAGTCGGGGATGACCTGGTAGATACGATCGAATTCCGCACCTGTAAAAATTTTTTTGGCAAGGGTGTAGCCCAGGTCATTGTCGGTTGACCCGGTCAGCATCTTGGCCATCATTTTAAGAAACAGGGCGGTTTTCAGGTTGCTCCATGGTTCGGGCTCAACGTTGAGGAGCTTATACTCCAGGGGCCATTCTTCCGGCGACAGCGACGCGAGGTAGGCATTGACACCACGTGTGTAGGCATCGTACAGCTTTTTGCTCTGAGGATCTTTTTCCATTTCAACCAGCGCATTTTCAGCGGCATATACCATGCCCAGGCGTCGTTGCGATTTGTCAAAATCGACCGCTACCGGTCCCGCGAATTCGCTCGCACGGCCGGCGGCGGCCCGGGTCTGAAGATCCATCTGGAAAAACCGGAACCTGGCGTGCACGTACCCCTGGGCAGCGTAGAGGTCTTCATCGTTTTGGGCGAAAATATGGGGAACCAACCGCTCATCGAGGAAAATCTCAACCCGGTCCTTCAGGCCGTCGATGCGGAATTCACCGTTGAAATCATAGTTGACCGGTTCTGCATTTCTCCAGAAGCCATGCTGGGGGCTCAGAAAGCCGCCTATGGCCATAGGGATCTTTTCGCCAACGGGGTTACTCAGCAAATAAATTAACCCCAGGGTAAGCGACGAGGTAAAAATAAATGGAAGAAGGCGCATAAAATCTTAAACGTAATTGCCAGAGTTGAGAGGCGGTTATCGTTTGGTTTGAGAGGTGTAGGTACTTTCGAAAATTTTGTCGGCGTTTCCCGTTTCAAACCCGTCGCGGCGGTGTTCCCGTCGAATTTCAGAGGCCGGGAGTGAAGCAAATTGCGGCAATACCCTGCGTTCGGCAAACTCGACGTAGGAACCGGAAATGGGGTAGGCTTCGCCGCCGGCGAATTGCGCCTGTATGGTTTGCGCAACGGTGGAGCTTTGGATAAGACCCCCGTCCGGGCTTTCCTTAATTTTACCCCCGGCGTCATTGATCTTAAAGCCATGGCGCTCCAGGAATTCATTGAACCTGACGATCGTATTAAACCTTTCGGGAAGGTTGTGAACGCTGATCGTGAAATGATTCAGATAATACCGGTTATAGATTACCCAGGCGGCATATTCGCTTTCTGCCAGCAGCACTTTGTAATCCGAAAGCGTGGGCGTACGCCAGAGCGGCTTGTGCAGAAATGCATCAATGTCGGCGGCCTGGTCCAGGTTCAGCGCGTCTACGGGATCCGATTTTACTTCGTCAGTATAGGAGCGGATGATTTCCCGGGCGTTGGTGGAAAGGTCTTCAACGCGAAGCTCACTCACGAAAATCCGCGGATGTTTATCGGTAGGCGGGCTGTACCACCATGCGTTGAGTTTCTTGCCTTCAAAAGAATAGAAGTCCCTTCTTGTGTAGCCGAGGTGTATAAAAATCTTTTCAAACGACTTCACACCCAGTTGAGGCACGCCCATGGTGCGGAAAGCAATATGATCGTTTTCAATGTCGTCGAAGGAACCGATGGCTCCTTCTGCCTGCATGGCTTCGAGGATGCCCGTCACGTCGGGAACGCGCTGCCTGTAGCGGCTCATCAATCCTTCGAGAACTTCGTCAAGTATGGGGTAGCGTTTCATAAAGCAACCGGTTACGACGGGGTAAATTGTACCGAAACTACTTTCCAGGCACCGCCCTGCTTTACCATCACGAGCGAGTACGTAAGCCGGTTGTTGAAAGACTGCCCCTGCAAAGCCCCTTTCACGGTCCAGGTGCCCGTGACAATGCCGGTATCCTGGAAGAGGCGGGTATAATTGCCTTGTGAATTTCCCGAGTCAATTACCAGGTAGCCCGAACCCACGGCCTCAAGAAGCGTATTGGCGTCAACGGATTGGCCGTCGAAACTCAACAGGATAAAATCATTGCCCATAAGCGAGCGCAAAGACGCGGTGTTTTCATCTGCGAGCGCCTGGAGGAATTCCCGCCCCGCAGAAGTGGCATCGACAGGTGGGGACTGCGCAAAAACGGGGCCGGCTGCAAAGAGAAGTACGAAAAACAGCAGTTTAATTTTCATAAGTACCGGTAGTTTGTAAACCAGGATATAGTATATTCGATTACATCAAAAATATCAAAAGTTTTTCACATTGAGCCGTGTATATTCGTTTATTATCGGCCAGGAAAAAAACTATTATGAGCCATTCGAACACTTTTCGGAAAGACCGGTTGCCCTTTCTTCTCTATCCCGCAAATGTCGGTTACAGCCGGTGTTTCTATAAAATCCTTGCATGGGTCTGGGTGGCTTTCCTCGGGTATGCCCAGGTAGCCTGCACCGACCGGAAAGAAGTAAAGGTGATCGGCAAAAATTTCGACGGGGAGGTGAAGACCTTGCAAAACCTGGTATTTACATTTAACCGGGAGATCTGGCCCGAAGGCAGGCTGGAAAGCTGGGACTCTACCCGGCTCGTGGTATTTGAACCCGATATCCCGGGACGGTTCCGGTGGTCGGCACCCAACGAGCTCATATTTTCTCCGAGCATTCCCCTCAAATCAGCCGCCGCCTATAAGGCGAAACTGGCGCCCGGCCTGCTAAAGTACGCCGACAGGTCGCAGGACCTCAAAGTAAGCACGGAAGAGATCCTTTTTCATACGCCCTACCTTGCGCTTGAGCATGTCAAAAGCTGGTGGATGCTGTCACCGGAGAGCGGGCGGCCGGAGCCGAGGGCCTTGCTTTCGTTCAACTATCCGGTCGACATGGAATCGCTGAGAAAGCACCTCCGGATACTCCAGGGGGATAAGGCTTTGGAATACAAGATTTTACCGTCGCGCTCGCAAAGTGCTGTGCTCGTTGCGTTGTATCCGCAGGGAAAAATCGAGGCCCCCACGGAATTGAAAGCGGAACTTGGAAAGGGCGTAAAAATAGAAAGCGACGGGTCGGCTGCCGGGCACGAATTAACCGGGTCGTTTGTGCTGCCTTCGCCGCTTGAACTGACTATCGGCGAAATGACCTCCGGGTTCGAGGACAACAGGGGCTATATCAATGTTTATACGTCGCAGGAGCTGGCCGGGGAACCCATCACAGCCAGTATTACCCTGCAGCCGCAAATCCCCTTTACCGCCGAGCCTACTGAAAACGGATTTGTAGTCCGGGCGGACTTTGAGGAGAGCGAAACGTATGTCTTACAGGTGGGAAAAACCCTGAAGGGAGCGCTCGGCCAAACCCTGAAAGAGGAGGTTTCCAGGGACTTCTTTTTTGGAAAAATGCCCGAAACAATACAGTTTGTAACCACGAAAGCGCAATACCTCAGCCCGCGTGGCAGCAGGAATGTAGGACTGAATATTACCAACGTCCCCCGGGTAGAGGTACGCATTTCCAAGATTTACAGCAACAATTTGCTTTTTTATCTGACCAATGGCCGTTATGAGAATTATGCGGAAATAAACGGTGCGTGGGGGCCTGACGGCACCTATAATTATTCCGATGACTACGCGGGACAATACAGCGACCTGCTTGTAAAAAAGAATGTGGCCACCGCCGACCTGCCTGAGGTGAGCGGCGTAAAGGCATTGAATATTTCCATACCCGAGATTCACGGCAATTCCCGCAAAGGAGTGTACCTGGTAAAGGTTGCGTCGGCCGATGTAATGTACCTGTCGGCCCAGAAGCTGGTTTCTGTTTCTGACATCGGCCTGGTAGTAAAGCAGGGGCGCGATGAGGTTTGGGTGTTTGCCAATTCCATTTATGACGCAGCCCCGCTTAAAAATGTGGAAATAAAGTTGATCAGCTCCAATAACCAGGAAATGCATACCATGACGACCGATGCTAACGGTGTCGCTCATGTTGCGGGGTTGTCGGAAAAGGCGCCCGGGTTTCGCCTGGCGCTGGTAACGGCCGGGATGGAAGAGGATTTTAACTATCTCGCTTTGAATGACGCGAGAGTGGAGACTTCGCGGTACGATGTGGAAGGCGCCAGGGCGAACCCGGCGGGCATCCAGGCATTTGTTTATGGTGAACGGGATGTGTACCGGCCCGGAGAAACGCTCCATTTTGTTTCAGTTATCCGGACTGAAGACTGGAAGACTGCAGCCGGTTATCCGGTCAAATTGCGCCTGCTTACGCCCAACGGAAAAGTATATGGGTCGTGGCTGAAAGAGACCGATTCGCAGGGCGGCGCTGAGCTGGCCGTGCAGGTGGATGAAGGGTCTTTGACCGGCGCCTATACGCTGGAAGTGTACAACGCCAACGAGGTATTGCTGACCTCGTCTGTGGTAAATGTTGAAGAGTTTGTTCCTGACCGTATCAAGGTAGACCTGGCCCGGGGCCGCACCCGCTACGAGGTAGGTGAAACCCTTCGTATGGAAGCCACGGCGACCAATCTCTTCGGGCCGCCGGCGGCCAACCGTACCTATGAAATGGAGTTTCAGCTCAAACGCAGGCAGTTCAGCGCTCCGGATTTTGCCGGTTATGAGTTTGAAATACCGGCAGAAGTCAGTTTCGAGCGCATCAGGGTGCAGGGAAAAACGGATGCTGCCGGGAAAGCGACGGGCGATTTCGTGATCCCGACATCCTATCGGGATGTCGGAATGCTGGAAGGCAAGGTTTTCGTCACCGTTTTTGATGAGAATGGGCGGCCGGTAAACCGCGTGAAAACATTTGAGGTGTCTTCGCAGCCGGTCCTTTACGGGATCCGGCTCGCCGACCGGTATGTTGGTTTGAATATCCCCGTCCTGTCAGAGATCGTGGCGGTAGATCCGTCCGGGAAATTGAAAACCGGGGCGACCGCGGCAGTGGAAGTGGTGCGCATTACCTACCAGACGGTAATCGAGAAGCGGCAGGGGCGTATGCAGTATACCTCAAAAAGGAAGGAGGAAAAGGTATATGAACAAACCATAAGTCTTAAAGCCGGGAAAGGGGCGTTCCGATACACGCCGACTGTTTCGGCCGAGTATGAAATCAGGATCAGACGTCCGGGTGCTGACCGGTTTGCAGCTGTTATTTATCATGCCTATGGCTATAACTCGACCCGGTATTCGTCTTTCGAGGTAAGCAGTGAAGGGAATGTACTGATTGAAACGGACAAAGAAAGGTACCATGCGGGGGACAAAGCCAGGGTGCTGTTCAAGGCCCCTTTCGACGGAAGGTTGCTGGTTACCATCGAACAGGGAGAAGTACTGAGCCACCAGGTGGTGCAGACAAAAAATAAAGCGGCCGAGCTGGTATTGCCGGTTACGGTGAGCTATTTGCCCAATGTATATATTTCGGCTACCCTGATAAGGCCTATGAAGGATGAGCAGATTCCTTTGACGGTCGCGCATGGTTTTAAACCGCTCCTGGTGGAAGCGGGGGACCGGAAACTGGACGTGAGGATCACTGCGGCAACACAATCGCGGTCTGCAAACAGGCAAGTTATCCGCGTGAAGACACAGCCGAATGCAGCGGTAACGGTTGCCGTGGTGGACGAGGGGATCCTCCAGATCCGCAACTTTGTCACGCCGGATATTTACGGTCATTTTTATGCCAAACGGGCGCTGGAAGTAGAGGGGAGCGATTTATACGCCCTTCTGTTCCCGGAGCTGGCGCTGGCCGGGAAATCAAGTCCCGGCGGAGACGGTTATAGCCTCGAACGACGGATCAACCCGCTTAGCAATGGAAATAAAGAGCTGGTCAGGTTCTGGAGCGGGGTCCTGAAAGCAAACGGAAAAGGGGAGGTTGCCTACGAGGTAAATTTGCCCGGGTTCAGCGGGTCGCTGCGGGTGATGGCGGTGGCGTTTAAGGACCAGGCTTTCGGTTCCGCATCCCACCAAATGAAAGTCGCCGATCCGATTATCCTCAGTGCCGGAGTCCCCCGGTTTTTGAGCCCCGGGGATGAACTGCTGCTGCCGGTAACGGTTTCGAATACCGAAAACCGGGATGCGAGCGGCAGGATTTCAGTTTATACCGAGGGGGCGCTGGAGCCTCTCGCGTTTGCCGGCCAGGCGATGAACCTGCTGAAAGGGAGCGAAGAACGCTTCCAGTTGAAGATAAAAGCGGGAAAGGGAATTGGCGAGAGCAAAGTGATAGTAAGAGCGGAGGCGTTCGGAGAAAAATTTGAACGGACGTATCAGCTCAGCGTACGTCCTGCATCCCCGCTATTGAAGGTGTCGGGCGCGGGTGTGCTGAACGGCGGCGAAACCACTCAACTGGACTTGAGAAAGGGTTTTATAGCCGGAACTTCCCGCGTGCAATTGGTTATCGGGCGGTCTCCCCTGATCCAGGGGGGCGGTAAGGCTTTTGCTACACTGCTGGGCTACCCGCACGGTTGCCTGGAACAGACGGTTTCCAAAGCTTTCCCGCAGTTGTATTTCGGGGACCTGGCAAAAGGCGTGGCCGCATCGGTTTACGCGCTGCAGTCGGGGAACAGTGATCTTAACCCGGTACACAATGTGCAGCAGGCCATCAGGAAAGTTGAGTCCGGTCAACTGTTTAACGGCGGGTTCGGTATGTGGCCGGGTAGTGTGGAAGACGACTGGTGGGTTTCTGCCTATGCGCTGCAATTCCTGGATGAGGCCCGCAGAGCCGGGTTCGAGGTAAATGGAAAGGCTGTCAGTAACGCCGTTAACTATTTGAACGGCAAGTCGGGAAAGGCGGATACCGAGACGGTTGCCGTAAACAACCCGGACAACAGCAGGGGAGCTAAAAAAATCGCTTCTGCGGAGGCGATCTATTCACTCTATGTACTCGCGTCTACAGGGAATGCGAATCGCGCAATGATGAACTACTACAAACAGCGTCCGCAGCTTCTTACGTCCGAAACAAGGTACCTGCTTGCCGGCGCCTATCATTACATTGGCGATCAAAAGAGTTACCGCGCACTGCTTCCGGAGAAGTATGTGGCTGACAACCGGTTTGCAGGTCAGCCTTATCAGAGTCCGTTGAGCAGTCTCGGTTTGCTGGTGAATATGCTGGTCGACACCGATCCGCAGAATATGCAGATCCCGGTACTTGCCAGGCAGCTCTCGGTTGCCATCTCGGAAAAGGACGCGTTGAATACTCAGGAGGCTGCATTCGCGATACTTGCCCTTGGTAAAATTGCCAGGAAGGCCGCATTGTCCTCTGCTACTGCCGAAGTCGTTCTCGGGAGGAAGAGTATTGGAAAGTACGAAGGGAAAAAGGAGCTCAGTCTCACCAAAGGCCTCCTGGCGGGCCCGGTGACATTAAAGGCAGGCGGCGCCGGAAAGCTTTACTGGTTTTCGGAGACCTCCGGCTTTGACCCGTCAGGCAGGTATACTGAGGAAGATGACGGTTTGCGGGTGCGTAGACAATATCTTGACCGGAATGGGAGACCTTTGAAAGCATTCCGGCTGAATGACCTGGTTGTGGTGAAAATTACCCTGGCCGCTACCAACCGGATCGATGTTCCGAACGTAGTGATTACTGACTTGTTGCCGGCGGGATTCGAGGTAGAAAACCCCCGCCTTACCGAATCGCGGGATTTTCGCTGGATCAAAACAGTTTCAGCGCCTGATTATTTCGATATCCGCGACGACCGGATCCATTATTTCGTCTCGGCCGAACCGCGGGAAAAGGTGTTTTATTACCAGGTACGGGTAACAGCTGACGGCACTTTTAACGTAGGTCCCGTAGCGGCGGATGCCATGTACCAAACTCATCTTAAGAGCTATTCAGGGGGTGGTGTGCTGGTGGTGAAATAAGAATTTTTCAGTTTTTTTCCGCCCGGTGCAACTTTTTACGAAAAAACAGCTCATTAGTGTAACAAATCAGGATAAAAGGCGACTAACCCTGATGAATAGCAAACAGGCGGCCGACGGAAATTTTTTTTAAAAAACAAGGTACTTTGTATTGCATAATACCGTATCAAACCCATATCTTTGTACAGTGAGCGATCAGGCGTCGTCAATCGAAGTCCCGCTGCTCATCAATCACCACTCAAACCTATTTACAAATATGAACGCATTTCGAATCTTAGCGCTGCTGCTTGTACTTGGGATTTCCCAGGCGGGTGCCACCGGCTTTGCCTATAATATGAACAAGGCTCAGAAAATGCTTAAGTGTAAGAAAGAGGGTGAGGCTTGCCGGAAAGCAGTCCGTGTGGAGACGAAGCTAAAGCTGGAGGTTGTCAGAAGCGAGTCCCGGGTTGAAGAATTGATCGAACGGGAAACCCGCACCACCGAAGAACCCGCTTCCGAGCACCTGGTAGACACTTTTACCAACTGGCTTTCACATGTAATGGTGAAGCTGGTCTCGGCAGGACTGGGCATCAGAGGCTAGTTCCAGTTCTGCTTCCATTTGATTTTTTTGCGGTAATCCCGCGTTTTCAGATGGAAAAGAGAAATTCCCAGGTATCCATAAGTAGCTTTTGAGTCGGATTTTCCAATCAAAGCGAGGAAATTACTAAACCCCATCTGCACGGGGCCTATCCGGCCGGTCACACCCACCGAAACCTTTTTCTTCCCATCAATAAAGCTTACAGGAAAAGCGTAATCCGAGTCTTCGTTCTCCCATCTTGGTCCAATGGTAAAGGTGGCAGGCAGGGTGACGGACAGCAACGGGTTATCAGTAGCGGTATTGAGCGGAGCGCTGCGCGCAGCGTAAATAAAGAAGGCTTTAAAAACCTGGAAGTCTGCTTCGAGGTGGTACATGGACGGCAGGCGCCCGGTTCCGCGGAAAGTCCCGATGTCTTCCCCCCCTAATAAACTTCTGATTCCCAGGGGACCCTGGTCCGCAATGGTTTCCATTTCCCGCTGGGTCATTTCCAAGGTTTCGGCCCGGCCGGAAAACTGTGTGGAGGAGGCCGTTTTATAGCCGATCCGGCCCACGTCATTTACTGATGCGCCCACTCTCAAAACATACCCGGGCCGGGAATCCCCCGGGTCATCCCGGTGCCAGTGAGTACCGATTTCATAAGATAAACCGGCATCCAACGCCCAACCCTGGCCATATTTTTGCCGGTCAAGAAGATCGCCCAGGCCGGGTTTGGTAACAGGCTGCGTGTAACCGGCCCGGTAGGCCACCTGGTGCATGGTCAGCTGATTTTCCCCGTTTGCGCTGACCGGCGCATAGGTGTAGTCGCCAATGCTTCCGTCGATGAAACTGGTCCGGCCACCCATGATGTATTTAACTGTAGCACCTACCCGGAATTTCTGAGCGGGAGTATCCAGGAGCTGTACCCCATAAGCGAATGCTACTTCGGTAAAGCTGTGTTGTTTCAGGAAAAAAGGGCCCCAGTTCCCGCTTCCCCCTCCCGGTTTAGGGGTGTCAAGTCGTTTGGTATACAGCATCCTGACGTCATCGGGAATGCCGGCACCCTGCACAAATCCCCTGGAGCGGACCTGGACGGCCACGCCATGAATTTTCCCGAGAGAAATCATAAAAGAAGGCAGGTGAAGCGTGCTGTTCAACTGAATTTCTTCCTGATCGGTGATGGAGCCCATTGTACGGGATTTTCCATACAATTGCGCAGTCGATTTCGAAGCAATCGAAGGATACAGTAGAGAGCTTCTGCCGAAAAACTGGAAGTATCGGCTTGAGATGGTACTGTTGATCGTGCCCAGGTTCAGCTGCCATTTGTACCGGGAACCGCCAAGTACAGATGGGTTATAAGTTGCTCTGTAAAGTCCGCCGTAATTGCTGGCGGAAAGTCCGGTGAGGTCCTGGGAATAAGCCGAAGAAACGGAAAAAAGAACTAGGAAAAGAAAAGAAGTGCCCCTCACTGATTCGATACATTTAATTGAAGATACCCCGTATGGTCATAAATCAACGTTTCTTTTTCAACCAGCAGGTGGAGTGCCGCGCTGAAGTCGCTGAGTTCTGTTTCGGGGAATAGTAGTCTGAGCTCATTCGGACTGGCCTTGCTATGTTTCAACAGGTGTTCCCGGATTGCGGCAGCGATTTGCGGACGGGAATGATCCGGCCCGTTCTTTTTGCGTTGGATGCAGTGGTCGCAAATGCCGCAGTAGGAGACATCCTGTTCGTCAAAGTATTGCAGCAGCATGATGGACCGGCATTGGGCCGGATGCCTCGCATAGTCAACGACCGCATCTATTTTGGCAGTATCTTTCTCTTGTCTTTTTTTTACCGCGTATGCCTGGATGGGCAGGCGGTCGGCTTCATAGCGGGGCGTCAGCAGCTGGATACGCGGCATTTCCTGTTTCATGCGGTAGTCAATAATGTTTCTCGACGACAAAAATTCCAGCCCTTTGTACACATCCGCCACCGGGCATTTGAGCGACCTGGCGAGAGCCTCCTCGGAGAGGTTGACATATTGGGTAAAAATTTCGCCGCCATAGAAACGCATTAGCCGCTTGATGAAGGTATCATAGTGGTAATTTTTCAGCTGAAATTCATAAAGACCCGTTTTGTCGACCAGTAAGATTGCGCGGGAAGAATCATTGAAAGCTTCATTGAGGGCCAGGAAGCCCTCTTGCTCCAGGAACCTGACGGCGTGGAAAGTTTCAGTGCGCGGCAGGTTGTAGGTAGTGCAGAACCGGTCGAGCTCAAAGCCGAAGCTTTCCAGGTTGCCGCCACCGATAGGGATCCGGAAGTAGTTCGCCAGGGCCTGGTAAATCCGTTTGACAAAATCTGTTTCGGGATATTTTTGCTGTACCGATGCCTGGAGGCGCGTGAGGTCATCTTCATAGTAGAGCGCTACGGCGAAGGCCTTGAGACCATCCCTCCCGGCCCTCCCGGCCTCTTGGTAATAGGCCTCCAGTGATTCCGGAAGGTCCCAATGAGCGACTACCCGGACGTTGGCCTTGTCGATCCCCATGCCGAAGGCGTTGGTAGCGACCATCACCCGTACCTGGCCGCTGATCCAGGCTTGCTGGCGGCCGGCACGGTCGGTCGGCGACAGGCCGGCATGGTAGGCGGCCGCAGCGATACCCTGTTTGGTCAGCCATGCAGCGATCAGGCCGGTCCTCTTGCGCGTGCGCACATAGACAATTGCACTCCCGGCAACCCCCGATAAAAGTTTCAACAGTTGCGCTTCTTTCGATTCGGTCTTGAAAACCGAGTAAGAAAGGTTGGGGCGGGCAAAAGTACGGCGAAACACATTCGCCTGGGGTATTCCAAGCTTTTCCAGGATATCGGCCTGCACTTCCCGGGTGGCCGATGCCGTTACGGCCATAACCGGCACGTCAGGGATCAGGCTCCTGAATTCAGGAATTTTGAGATAGGATGGTCGAAAATCGTAGCCCCATTGCGAGATACAATGGGCTTCATCGATCGCCAGCAACCCGATTTTCATTTTTTTAGTACGCTCACGCATCAATTCCGTACCGAGCCGTTCGGGCGAAACATACAGAAAAGACACCTGGCCATAGATGCAGTTGTCGAGAACAACGTCAATTTCCCGGTGGGTGAGCGCGGAATGGAGGGCCGCCGCCCGTATTCCCCGCTTCTTTAACTGATCGACCTGGTCTTTCATGAGGGCGATAAGCGGTGTCACCACAATACAGAGTTTTCCTGAGGCCAGCGCGGGTACCTGGAAGCAAATCGATTTGCCACCGCCGGTAGGCAGCAGCAACAGCGTATCATTGCCAGCAAGAGCTGAACGAATCGGCTCCTCCTGGCCCGGGCGAAATGCTGTATAGCCCCAGTATTGCTGAAGGATTTCGTGGATTCCTGCCATTGATGAAAATAGAGCCAGTAGCAAATTACGCCAATTTTCGGTTACTTTTAAGCCGAAATCATTGCGGCTGCGTATCGCCCGTATGTCGTCGATGAGTCAACCTGCCGGTAGCAGTCCGCCCCAACGCTCACTGCTTATGGCTCAAACTCATAACTAAATGAAACTATTGCAGTTCGCGGCTTTGTTGTCTGTCATTTACCTCATGGCCGGGTGTTCAGCACAAAAACAGGTCAACAGGAAGCTTGGCGAAATGGAGCTACGGAACAAGTACCACCTTGGGGTTTCGGTTGTTGACTCTGAAAGTGGAAAGAAGCTGATCGGATGGCAGGATGCCCGCTACTTTAATCCTGCTTCCAATACCAAAATTTACACATTGTATGCTGCTATGCGTGTCGTGGGAGATTCGTTGCCGGGCCTGCAGTACAGGATAGCAGGCGATAGCCTCTTGTTCCAGGGCACGGGTGATCCATCTTTCCTGCATCCGGAACTCCCGGTCAGCAATGCTTATTTTTTTCTCAAAAACGCACCCCAAAGGCTGGTTTACTACACAGGCGAGGGTTCGGACACCCGTTTCGGGCCAGGCTGGGCCTGGGACGACTACTCCGGTTATTATCAGGCCGAAAAAAGCGTATTTCCCATATATGGCAACGTGGCCCGCTTTACCGGCGACAGCTCAAGTGTTTTGCGAGCGGACCCTCCTTTCTGGTATCCGTCGTTGGTCGGTGGCGCCGAAAAGCCGGGGATTGAGCGGGAGGAATTTACCAATACCTTCCATTTTAAAGGAAGGCCATTGCCGCCGGGCCTGAGACAGGATATCCCGGTAATAACTTCGGACCGTCTTACCGTTTCCCTGCTGAACGCGTCGTTGGGAAAAGAGGTGGAAAGCCGCCCGGGAGTACTGTCAGGGGAGGTCCGGGTGGTCAACAGCATACCGGTAGATACTGCGTTCAAGCTTATGATGTACGAGAGCGATAACCTGCTGGCGGAACACCTGATGTATGCCTATGCCGTGAAAAATAATTTGCGGCTGCACGTGGGTGAGGCAATCCGGCATGCCATTGAGCATCATTTGCGGCAAATGCCCGACTCGCTGGTATGGCGGGACGGGTCGGGGCTTTCCAGGTACAATCTTTTTACCCCCCGGTCGACTACTGAGGTACTGAGCCGAATGCTCAGGGAGTTTCCTGAAAACCGGGTTTTATCTCTGTTCCCGCAGACGGGGAAACAGGGGACCGTAAAGCATTTCCTGCGGAACCGGCCGCTGCGGATCTACGCCAAAAGCGGGAGCTTCAGCAATAATTACAACCTGAGCGGCTATCTCTATTCGAAGAAAGGGAAGCTATTGGTGTTCAGTGTAATGAACAATAATTATGCCGGACCGATCAGGGATCTTCAACGCCTGACCGAAGCGATATTGGAAGAAATATACGAAGCGTTTTAAACGGTTTTCCCGCTTTTAGTCGGTCTCTCCTTGGGCCCTGACATCTTTGCTGTTGTCAAAAAGAAGGGTTCCTTTTTCGTCCCATTCCTTGACTTTGAAAGGCTCAAAGTCTTCCCAGCAGGTTTTGGCGTGCTGGGTTTCGGTTTTCCGCTGGTTCCGGAACTGGTAGTATTCAAACCACCGGCCGATCTTCTTTCCTTTTTCGTATTTGCCGCTTTCCTTAAGTTGACCGCCGTCGTAAAAAGCCAGGTACTCGCCTTCAACTATTCCGAATTGAACCGGTATAACTTCTTTCACTTTGGTCTGCGCTGCGTCATAATAGGTAATCCTGGATTCGGCTGGAAACCCTTTTTCCCAGATTTGCTTGTCAAGCAGGGTATATTTGTTGTCATACCTGACCCATCGGCCGTCCAGCGTACCTTTGTAGTAATAGCCTTCTTCGACCAGGTTACCGGCTACGTACTTTTTGTAGGGACCGTGCAACAGGCGCGCACTTTCCTTGTCTTTAATGACCGATGAGCTGAGAATTTTTTTCTTGAGGTCATACCAGCGGGTTTGCCCCAGCCTGACGTAGGGGTCGGGGGTTTCGACTTGTTTCAAAACATGGAAAATCTCGATATTGGCCCGGTCACCACTCCCGTACTTAACGGAGCGTTCCTCCATCTGAATCCCCTGGTACTCCACTTTTGCCAGTTTGGCCGCCTGTTTTTTCTTTTTTCTGTCGGCCCTGCGGCTTTTAAATTCCTTAACCTTGAGTCCGAGCTCGGGGATGGTCTCGCCCACCAGCGAAGTGAGGGATTCGGACTTACCTTTTCCGCCCGGAAGGTCGATGGAAAGCTTGGGTGAAACACCCGCATCAACGCCGAGGTCGCCAAGCCTTTTCTGAAGGGAATCAGCTTTTGAAAGCGGGTTCTTCTTACCCGTCTTTTCCGTCTGCGCCATGCAGACGTTGAAACAGGCTCCCAAAAAGAACAGGGTTGAAAAAAGCTTAAACATGCCCGAGAAAACGAATTGTCCCTTTTTAACGTTATTTTTGTAAGCTTATTATGAAGCTTTAAGTTAGTTTGGGTGTAAAGATAACAGATTAAAAATCATTGGAAAAGCATAAGAAAGTCTACATAGCCGGTCATCGGGGAATGGTGGGTTCGGCGATCTACAGGAAGCTGAAGAAAGAAGGATTCGAAAACCTTGTTGTAAAAACTTCCGCCGAACTGGACCTGAGAAACCAGGAGGCAGTCAACGCATTTTTCGGAGATGAAAAGCCGGACTATGTCTTTTTGGCTGCGGCAAAGGTGGGCGGTATAATGGCCAACAACCTGTACAGGGCCGAATTCCTGATGGATAACCTGCAAATTCAGAATAATGTAATTGCCGCCGCGCATGACACGGGCGTGGAAAAGCTTTTGTTCCTGGGTTCTTCCTGTATCTATCCCAAACTGGCTCCGCAGCCGCTCCGGGAAGAGTACTTGCTCACCGGGCCGCTTGAACCCACCAATGAGCCCTATGCCATCGCAAAAATTGCCGGCATCAAACTGTGCGAGTCTTACAGGAGCCAGTATGGCGATAATTTTATTTCGGCGATGCCTACCAACCTGTACGGTCCCAATGATAATTATGACCTGAATAATTCACATGTGCTTCCCGCAATGATCCGGAAGTTTCATGAAGCAAAAGAGGAGGGGAAGCCTAAAATGGAGCTTTGGGGAACAGGGGCGCCATTGCGGGAGTTCCTGCACGTCGACGACCTGGCCGATGCCTGTTATTTCCTGATGCAGCAGTATGAGGGCGCCGGCCATGTGAATGTCGGCGTGGGCCATGACCTGACGATCAAGGACCTGGCCGCATTGATCAGCGACGTGGTGGGCTATGAGGGAGAAATTGTTTGGAATACGGACAAGCCCGACGGTACACCCAGAAAGTTGATGGATGTTTCAAAGCTTCACGAGCTGGGATGGAAACATAAGATTGAGTTGGAGGAAGGCATAAGGGCCACTTACCAGGACTTCCTGGCAAAGCGTGAAATATATTCGTTGTAATAATTTGCGTTTTTGTTGTGGTTTGCCTGGTTTGCCTAATGAAAATGAAGCGATTGGCCGGTTTTGCCTATGATAATTTTTTTTTTAGGCCTTTGATCGTAATAATTTATTGAAAATATTTGGCTTTTCTGTCTAATTTTGCCGCCAGACCAATCGTTAAATAATTAGAGGATTCCTTCACATGTCCAGCTTGCTGAAATTAGATCATATAGACAGAAAAGTTCTGGAGAAACTCCAGTCAAACGCAAAAATCACAAACGCCCAGCTTTCAAAGGATATCGGGTTGTCTCCGGCGCCCACGCTTGAGCGTGTCAAGAAACTGGAACAGAGTGGAATCATCAAAAGTTATCACGCACATCTGGACCCGCAGAAAGTGGGGCTGGGCGTGACGACCTTCGTGCAGGTAACCCTTGTGGGGCACCGGAAATCTACTACCGAACAATTTGTTGAGAAAGTCGAACTGATTCCTGAAGTAATTGAATGCCACCACGTCACGGGGAGCGGCGATTTTCTTCTGAAAGTAATATCGAAAGACATCAGCAGCTACCAGAGCCTGATACTGGAAAAAATCAATGAAATCGAAGAAGTGGCCAGCACGCATACCATGGTGATTCTCTCCACCTTTAAAGACAGCAAAGTGTTGCCGATCCCCTGAGTCTAACAGGAAGAGGAAATAAGAAAACAAGTGAGGACCTGTGAAGGCCCTCACTTGTTTTTTCTACGGTTACGCCGCTCTTTCTTGAGGTTGTCAACGGCTTCGCGGGCTTCGGCATATTGACTTGATTTTTTGGCCGCCACATCCATGGCTTCCTTGAAATAGGCGATGGCTTCTTCGGGGTTTTGCTCCTGCTGCGCAATTTTTCCCAGGCCGATCAGGGACGAAATGTAGTATCCGGCCTTGGTGTCGCCGGTTTGCTTCGAAAAATCAATAGCCTTGTGGTAATACGTTTTGGCGGCGCTAAAATTCTTGAAATGGTGGTAGTTGTAATATGCCAGGACATAGGCCGCGTTCCGGCCGCTCACCCCTTCGTAGCCCGCCTTTCCGAGGGCAATTTTCTGCAAAATGCTTTCCGCCGCGGCAATTGCCTCCGGGAACTTCCCTGAAACGTAGGCGGTTCGGCAATAATATCGCTCAAAATAAGGGTTGTCCGGGTAAGTTTTATTCATATACCGGGCAAGGTCAAAAGCCTTTTCATACTGGTTTTCCATGCTGTACATCTGCAGCAGGAAATAGCGGGCTTCAGTTCGCGTATAGAAGGCGTGGGTTGCCACCTGCTCCAGCTGCTTGATACCCAGCGCTTTGTTCCCTTTCGGGAAAAAGGCAAGAATAGGTTTGAGCGCCGGATATTCTTTGGGGATCCATTGCGCGTAATAATTGTAAACACCGTCTCCGAACAGGAGCTCGGGACTAAGCTCTCCTTTTCCTTTGCATTCCTCCAGGTATTTGAGCGCGTTTTTGCCGGCGAAAGTCGCTTTTGCCCACTGCTTGCGCTCTGCGTGAAGCCGACCCTTGAAAGCATAGGAGGCGGCCAGGAAAAAAGCCGGCTCTATCTTGTTTTTGTGGTCAGCATGTAAATTTTTAGCCAGCGAGATAGCCGAGTCAAGGTGCATCAGCATCTGGTCGTCATATATCGTCACATCGGTATTGGGCACGATTTTCCACCATTCGGCGAGTGCCAGAAGAAAGTGGGGCATCGGGTGCCTGGGAAAGCGAAATTTGAGCCAGCGGATTTCACGGTCGGCATCGTGAAAGCGGAAATTGTACAGGGAGTTAATGGCTTCCGTGGACTCTATTTCAACGCTCGGGTTTTTAAGCACCATCTCGTAATTCTTATCGAGCTCGGCCGAAGAATAGAGCTGCGCACCCGCCGGAACCGCGTACAGGGCTGACGTAATCAATAAAGGGAGGATAGCTGTCTTGCGCCACATGGCAATGATTCTCACAGGTTTTCTTTACTAACGGAGCAAATCTAAATTCAGTTTGCCTATTGACTTTTTTCTTTAATCCTTAAATTGCGCGGCGTTGACCTTATCAAACCGGAGCCAGTGGTAAAACAAATTCAGCTTTCTGGAGAAACCTTTGAAACGTTGATCCATAACGATTTGCTTGAGCAGAGAATCTCCGAAATGGCCCGCAAGATAGCAGAAGATTATGAGGGAATATGCCCTGTTCTGGTCGTAGTGTTGAACGGTGCTTTCGTATTTGCCGCTTCGCTGGCGAAGGCGCTGAAAATCCCTTGTGAAATTGAGTTTATCAGGCTTGTGTCCTACGAAGCGAAAACTTCGACGGGGCAGGTTCGTGCCGTATTGGGGCTGGATAAATGCCTGGCAGGACGCGACCTGATCGTGGTGGAGGATATTGTGGACACAGGGCTCAGTATGCGGTTTCTGCTGGACAGGCTAGGTGGCGAAAATCCGCGGTCGGTCCGGGTTGCCAGCCTGCTTTTTAAACCTTCTGCGCTGAAAGAAAAGATTGCGCCGGATTATGTCGGCTTTGAAATTGAGAATCGCTTTGTAGTGGGATATGGTCTTGACTTCAATGGTATCGGCCGGAACTACCCGGACTTGTATGTCAATATCAGGAGCTGACGACAGGTATTCTGTTTTTATTTTGGTTATGTTTAAATATTCTTACCCATGCGCCTACAGTTTTTTGGTGCTGCCCGGGAGGTCACCGGCAGCAAGCATCTGATTACTACCAACAAAGGGACAAAAATTCTGCTTGATTGCGGACTGTTCCAGGGAATTCAAACACACGAGCTCAACCAGGAATTTGGTTTTGACCCCAAAGAAATAGACTGCGTCATTCTTTCTCATGCACATATCGATCATTCCGGGTTGTTGCCCCGACTCGTAAAGAAAGGGTTCAACGGCCCGATTTATGCCACCGGGGCGACTGCTGCGCTGTGCGAGATTATGTTGCTGGATAGCGCCTATATCCAGGAAAAGGATCTTAAGCTTTTGAATGAAAGGCGGATACGCCAGGGGCGGCCTACCCTTGAGCTACTGTATTCGGTGGAAGATGCGCAAAATGCGTTGGCCATGTTTAAGCGGATCCCCTACCAGATGGAAGTGTCGATCAATGACGGCGAAGTGGAGTTTTCCCTGACTGATGCCGGGCACTTGCTGGGCAGCGCCGCCGTTCACCTGAATATTGACAATGGCGGAGAGTATGTCAGGCTTACCTTCACCGGCGATATAGGCCGGCCCGGCGACAATATACTCCGGTCGCCAGAGGCATTCCCCCAGGCTGACTACATTATTTGCGAGTCTACCTACGGGGACCGGCTGCATGAAGCAGAAACCGATATGCTGGGCCACCTGGAAAGAATTGTGACGGAAACCTGCGTCCTGAAGAGAGGAAAGCTTATTGTGCCTGCTTTTGCCGTAGACCGGACACAGGAATTGGTATATGCACTCGACCGCCTGAGCAGTTCCGGACGATTGGCCCGTATCCCGGTTTATATCGACAGCCCGCTTGCGGTGAAAGCCACCCAGATCATGAAGGAAAATGCCGAGTATTTTAACCCTGAAATCCTCGACTATATAGAAAAGGACGGTGATGCGTTTGCGTTTCCCGACCTTCATTATATTTCCAGCGTGGAGGAGTCGAAGGCGCTGAACGACAGGAAGGAACCCTGCATCATTATCTCGGCATCAGGGATGGCCGAAGCCGGCAGGATCAAGCACCATTTATTGAACAACCTGGAAAATGAGCAGAATACTGTTCTGATTGTGGGGTATTGCTCGCCACATACCCTGGGAGCGGCTATCAGGAACGGGGATAGTGTGGTACGTATTTTTGGAAAGGATGTGCGCGTGCTCGCCGATGTTGAAATAATGGATTCTTTCTCTGGTCACGCGGATTACGGCGAGATGCTTGAATTTCTGGCCTGTCAGAATGCAGAAAGGGTAAAAAAAGTTTTTCTGGTCCACGGGGAGTTTGAAAAGCAGATAGCTTTCAAGCACCGGTTGCTGGACAAAGGGTTTAAAGATATCAGGATACCCCTGATGCGGGAATCGGTAGAAATCTAAAACGTGTCGTCCTGTCACCAGGACATCCGGAACCCGATTCCGTGTACGTTGTCAATTTTTACCTGTAAGTCGTCCGTCGCCAGGTATTTCCGGAGTCTGGAGATAAAAACGTCCAGGCTCCGGCCCATATAATAGTCGTCGTCGCCCCAGATGGCTTTCAGTAACTCTTCCCGCCTGACCACTTCATTGCGGTGGCCGGCAAAATATTTCAGTACTTCTCCCTCCCGGAAAGTAAGGGTCTGAACATGTCCCCCGCGGGTAAGCGTCAGCTTTTGGAAATCGAATTCGAAATCGCCGACTACGTAAAGGTTCGGATCTCTGGCGGCTGCCGGTCTGGGTGTGCTTCGTTTCAGAAACACTTCCATTCGCAGGATGAGCTCCTGCATGCTGAATGGTTTGGTAAGATAGTCGTCTGCCCCCAGCTTCAGACCATGAATTTTGTCTTCCTGGAGCGCGCGGGCAGTGAGGAAGAGAATGGGGATTTCTTCGTTGAACTCTCTGACTTTCCTGGCCAGTGTGAAGCCATCCATCTGGGGGAGCATCACATCAAAAATACACAAGTCAAAAGCGTGTGCCTTGAAAACCTTTAACCCTTCCACGCCGTCGAGGCAATGGACCACTTCATAGCCGGCTATTTCCAGGTTATCTTTTGTGGCGAAGGCCAGGTTCGGGTCGTCTTCAACAAAAAGGACCAGGGGCCTGGGGCGGGACACGTCATTTTTTTCCATTCATCGAAAAAGTTAACAGCAACGTACTGCGGGTGGCAAACCTTCCGGCTGCTACCGCAAATTAGCTAAAATTCTGAAGCGGCTTCCTTTTCCCGGGGAGCTGCTAAGCTCAAGTTTCCAGCCGTGCGCGCGCACAATTTCTTTAACGTAGCTGAGGCCGATACCGAAGCCCTTCGCGTTGTGGATGTCACCGGAAGGGACCCGGTAGAATTTGTCGAAAATCTTTTTTTGCTGCTCCGGCGAGATTCCGATCCCCTTATCGGAGATATCTATAGAAAGCTTCTTTCCGATGTTAGTGGTCGAAATGCGCACGTCTGGCTCGGCGCCTGAATATTTAACGGCGTTGTCGACAAGATTGCCGATCATTCCGTGGAAATGATCCCTGTCCGCCAGAATTGTTGCATTGGTGGCCGAAAAATCATGAGAAACCTGCCCCCGGTACCTGACGAGCACAGAGCGTATTTCTTCGTGTGCATCAATGACCTCTTCCCTGATGTCCAGCATATTTCTTTCTGCCTTGGCGGTGGTAAGCACGAGTTCTACCTGGCGCTGAAGCCGGCCGATTTCTTCCTTGACCAGGTTTACGTAGCGGTTATAACGGTCAGGTTGGCTGACGATAGCAGGGTTGGCCAAAACATCGGAAGCAATTCGGATCGACGAAATGGGGGTTTGCAGCTCGTGGGTCATGTTGTTGATGAAATCTTTCTGTTCGTCGGACAGCTGCTTCTGTCTGAGGATGACAAAAAGGGCATAGGCAAAAAATCCCAGGGCGACAATAATCAGGAACGAAGACCACATCCATCCTTCCAGCTCCCAGGGCAGCGATGCCGTCTGGCTGGGAAACCTGATGCCGACATAATAAGGATACTTGTCGGTTTTTAGCCAATGGGCGGTGGTAGTAGGAATTTTGTCCTGGTTTTTAGTGCTGAGCATCATGCCATATTGCATGGCATTGGTGTTGCAATCGTAAATCCCGATCTCGAAATCGGTGACAATATTCTGCTTTGTAAATGCTTCGCGGAGGTAGTGTTCCAGGATGTCAGGCTGGGTGCGCGCGTTTGTATTAATCAGGAAGTAGTCCGGTGATAATTGCTCAACCGGGTTGTTCTGCAGCATCACGTTGCTGACCGAGGCAAGCTCCTCCGCAACATCCTGCAAAGCGACATGCGCCTGTTGACTAAATTCCCTGTTACGGATTTCAACAATCCTTTTCACCCAATAGATCTGGGTAATCAATACGCCTATAATGGAAAGCGCTGAAAAAACTACCAGCCACTGAATGGTTCTTCTCGACACAATTTCAAAGTTTTATAAACCAGTGAGGGGTTTTTGCCGTTAAGCTATTGAAAGAACGACTTGTTTCCTTCCCAAGTTCCTGCGGGCCCTCCGAAAGTTTGCAGATATACCAGTTCCCCGGTCCCGGTGATCCTTTTCCCGGTAGGCCATGTAAAATTGTAGATTTCATTGACAAAATTCAACCAATTAACAGGGTGTTAACAAACGTTTTGGGTTTGTTAACAACGGATTTGACCTGATTGGATTACATTTGTAGTGTTTTGGTCCGAACAACAAATCTGATTTTCATCGCCTGCCAGATATGAAAAAGAGTATTATTCTTACAGTTCTATTAGCCATGGTTACTGTAGCGATGACCGCTGCCCGGTTTGCAGCGGCCAGCTTTAAATGGTCGGAAACCGTTCATGATTTTGGGAGAATCCCCCAGGGTAAGCCGGTGACCGTCAAGTTTGCTTTTACCAATAGCGGTGATGAGCCCCTGATTATCAAAAATGCGACGGGGTCATGCGGGTGCACAAACGTTGCCTACCCCAAGGAGCCGATTCAGCCGGGGCAGTCAGGAGAAGTGCAGGCTACCTTTAATGCGGAGGCAGTAGGTACTTTTACCAAGACGGTTTCTGTAGAATCCAATGCCGCAGAAGGGCTTACCATCCTGACCTTCAAAGGGGAGGTGATGAAGTAAGCTGCAAACGCTTTGTTTAGTTGAGAGAACGGGCCGCGAGGCCCGTTTTTCTTTATAAAAGGTCAATAAAAAAGCCGATGCCTATAAGGCGTCGGCTTTTCGGGTTAATAACACGACTTTTTCAACCACTTTATTTAGTGACTATGCGCGCCTGTACAACAGGACATCGCAAAGTGATCAAATATACCAAATGCCTGATGGTCTAGGGAATACCGTCGATTAGAAATAAATTAGAATAACCGGAAGTGCCTGCAGTGGCTGCTGATTACAAATGGCGAAGCCGGATAAAGAATCGGCTGCCTTGATTTTCGTTGCTTTCAACGAAAATGTTGCCGTTGTGAAGTTCCATTATACGTTGGCAAATGGATAGCCCGATACCCGACCCCTGGTGCGGGACTGCATTGGTGGCGCGGTAAAAAACGTCGAAAATTGCGGGTAGGTCTTTTTCCGGGATTCCAATCCCACGGTCTTCAAAACATACGGTACAATAACGGTCATCTGTCCCGATTTTTACCGTCACGGGCCCGTTGTTCGAGTATTTGGACGCGTTTTCCATCAGGTTGAAGCATACCCGTTTTAAAAGGGCTTCGTTCCCTTCCACCAATGTATGTCGTTCGTCTTCCGGAAGGTTGGCGTAATCAATATCAATTTCACTTTTTTCGTTTGTGACGCGGAGCTCGTTTTTGGCGCTGAAAAGCACGTCTTCAATCCTTACGCGCTCCATTGACACCTGTTCCCGGTCTTCCAGCGACCGGGCCAGGAACAGCAGGCTGTTGGTAATGTTGATCAGTCGCTCCGTATCGGCTGATAAATTGCGCAGCAGCTCATCGGCTTCGGCTTTGTCGACTGTTCTTGTTTGGGCCAGCTGGATCTCCGATTTGAGGGCGGCGAGCGGCGTGCGCAGTTCATGTGAGGCGTGGTACACCAGACTCCGCTGTTTTTCAAAAGCCAGTTCGAGCTTCGCTAGCACAATGTTGAAGTTGGATGCCAGCTGTCCGATTTCATCCGGAGAATGAGATTCGGGTAGTCGCTGCTTGAGGTCTTTGGCCGTAATCGACGAAATCTGCCGGTTTATTTCGGAGATAGGCGCCAGAGAAGCGCCTGCGAAATGTATGCTGAGCAGAACGGTCAGACCGATCCCCACGCCGAGGCACCACCATAAGGTCTGCGCGAGGTTACGCATTTTTTTATGACCGAATTTGTCATTTGCCGACGCAATTACCACGAGCGGCTCCGCACCGTCGTCATATCTGAGGCCTACCAACTGGTATTCGCCCTGGTACATTTCAATTTCATGCTCTTTTCTTATCCGCGCCAGAAGCTCGTAATCGTATTTTACGAAGATGCTGTCGCCGGTCGCGTATACCAATTTATTTTGCGAATCAAAGACCAGCACGTTTTCATCTACGAGGCTGGTGAGCGTGTTTTTGTCAATAATTTTAAGGAGCGTGGCATTGACTTCAGTCACTTTCATGAGCAGCCGGCAGGTGGTGCGCGCTCTGCTGGTAAGGCGGTCGTTGAACTCTTCTTCCCTGAAATTGGAGGATATGCTGTAAACCAAAACCGAGAACATCACCAGGATTGAGGCGACGATCAGCGTAAACTGCAGTGCGATGCGGTTTTTGATTTTCAAGAGTGACGGAGGTTAGCCGGTGATTACATCGTCTACTTGAAGAATATAGCCTAGCCCGGGACGGGTATGGATCATTTTGCGCTCGAAATCGCGATCTACCTTTCGCCTCAGGTAGTTGATATACACTTCTACCACGTTGGTTCCCGGGTCAAAATTCAGGTGCCATACATTTTCTGCGAGGTCCATTTTTGAGACTACCTCCCCCCGGTGCCGCATCAGGTACTCAAGCAGCGAAAACTCCCGGGCCGTGAGCTCTATCTCCTGCTCGCCGCGCCGGACCTGCTTGGTGGAAGTGTTCAGGTATAGGTCCCCTGCCTGTAAATCGGCGTGCGGCCGCTGACCGGGCAGTGAATCGCTTCTTCTCAATACGGACTGAATTCTGGCAATTAGTTCCCTGAAATCGAATGGTTTAACAATGTAGTCGTCTGCGCCAAGGCCAAGGCCTTCGACTTTGTCTTCAATCTCCCCGTAGGCAGTCAGCATAATAACGGGCAAAAGCGGCTTGTAAAGCCGGATTTGCCTGCAGACATCGTAGCCTTTAAGGCCGGGAAGGTTGAGGTCCAGCAATACTAGGTCGAATGTTTTCTCCAATGCCCATTGTTTCCCGGTGATTCCGTCGAAGGCTACCTCTACAGATAATCCCTCCCCCCGGAGTCCTTTCGAGATATTCTGAGCGATGCGGCGATCATCTTCTACCAGGAGCACATGTTTCATAGGTATGAGGTATGAGGTTTAAGGTGTGAGGTGTCGGCGTTTTGCGGTACTCAAACCCCCCACCTCATACCTCAAGGCTAAATATACGATCGAATGCCAAACGGACCCTGTTTTGCAGGTGCTAAAACAAAAAAACCGCGAATGGTCGCGGTTTCTTGCATAAAAGAAGTGTGGTGTCAGAATGAAATTCCTAAAAGATCGGCAAACTGCTCGGGGCTATAGACCCTGTCAGCGGCTTGCGTAGTGTCAGCCGGTTCTACGCTGAACTTACTCTCATTTCCGGGTTCGCGGTTTGTCTGCTCGCGGTCCGGCCAAACACCCATCAGCTTGTTCAGCTGGGTCGGCGTATATTTTTCTGTAAACCCGGCCGCCCGGTACGAAGGGAACGAGGGGGTCTCCTCAGTTGAAACAACGGGCATAAAAGCGGCAACGCCGTGCGTTTTGACTTTCTCCTCATTCTTATCCGCTATATTGAAATAGTTATTTTTTGCTTCCGAAGCGAACGAGGTTAAAAATAGAGCCGCCATCAACGCTGTCGCTACTTTTAATTTTGCATTTTTCATGGCTTTTGGTCTTTATGTGAATGGATGGTTTTTCTTTTATTGTTCGCTACAAAATTACGAATTAATTCCGCATATGTCCAAATAAATACTGTTTGTTCGGAATATTATTGGTTTGATCGGATTCGCAAGTCCATGAGCGGTAAAAGTTGAAAAAGGATATTTATTGTATTTTTTAAATGTTTACTATCTCAACGTACAGATTGGTATCCCTATTGCGGGTGCTTCTTAATGATTTGTTAATTATTGTTAAAATACAAGTTGTTGTTTTTATTGCCGGGTTGGAGAATGGGTATCGGGCCGACTGGTCGGGGAAAAAGATGCCGTTCAGGCCGGAGTATCTGCCTGCCGGTTGCAGGAGTGTGTTTACTTTCATCAGTGCTATCGTTTTCCGGTTGGCTTGGCCAATTAGCACCAAAACATTATTTTTGAGGGATAAGCTTGTGCGATGTGCGGTTTTGCGTGGTGAAATCCGTTACCGGCGAGAACTGCATATGGTGGAAGAAACCAACATTCTCAAATAAACGCGTTTTAAAAGTGTCATTGTTAAAAGACAAAGTTGCGCTCATCACCGGAGCATCGAGGGGTATTGGCAGGGCTATTGCCATCCGGTTCGCCCAGGAAGGAGCAGACGTAGCCTTCACTTACCTGTCCAGTGTTGAAAAAGGAAAGGCTCTTGAGGCTGAATTGGAGGCCTTCGGTGTAAAAGCGAAAGGATATCGTTCGGATGCGTCAGATTTTGCAGCCGCCGAGGAACTGGCGACCCAGGTGCTCAGTGATTTCGGGAAGCTGGACGTACTTGTAAACAACGCCGGGATTACCAATGACGGCTTGTTGCTGAGAATGTCCGAGGAGCAATGGGACCAGGTAATCAGGGTGAACCTTAAGTCGGTTTTCAACCTGACCAAAGCCGTCACGAAAAGTATGATCCGGGCAAAGTCAGGTTCGATTATCAACCTTACGTCGGTCGTGGGGATCAGGGGCAATGCCGGCCAGGCGAATTATGCGGCCTCCAAGGCAGGAATTATCGGCTTTACGAAGTCGGTTGCGCTTGAGCTTGGATCACGGAATGTGCGTTCCAATGCGATCGCCCCGGGGTTCATTGAAACCGAGATGACGGAAGCCATCGACGGGAAAGCCACCGAGGAATGGAAGCAATCCATTCCGATGAAGCGAGGCGGAAAGCCTGATGAAGTGGCCAATGCCTGCGTATTCCTGGCATCGGATTTGTCGGGATATATTACCGGCCAGGTCATTCAGGTGGATGGCGGAATGCTTACTTAGCGGAAAAATCAATGCAGTTCGGGCTCCTCTTCACTACGTCGCCGTGGTTCACGCTTTTATGCGTGGTCGTAGGGGCAATTTACGCCTGGCTGTTTTATAGCCCGCTCCCTTTTTGGAGCCGGCGTGTTAACTGGTGTCTCGCATGTTTACGCGGGACACTCGTTGCGCTCATCTGTTTTATTCTCCTGGCGCCGCGTATCAAAAGCGTGGACACCATTGTTGACAAGGCTAAATTCGTGGTGGCGGTTGACAACTCTGAATCCGTGGGGGCTGCCTCGGATTCTGCAATACGGCGAAAACTGGGGGAATTAACGTCGTCGCTCGTGAATGCCGGGTACGAAACCAGCGTTGTTACGCTGTCCGGCAGCCACCCGGCAGACTCGCTTCGCTTTGATCAAAAGACCACCAACTTATCGGGGTTGCTCCGGAACATCCGTACTGATTTTGAAGGACGGAACCTGACGGATGTAATTTTGCTGACGGACGGGATCGTCAACGAGGGGGCGTCGCCCGTGTCCGGGGTTTACCCTTTTCGCATTCACACGCTGGGCGTAGGAGATACGGTCCCTTCACGTGACATCCGGATCAAGGAGGTCAGGGCGAACCAGGTGGCTTTTTTGGGAAATCAATTTCCGGTTGAGGCTGATATTGCCGCATATGGAATGAAAGGCCAGCAGGCCACGCTGACGCTCCGGCACGGCAGCCGTAAGCTGGCGGCAAAGACGATTTCTATCACCGGCGAGAACCACTTCGAGACCGTTGAATTTCTGGCTGCCGCAACTGAAAAGGGAATGCAGCGTTATGTCCTCGAGCTTGAAACACCGGGAGCAGCACTGACCCGCGGCAGCAACAGGCGGGATGTTTATGTGGAGGTGATTGACGGACGCGAAAATGTGCTGCTGCTCGCGCTTTCACCCCACCCCGATCTGAAAGCCATCCGGAGTATCCTGAGCCGGAACCAGAATTACGAACTGGATGTCCACATGCTAAGCAGGGGGCCGTTGCCGGCAGAAATGGCCGCTAAAAAATATGACTTGTTGATTCTGCATCAACTTCCCGATGCATTGGGGATCGGGAACAGCCAGGTAATGAATACCTTGACTTCAGACCAGACCCCTACCTGGTTTATTTATGGAAGTCAGTCCGCCCCGGTACCATTCAATCAATTGAATCAAAACGTCGTCATCTCCGGGAGCCCCAACCAATATGACCAGGTAACGGGACGGTTCAATAAAGCATTTAATGCGCTGTTGCTGGACGCCGACAGACTGGAGTTGCTTGAGAAACTTCCGCCTATGTCAGTGCCCTTCGGGGACTTCCGCCTGGCTGCCGGTACGGAAGCCATATTGTACCAGCGCATCGGAAGCCTCAATACCCAAAAACCGCTGCTTACAGTAAACCTGAGCGGCGGGAAGAAGAAAACCGCGGCACTTTTAGGCGACGGCTTGTGGCTCTGGCGACAGGAAGAATCGTTTCTGACGGGCGAGACGGCGGTAGTCGATGAGCTGGTCCTGAAGCTCGTACAGCTCCTGGCGATAAAAGAGGATAAGAGAAAATTCAGAGTTACAGCCACCTCGCGGGAGTTCAGCACGGCAGAACCGGTTTCACTGCAGACGGAAGTGTACAACGATGTATACGAGAAGATTTACGGACAGGATATTACGCTGAAGGTGACAGACGAATCCAATGAAACCAGGACCTACACCTATACGAATACAGAAGGTCAGCCTCTCTACCGGCTGAGCGGGTTGAAGGAAGGTGTTTACAGGTTCACTGCTTCTACGAGCCTGAAGGGCAAAACCGAACAGGTGGATGGTCAGTTCCTGGTGCGTGATCAGAACTTTGAGCTGGCTAACCTGACGGCTGATCACGGTATGTTGCGGGAATTGTCTGCCAAAACCGGCGGGACTTTTTTGGTGCCGGACCGTCTGGGGGAATTCGCCGGCGCTCTGAAAGCGAATAAAGTACCGGACCGGCTGGAAAGTACGGAGGAGGTGCTGGAGATTATTCACCTGAAGTGGTTGTTTTTTTTGTTAGTCTTGCTGGCGGCATTGGAATGGGCTACCCGAAAGTACGTTGGTGGTTATTGATTGTGCCGGTTTGCGGTTGTGCAGTGAGTACAACTGCGCAAAATCTCCATGTGAAGCAGGACACAGCAATGGTGTCGGCACCTGATTCCACCGCACCCGACTATCGGAAACTGCACAGAATTTTCGCGGCGCAATCGGCGGTCTACCTGGGTTCGGTCTACGGGTTGAGTAAAAGTTGGTATAAAAATCCGTTGACGAACTTCCATTTTCGCGATGACCGGCAGGTCTGGCTGCAAATGGACAAAGCCGGACATTTGTTTACGGCCTACCAGATCAGTCGCTATACCGCCGAAATTTACCGGTCGGCAGGGATCAGCCGGCGACAGCGGATCTTATATGGCGCGCTGTCGGGCTTTGTGTTTCAAACGCCTATAGAGCTGCTCGACGGTTTCTCCCCTGACTACGGTTTTTCTGTCTCCGACGTTTTGGCCAATCTTGCCGGTTCGGTGCTTTTTGCCGGGCAAATGCTGGCTTGGGATGAGCTTCGCATAGTTCCGAAATTTTCGGGTCATTTTACCGGGTATGCTGAAATGCGGCCCGCGCTCCTGGGACGTTCCGGCGCAGAGCGAATGCTGAAAGATTACAACGGTCAGACGTACTGGCTGTCCGTCAGCCCGCGAAGTTTTCTCAAAGGCTCGCGCTGGCCCGCCTGGCTTTGTATTTCCGTCGGCTACGGAATTGAAAACATGGTAGCCGCCGAGCCCGGGAAAAGCAGGGGGATGGGATACGCCCCTTACCGTCAGTACTATCTGTCGCTGGATGTGGACCTGACGCGTCTTCCTATCCGGAACCGGTTTCTACGAACGATGGCCACCGTGTTTAATTCGGTAAAAATACCGGCGCCCGCAGTGGAGTTTGCCGGCAGAGAAGGTATCAGGTTCAGGCCGTTCTACTTTTAGACACATTAAGAATAAGAAATAGTACCCGGGGGCCAGGCCGGCTACCTGACTTCGAAATCGGCCGGCTTTTTATTCTTTTGATGCTTGCCAAAGCCAAACATGGTAGGCCTGTAGGTGCCTGGAATGGATACGTTCAAATCGGGTGTGATTTTGTTTTCCAGGCCAAGCGACCAGAACGCAGCATTTACGACCAATCGACGCATATCCTCGCGGGTAAACTCAAGCGCTGTTCCGAGTGTAGAGGCGAATATCCTGTTTTTCCGGCCGTTGTCCTGCTGGTATTCCCGGGTCCAGGCGAGGGGCATAACAGATTTTTTGTAGGTTAGCTCTGAGCCCGGCGTCATTCCCAGCGTAACCTGGCCCCAAAGCAGCACCTTGGCATTGTCGGGGAGCTGATTGATGGTATAAACGTCGGTTTCGCCCCAGATGTCGTCAATACCTTGCAGCAAAGGATGTTTGGAGAAAGTACCGTTCAGAAGCGCCCGGGTGCCTTCTTTCCCGTGGTGGCCATGATGGGCAACCCAGGTTTCCCCGAGGACCTGCTTGCCGAAACCGCCGGGCCATTTACCGTCTTTGGCATTCCAGCTATAGTGAGCAAACGGACTGGTTTTGTTTTTGCCGTAACTAAACGCGTGGGTTGAGGTACGCAATGCGACAATAGGCTTTCCGGCTTTGAGATACTCATCGAAATATTTCATATCGGAATCCGGCAATTCACGGAAGCGCATCATCATAATCACGAGATCGGCATTTTTCAGCGTTTCCAGCCCGGAGATATGGTTTTGGTTTTCGGGGTTAACAATGCCGGTTTCCGGGTCCGTAGCAAACAGCACCGTGGTATTGAAACCGTGGTGAGCGGACAACAGCTTTGCAATGAGGGGCAGCGCTTCTTCCGAGCGGTACTCTTCATCACCGCTGATCAGGACGATATTTTTCCCTTTTCCCGGCCCGGCTCCGCCTTGATATACGAGTCGATCAGCCTGTGCCGTCGCGAATTGCGGGATAACCGCTAATACAAAAAGAAGCGTAAAAAGCTTTGCCATGTCCGGTTGTCTTTAGATTGATTGAGACTAAAAATAAAGTTAGGGAATATTCGCCGACACTACTATCGGGTACTATCCGGTTTGCATGTAAACCTTCAGTGAACCCGGTCTGCCGGTTCCGGGGCGCAAACACCGGCGTTCCTCTCTGTGGTTAAGGATAAACCGCAAAGGTACAAAGAACACAAAGGGTGGCTCTGTGCTCTCTGCGTTCCCTGTGGTTTAAGAAATACAACCGCAAAGCTCACAAAGAGCGCAAAGGAAACTCTGTGCTCTCAGTGGTTTTTATTTAACCACAAAGGATACAAAGATAACTCTGCGCTCTCCGTGGTTAAGAAGAAAATAATGAAGTAAAACAAACCATCTGGTGTTTTCGGCATGAAGCTTATGACGGATCAAACCATTGAACACTCTTACCTAGAAAAAGCCATGGGTTTCGACCGGGCCGTATTTCAAAGCCAGTTCTATCCGGTATACTGCGGTTTTTTCCGATGATGAAAACCGGAGGTCATTTTTTCCGCTTCGGATTTTGTCGGCCGGAACAAGGTAGGCCACCACTTTCTGCCCGTCCGACAGACCGAGAAGCTTATCAAAAAGTCCAGGGTAGTCGGGACGGACGTCCTTGAGCTCGTGGCCGTTAATACTAGTGGTAAGATCGCCGGGCGCATCGGTTCGCACGAACAGGATAACCTCCTCCGGTACGCCCTCCGCTACATTATCGCCTATAAAAATGCCGGCCTCTGCGCTTCCCGTAAAATGTAAAGGAAGAGGGCTGTTAGGCGTTAGGTCATAGGAGGTGGCTCCGTCGGAAAGACAAAACACTTTATTTCTCTTACGAAGCGTCTCCAATGATCCGATCTCCTGGAGCAAAAGCGGTGAAATAGTTCTGCTTACGAGCGTTCCGGGAACCTGTACCGACTTTTGGCCGGCATCATTATAAGCGGTAAGAAAATAATTGAACAGGTAGGACCCCGACGCCCCCTGAGCAAGCGCATGGGAGGCCATTCCCCGATACATGCCATGCGAGTAAGTTTCCCTGGGTTTGTACCCGCCGTCGTCAATAGAGGCATATACCGGAAGGTCTGCTCCAAAGTCTTTCTTGAAATCGGCAACCGGCATGGCCGGTTCACCCAGCCAATGTACGCCTAAGGTGAGGAAATCAATCAACCCCAGCTTCGCCCACTCCCGGACATCCAGCCCCTTGGCATCGCAGTCTTTCAGCGTTGCCGGGACACGCGCCGTAAGGAGGATTTTTTTATGATGGATTTTGCCGACCGAATCCACCATTTGCCGGACCGACCGAACGAGCTCCGTCATGAGGGGAGCGTTTTGCACAGCCTCCGCCTTCCTGAAATAGACAATGAAGCGCATAAAATCCAGCTCATAGCCGTCTATGAGGCTGCCGTATTTCAAAAGCTGTTCGCGGATAATGTTCTGCTTAAATTCCCTGACTTCGGGGTGTGCAAAATCCAGTGCATTGCGCGCATTCCAGCCATTGAGGGTACTGTCGCTGGTCCACAGCTGCGGATTAGCCCTCCAGAAGCTGCCATATTGCTGAGGGTAATTTGTGGTGGTATCCGCAAAGTGAAGATCGTTCATCCGGTAGGAAATGAACGCTTCCATTTTCTTATCATGCGCTCTTTTCAAGGTTGCTTCAACAATGTCGGTTCCCTCTTTTTCGAGGGCCAGCGCATTCTCGTAAAAGCGGTTGAGTGCTGCGCCGAGATCCTTGTTGCCGGGACATCCACCGAAAGCGGGATCGCCGATGAGCCCGCCGTATTTGGACCGGTAATAAAAAAAATCGCTTCCCGAGCATATCATGAATGTAGTCACCTGCGAAGCGGCGATATCGTCCACATAGCGGTGTACGTCCGATAGCGTAAGCGGGCGCTTGCCGTACCAGTTGTTACCCAGGATTTCTGTTCCGTCGTTGTTATGAATCAGCCGATGGGCGTTGTTCTTACCGGAGGAATCGGGCCTGCAACTTGAAAGCCCCGCCAGAAGTAAAAGGAAGAATAGGTAACGCATTGTTGCTCAGCAATAAATAAGGTTTATTCCAGGAAAGCATCGAAAAGTGCAGACTTACCCAATCGCTTGCGGAAAATCCCGCAGAGGCAGAAGAAAAAAGAATGAGGAAGGCGCGAAGGATCAGAGTGCCTGTAAAATGGAAATTTTGTTTCGCCCGAGTTTGACTTTCCCTTCTTCTTCAAGTTGTTTTAAAAGTCTCGAAACCACGACTCTTGCCGTTCCCAGCTCGTTGGCCAGTTGTTCATGGGTAACCTGCAGCGTTTGTGAACCGGTCAGCTCGGATTTTTTTCGAAGCAGGATCAATAGCCGGTCGTCTACCTTTTTGAAGGCGATGTCATTGACCATTTCGAGCAACTCTTCAAAACGCTTGTGGTAAAGCCTGAAAATATAATCCAGCCAGTCGGGATATTCCTTAATGAATAGCGGGACTTTGTCGATTGGGAGGAATAAAATCTCAGCATCTTCTTCTACTTCCGCCTTCACTTTACTGGCTTCATTGTGAAGTCCACCCAGAAAAGACATGATGCAGCTTTCTCCGCTTTTGATGTAGTAAAGCAAAATTTCCCGTCCGTCTTCATCCGTACGAATTACACGTATGCTACCCTTTGTGACAATCGGAATGGCTTTGATATAGCCGTTTTCGTTAAGAATGACGCTGCCCGCCGGAGCAGTTTTTTTTATGCTGTACTGGAGCAGTTTTTCTCTGAGCTCGGGTGAGGCATTGAAGTCGGAAATGTTGAGCAAATTTTCCATATCCGTAAATATACCGGTTTTGATCAGTTTTTGGCTTTCATCAGGATGGAACACGAACCGAAAAGACACTTGTTGTGTTACTACTTACGAACTAAAGAAATGCCGGTTAATATCTGATTGAATTATGTTAAAACGCCCCATCTTTATATATACGGAGTTGAGCCCGAATCCAAACTCCATGAAGTTCGTACTTAATTTCGAACTGGTCCCCGACGGGCTTTCTTTCGACTATCCCTCGCAGTCTGCTGCGTTGGAAGAAGGACGGGTTTCTCCCCTTGCTGCCGACCTGTTTCAATTCCCTTTTGTCCAGCGCGTATTCGTGGCAAGCAACTTTGTCACCCTGTCAAAAGATGACGAGACCCAGTGGGAAGATGTGCTCCGGGATGTGAAATCTTTTTTGAAGATTTATTTTGAGGAGGAGCAGCCCGTTTTCGACGATGCGACCATTTCAAAGAATACCGTTGTCGTTTCGGCGGATGAATCCGAAACGGTGCAGAAAATCAAGGCAGTGCTGGACCAGTATGTACGGCCGGCGGTGGAATCGGACGGCGGAGCCATCAATTTCCATTCTTTTGATGAGCAGGACGGGAAGGTAAAAGTGATGCTGCAGGGTTCCTGCAGTGGGTGTCCGTCTGCTACGCTGACCTTGAAAGCAGGGATAGAAAACCTGCTGACGCGCATGGTGCCTGGGGTGAAAGAGGTAGTGGCAGAAGGGGTCTGACCCGGAAATCGAATTGAAATGAACTCATTTTTTGGGATACTGATCCTCGCGCTTTTCATACTTCTGGTCGACCGGTATATCTGGTCGGCTTTAAGATCATTGATTCCTCCTCAAAAAACAGCCCTGCAGCGGATGTCAGCCGTGCTGTTTTGGGGGTATACCGCTATTGTGCTGATGGTATTGGTGCTGTTCGTCGCTTTCCCGGGTGAGAGAATGCCCCACAACCTCCGCACGATCGGTTTCGTCGTGATCGGCGTTCCGCTTGTAGCCAAACTGGTGTCCATATTGGTGCTTTCAGTGGACGATTTGCGGAGAGGTGCCCTTTGGATGCTCAGAACGTCGGGACTCAAACCAGTGAAAAAGGAAAACCGCGCTCCGGATGTTCCGGTGATACCGCGATCGGAATTCCTGACGAAAACGGCCGCCGCCGCCGGGCTGGGAATGGCAGGAACACTCGTTTTCGGCATTGCCTCCGGCGCCTATGACTACCGCGTCAAGCGCATTCGCCTGTCGCTGAAAAACCTGCCCGCAAAATTTGACGGTTTAAAACTCGCCCAGCTCTCTGATATACATACCGGCAGCTTTTATAATAAAAAAGCGGTGATGCGGGGTGTTGAAATGCTGATGAACGAGAAGGCCGATCTCGTGGTTTTTACGGGAGACCTGGTAAACGAACAGACGTCGGAAGCGAAATTGTATGTGCCGGTATTTGAAAAAGTAAAGGCGCCGATGGGGGTTTATTCCGTTCTGGGAAACCATGACTATGGAGATTACCGGCAATGGGCGAGTGTGGCAGCCAAAGAGCAGAATTTCAAGGATATGCTGGCCGCTCACAAAGCTTTGGGATGGAACCTGATGCTGGATGAAAATAAGGCAATCACTGTAGAGGGCGAGTCAATCGGTCTCATCGGGGTGCAGAACTGGGGCGGCGGACGCTTTCCCAAATACGGCAGCCTCGACAAAGCGATGGAAAGAACGGACGATTTCCCCGTAAAAATTTTGCTTTCCCATGACCCCAGCCATTGGGACCTGCAGGTTCGCCAGGAGCACCCCGAAATAGACCTCATGCTGGCGGGCCATACCCACGGCATGCAGTTTGGGATCGAAATCCCCGGCTTTCGCTGGAGTCCTGCTCAATACAACTATAAACGCTGGGCGGGTTTATACCGGGAAAGCGATCAATACCTCTATGTTAACCGGGGATATGGTTTTATCGGATATCCGGGCAGGGTAGGTATTCTTCCGGAAATTACCGTGATCGAATTGGTGAAGGGCTAGTAGTCCGGCCGTAAGCTTCCCGGAAGTGCGGCAGGTCTACCACCGGTAAACAGGTAAAATGCATCTTGAAATTTTAGATTGCATTTTACTTGTTTTATTTATTACATTTGGGTTTTATTGCCAAGTATTAAGCCAAATACCTTAACTCCGGTATCGTGAACTAAACCACTGACTGGGATGGATGTAGCAGAAAAAGAGTTGCTCAAGAAAAGTGCTTTGGGTGACAGATATGCGTTTTCACTCTTGTATACTGCCCATCTGCCTGGTCTGATGAAATATCTTTATCTCTTCAACCCGTCCAGGGATGACAACGAAGAGGTAGTCCAGGACGCTTTTCTGAAAATGTGGGAGAAGAAGGAAAACCTTGCGGAGGTAGAATCTTTCAAAGCGTACGCATTTACCGTTTCAAAAAACCTGCTGCTCGACAAGTTCAGGCGGGCCAAGCTGGAAAGGAAGGTTATGCAGTTGATGGCCCCTGGTACTGAAGACAGCGGCGTGCGCCTCGACGATGAACTTTGTTACGAAGAATACCATTCTGTCGCGGAGCTTGCTATTGACCGCCTTACTGAAAAACGCAGGCATATTTTTGAGCTGCGGACCAAGGAAGGCCTGTCGCTGGATGAAATTGCGGACAAGCTGAAAATTTCCAAATCTGTCGTCAAGAAACAATACTATGCCGCCTCGTCTTCCATTATGGAGTACCTTAGAAATCGGGGGGAAATGACCATCAGTATCGTCTTCTGCCTTATTTTATTCTGACGACTTCTTTTCTCTTAAAATTATTTTTTGTTTAGAGGGGTGCGCGTGCATGGCGTATGCGTCTTTTAATTGTACGTCGGCAAGGGAGACATCTCATCTCTTTCGGGTAGTTTGCCGGTAAAATACCCACAAGCCGAAGACCCTATTCTTAAACCTAAAAATCCTGAATGATATGATTCAACCGGGAAAACTCAAATAAGACAGGCGAACGGTCAGGAGCGTACCATAGAAAAAAGCTGTGTCGGTTAAGGGCCGAAACAGTTAATAGAACGCTATTGCCGGAAGATTGGTCTTATCACATCGCATTATGTAAAACTAACCTTCAATCAAACAGGGTAAAAGTATGCATCACCTCTCACTAAAGCAATTGCCTTTCAGGCAGTTGTGCAGGATCCTCTATGGGTTCTCAAGATTTACCGGGACGGGATTAACGAGAACAGTCGCTATTTTCGCGCTGCTCCTGTGCCTGCTTGCGGGTAGTATTGCGCAGGCTAACGATCGCGTATACACTCAGACCGTTAGAATAAACGTAAAAAACAGCGGGCTGGAAAAAATTTTTATGGAAATCCGCTCGCAGACAGGCTACGATTTCCTTTATAACAGCCGTCTTTTAAAAGGAACAACGCCGGTTACGCTTCATATCGTGGGGGCCTCGCTTGAAGAAATCCTGGATGAGGTGTTTAAAAACCAGCCCATCACCTATTCGATTATCGAAAAAACAATTGTGGTGAAGAAAAAGGCGGGCTGGCGGAAGGAAGATGCCCGCAAAAAGGCGCCCGCGGAGCAAAAAAGACAGCCCGTTGGATTTCCGGCCGGCCCCCAGGCCAATGAAGCCTGGGCAAAACGCATTGAAACCTCCTATCCACAGGCGGATGAGGTGAGTGGAAAAGTGACCGATGAAAAGGGTGAGCCCTTGCCCGGTGTAAGCATTCTTGTCCGCGGTACCCAACAGGGAACTGCTACCGATGAAGCCGGGAAGTATACCATTCAGGTTCCTAATCAACAGGCGGTACTGGTTTTTTCGTTTGTGGGGTACGTCAGCCAGGAAGTGGCTGTAGGCGCCCGGAAGTCGCTGGATATCACCCTTCAGGTAGATGAAAAGGCGTTGGAAGAGGTGGTGGTGGTGGGCTATGGCACACAGAAGAAGGTTAACCTTACCGGTGCTGTCAGCCAGGTGAGCACGGAACGACTGGAAAACAGACCGATTAACAATCTGGATCAGGCGTTGCAGGGTGTGTCGCCCGGCCTCAATATTACAACGAACTCGGTTTCCGGAGGTGAGCCTAACTCCAGGATGGGGATAAACATTCGTGGTATCGGCTCTCTTTCCGGCGGCGCGCCGTGGATTCTCGTTGACGGTACGCCTATGGACATCAATTCAATAAACCCGGCCGACGTGGAGTCTGTTTCGATCCTGAAGGACGCCGCTTCCACCGCAATTTATGGCTCCAGGGCGGCGTATGGCGTTATCCTGATTACTACAAAAACCGGTAAAGGATCCGAAAAAATAAAAACCGACTACAGCAATAACCTTTCCTGGGCGCAGCCCACCAATATGCCCGGCTTTGTCAACTCTCTCCGGTTTGCCCGGGCGATTAATGAAGCGGCAACCAATTCGGGACAAAATGCAATTTTTTCAGATGCTACCATAGAACGTATCATCAAGTACCAGAATGACCCGGAGAACACGCCCTCGATGGTTGCGGACCCGCGAGACCCGAATGGGTGGGGATATTGGAACCAGGGTAACGCCAACACCGACTGGTGGGATGTCCTGTATAAAGATGTGGTGTTTTCACAACGACATAACCTGGGCATCAGCGGAGCTTCGAAAAATGCAAATTACTACGTGGGTCTCGGTTGGCTCGACGACGCCGGGAAGTTCAATTTTGCCCACGAGAAATTCCAGCGTTTTAACCTGGCATCCAACCTCTCTCTGAAAGTTTCGGACAAACTGACCATATTCCTGAAAACAAAGTTCAACCGGAGTTATCAGCGCTACCTGATTTCGCAGGATGTTAATAACCGCTTTGCCAATTATAACATGATGGCCATTTCCTGGCCTACAGACCCGGTTTACACCCCCAACGGTGATTTTGCGCTCGACAAAAACCTGCCCGGGGTACTGCAGAACGGCGGCAGTGACAAACAATATACGACGGACCTGTGGTTCAGCCCGTCGCTTCAGCTGAACCTTACCCGTGACTGGAAAGTAAACGCCGACCTCAGCTATAATTTCTACGGTTATAAAAGAGGGCATCACCGGGCCATTGTGTGGGGCCTTGCTACCGACGGGGTTACACCGATCAAGCATTACAGCCAGAACTGGAACCGGATGCGGCAGGAACTCGTACACAATGAATACATCACCTCTAACGTGTATACCGAATACGCGAAGCAATTTAACCGGCACTACGTGAACCTGCTGTTGGGCGGCCAGGCCGAATTGTCCAACAACATGCTCCTGAATGGCTGGCGCCGCGATTTGGTGACGGAGTCCGTGCCTTCAATCAGTACTGCTATCGGCGCAATGGACCTGCAGGACAATATGTCGCACTGGTCGACTCTGGGTACGTTTATGCGGGTTTCGTACAATTTTGATGAAAAGTACCTGGTTGAACTGAACGGCCGATACGACGGCTCATCCCGGTTCCAGAAAGGTAGGAGATGGGGTTTTTTCCCTTCGGCAGCGGTAGGCTATAACATCTGGAAAGAGGACTTCTGGAAGCCGTTTGCCGATGTGGTCAATACACTGAAATTCAGGGCCTCTTACGGCACTTTAGGGAACCAGAACGTAGCCAATTACCTGCACGAAGAGACCATACCCATTGTGACCAATCTCAATTGGATCATGGGAAGCGCCAGGCCGGTATATGCCACGGTTCCGAATAACAGAAGCCTCGGCCTTACCTGGGAAACGTCCGAGACGGTTAATTTCGGGATCGACGCCGAAGCTTTGGACAACCGGCTGGGCCTGACCCTGGAATGGTACAATCGGACTACCCGGAACATGTTCGGGCCGGGAGAAACGCTGCCGGCTTCCTACGGAGCCAGTGTACCCCTGAAGAATAATGCGACGCTTTCAACAAAAGGAATCGAACTCTCGGTTAGCTGGCGCCAGACCTTGCAGAGCGGTTTCGGGTACAATGTCAACTTTATTTTTTCGGACAACAAAACCACCATCAGAAAGTACAATAACCCTACCCGCCTGATCTCGAATTTTTATGAGGGCCAGACTTACGGTCAGATCTGGGGATTCGAAACAGCAGGCCTCTTCCAGTCCAAACAGGAAGCGCAGGAGTGGGCTGACCAGTCGCAGCTGTACAGCGTCTGGGGCGCCGGCGACGTTAAATACCAGGATCTGAACCAGGACGGTAAAATAACCCGGGGAGACCAGACCGTGGCCAATCCGGGCGATCTGAAAGTGATCGGCAATACTTCGCCCAGGTTCCTATACGGCCTTAACCTGGGACTGAACTACAAGATGTTTGACTTTACCATGTTCTGGCAGGGAGTGGGGAAACGAGATCTCTGGATGGGAAACCAGGTTTTCTTCGGTTTCGGCCCGGCCTGGACAGCTACCGTTCTCCAGGAGCATAGCATTAATTACTGGAGTCCCGAGAACACCGGCGGGTATTTCGCAAGGCCCTACCTGACAGCTGAGAATAACAAAAATCAGCAGGTTCAGAGCCGCTTTCTGCAAAATGCGTCCTACGTGCGGCTGAAAAATGTCCAGTTGGGCTTCAATATCCCTGCGCAGGCCACGCGAAAAATCGGCATCGAAAAGGTACGGGTGTATGTGAGCGGGGAAAATGTTTTCACTTTCTCCAAAATCATGCAGTCGTTTGACCCGGAGGCAAACGTGAGCAACACCGCGTCACCGCTTGTATATCCTTTGTCAAGATCCTATTCACTGGGACTGAATGTTTCATTTTAAACGGGAACCGACATGAAAAATTTATATGTATTTATCTTGTTTGCTGCTGTGTCGGCGCTTTCTTCCTGCAGCGAATTTCTGGATAAAAAGCCCCTTGATGCTATTTCAGGCTCGGATTATTGGAAGACACCGACCGATCTTGAAATGTATGTCAACCAGTACTACACTGTTTTTCCCAACGAAACCCGAAACGACTACACGTTGCTGGAGGGCAACAGCGACAACCTGGTTTTATCCAGTTTCAATGCTACGCTCGCCGGCACGCGGGTAGTGCCGGCATCGGGCGGAAGCTGGAGCAGTGCATGGGCGCAAATCAGGAGTGTGAACTATTTCCTGGAGAACTACAAAACCGTTAACGGTGCAAAAAATCTGTGGGAACATTATGTCGGCGAAGCGTACTTTTTCAGGGCGTATTTCTACTTTGGGCTGCTCCGGGATTTTGGTGCAGTTCCCTGGATCAATAAGCCGCTGAAAGATGACGACGCAGGGTTATACACGGCGAGAGACCCGCGAAACGTAGTGGCGGATTCTATCATTGCCGATCTTGACAGGGCCATCGGGAAGATGAAGGGTAAGGAGACCGCCACGCCCTTCCGGCTCAACCGGCAGATCGCGCAATTGTTCAAATCGCGCGTGTGCCTTTTCGAAGGGACCTGGGAAAAGTACCATGCGGGAACGACCTTCGGAGTATCCGGTTCCGACGGGAAAAAGTACCTTGAACTCGCGAAAGAGGCTGCCGGGCAATTAATCGCCGGCGATCTTTACAGGATCCATATCGGCAGCGACCCTAAAACCAACTACTATTATTTCTTTGGACAGAAAGACTACAGCGCCAACCCGGAAGTGCTGCTTTGGAAGAAATGGGACAACAGCCTCGGGCTCGTCCGCTGGGCCCCCAGCATCTGGGGGAATGATATGGGAATCACTGGCGAGCTGGTAAATTCTTATTTGTGCACGGATGGTTTGCCGATCGCGAAAAGTAAACTTTATGAAGGTGACGGCACCCTTGCCCGGGTGGTGAAAAACAGGGACCCGCGCCTGGCGCAGAGTATTTGGGTGCCGGGCGATGCCGTAAATATCCTGGGAAGCGGAGATACTACCAAGTTTGTCCGGGCGGATATTCACCAGACCGGGTCCTACCGCTGCGTTACCGGGTATCAGCTGAAGAAGTATTCCAATGCGTGGGGCGACAACCTGAAAGCCAACTACTACCAGTCAGAAATCGGCTCTATTATATTCAGGTATGCCGAGGCCCTGTTGAATTTCGCGGAAGCAAAGGCGGAGCTGGGCGAGCTGACCCAGGCCGATGTTGACGTGACGATCAACAAGCTGAGAGACCGCGTAGGTATGCCGCACCTGGTACTAACCAACATTACGCCGGATCCGAACTGGACGTATCCTGCCTTGTCGCCGGTTATCAACGAAGTACGGCGGGAAAGACGGGTGGAGCTCGCATTTGAAGGGCTTCGCCTGTACGACCTGATGCGGTGGCGGGCGCACGAGTCCATCACAGGGAAGCGACCGGCCGGCGCTAAGTTTGTGCAGGCAGACTACCCGGAGATGGTGGTCGGCACCCACGTATTCGTAGACCAGAAAGGATACATAGACGCCTACCAGAAAGCGCTTCCTAACGGATATGGCTTCAAGCCGGGCCGGGATTACCTGAACCCGATACCTGGTGTGGAGCTGACTTTGAACGACCAATACACGCAAAACCCGGACTGGGAGTAACTTTATCCGGGTGGTGAGCTTTAAGGTGTGAGCGGCAACCCTCACACCTTAAAGCTCACACCTCACACCTCACACCTCACACCTGACACCTCACGCCTCACACCCCAAAAAACCTTTTATGAGACTATTAGCGATCCTGATTGCCGGCCATTTCCTGGTATATGCCTGCACCCGAAAGCAAAACCCGAAAGATTGGCCGGAATACCTTGGCGGACCTGAAAGGAGCCATTTTTCAGCCCTGGACCAGATTACCAAAGAGAATATCAAAGACCTGGAGGTAGCCTGGGTGTATAATTCAGGAGACTCGGGAGTATGGCAGTGCAACCCGATCGTAATTGACGGTACGCTTTACAGCCTGACGGCGGCGAGCGAGGCTTTTGCGCTGGAAGCCGCAACCGGAAAGGAGAAGTGGCGGTTTGCCCCATCGGAGAAGAAAAACTTCCTGAAAAACAGGGGGGTGGCTTTTTGGCAGAAAGACGACGACAAGCGGATCCTGTTTAGCTATGACGAATGGTTGTATGCGCTTAATGCAGAGACCGGCGAAGTGATCAGGACCTTTGGAGAAGACGGCAAGGTAAGTCTCAGAACCGGGCTTGGCGAAAACGGCAAGGGTAAATACCTGATGTCCAGAACGCCCGGGACCATATTTGAAGACTTGATTATTATGCCGACGGTCATGATGGAAGAGGCCGGAGCAGCCCCGGGTTTTCTCCAGGCGTTCCACGTTAAAACGGGTGAGCTGGCCTGGGTTTTCCACACAATCCCCCGAAAAGGAGAGTTTGGTGCCGATACCTGGCCGGAAGATGTACATACCAAGGGCGTGGTCGGAGCGGCCAACAACTGGACGGGTATGACCGTGGATTACAAACGCGGAATGATCTATGTGCCGACAGGGTCGGCCGCTCCCGACTTTTTTGGGGGAAGCAGGAAGGGCCAGAATCTTTTCGCCAACACCCTGCTGGCACTGGATGCCCGCACCGGGAAGCGGAAATGGCATTACCAGATTATCAGGCACGATATCTGGGATATGGATTTGCCCTCTCCCCCCAACCTGATGACCATTCGTAAGGATGGCAGGGAGCGGGAGGTAGTCGTGCAGCAAACCAAAAAGGGGTACATTTTTGTCTTTGACCGCGACACGGGCGAGCCGGTTTTTCCTGTAGAGGAGGTGAAGGTTCCGGCTTCGCCCATCGCGGAAGAGGAAGCGTGGCCTACGCAACCCATTCCCAAACTTCCGCTGCCCATTGCCCGGCAGGAAATCCTGGAAAGCGATCTGAATATCCATTCTCCCGATTATGACTCGCTTAAAAAGGTTTATCACTCCTATCGCAAGGGTAAATACCTGCCGGTCGGAGAGGTGCCTACCATGGTGACGCCCGGGCTAATGGGCGGCGCGGAATGGGGTGGGGCCGCCGTTGACTCGGATGGCATGTTGTACGTGAATTCAAATGAAGTCCCCTGGATCCTGACGCTCCGGCCTACGTCGGAGGGAGAAGCACAGTTTTCGGGTGGAGAGCGGGTGTATCGCAACACCTGCTCCACCTGCCACGGTCCCGACCGGCTGGGAAATCCTGCCAGCGGCTTTCCCTCTCTGGTATCGGTTAAAGAGAAGCTTTCGCATGACGACCTGGCCAACCTGATTTCGAGAGGCCGGGGCATGATGCCGGGCTTTCCGCAGTTGTCGGCATCCGACAAAAAAGCGCTGATCGGCTTCCTTTTCGGGGAAAAAGAAGAAGGGTCCGGGGAAGACCCTATTCACGGTCAGACGAGCCCGGCCGATGCGTGGACATTCAAAGGGTACACCAAGTTCCTGGATCGTGAAGGGAGACCGGGAATACTGCCGCCCTGGGGTAGATTTACTGCGATTGACATGAATACAGGGCAGCAGAAATGGCAGGTCCCGCTGGGGGAGATCCCATCCTATAAAGCGCGCGGCATTCCCAATAGCGGGACGGAGAACTATGGGGGGCCTATTCTGACTGCTTCAGGAATCTTGTTTATAGCCGCTACCGAGGACGCCAAATTCCGGGCATTCGATAAGGAAAACGGCGCTTTGTTGTGGGAGACCGACGTGCCGGCGCCGGCTTTTTCCACGCCGAGCACTTTCGAGGTAAACGGGGCGCAGTACGTCGTGCTTTCCTGTGGTGGTACTACTCTTGGAACGAAGAAGGGCGACGCCCTGGTAGCTTTTAAACTGAAGAAATAGGCATGAGGTGCAGGCTGCAAGGAACGCATCATCACATCAATTTTTATACACTTGAAAAATGAGAAGAGATTATTCAGAAGGAATGCCGGATGTTGGCAGGCGCATATCCGGGAGTTTAAAATATTTTCGGAAAAAGATGGCGACCGCGGGAATTGCGATGGCTTTACTGGGACAGGCGATCACCGGAACCGGACAACATCAGAATGCGCTTACTTTTGAGCCGGAGGCCTCTTTAAATAAAAACAAATACATCGTATTGATCGCCGGAGATGAGGCCTACCGGTCTGAAGAGTCCATGCCGATGCTTGCCAAAATTCTGGCAGCCCGCCACGGATTCCGAACGACTGTTTTGTTTTCGATAAATCCGGCTACCGGTTTTGTCGATCCGGACGAGCACCAGTATATGCGTGGAATGGAACAGTTGGAGAAGGCTGACCTGGTGATCCTCGCGACGCGGTTCCGGGAATACCCGGATGACCAGATGGCCTATTTCGATCAATACCTGCAGGCTGGAAAGCCCATTATAGGGATCCGTACCGCGACCCATGCCTTTCGCTATGCCAAAAGACCGGACAGTCGCTATGCCAGGTACGGTTTTACCAGTACCCGGAAGGGGTGGGAAAACGGATTCGGAAAAAAAATCCTGGGGGAGACCTGGGTCAGTCACCACGGGGCAAACGGCAAGGAAGGAACCCGGGCTTTGATCGACGGCACGAAACAGCAAAAGGGGCACCCTGTCCTGAAAGGCATAAAGGAAATCTGGGGGATCACCGATGTCTATGGCATTAAAAATTTGCCGGCAGATGCGGAGATATTGCTGTGGGGCCAGCCGGTTGACGGCATGACCCGGGAGAGCGCGCCGGTATGGGGGAAAACCATGATGCCGCTTGCCTGGACGCGCGAGTATACCGCCGATTCGGGGAAAAAGGGCAAAGCATTTGTAACCACCATGGGCGCGTCGATGGATTTTCTGAACGAGGATTTGCGCCGGTTGCTGGTAAATGCATGCTACTGGGCGGTTGGTAGCGAAAGTAGCCTTCCCGAAAATGCGGACGTTGCCATAGTGGGCGAATACGCCCCGACCATGTTCGGTTTCGGTACCTATCAAAAGGAAAAGAAAGTAGCAGAATAGGGGTGAGGTTTGAGCGGTGAGGTATGAGCCAGCCCCTCACCCCTCACCCCCAAATTTTTTTTCATTTCCGAGGGGTGCGTTTTGAAACCTCATGCGTCTTTCAGAATGTATGAGAAGAGCAGACTATCATCGGTTTTTCGAGAAATACCTTCGCCAGCAGCACAGCGAGGCGGAGCACCGGGCTTTTTTGGCCTGGTTTGCTTCGCTGGATGAAAAGCAGGCTGACGAAGTAATGCGCGACTATCAGGACTTGTCAGCAGAATATGCACCGGAGAAAATGTCTCCTGCAGACCGCTTCCTGGCGTCCAAAATTGAAGGCCGGCTCGATGAGTGGGATCTTCTGCAGGAAAGGGAGAACCGGAAGATCGGCCTGGCGTGGGTATTACCGAGGGTAGCTGCCGCTGCGGTACTGGTATGTGGGTTGTACTTCACGTACGATCGCTTTTACCGGGCGCCCGCACCCGTGCAGGCCGCTCAGTCAGCGGTAGCGACTGACGTTGCCCCGGGTGATAACAAAGCGCTCCTGACTTTGTCTGACGGGGCATCTATCGTTTTATCAGACGCCGGGAACGGCGAGATTGCGAAGCAGTCTTTGGTACAAATCAAGAAAAGCGGTGACGGGCAGCTGGTGTATGATCCAATGGAGAACTATAAAGTCTCGGCTCAGAACCTCCGCAAAGAGTACAACACGGTGGCCACGCCAAGATCGGGCCAATACCAGGTGTTGCTGCCTGATGGAACGAAGGTGCGGCTGAACTCAATGTCCTCCCTGCGTTTTCCGGTAACATTCGACCCTGTGGAGCGTAAGGTTGAGCTTTCGGGCGAGGCCTATTTCGAAGTAGCGCGCGTTATGGTTTCGGGACGACGGATACCTTTCAAAGTGATCAGCAACGGGCAGGCCATTGAAGTGACGGGTACCAAGTTTAACGTGAACACCTTTTCGGACGATTCTTATATTAAAACGACGCTGCTGGAAGGCGGCGTGAATGTAAAAGAGCAGACTACGGGGAATTCGGTGCAGTTGAAACCGGGTGAACAGTCGCTGGTGCGGAATTCTCCGGGTAAGGATGCGGGCGGGAAGGCCGGATCGGGTAAAGGAAAGAAAGATGTGATTTCTGTCCGTAAGGCAGATATCGAAGGCGATCTGGCTTGGACCAACGGCTTTTTCCATTTCAGGGATACCGAACTGAAAGAGGTCATGCAGCAGCTTATCCGATGGTATGATATTGAAGTGGAGTATGTAGGAAGTACTTCAGGCGAGAGATTTAATGGCTATGTGTCCCGCAATAAGTCCTTATCCAATGTGCTGGCCATCCTGCAGCATAGCGGTGAGGTCAGATTCGAGATGGTCGGGAATGCAAAAGTGAAAGTAATAGCGGCGTCGGCATTAGCTTCTCCGTAAAAATTTTGTTTATTCTTAAACCCCTAACCTTTCTATGCATCATGATTAAAACCAGAAGAAAACAGTCCGGTTAGACGACCGGGAACGTAGGGTTTTTCTTGTTTGCGCATAAAAAAACTGCTTCGGTCTAGGCCCCGAAGCAGTAGAATAATATGTTTTCGGCAAGCAGGTAGATCTTATCACGCTGTATCATGTAAAAAAAACCTTCACCAAAACATGGTAAAAGTATGCATTACTTTTCACTAAACCAATTTGTTGTGCCCGGGCGCCTGGGGAGCCGTATATCCCGGGAGATGTACGGCAAGATCCTGAAATCATTACTCATAATGAAGCTGACAGCCTTGATCGTTTTCGTGACGTTGATTCAGGTAAACGCTGCCGTATATTCACAGACCGTTAGGCTGAATGTACGGAATAGCGGCCTGGAAAAGATCTTCATGGAGATCAGGGCACAGACAGGATATGATTTTCTCTATAACAGCCGGCTGCTGAAAGGCACTGTACCGGTTACAATTAATTCTACCGGCGCTCCCTTGACGGAGGTGCTGGACGAAGTGTTTAAAGGCCAGCCGATTACTTATTCTTTTATAGAAAAGACCATCGTGCTTGAAAAACGCGGTTTTGCGCGGAGATTATTCAGAAAGAACGACGAACCGGAATTGAAAAAGGGAGCGGTACCGGCAGGACCGCGTTCCGGCCCGATGACGCACCCGGAGTTACTGGTCCGCCAGATTGAGAGCGTCGTGCCTCTGTTCCGGATGGTGAACGGCCGTGTTACCGATGAAAAAGGTGATCCGTTGCCGGGTGTAAGTATTTTGATCAAAGGGACCCAACAGGGCACCAGCACCGACGGCGGTGGTAATTACGCCATCAATGTGCCGAATGACAATGCAACGCTGGTGTTTTCTTTTGTAGGGTACGTGTCGCAGGAGCTGCAGGTCGGCAGCCGGACTAAAGTGGATGTATCGATGGCGGTAGATGCCAAAGGACTCGAGGAAGTAGTGGTAGTTGGTTTCGGCACGCAAAAGAAAGTCAACCTGACGGGCGCAGTCGGAACGGTAACGGCGGAAGACCTTGAGAAACGCACCGTTACCAGGGCGTCGCAGGCGCTCCAGGGGCAGATGAGTGGTATTTCCGTACGCCAGACTTCGGGTAACCCGGGCGGAAATGCGGCCTCGCTTGTCATTCGCGGGCAGGGGACGTTCAGTGGCGCGGGGGTAAACCCGCTGGTATTGGTCGACGGGATCGAGTCATCGATCGACGCTGTTGATCCCGCGGACATCGAAAGCGTTTCGGTTTTGAAAGATGCGGCTTCGGCCTCTATCTTCGGTTCGAAGGCAGCAAACGGGGTTATCCTGATTGAAACAAAAAAAGGGGTTTCAGGCAAGCCGGTGTTCAGTTACAACATGTATGTGGGTAAGCAAAAGGCGACCATGATGCCGGAAATGGTCAATTCGTGGGAATATGCCGAAATGGTGAACGAGGCCAACGTCAATGCAGGCCAGCAGCCCCGCTATTCGGCCGACGAAATAGCGAAATTCAAAAGCGGCTCAGACCCCGCATACCCTAATTTCGATCACATAGGCTATCTTTTCGGCTCAGGAAGCGGTGTTGAAACCAAGCATGACATTTCAATGCGGGGCGGGAACGACCAGACTCAGTACATGTTCTCAACCGGCTTCTATCGCCAGAACGGTCTGATCATGAAGAACAATGCCAACCGTTACAACATCAGGCTGAACCTTGACACGAAACTTCATGAAAAGCTGAAGCTGAGTGTTCGGCTGGCCGGGATCAAAACCCAAAGCAATGAGCCTTCGGGACCCTATTCCGCAGGGTTAGGCGGTATTGTCGCCGGCGCTATGCGGAATTCGAATGCCCTGGCCTTTAAAACTCCGGACGGCTTTTATACAAGGAATGAAACCATGCACCCGGAGGCAGATCTGAACAGCGCTTCATTTGTAAAGAATGCGGGAATAAATTTTTATGGCAATACGAGCTTGATCTGGAACATCGTGGACGGTCTGAAATTGACCGGACAGATTGGGTATACCCACGCTGCTTCAGAATACAAAGGCTTCATTGCAACTTACCCGATTACCTCGACATATGGAATTACGCTGAACAGTCTTAATAACAGCTGGTCTCAGAGTACCGGTTTGACAATGCAGTCTCTTGCCGAGTATGCCAAGTCGTTCGGTAACCATAACATTTCGCTTCTCGGGGGTTTTATGAGCCAGGCGTTTGAAGGAAGGAATATCAGCGCTTACAGGGATGCTTTCCCGAACAATAGTATCTACGAAATTGACGCAGGCGCCACGACCCGCGGCACACAGGGCGGTAATTCATCGAGAAATACGCTTGCCTCTTATTTCGGAAGGTTCAATTACAACTTCAAAGAAAAGTACCTTTTTGAGGCGAATATCCGGTACGACGGCTCCTCCCGGTTCCCGGTTAATAAGCGCTGGGGAGCTTTCCCGTCTTTCTCCGGCGGCTGGCGTATCTCGCGGGAAGACTTTTTCCAGCAGTCTGTTTCATGGATGTCTGACCTGAAGCTCCGCGCGTCTTGGGGTAAGTTGGGGAACCAGTCTATAGGAAACTATCCTTACCAGGATCTGATCTCTTTGGGCCAGAACTACCCGTTTGCAAACGAATTGCAGCCGGGCGGTGCGGTGACTACGATCGCCAACAAAAATATTACCTGGGAGACGACAACCGTAACCGATTTTGGCGTTGACCTGGCCTTTTTTGGCAACCGGTTGAACTTCTCTGCTGACTACTTTATAAAGAATACGGATGACATTCTTTACAATGTCTCGGTTTCTAACACGCTGGGAGCATCTCCTTCCCCCTCTAATGCAGCTTCGGTACAGAACAAGGGTTGGGATTTTAACTTAAGGTACAGGAGCAGTGCGGGTGCCTTCACCTACGGAGCTTCTGCCGTGTTCTCGGTAGTGAGGAATAAGGTGACCAAGCTGGCGCATTTGCAAAGAGATATCAACAGAGGCCTTTTCGTGGGTGAGCCGATCGGCTCGGCTTACGGTTTCGTGAGCGACGGCTTGTTTGTCGATGCGGCAGAAGTAGCGGAAGCGCCCACTCAGCCCTTTGCATTTCTCGCAGCGCCCGGTGGAATCAAATTCAAGGATCTGAGCGGACCTCAGGGCGTACCCGATGGCGTTGTCGACAATACTTATGACCGCCGCGTGATCGGGATGCCGCTTCCCGTCACTACTTACGGCATTAACCTGAATGCAGGGTACAGGGATTTTGATCTCAGCCTGTTTTTCCAGGGTGAAGGAGGCCGTCGCGACATGATTAACATAGGCCAGTTCTTCTTCCCGCTTGAAAACAACGGCAACGTACAGAGAGACGCTTACGAAAACCATTGGACAACAGCTAACCCGAACCCGAATGCCGCCTACCCGAAAATGGCATTCATGAGCTCAGGTTTTTACGGGACAAACAGAACCGATTTCTGGTACAAGAATGCCACGTTTATCCGGTTGAAAAACGCCCAGATAGGCTATACGTTGCCCAAGTCTCTCTTACAAAAGAGCTTCCTTCAAAACGTGAGAGTGTACGCGAGCGGGGAAAATCTCTTTACCCTGTCGAAGTATTACAAGGGTTGGGATCCGGAAATGGCAACCGGTACCTCCGGCTGGTTCTACCCTTTGACCAAGCTGTATGTGGTGGGCTTAAACGTAAGGTTTTAAAAGATAATCTGTTGGAATCATGAGAAAGTATAAAAATATATGCCTCCGGGGGCTGCTGTTGGCGGGACTGGCGTTGGTATTGCCAGGCTGTTCGGAAACCTGGCTGGATGAACAACCCCTTGCCCAGCTGTCTGAAACGTCGTTCTGGAAGTCAGAAAAGGACGCGATGCTCGCATTGACCGGTATCTACCGGGGTGGAAATGTAGGAAATAATGGCTATAACAACGAGCTGCTCATTATGGCGGGCGCCACCGATGACTCCGGGTATAAGCATGGCAACGTGGGTGTGATTTACAGCGGCTATCTGAATCCGGGCGACGGACAGGTGGTGCAAAGTATCTGGCAAAGGGCCTATACCACGATTTTTAAGGTGAATTATTTCCTTGAAAACGTGAACAAAGTGGCCGGGGCCGACGCTGCAAAAATTGCCCAGTTTTCTGCTGAGGCCCGCTTTCTACGCGCTTACGAGTACTTTATGATGTCGGTGCTATACGGTGGCGTACCTTTGGTAACGAAAGTGCTTACCGTTGCCGAAGCGAATACACAGACGCGCAACACTTACGACGAAGTGGTAAATTTCTGCCTGACCGAGCTGACGGAAGCAGCGAAGGGTTTGCCGGCCACCAGACCTGACAGTGAGCGTGGGCGTATTTTGAAAGCCGCAGCACTTGCCGTAAAAGGTCGCCTTCAGATGATCAACAAGAAATGGGCCGATGCGGCCGTTACGTACAAAGAGGCGATTGACCTCAATGCGCACGTAATCGACCCGCGTTTTAAAGAGCTGTTTGAAGAACAGGGAGAAACAAGTAAGGAGATTGTTCTGGCAACCAATTGCGTAGCGGGGCTGTATGGCAATCCGCAGAATCAATTGAACTACCACCCTGAAGTATTCGGCGGATACCAGGAAGACAACGCTTTCCAGGGGCTCGTCGATGCTTTTACCATGAAAGACGGCCTGCCCATCGAAGAATCGCCTCTATATAATGCGAAAAAACCCTTTGAGAACCGCGATCCGCGCTTGTATGCGACCCTGTTCCTGCCCGGTTACACCGTTTTCAGAGGCAAATCTTACACAGGGAGAGAGGCGAATCTGATTGGCAACACCGGCTACGGGTGGAAGAAATATGTAACGGAAAATTATACTGGAGCCCAGAACTCTTCGGGTGACGACATTATACACATCCGTTACGCGGAGATTCTTTTGAGCTACCTGGAGTCTGTCCTGGAGGCCGGGCAACCGATTACGCAAGCGCTGCTCGACCAGACCATCAATGCGGTAAGAGGAAGAAATGCTGTAAAAATGCCTCCCATTACAGAAACCAATGTCGCCAAACTGCGGGAGCTTGTTCGGAGAGAGAGAAGGGTTGAGTTTGCAGTAGAGCGCCTGATCCGGTACATGGACATCCGCCGGTGGGGTATTTACATGGAGGTGATGAATACCAAATTTTATGGAATGAAGCTGACCGACGACCCGGATAACTATACCGAATTCAAGGTGGAGAAGGTGGGCAAGTACCGTGGGCATTACATCCCGATTGATAAGACAGGGACGATCAAGCCCGAAATGGCCCTGCTTCCAATCCCTCTTTACGAGATCAATATCAATAACAAGATTATCCAAAATCCGGGGTATAACTAAACTGCCACGGTAGTGAAGGCCAGGGAGGTATGTCCCTTCCTGGTCTCCATTTTCCTGAACACCAACCTATTTGACCGATATGAACCAGGGATTTCTCTTGGCCGTCCTGTCCGGGCTTCTCGGACTGTACTGGTCATCGCCGTCAGACAGTAACAATGCGGTTCGTGAACCACGCCACCCGGATCTGGAATCAGCAGCGAAGAACGAAAGTAAAAAGCTCGACCTTGGAAGAAATGTTTCTTTGGAGGTGGTCAAAATCCCCGCCGGGAAATTCTGGATGGGAAGTACCCCGGAAGAGAAAGCCTGGGCCACCGGGATAGAAGGCGGGGCAACCCCCGGGACGGAACGGGAGTCATACGAGGGGGAGAAACCCAGGCTCATGAGTGTTAAAAATGACTACTGGATAGGCCGGACCGAAGTATCGGTAGGCCAGTTCAAGCGTTTTGTCGAGGAAACGGGCTACGTTTCGGATGCCGAGAAACCGGGCGGAAAAACGCAGGTATTTGATCACAACTGGAAAATTACAGCGAAGGCGCCGCCGCATCCCTGGATTTCAGTCTCAGGAAAAAGCTGGCGAGACCCCAATTTCGGGATCCCGATGAAAGACGAATACCCGGTTGTTTGCGTCAGCTGGAACGACGGGAAAGCCTTTTGTGAATGGCTTACCAAAAAGGAAAAGGCTGCCGGCAGGCTCCCGAAAGGCATGGTATACCGCTTGCCCACCGAAGCAGAATGGGAATATGCCTGCCGGGCCAACCAGAAAAGCAACTACTTCTGGTGGGGCGATGACCTGGCCGACGGCGAGGGAAGGCTGAATATATCCGCGATCGACTTTCTGCCCGGCCGCAACAAGACATGGCCGCTGGCGAAAGCGCCCTGGAGCGACGGGTTTGCTTTCGTATCACCGGTGGACCATTTCGGGGAAAAGGGCAGAAATGCTTTCGGGATCGCGGATATGTGTGGCGGTGTCTGGGAAATTGTCCTTGACCATTTTGACCCCAAAGGTGGGCACGAAGAATTGTACCTTACCGACGGACACTATAAGCCGGTTTGCAAAGGCGGGAATTACTTTGACGTACCGGGCAATGCCCGCTGTGCCGTCCGCCTCGGCCTCCATGGCATCGCATATTCCGATTCCAGGGACGGTTTCCGGATTGTACTCGGGAGGGATGAGCTGTGAGGGATGAGTCATGAGCTGCATGCTCACCCCTCATACCTCAAACCTCACCCCCCAACACTAAAAAATTATGACCCGATCAATTAAGCGTAGAAAATTTCTGAAAACCGCGTTGCAGGGAGCAGGTATCGGGCTTGCCGGGGTATATGCGCTGCCTTTACCGGGCAAAGCGCAGGCTGCGGACATCCGGATAGGTGTAGTAGGACTGGCAGTGCATAGTGCGGCTTTTTCGCAAATACTAAATGACCCGCAAAAGGCGGCCGATGTGCAGGGATGTAAAATTGTGGCGTTGTACCACCCACCCGGCAACCCCGATGTGGATTTTACAAAGGAGCAGCTCGCCGGTTTTGAAAAGACCATTCGTGATGCTGGTGTGAAGATTGTTCCTACCATGAATGAAATGCTGGCACTTTGCGACGTGGTCATGATTGAGACCAACGATGGCCGCCCGCATTTCAATGAAGTGATGCCAGCTCTGAAAGCCGGCAAGCCGGTATTTGTCGACAAACCCGTGGCCGAAAATCTCGCGGGGGTTTTGAAAATCTTCGATGCGGCCGCTAAAATGAAGGTGCCCATTTTTACGTCTTCGGCGCTCCGCTATGTGGACAATATCGCTACCATCGATAAATCCAAGGTGCTCGGAGCAGATACCTACAGCCCGGCAGCGTTGGAAAAAAGCCATACTGACCTATTCTGGTATGGTATTCATGCTGTTGAACCCCTGTTCGCCGTTATGGGCGCCGGCTGTACAGAGGTGATGCAGCCCCGGCATTCGGAAAATGAAGACCTGGTTATAGGCTTCTGGGATGACCGGCGCACCGGCGGCCGGCGCACCGGTACGGTAAGAGGGCTCAGAAGCGGGAAGCGCGGATTCGGCGGTACCTTTTTTACCGAGAATAGCATCGTACAAATGGATACGTTTACCGGATACCGTTCGCTTGTAGTGCAGGTTGTTTCGTTTTTTAAAACCAAAATTCCACCGGTGCCGGCGGAGGAAACCATAGAAATTTATGCCTTCATGGAGGCGGCGATGGAGAGCCGGAAGAATGGCGGCAAAAAAGTAAACATAGCCGAAACCATTGCGAAGGCCCGAAAATCAAATCACCAGTAAAAACCGATTACCCAAATAACCTTTATTAGTTCATCATGGAAAAATTAAATGTAGGAATCATTGGTTACGGCTGGGTCGCTACTGCGCATATTGCAGCGATCAATGCCGGGAAAGGAGCAAAAGTAACCGCTATTTACTCGTCGCGCCCACAGAATGACAAGGAGCTGAGTGAAAAGTGGGGAAGCGATATTACCTCCTACACGGATTTAAATGCAATGTTGGCCGACAAGTCAATTGACGCGGTTTCTATCTGCAGCTATACCTACCAGCATAAGGAGCACACCATAGCTGCAGCGAATGCAGGCAAGCACATTATCCTAGAAAAACCAATGGCGTTGTCGTGGGAGGATTGTGTGGAGATAGAAGCGGCTGTCAAAAAAGCAGGCGTGAAATTTTGCATGTGTTTTGAGTGCCGCTGGTCGAACCAGTTTATATCCACCAAGGCGATTATCGACCAGGGATTGGTAGGAGAGCTGCACTACGGCGAGATCGATTACCTGCACGGAATCGGACCGTGGTATGGCCAGTTTGAATGGAATGCCAAGAAAACCGGGGGTGGAAGCTCGCTGCTGACCGCCGGCTGCCATGCGCTCGACGCCTTGCTGCTCTTCATGGGTAGCGATGTGGAGGAAGTGACCAGCTACGATACCAAGACCAAGAGCGAAATTTTCAAACCTTACGAATATACCACCACCAGTGTAACCATCCTGAAGTTCAAAAGCGGTAAAATAGCAAAATGCGCGGCCAGTGTAGACTGCCTGCAGCCTTACTATTTCCATACCCATTTGTTTGGAAGCCAGGGCAGTATCCTCGATAATAAAATCCACTCGGAATTACTGAAGTCCGACAAACACGAATGGAGCGAAATGTCAATGAAGATGCTGGATTCGGGAGACGTTGCCGATCATCCCTACCAATTGCAGTTCGATACTTTCTTTGAATCGATACAAAATGGTACGGAAATGCCGCTCACGGGACTTAAAGAGGCGATAAAGACCCACGAGATTATTTTTGCCGCCGACAAATCGGCAGCTACCGGAAAAAGCATAAGGCTGTAAACCATGGCTAATGTTGCGCTGGCGATAGCTGCCCATCCCGACGACATAGAATTCGTAATGGCCGGTACCCTGTTAAGACTCAGGGATACCGGCTACGAAATTCATTACATGAACCTGTCGACCGGGAATTGCGGAAGTACCGTCTATGATGCGGCTCAGACGACCGCGATACGCCTGGGTGAAGCGCAAAATGCAGCCGCCATTTTAGGGGCATCGTTTCACCCGCCCATCTGCGATGACTTTGAGATCATGTACTCAAAGGAAATGCTGAAGCAGGTGGCAGAAATCATCCGGAAAGTTCGTCCGAATGTGGTGCTGACCCATTCACCGGTGGACTATATGGAAGACCATATGAACACAAGCCGGCTTGCGGTGACTGCGGCGTTTATCAGGGGGATCGCCAATTATCCCACCGAAAACCCGCCGGGCGGGAATTACAACTGCGCGGTTTATCATGCGGTACCCCATGGCCTGAAAGGGCCTTTGGGGCAGCGGGTGATGCCGGAGATTTTTGTGGATACTACCTCGGTCCACGCCCAAAAGCTCGAGGCACTAAGGGCCCACCAAAGCCAGCAGGAATGGCTGGAAAGCAGTCAGAGGATGAACTCCTACCTGCTTGCGATGGAGGATTTCTCGTCTAAACTCGGCGTGATGTCCGGCGAATTCCAGCACGCGGAAGGCTGGCGGAAACATTTTCATCTCGGGTTCTCCGAAGCTGATTATGACCCGCTCCGGGAGCTGGGCCATTATTATCTGGCAAATGCCAGCTATACACCGTAACCTTATTTTATTATTTCTAACCTGAAGACCTCATGAGAAAAGTTAGCTCGATAGCTCCCAGCTGGTGGGATTACACGACATTGGAGCTTGATCCCAAGACAACAGACAAAATAGCCGCGATGACGCCGGAAGACATGATCAAACTGTCGCGGCCCGGCTTCAAAGTTGTGTTTTACGATACTGTAGAAGAGTTTTATGCGGCCGAGGCGCTCGAATATGTCAGCGTATGGCAACAGGCCACGGCAAGCAACCCGGTCGGACTTTGCGGGCCGATTGGTCCCACCGAACAACTGCCAATCGTGGCGCGTATCATCAATGAATTGGGAATTTCTGTGAAGCATGCCCACTTCTGGAGTATGGATGAATGGGTAGTGGATGGAAAAGAGGTTTCTGATACCCACTCTCTTTCCTTCAAAAAAACCTTCAAGGATCTGTGCTACAACCGTATCCGCAAAGATCTGGCGATGCCGGAAGAAAACCTTCACTTTCCGAAAGCAGATACCGCCGAGTTCAAGGAAAGCTGGAAAAAAGCGAAATGCCTGATCATGCAGGGCGGACAGGGTGATGTGAAACACTGGGCATTCAATGAGCCGCCCAAGCGGGAAGGGGAATACAAAGACCGCCCCATGACCGTCGAGGAGTATAAGCAGCTCGAAACCCGCGTGCTCGATTTACATCCCATTACGGTGCAGCAGAACTCCAGGCTGCACTGCGGCGGAAACGTACCTTTGATCCCGACGCAGGCGGTTACAGTAGGGCCGAAAGAAACCTGGGAAACCGAGAAAGTATCGATCTGGCATGCCGGTATGCACGATAACCCCTTCGGGCAACGGTTGACGACCTATATGATTTCGAACCGTATTCCGGATACATCGGTACCCATGTCGGTATTGGCCGACCACCCCAATGTTCAGTTTAACTTCCTGAGAAGCGGTTTGGGCACCTGCTCAATTGAAATGCATTAATTAGTTTACCGGCTTTCGGGTCAGACAAAGTTGAAAAATATGACGAGTATCAGAGCGAAGTTTACAGGTATTTGCGTCGCGACTGTTTTGATCGCACTTTTCTCAAGTTGTGCGGGAAGCAGGAAGGTCGTTTTGGAGAAAGGGGACCATATTGCCGTAATCGGGAATTCGCTTGCGGAACGCTTTCAGCATGACGGATGGATGGAAACTTATATCCAGGCAAGCCGGCCGGAGGATGACCTCACGATCAGAAACCTGGGCTATTCGGGAGACCAGGTCCACTACCGCCCCCGATCACACGAAGGTTTCGGGAGCGCCGACAGCCATTTGTCCCGCATTAAGGCCAATGTTATTTTCTCTTTCTTCGGCTACAATGAATCTTTTGAGGATGATCCCGAGCTGTTCAAGAAACAGCTTGCAGCCTGGATTGATCATACCCGCTCGCAAAAGTACGATGCGAACAAAGCGCCGAGAATCGTCATGTTTTCTCCTATTGCGCATGAAAACCTGAAGTCACCCAACTACCCCGACGGCGTTGAAAATAACCGCCGGCTGCTGGCCTATTCCCAGGCCATGGCGGAGGTGGCCAAAGTAAAGAAGGTAGCGTACGTAGACCTGTTCACGGTAAGCAAAGACATGTATGCGAAAGCATCCTCCCCGCTGACGATCAACGGCATACATTTGAATGAAAATGGTAACCGCCAGATCGCCGGGTACATTGCCAAAACGCTTTTCGGAACCACGGGCTCGCTCCAGGGCGCCCAACTGGATTCACTGAGGTCCGCAGTTATGAACAAGGACTGGCATTGGTTCAAGCGTTACCGGACTACCAGCGGGAACGACGTTTGGGGGACCCGGTCCAGCCAGGACGGCAACAAGGCCACCCTGGGCCGGGAGCTCGTGATGATCGACACGCTGACCGCCAACCGCGACCGCCTGATCTGGGCACGGGCAAAAGGCAAGGACAAAAAGGTGGACGACAGCAATATGCCGGACCCGATTATTGTCGGAACGCACATCACGCGGGATGTCAAATACCTGGACCCGGTAGAAGCCATATCCAAAATGACGGTACCGAAAGACCTGCAGGTCAATCTCTTTGCATCGGAGAAAGAGTTTCCCGAAATAGCCAAGCCGGTGGCCATGCAGGTGGACGCCAAGGGCAGAATCTGGGTGGCATCCTGGGCGGACTACCCGAAATGGGAGCCGGGCAAAAAGCTGAATGACAGGCTGGTCTACCTGACGGACGAAGATGGTGACGGAAAGGCCGACAAAGCGACGACGTTTGCCTATGTCTCTAATCCTACCGGGTTTGAGTTTTGGAACAACGGTGTGATCGTGATTTCCGCGCCCGATGTGCTGTATCTGAAAGATACGGACGGCGATGGCGTTGCGGATTACCAGGAACGGCTTTTCGGCGGCATTGGATCTGACGATACGCACCATACGGCCAACAACCTGATCTACGGTCCGGATGGCAATATTTACTACCAGCGGGGTATTTTCATCCTCGAAAATGTTGAAACCCCCTACAGGAGAAGCGAGGAGTCGGGTACGCCGGGCCTTTACCGGTTCAACCCACGGACTTCGGATTTCTCCTATGTGGTAGAAAACACGCCTAACTCGCACGGTATCAGCTTCGATCGCTGGGGGAACCAGTTCTTGACCGACGGCACCACCGGAAAAGCATTCCAGGTGTACGTGGACCGCAAGGTAACCTCACGGTCCGACGTGTCGGTTTACGCCAAGCGGCCACTGTTTGAACAGACCGTCCGGCCTGTCTGCGCCAATACTTTGCTGGCCAGCTCACACTTTCCGGCTGATTACTGGAACAGCTTTATGCTGCTCAACGTAATCGGGTACCAGGGGATCAAACGCTATTATCTAGATTACAAGCCGGAAGGCGTAATTTCCGGCCGGGAGGCTGAGAATTTCCTGTATACCGGAAACGACCCTGCATTCCGCCCCAACAGCGAGGCCAGCCCGCGGGTAGTAACTGCCGATTACAAGGGTGACCCCAACTTTCGCCCTTCCGACGCCTTGACGGGGCCCGATGGCGCACTCTATTTCAGCGACTGGCACAATGCCGTTATCACGCATTCGCCGTATAACCTCCGGGATGCCAGCCGGGACCAGACGCATGGGCGTATTTACCGGGTTACCGCGAAAAACCGGCCCCTGCTGACTCCCGCGAAAATCGCCGGAGAGCCCATTGAGAGATTGCTCGAGCTTTTTAAAAGCAATGAAGATGAAGTCCGGCACCGTGTCCGGGTAGAGCTGAGCGGCCGTGAGTCGGGCCAGGTAATAGCGGCGGCCGAAAAATGGGTAAAAGGGCTGGACATCAACAAAAAAGAAGATGTTCTGCCCATGTTGGAGATCCTTTGGCTGTATCAGCAGCACAACAGGAAGAACCCTGAACTGCTGCGTTTGATGCTGAAGGCGCCCGAACAGCAGGCCCGGATTGCTGCCCAGAAAGTTGCCTGGGCATGGAGCGACCGCAACACGCATTTTGTAGGCGGGTCAGACAGTAAAATTGTGGGAATGCAGTTCCGGACTTTCTATGAAAGTTTCTGGAAAAATCCGGAGGCCGCTTCGGACCCCGCCGCGCAGCATGCGCATGCCGGGCATACCGCAGAGCAACCTGCTTCAGCCCCCCAGGTGATACTTGACCTTACCAAAGATGCCGTAGCCAAGCTGACTATTGAGCCGGCGATGCTTAAATTTTCCGTCAATCAGTTTGATGTAAAAGCCGGGCAACCGGTAGAGCTGACGCTCAATAATTCGGACCTGATGCTGCACAATCTGCTTATTGTGGAACCTGGCGCAGCCGACGAAGTAGCGGCGCAGGCCATTGACCTCGGCGACAAAGGACAGCAAAAAGCCTGGATACCGGACAGCAAAAAGATACTCCACGCCACTAAGCTATTGGATTCGAAGCAGGTCGAAGTACTCAAGTTTACAGCGCCGTCAAAACCCGGAGACTACCAGTTTATCTGTACGTTTCCCGGACATGGACCTACGATGCGGGGAATTATGAGGGTCAAGTGAGGGCTGAGCTGTTAGGGGTGAGCCATGAGAAAACCGGCTCACCCCTAACCCTCAGCCCTTATCCCTCACCGCTCAAACCTCACCCCTACCCACATGAAACCTGCCATCAGGATCGGAGTGATCGGCCTGTCCGTTCACAGTGACGACTATACCAATATTATCAACGGTACGCCCGGTGGAAACGGGCGTCAGGGCTGTCTTGTGACTGTTCTGTACCATCCGCCGGGGAATCCCGACGTTGAGTTTAAAGAAGAACAGCTTGCCAGGTTTTCGGCGTCGGTCACGAAAAACGGGGTCCGGCTTGTAAATTCCATCGCGGAGATGCTGCCGGAAGTGGACGCTGTAATGCTGCTTACCAACGACGGACGCCCGCATTTAAAGGAAATTATGCCCGTTTTGAAAGCCGGCAAGCCCGTGTACGTTGACAAGCCGATGGCTGAATCATTTGCGAATGTCAAGGCTATTTTCAGGCAAGCGGAAAAATACAAAGTCCCCATTTTTACATCTTCCCCCCTGCGGTATGTCAGGCGGGCACAGCAATTTGCTGCCGGTGAGACGGTAGGAAAGGTGACCGGTGCAGAAACCTATGGCCCCGCTCCCATTCAAAAAAGCCATACAGACCTGTTTTGGGACGGTATTCATGGCGTCGAACTGCTGTATACCGTTATGGGCACAGGTTGCGAATACGTCTCCCGGACGTTTTCTCCTGCGGGCGACCTGGTGACGGGCATATGGAAGGACGGGCGTACCGGCGTTTTTCGCGGGCTGCGTTCGGGCCGTATCGGGTTCGGGGGAACGGTGTTCGGTACCGAAGGAATCGCCGAAATAGGAGGCTTCGACGGCTACCAGGGACTTGTAGATGTGATACTTACCTTTTTTAAAACAGGCCAGCCACCTGTTTCGGCAGCTGAAACGCTGGAAATATATGCTTTTATGGCAGCGGCCGACGTCAGTAAAAAGAAAGAGGGCAGCCTGGTAAAAATATCCATTGCCTAGTTCCCGCCTGATCAGGGCGGGAACGAAAGCGGAGAACCAACAAAAAAGATTTTAAAACGAAACAATATACCATCATGAAATCGAGCAGACTGAACCGGTTGTTCAACAAGAAATCAGGCAAGTGTTTTGATGTAGCAATAGACCACGGATTTTTTTGTGAATATTCTTTTTTATCGGGAATTGAGGACATCCGTACTTCTGTTAAGGTGCTGATAGAGGCCGATCCGGACGCCATTCAGTTAACCGTCGGCCAGGCCAGGCACCTGCAATCAGTACCGGGAAAGGACAAACCGGCCCTTGTGCTCAGAACCGATGTAGCGAATGTATACGGAACCGAGCTGCCGGACGTCCTTTACAGCAGGATGATAGAAGAGCCTGTTTTGCAGGCACTCAGGCTCGACGCTACCTGTGTGGTGGTCAATCTTTTCCGTATACCCGGCGCGCCCGAAGTGACCGACCAATGTATTCAGAACATCCTGAAGCTGAAGCCGCTTTGTGACTACTACTCCATGCCGCTGATGATTGAGCCGCTTGTTTTCAGGCCCAACAGCGAAGCGGGCGGGTATATGGTAGACGGCAATATCAAGCTGATTTCGCCGATGGTCCGGCAGGCCGTAGAGTTGGGAGCGGATCTCATCAAAGCAGACCCGACCGACGATCCGGAGGAATACCACAAAGTAGTGGAGCTCGCCGGCGATGTGCCTATCCTCGTACGCGGTGGCGGCAGAGCACCGGACCGGGAACTGCTCGACCGCACCTACCAGCTCATGCAACAGGGGACCAAAGGAATTGTGTATGGCCGGAATGTGGTCCAGCACAAAGACCCGGGTGGCATGACCCGTGCACTCATGGCAATTGTCCATGAAAACGCCCGTCCGCAGGACGTAATCGGAATGATCAGGAGCTAGTGCCCCTCACGGCTCAAACCTCAAACCTCACACCTCACACCTCAAACCTAAACAATGAAAACAGTCAACGTAGGGATTATAGGCGGCGGTCTTATGGGAAAGGAAGTGGCCAGCGCTTTCGGGCGCTGGTTCGCTCTGAACGATTTCCCGGTGTCGGTCAGACTAAAGGCGGTTTGCGACCTAAACCCGCAGGCCCTGGATTGGTACCGGCAGATTGATTCCGTAGAGCTGCTCACAACCGACTACCGTGAGTTGCTGAAGCAGGAGGATATAGAGGTGGTTTATGTGGCGCTGCCGCACCATCTCCACCTGGAATATTACCTGGATGTGCTTCGCGCCGGGAAGGATCTGCTGGCAGAAAAGCCTTTCGGAATAGACCTTGATGCTGCGGTCCGGATCAGGGATGAGGCCAAAGCGCTCGGCCGTTTTGTAAGATGCAGCTCCGAAATGCCTTTTTTACCGGGCGCACAGCGGGTGATCTCGGAAATTAAATCAGGGCGATTGGGAACGATTCTCGACATCAGGGCCGGCTTTCTCCATTCCAGTGACATGGACCCCGAAAAACCGATTAATTGGAAGAGACAATCAAAATTTTGCGGTGAAATCGGTGTAATGGGCGATCTCGGGATGCACGTGATGCATATTCCGCTTCGCCTGGGATGGGTCCCCGAAAATGTGTTTTCACGGCTTCAGGTAATCGTAACCGAACGTCCGGACGGAAAAGGAGGCAGGGCGGTTTGCGACACCTGGAACAACGCCACGCTGATGACCACCCTAACCACGGCCAGTGGAAAGGTGCCCATGCAGCTGGAAATGAAAAGACTTGCGCCGGGAGAGACCAACACCTGGTTCATAGAAGTAAACGGTACCGAGGGCGGGGTGAAGTACAGCACCAAAGATACCAAGGCCCTTTGGTTATACGAACGCCGGAAAGAGCAGGTCTGGATGCGGACCGACCTGGGTTTCCAGGTGCCTTTTCCTACCGTAACGGGCGGGATTTTTGAAGCGGGTTTCCCCGATTGCTTCATGCAGATGCTGGCCGCCTATTTTGCGGAAAGAGCAGGGGCGCTCGGGGACCGTTTCGCATGCGTGAAACCCGACGAGGCGGTCAATTCGCACCGCTTGTTCCATGCAGCGCTGCAATCGCATGTTACCGACTCGCTAGTTAAGGTCGACTACCCGTAATCGATTTTCAGTGTTTGAACCAACAGGTCCTATGGGTGATATCAGGAAAGGAATTATTACAGGCGGAAATTGGATCATTGACTTTGTAAAGCTGATCGACACGTATCCACAGGAGAACGCGCTCGCCAATATCCTGGAGGAAAAATCCGGGAATGGCGGCGCGCCGTTCAACCTGGTGAAGGCTTTCCATAAGATGCGGGTAACTTTTCCGCTGGAAGGTATCGGGGTGGTAGGTGACGACGAAAAGGGCCGTGACATAGTGCTTGAATGCGAGGAAATGGGGGTGGACTTTTCGCAACTCAGGGTCAGACCAGGCTGCGGAACCTCCTATACCGACGTCATGACCGTTGCGGCTACAGGGAAAAGAACGTTTTTCCATCATCGGGGCGCCAGCGCCCACCTGGCGGCCTCCGATTTTGATTTCTCGCGTACCCGGGCAAAGATTTTTCATCTGGGTTACCTTTTGTTGCTCGATGAGCTGGACCGTATGGACGAGGAAGGCCGGACCGGGGCTTCCAGGGTATTGGAAGCCGCCTCGCAGGCCGGTTTGCTGACTTCCGCTGACATCGTGAGTGAGCAGTCCGACAGGTACCGGAGCATTGTACCGGCATCGCTTCCATTTGTGGATATTCTTTTCCTGAATGAGCTGGAAGCGCGCGGCCTGACTGGAATAGAGATCCTGGATACTGATGGGACAGCCCGTTTCGAAAAAGCAAAAGAGGCCGCCGAATGTATCATGGAACTTGGGGTGAGACAATGGGTGATTTTTCATTTTCCGGTAGGGGCTATTGCTTTCTCGCGGAAAGGTGACGTCTATTCTCAGCCGTGTGTCACTTTCCCGCAGCAATTGATCCGGGGGACTGTAGGCGCCGGCGATGCTTTTGCAGCAGGTGTGCTTGCAGCAGTGCATGATGGGTGGTCAATGGAACAGGCATTGAAATCGGGAGTATGCGTGGCGGCGGTAAGCCTTTTATCACCAGCGGCTTCCGATGGTATTCTGCCCTGGGATCAATGTATGGATTTCGGCGGGAAATGGGGCTTTTCGTCCCGGAGCTTTGAATAGCATTTCCGGCTTCCGCTCCCGGCTTCCGCAAAACGCGGTTCGGGGTTACAGGTAGTCGGGATGAGCGGGCAGCGTGAAAGATTGTATTAGTCTTAACGAATAAAGTAGGGGAAAGACAATGTGCTTCCGGATACCTTTGGAACTATGAAGATCAGCATGCGGGCGGTTGTTTCCCTTTTCTTATGTATTACCTCTTTTTGGGCCGCGTACGGACAAAAAGGAGAAATTTTAGCAGGCGTCACCCAAATTAATATCACCCCGGAAACCGGCTATCCGCATTACCGGAACTACGGTACAGGCGTAGACGATTCACTTTTTGTGAAAGCCATTGTCTTCAGGCAGGGAAACATAAAATGGGGAATTGCCGTCTGCGACCTGCTATGGATCGAACCGGGCTTGTCGGCGGAAGTGCGGACCCGCGTTGCGGAAAAAACCGGGATCCCGTTCGGGAACCTGATGCTTACCGCTACACACACCCATACGGGTCCGGCTTATGAACCGGATATTTATGAGCTCAATGAGCACGTCCGGAAGTCGGGTGTTTCAGCGGAACAGGCTGTTGCAAAAAATGGCTACCCGGCTTTGCTGGTTGAAAAAATAACCGAAGCGCTGGTCTCGGCGCACAACCGGGTCGTTCCCGTCAGGCTCAGGTCGGCGAAAGATTCGGTAGGCGGCTTATCGTTCAACCGGAGGTTCATCCTGAAAGACGGTAAGGTGAAAACCAACCCCGGCCGCGGCAACCGGGACATCGTGCAGGCGGCCGGCCCGGTTGATCCTGCTTTGGATATGGTTTTCGTTGAAAAGCAGTCAGACGGCAGCCTGATGGGCGTGGTCTCCAATTTCGCGGTACATGCCGACACCTATGGCGGCACCGCCTTTTCCGCGGATTATCCCGGCGTCCTTGACAAAAATCTCCGGGAAAAAATAAAGGGGAATTTTGTTTCTCTTTTCCTGCAGGGGGCCAGCGGTGATATCAACCATATCGACGTGAGAAAAAACGGCGTGGTATTGAAAACCGACTCCATAGGGAAGCGGCTGGCCGCCCATATTGCGGCGAAAGCGCCCCGTGCCGGCCTTGCCGGAAGCCCCGCTCTGGGCGCGGTTAACGAATTTGTATACCTACCCCTGCAATCCTACAATGATGACGAAAAAGCCTGGGCCAATGACGGCCAGGCCCTTCCCAAATACGGTGAAACCGGCCTGTTCCAGATGCGTAGGCCCATGAAAATACGTTCCCTGGAGCGCATGCGGGCGCGGGAAGCAGTTCCGCCGACCATAGAAAGCGAACCGTGGGCGCTGCCCCTGCAGGTCCAGGTGTTTAAGCTGACCAATGACCTGGTTATAGTGGGCGTACCGGGCGAAGTATTTGCCGAATTGGGGCTGGCAATCAGGAAGGCTTCTCCCTTCAAAATGACCATGGTAGTTGAGCTTACGAACGTCCACATTGCCTACCTGCCTACCAGCAAGGCATTTTTGCAGGGCGGGTACGAAACGCTCAATTCCCGGCTTGCGCCCGGCGGCGGGGAGCTGCTGGTCGAATCGGCGGTCCGGCAACTGAAGCAATTGAAATCACAGTCAAAATAAGTCAATCCGGGGTTTGGCGACAAGAGGGAGAAGGGATGAATTGTGAGTTTTAAGCAGTTAACCGAATCAGTCAGCCAAAATATTTAGAATCTCCCGACAATAAACATATCCGGTACCCTTGTACCTAAAAACTCAAACTTAATACCTAAAATGCGTTACGAATTATTGTTTCCGCACCAGCTTAGAGACGTTATAGACCGGAATGTTCCGGTAGTGCTGCCGTTGGGCGTATTGGAATACCACGGTGAACACCTCGTGAACGGCGTTGATACCCTGGTAGTGGTACGCGCCCTCGAGATATTGGAAAAAGAGCAAGACTTGGTCATCCTGCCGCCGTTTTACTATGGCGCCAGCAGCTACGCAGTGGAGGGACCGGAACGAAACGGCTCCGTGCATATAGAACCCCAGGTTCTTAACCCGTTTGCCAAAGCGCTGTTCGATAACCTGTTGCGGATCGGCTTCCGGAATATTCATGTTTTTGTGCATCACCAGAGCGAGAATTTTACCGCCGGAATGCCTACCGACCTGAGTTTCAAGCTGGCTGCGCGACAATCCACGTTCGGGTTCCTCGAGAGAGAGCGGGGCGAGGGTTGGTGGGGAAGAGCCGATTCTTCGGATTATTATGAGAGCCATTCCCAGGGGGACAATCCGTTCAACTGGATCCGTATCCACCCTTTTATGAGTGAAAAAATTCAGCAGTCGCACCCGATTGACCATGCCGGCAAGCTGGAAACCGCACTCATGATGGCTTTATGCCCTGAGGGGTCGGATATGGGCTACTTCACCACCGATAAATGGTACACCCAGACTGCGAAAGAGGCGACGCTTGACTACGGCAATACCGTGAAATCGGCTATCCTGGAAAGTCTCAGGGGAATTCTTTTTGCCAATGAATCTTCCAAATAAGTAATTCATGAACAGGCCGGAGCGTACCCCCTTGCTTCCGATGCTGATTATCGGGACGATGTATGTCGTCCTCGGTTTTTCCGTCGGGATTAATGCATTTTTTATACCTTTTGTACAGGAGGCGTTCACCGTATCCACTGCGACGTCTTACCTGATTATGACGGCCACTTTTTCGGCATACGTACTGTTTGGGGTGCCTTCGGGCATGATTATCAAACGGTTCGGCTACAAGGGAGGAATCGCAATAGCCTTCCTGATCATGGCTTTGGGCTTTTCGCTCATCGCTTTTTCTGCTGAAGCAACCAGTTTTGCACTTTTTCTGACAGCCTTGTTTATTATCGGCATGGGGCAAACCCTGCTGACGGGCGCCATTAATTCCTATGTAACCTTATTGGGGCCGGAAGATAGCGCAGCCAGCCGCATTTGCGCTATGGGGATTGCGGATAAGCTCGCGCTTGCCGGGGCGTCTATCGTGCTGGGGATCTTCATGGACCTTGCAGAAGTACGCCTTAGCGATGCGATTACTCCCTTTTACGTCATTACCGGGCTCCTGGTAGTATTGGCTGTTCTGGCCTGGTTTTCCCCGTTGCCGGAGATCCTTGCGCTGGGCGAAGATGAAACCGCGGAGGAGAGCAGCGGGTCGGTTTATGCGAATGCCAAGACCAGTATTTTCCAGTTTCCGCATTTATTGCTGGGCGTCGTAGCCATTTTTTTCGATGTCGGGGTAGAGATCGTAGCGCTGGGCTCCATTGTGGATTATGCAAAATCGCTGGGACTGCCCTCGCCGGAAAACTACGTCTGGTACCCGACGATCGGAATGGTGACGGGCTATCTGCTGGGTTTTCTGCTTATTCCCAAAACCATTTCACAGCGGACCGCGTTGTCAATCTGTGCGGTGCTTGGTGTAATTTCTACGTTGATACTAGTGACGGTTCCGGCCAGGGAGTCGGTTTTCCTGGTGGGGTTCCTGGGGTTTGCCAATTCACTCCTGTGGCCGGCCATTTTTCCGCTTGCGCTCAGTGACCTGGGGAAATTTACCAAAACCGGTTCGTCATTCCTCGTCATGGGGATTATAGGCGGCGCCATCCTGCCGCTTGGCTTCGGCTACCTGGCTGATCACTTCTCGCACCAGCCTGCCTACCTGATTTGTATACCATCTTATCTCTTTATTTTGTATTTTGCTTTGTACGGAAGCAAAATCAGGGTGCGTTGAACAATTGACTATGGAAAAACTAATGCGGATTCATCCCGACGACAATGTACTGGTAGCCAAACGCCGGATTGAAGCGGGGGAGCAGGTGGAGGTAGGGGGTGAAACGGTGATATTTTCAAACCCCATCGGACTCGGGCACAAGATAGCAGCGACGGCCATCGGGAAAGGGGAAAAGGTCATCAAGTTCGGGATCCCCATCGGTTCGGCCACCGAAGCGATTCCGCTCGGCGGGCACGTTCACCTGCACAATTTGAAAAGCGATTACTTACCCACCTATACGCTGGATCATGAGTTTATCGAAAAATAGTAAGATACTGGGCTACCTGCGGGAAGACGGGCGGGTAGGTATCCGGAACGTGGTCGTGATCGCCTACCTGGTAGAATGCGCCCATCACGTTGCCCGGAACATAGCAAAACACTTCCCGGATTCACCCGTGCACATCATTGGGTTCAGCGGTTGTTATCCCAATGCCTATGCCGACAAGATGATGAACGCGCTGTGTACCCACCCGAATGTGGGCGCCGTGCTGTTGGTATCTCTCGGGTGTGAAAGTTTTAACCGCAACCGGCTGCTTGAAAACGTGAAGGCCAGCGGGCGGCCCGCTATGCTGGTCGGGATCCAGGAGACCGGCGGCACCATGCGGTCGGTGGCCGAAGGCAGGGAGTTTATTGCGTCTGCATTGGAAGGGCTGTCGCAGGTTCCCCGGGCGGAATTGCCCTTTGAAGATCTGATCGTAGGCGTGGTTTCAGGCGGAAGCGATGCCACCAGCGGTTTAACGGCCAACCCGGCAGCGGGTAGGGCGTTTGATTTATTGGTGGAACGCGGAGCGACTGCCATTTTCGAGAATACCGGTGAAATGATCGGCCTTGAACAGCACATGGCGGGGCGCGCGGTAACCCCGGAGCTGGGCCGGGAATTGATTGCGACGGTTAATAAAGCCGCACGGTATTATGCCATTATGGGACACGGGAGTTTCGCACCCGGCAATGCCGAAGGCGGGCTTTCCACTCTTGAAGAGAAATCGATGGGAGCGTATTGCAAAAGCGGCGCCGCGCCCATTGTGGGCCTGATCAAACCCGGCGACAGAACTGAAAGAAAGGGTCTCTACCTGATGGATATTGTTCCGGACGGAGAACCACGTTTCGGTTTTCCGAATCCGAACGATATCTGGGAAATGAACGAGCTGATTGCTTCCGGCGCGCATTGTGTGCTGTTCACGACCGGGAGAGGATCTGTGGCGGGATCAGCCATATCCCCGGTGATCAAAATCTGCGCCAACCCCGAGACCTTTAAGCGGATGATCGGCGATATGGACATCAATGCCGGGAAAATTTTATACGACGAAGCTACCATCGACCAGGTGGCCGAAGAAATCCTGGACAAGATTGTAGATGTCGCTCGGGGCGGAACCACCTGTTCGGAGGCGCTGGGCCACCAGGAGTTTGTGCTGGGGTACAAGTCGTTTGAGCCTATCGGGCCGGCGTGCCTTCCGGCCGGGTAAGATGTGAGCCCCCGCGAAAGCGGGTTCCTGGTTTTAGTAAGCATTCAGAAGTTTTGTACACCTGATGGGTACCTTGAAGATTTTAAGATTATTGGCATTGTCCGTGTTGTGGCAATCCGCAATAGGACAATCCCGGAATTACGATCCGTTATCCACCGATCAGATACCGGCACAGCCGTCAAAGCAGTCCTGGCATTTTGTTGAAGACTTAAAGTCTCCGTTCTGGACAAAAATAGAATGGGAGAACAAAAAGAGGGGCCGGAACCAGGTTGATCTTTCGAAGGGGATAAAGCTGGATACTTTGTTCCCCGACTCCAAATTTCGGTTGCAAACCGTATATGAGGACTTGCGTAACTTCTGCCTGGCCGGTAAAATTGCGTACGGCAGCGGCTACCGCGTGAAAATCGTTAAGGATCCGGCTTTAAAGGGTGAGGAGTTCAGAGTGGATATTGCCAGGAAGTCAGGGCAGATTGCGGCAGGTGATCCTGACGGCATAAGAAGAGGGATTTTTTATCTCCAGGATGAAATGATGAAAAACGGGGACCCGTACCTCCCGCTGGGCTCGGTGACGAAAGTCCCGACAGTGAAGCGGAGAATTTCCCGCTGTTTTTTCAGCCCTATCAAACGCCCGGGGAACCAGGCCGGGGTGGGCGACGAGCTGATGGATGACATTGATTACTACCCTGACGGATACCTTAACCGTTTGTCTCATGAAGGCGTAAACGGGCTTTGGGTAACCGTCAGCAGCAAGGACGGGCAGGAGAACAGTGTGGGATTCAGCGACCTGGTATCAACAGAAATTACGCCCAATGCAGGAGCAGGCGGCGAGCGACGGCTTGAAAAATTGAGGCAGATTGTTAACAAATGCCTCCGGTACGGGATCCGCATCTATATCAAGACGATGGAGCCTCATGTGCGTTTCAAGGAAGGGGATCCTATCCTGGCCAAGTACCCCGATTTGACAGGGAGTTTGAGGGGCAATACCTATTTCCTTTGTGCCAGCGGGACTTCCGGGCAAAAGTACCTCTATCAGGCGACGAATAAAATTTTCTCCGCTGTGCCGGAATTGGGCGGCATCATCAATATTTCTCACGGAGAACTGTACACCACCTGCCTGAGCGCTTTACCAGCTACGGGAGGAGGTGAAATTACCTGTCCGAGGTGTTCAAAACTCCCGCCCTGGCAAATTCTCCATCATTCGCTTTCGGCCATGAACAAAGGAATGAAAGACGCCGAACCGGATGCAGAACTGATCAGCTGGCTTTATATGCCCCAGCCGCAGTCCCAGTCAAAGGGGGCGCCTACTACACTGGCAGACTGGGTTTTTGATATTCCTTCTAATACCCCGGAAGGCGTCGTGCTCCAGTTTAATTTTGAGTCCGGGGTGAAAAAGACGGTGTTCGGGAAAGAGCTGATCGGTGGTGACTATTGGCTTTCGGAGCCGGGACCAAGCGACCGTTTCGAAAGAATAGCTAAAAGCGCCGCTGGAAAACACACTCCGGTGTCGGCAAAAATTCAGACGTCTACTTCTCATGAGGTTGCTACGGTGCCTTATTTGCCGGTGCCCTCCCTTATCTACAAAAAGTTTTCAGCGATGCGCCGGCTGGGTGTGTCGCATACCATGTTGAGCTGGATTATGGGCTCCTATCCGGGACTTATGGTAAAAGCAACCGAGCGCTTATCCTTTGAGCCTTACCCTGACGAAGAAGCTTTCCTTAACGAACTGGCCTCTTATTATTGGAGAACAGAGGACGCTAAAAAAGTCGTCGAGGCCTGGAAATATTTTAGCGAAGCCTATGAGAACTATCCGCTGACCAATATTTTTCAATATTTCGGGCCGATGCATGACGGTCCGGTCTGGCCTTTGCTGCTTACCCCCAGAGACGCGCCTCTTTCGCCGACTTATCAGCTTGGTTCAAGAAATACGTTTCTCCCCTGGCCGCCCAGCGGCGATAGAGTCCCTGAGTCTTTTCCGGATATATTGTCGCTCGAAGAAATGATCTCGATGTGCAAGCGCATGAGCGATACCTGGCAGGTAGGGCTCGGTTTGCTGGACGGCTTTAGCGAGAAATATTCCGGGAACCGGGAGCGGGTACTCGACATCGGTGTGGCAAAGGCGCTTGGAATTCAATTTCGCAGCGGGTATAATATTCTCAGGTTTTATCAGCTCCGCGAGAAGCTCTTCCGGATGAAAGGAGAAGGCCGGCGTTTAGTATTGGACGAATTAAAGGAGATCATAGAGGAAGAAATAAAATCGGGCGGCGAACTCGTCAGGCTCTGCCGCGCGGACTCCCGGCTGGGCTTCCATCCGGAAGCAGAAGGTTACAAATACTATCCCGAAAAATTGGAGTGGCGGATCAACCAGTTAATAACGACGCTTGCGCAGGATGTGCCGGCTATTCGCAAGGCGATAGACCGTAACGAAGCGTTGTTTCCCGAATATACGGGCGAATCTCCCCAGGGAGCAGTCGCGTACGCGCTTCCCATTTCGTCGTCAGATCCGTCCGGGTTCTGGAATCGCTTTGAAGGTGAAGCGGCGGGTAGCTTGCGGTGGAAGGCCGATTATAAAGACGAGACGCTGCATATCATGATAGCAGATTTCTCAAAGAAAGGAATAGGAGAAAAAGCCGCATCTGTGAAGTCCGCAGAAGTATGGGTGGAGCCCAAACGGCTCTGGCCTGCCCGGCGGTATCTTATGACGCCGGTTTCTAAAGCCTCGATCAGCACGGAAATAGCCGATGGTACGCTGAAAGCCGAGGTGAAGATCCCATTTTCGGAATTGGAACTGAAAACCGGCAGCCTTACGCCTGTCAGAGTCAATATCAAAGCGTTTTCGGAAGACGGAAAGACTATTGTGTGGCGGGAGGAGCATCCGCTTACGCCCAGGTTGATTCTGGGTACGCAGAATTCCAGGGATTTGGGGTGGTTGATTTTTAAGTGATTCGGATACAAAAGAGTTATTAGGTAAAAAAAGAGATTTCCTAATACGGGGTTCTCTTGTGATAATCTAAAAATATGGTCCTTTTTTGGGAATATCAAAACCATGAGGCCTGAACGTAGCCGTTGGGCACTCCGTCGCTCCTTCCTGTAAAATATCGGTGCTTTTCGATTACGGCATACCGAAATCTAAAAAAGAGAGCCACGAAGGGCACGAATGGGAGTTTTTATTCGTGCATTCTGTACAACAAAGTTACAGATGGCTGATAATGGAACGCATGGCTTCTATTGAATGGGTATCCAAAGATGAGCCTTCGACAGGCTCAGGCGCCGTCCGGATGTGGCGCCGTCCGGATGGCGTCTGCCGGATGGCGTCTGCCGGATGGCGCCTGAGCTCGTCGAAGGCTGTCTACCGGAGGCTACCATCCGGATGGCGGGTGAGCCCGTCGAACCCCTTTAACACAATCTGCCGGATGTCTGATCCTCAACCAGGTCAAAAGCTAAGCGTTGTTTATTTAAATCAAAGCACCAAACGTGCTTCAATGGAATTCGTGGCAAAAACCTAATATCGTCACGGTTTAATACGCTTGGTCAACCTCCCGGAGACACCTGATGCCATTCCCCCTTCTTACTGCAACTTCACCTCCACCGTATCCGTTTCGAAAGTCGGCACCTGATAGCCGCCGGAATCCAGCACGGTTTTTGGAAATGCTGTTTGCAGGCTGGCCCATTTGCTTTTGTCTACAGCAGTCTGGAAAAGATAGATGCTCCGCAGGCTTTGCAGGCCTTTCAGCGCAAGGAGGCCCTGTTCGGTTACCTTGGTATTGACCAGGTTCAAAACCTGCAGCTGTTTTAACGGGCTGAGTTGCGCGAGCCCGGCGTCGGAGATAGCCGTATTGGTGAGATAGAGACGGGTCAGGTTGGGAAATCCCGCTACCAGGCCCAGTGTTTTGTCGCTGATTTTCGCGTCGTCCAGTCTTAGCCAGATCAATTGTTTCCGAATAGGCTCCAGTAGCTTGATCAGCGTGTCGGCACCCGCGCCCGCCGTCACAAAGCTGGCAGACAGGTAGGCTTTGTCCTGCGATACCGGTAATACGATAATCCCGGCCTTCCTGATCGCCTGGATAGCGTTTTCATCCGCTGGAGCGACCTCAGCCTCCGGGATGTCGCTGATTTTGGGTGTCTCCTTGCTCTCCCCTGATTCCAGTGCCGCCAATACCGGCTTGATGGACTCCGTTTGCTTCAGATCCTTTACTTTTTTGGATACTTCGGCGCCCGTATCGACCCACCATTTCAGCACCGCGACCTCGTTTTCAGTAAGCTGCGGTTTCTCCTTAGGCGGCATGTGCTCGTCGTTGGTGAGCGGAAGAAGCAGCCTTTTGATGAGCTCGCTTTCGTCGGCGGCGCCCGCTTTGATCGCGCTGCCGTCTTCACCACCCGTTAGTATATATTGGTGCTCATCCAGCCGGAGTTTCCCTTTCTGTTTGGACGGGCCGTGGCAGCTGTAGCACCGGTTTTTTAGAATCGGCTGAACGACGTCGGTGTACAAAACGGCTTCCTGGATATTGGGTATGGGCGGCAGGCCCGCTTTTGTATTTTCAGAAGAGAGGCTTACCGTCAGGTAATCCTCCCCGTGCGTGAGCGATCCGCCAAGGTGTCCGGTAAGGGTGATAAGCCCGATGCTCGCCAAAGCCATGCTGTCGGCGAGTTTCGGGATAGTCGCCTTGTAGCGGACAATTCCATAAAAAACAAAGGCAAGTACCGCTGTGGCGATTCCCAGCCACTGGTGCCGCCCGGCGAGGATTGTGTCGTAGTCGCCGCTCAGCGAGAGCATATAACCGGTTATGCAGGAAAGAACCGCTCCCAGCGCACCGAAAAGCAGGGTCAGCGGTATAGCAGGCGCTACCGTTGAGAACCTCCTGGAAAGCAGTTGAAAAAGGGCTGCAAGAAGAAGAATCCCTATGGGAAGGTGTACGACTACCGGGTGAAACCGCCCGATAAAATCTGTCACGGACAAAAGCATGTAATAAAACTGGAGTCAGAGGGTGGTTACGCAATAATGTCATGAATGACCTTCCCCGCTACGTCGGTAAGACGGAAGGGCCGTCCCTGGAACGGGAAGGTGAACTCTTCATGGTTGAACCCGAGCTGGTTCAGGATAGTCGCCTGGATATCAAAAGCGTCTACTTTCCCGCTCACGGCCGTGTAGCCGATTTCGTCGGTTTCGCCATAGGTAACCCCGCGTTTTATTCCGCCGCCGGCCATCCAGATGGTAAACGCTTCGGTATGATGATCGCGCCCTTTGTAAGGGTTCTGAACGCCGTTCCGGTTTTCCATCATGGGGGTGCGGCCAAACTCCCCGGCCCAAACGACCAGCGTTTCGTCAAGCAGTCCGCGTTGCTTCAAATCCAGGAGTAATGCGGTTACCGGTTTGTCGACGCTGCGGTATTTGTTGAGCATGCCCACGTTCAGGGCATTGCTTGCGGCATTTCCGTGTGCATCCCATCCCCAATCAAACAACTGGACGAACCTTACGCCTTTTTCTACCAGCTTCCTGGCCAGCAAAACGTTATTGGCAAAGCTTTCTTTACCGGGTTTGGTACCGTACATGTCATGGATGTACTGCGGTTCGTCATTGATATTCATGACTTCCGGCGCGGTAATCTGCATCCGGTAGGCCATTTCATACTGAGAAATACGCGACAATATTTCAGGATCGCGGTAGGTTTCATATTCCTGCCGGTTCGCGTCATTGATGGCGTCAATGGAAGCCTTGCGAAGGTCGCGGCTCATGCCTTCCGGGTCATTGATAAACAGTACAGGGTCGCCCTCGCTACGACATTGCACGCCCTGGTACACTGAGGGCAGAAATCCGCTTCCCCACACACTCTTGCCGGCGTCAGGAAAACTTCCGCCACTGGTGAGCACGACGAAGCCCGGTAAGTTCTGATTCTCGGTACCGAGCCCGTAGGTGGCCCAGCTTCCGATGCTCGGCCTGCCCAGGCGTGCCGACCCGGTATGCAGCAGCAACTGCGCCGGGGCATGATTGAACTGGTCGGTAGTTACCGCTTTCAGGAATGAAATTTCATCGACCACCGTAGACAGGTGCGGGAGGCTTTCGCTGACCCAGGCGCCGCTCTGGCCATATTGTGCAAATTTGGCCTGCGGCCCCAGCATTTTGGGTACACCGGTAATGAATGCGAATTGCTTCCCCTCCAGGAAAGAAGGCGGGCAATCCTGGCCATCCAGCTTGGAGAGCTCCGGCTTGAAATCAAAAGTTTCGAATTGTGAGGGAGCTCCCGCCATATGTAAAAAAATGACGCTTTTGGCCTTCCCCGGGAAAGGGGGCGACTTCGGCAGAAGCGGGTTTGCGGGATCTATGGCGGCGCTCAACTGTTTTGTTTTCTCAGTCTTACACCCAAAAAGAGACCCGAATGCCAGCGCACCCAGTCCCATTGCACTTTCTTTCAGGAAATGACGGCGTGTCTGGTTGAATAAAACCCGGTCTTCCGCCTCTTTTAGCAGCCTTTGGGCATGCAATTCTTGCCGTGTCATGAGTCTTGGGGTTAATTTTTTGTAACTACTTCGTCCAGGTTCAGCATGGCGTTAGCCACTACTACCAGTGCCGCAGATTGAGGTTTGGCCGGGACAGACTTGCTGCCCAGCATTTGCCTTGTTTTCAGCGTGTCGGCCGAAAATTCAGTTACGGCCTTTTGGTACAGCTTTTCAAAAACCTTTTGCTTGTTAGGTTGAAGCGGTTTGAAGAGCATGAGTTGATATCCTTTTCCCAACTGGCCCGCGAGTGTCGCGCCGCCCTCTTTCTCCATTCGATGGGCGAAATGACGAGCCATATCCAGGTAGACAGAGTCATTGAGGGTTACCAGTGCCTGCAGGGGCGTGTTGGTCCTGATGCGTCTGGCGGTGCACAATACGCGCGGAACGCCGTCAAATGTAATCATGGACGGATACGGCGCTGTCCGTTTCCAATAGGTGTAAACTGCGCGGCGGTATTGGTCCTCGCCCTGGCTGTTGATCCATTTGGCGCGGTTATACGGCGAGAGCCAGATACCCTCCGGCTGCCAGGGCATTACGCCCGGCCCGTACATCTTATTGCTCAAAACGCCGCTGATGCTGAGCGCCTGGTCGCGGACCTGTTCGGCGGTCAGGCGGGTCCTCGGACCTCTCGCATACCATTTGTTCGAGGGATCTTTATCCGCAATTTCAGGGCTTAACCTGGAATCCTGGCGGTAGGTGGCGCTCATGACCAGTTGCTTCAAAAGCGTCTTCGTACTCCATTTCTGATCATTCATGAACTCCCAGCTCAGGTGGTCCAGCAGGTCTTTGTGGGTGGGGAGCGTTCCCTGCGTGCCCATGTCTTCCAGCGTTTCCACGATACCCACACCAAACAGCTGTTCCCAGATCCTGTTTACCATGGTTCTGGATACCAATGGGTTGCGTTTGTCTGTGAGCCATTGTGCAAGGCCCAGGCGGTTTTTCGGAGTGCCTTCCGGCATGGAGAAGCTAAGCGAATGCGGAACTTCAGGACTGACCTCCTTGCCCAAAGTCAACCGGTTGCCTCTCTCGAAAACGTGCGTCGGGCGGGCAAGCCAGCCGGGGTTTTCCACCATCACGGGCGTGTTGGTCACTTCGTTGGTGGTGACCAGCTTTTCAAACATCTTTTTGTAATGACCAGCAGTGGATCCGCCGCTTTCGGGCACTGCAGGCAGGAAGCCCATCCAGTCAAAATCAAGCAGGAAGTCGCTGTTGTCTTTTGCAACACTGCGGTTTTCGTAGTGCAGGTATACGTCGTGTATCCCGCTTTGGCGTGGGAAATGAACAAACTCCCTACGCCAGGTATCTTTGGGCTCGATCGCAATTTTTGCGAGAGTGGGCCCGGTTGGTGAATCCAGGGTCAGGGTAAGCGTTCCGCTTTTGAATTTCGAGCGGAAGTTCCAGATCATTTGCCCGGCTCCCTCCAGGTTTACTTTTTTCAATCTCGCACGGCCGTGGTTAGACAATGCCAGGTAGGTATTTTTATTCAGGACTAGCCCGTTGTGGAGGCTGTCGGCGGAAACCATATTGATAGACGGCTGCCAGGTTTTAACGAAGTCCGCAAGCTTCCTGGCGTCTGATTCTGTTCCATGCGCCTTGATCCATTGTGTCAGTTCAGAATAATCGTGGCGAAGCGTATCATTCTTAAACTCCCGGAGCAGCGGGTAGTCGGCCGGTATGTCTTCATCCCTGCTGTTGTTGAAGAAGGCCATAAACTTGTAGTACTCGTCGTGCTTGAACGGGTCGTAGGGGTGGCTGTGGCACTGTACGCAGGCAAAAGTGGTGCTCATCAGCGACTCCCAGGTGGTATTCACCCGGTCCATTACGGCGGCTACCCTGAATTCCTCATTGTCGGTACCGCCTTCGTCGTTGTTCATCGTGTTTCTGCTGAACGCGGTGGCGATATATTGGTCGTCGGTCGGGTTCGGAAGGAGATCGCCGGCAATCTGGTCCGTGATAAAGCGGTCATAAGGCTGATCGGCATTGAATGCATCAATCAGCCAGTCCCGGTAGCGCCAGATGGTGCGGCCGTTGTCGGATTCGTATCCCTTCGTGTCGGCATACCTAGAAATGTCAAGCCAGAGCGAAGCCCATCTTTCACCGAAACGTTTTGATGCAAGCAGGGTATCTACCAGCTCTTCGTAGGCCCTAGCGCTTTTACTCTCCAGGAATTTTTTTGCGACAGCATCAGTCGGGTAGGTCCCGATCAGGTCGAGGCTGACCCGCCGTAGCAGCGTAGCCTTGTCGGCTTCAGGGGAAGGGCGTAACTGGTTATCCTCCAGTTTCCGGAAGATAAACCGGTCGACGTCATTGAGTATCCAGTCGTTGTGGAGATCAGGCGCCGGCGTTTCCTTGACGGGGAGGTAGGCCCAGTGATCGCCCCATTTCGCGCCCTGTTTGATCCATCGCCTCAGAAGGTCGATTTCTTCCTTGTCCAGCGGCTCATGTTTGTAGGGCATGCGGGTCTCCGGATCGTTGGAAACCAGCCGTTTGATCATCTCGCTTCCATCCGGGTCGCCCGGGATAATCGCCGGTTTCCCGGATTCGGTAACGGCAAGCGCCTCGTCCCGGAATAATACACTAAACCCGCCCTGAGCTTTTACCCCGCCGTGACAGGAAATACATTTTTTGTTTAAGACAGGCTTAACTTCCGAACTGAAATCTACAGGTGCCTCCTGGTGAAAGAACTGGTAAAATATGGCGAACACACCCAAAACCACCCCGGTAACCGCCACGGGTTTCAACTGAAAAAACTTTTTCATTGGCGCAATGAAGCAATTCCCTTGCTTAATAAATTATGTCCGGACCGCAGGGCAAACTGCTGGCAATAAAATTACGAAATAATTGTCGGTATTTTTCAATTTTTTCTTGCATTACTGCTGAATGGGTAATCGCCGCCGAAAGAGATTGCAACACTATTGCGACAAATTGGGCGTCATTACGACAATTTTGCGATGAATTTGTCGTAATACTTGCTTTTGCGACAAAAAGATAGTAAAATTGTCGTAAATGAGATTAGAATTGTCGTAAATGAGATATAGAAGATCGGATATTTCGGAAGAGCTGGAGGTTATTGTTAAAGCCTTGGAAGAGGCTGAAGAGGGGCTTTCTATAGAGGAAATAAAGGAAGCGGTCGGGGTGGATATTGAGCTTCGTACTTTGCAAAGACGCTTGGAGAAACTGAGGGAGGGGGGGATGGTGGAGGTCTCCGGAAAAACAAGATCGACTGTCTATAGATTGATAGCCCCAAGGAAAAGAAACTACGACCAGGAAAATCTATTTCCAGATATACCACTTTCAAAAGAAGGAAGAGAAATACTGAGAGCGGTGTCCGAGCCGTTTAATTTTCGCCATCCGGTAGGCTATAACCCGGAATTCTTAACTTCCTATCGTCCGAATACAGATTGCTATCTGACACAGAAAGACCGGGATAAGCTGGCGGAGCTGGGGAAGACAAATAGCCTGGACCAACCGGCGGGAACTTACGCAAAAGAAATCCTGCAACGGTTACTGATTGATCTGTCCTGGAACTCAAGTCGCCTCGAAGGAAATACCTATAGCCTTTTGGATACCCAAAGGCTGATTTCCGAAGGTAAGATGGCGGACAATAAAACGGCTGCAGAGGCTCAAATGATCCTTAACCATAAGGATGCTATTGAATTTATTATCGAGGCCACAGAAGAAATTGGTTTCAACTATTATACGCTTACCAACATACACGCAATGCTGTCAAACAACCTCCTGGCTGATTCCGCAGCTTCCGGCAGACTGCGTACTTTTGGGGTGGGGATAACCAACTCTGTTTTTACACCTTTGGGAATGCCGCAGCTTATCGAAGAGATGTTCAGGGTTATTCTGCTTAAAGCGAAGGAGATTACAGATCCTTTTGAGCAGGCATTCTTTATCATGGTACAATTACCCTACCTCCAACCTTTTGACGATGTGAACAAGCGCGTGTCGCGTCTTGCGGCCAATATCCCTCTGAATAGGCGGAATCTCGCGCCCCTGGCATTTGTGGATGTGCCTGATAGCCTGTATGTTCAGGGCTTGTTGGGGGTTTATGAACTCAACCGGGTAGAGCTCTTTAAAGATGTTTTCATGTGGGCCTATGAGCGGTCGGCGTTGCGTTATGCAGCAATACGTCAGTCTCTCGGCGAACCTGATACTTTCCGCCTTCAATATCGCGAAAACATACGATCGCTGGTGGCAGAAATAATTTCCCGGTCCATGACGAAAGAAGAAGCGGTAAACGCAGTTCAAAAGGCTGCCAATAATTTACCCCGGTCCGTTCAAGCCAGGTTTGTAGAAGTCGTCGAGACGGAGCTCCTGTCCCTACACGAAGGCAACTATGCCCGATACAAGGTTAAGCCTTCGGAATACTCCGCTTGGAGGAAAAAATGGGGGCAATAGCCCCTTGATGCTGCCATTTTTCTCAAACTTCCCAAAAAATTCACCGGAACCTGCCCGGCGCGAAGGGTGCGTTTCGGACATTCATACGTCATAAAATCGCGAGATCCTTATTTTTACGCCAGCAATCTTATTAAATGTAACAGCCGTAAGTTTTGAGAAATGAGCCGACCTGCCCCCGGCGGTTCCCGGGGCTCACCTCTCAAACCTCACACCTCAAATCCCAAAACCAAAATGAAAGTAGACAGCCACCAGCATTTCTGGAAATACCACCCGGTGAAAGACGCATGGATCAATGATGAAATGGCCGTAATTAAAAATGACTTCATGCCGGAAGACCTGGAACCGCTCCTGGAGCAAAGCGGGATCGACGGGTGTGTAGCCGTTCAGGCCGATCAAAGCGAGGCCGAGACGCATTTCCTACTGGACCTGCTTGAAAAACACGATTTTATCAAAGCTGTAGTGGGTTGGATCGACCTGCGGGCCAAAAACCTGGACGAACGCCTGGAGTATTTTTCACAGTTTAAAGCGCTGAAAGGGTTTCGTCATATCGTACAGGCCGAGCCGGAGGTCGATTTTTTGCTGCGCGACGATTTTTGTTCCGGCATCGCCAAGCTGGCAGACTACGGCTATACTTACGATGTATTGATTTACCCCAAGCATATCCGGAATGCCGTGTCGTTCGTAAAGCGCTTTCCCGACCAGCCCTTCGTGGTGGACCACATCGCCAAGCCCTTTATCAAGGCGCAGGTGATTGACGAATGGGCGAAAGACATGCAGGGTTTCAAAGGCCTCGACCATGTAACCTGCAAAATTTCGGGGCTGATCACCGAGGCGGATTGGGTGAACTGGAAATACGACGATTTTAAGAAATACATCGACGTAACCCTCGATATTTTCGGCACAGACCGCGTCATGTTCGGTACCGACTGGCCGGTTTGTCTCGTCGGTGCGTCTTACGCCGAGGTATGCGAAATATTGAGGCGCAACACCCTGCAACTGTCTGCCGAGGAAAACAAGAAACTGTGGGGACAAAATTGTATTGATTTTTATAAGATATAACGCTTTCTATCTCCCAAACCTGTTTGATCTTTTCATGATGAGTAACAAAAAAAATCCGGGGCTGTCCAGGCGCAGCTTTCTTGGTTCCGCAGCATTGGTTTCTTCCGGGTTGCTTTGGGGCGGTAAATCATTTGCCGCCGGCGCGTTGACGGCAAGAAATCTGAAGCTTCCGGTAAGTTTTCCCCATTTCCCGAGCCGTCTGCATGCCTTTGTATGGCGGAACTGGAACCTCGTCCCAACCACAAAACTGGCGCAGGTGACCGGCGCTACGGAGCAGCAAATTCTGGGACTTGGAAAATCAATGGGCCTGGCCTCGCCGACACCCGTTACGGCCGAGCAGTGGAGCCGGAGCTACATCACCATTATAAGGCGGAACTGGCACCTGCTGCCTAAATCACAGTTAAAAGACCTTCTGGGGTGGTCGGAAGAACATCTGGAATTTACGCTCCAGGAGGACGACTTTCTCTACATCAAGCTGGGCAGTATCAAACCCGATTGCGACCCGGTAAAGTGGGAGACGTTATCCGGTGAGCCTGCAAAGAAGGAGCTATGGATCAATAAGATAATAAAAGAAGAGTTCCCGGCTTCGGCAGCCGGTAAAAAAGAACCGCTTTTCCAGTTTGTCAAAGACCTGTCGTCTCCGCCCAAAGAAAAAGTACAACCGCTCCAGTCGGGGTTTGCGCCGCGTTACGGGTACGGGTATTTCACACTTTTCGGCGATCCGCTGCTGGATGCCGAGATCGATCCCTATCCCGACGGCTACCTGGAGCGAATGGCGGCATCGGGCCTTGACGGTACCTGGATGCACATCGTACTGAGCAAACTGACGCCCTTCCCATGGGATCCGGCCTTGAGCAAAGACTGGGAGAAACGTCTCGAAAACCTCCGGAAACTGGTTGAGAAAAGTAAAAAACACGGTATCGGTATTTACCTCTATCTCAATGAGCCAAGGTACCAGCCCCTGGCATTCTACGAAAAATACCCGCAATTCAAAGGGGTTACGCGCGGCAAATATGCTGCGCTTTGTACGAGCGTACCGGAAGTGCAGGACTACCTCGTTGACTCCATCGCCAGGATCGTTTCGGTTGTCCCTGACCTGGCGGGGTTCTTTTCCATTACCGCTTCGGAGAACCCTACCAACTGCTGGTCGCATTTTGAGGGCGCCAAATGCCCCAGGTGTAGCGTCAAAGGACCTGAGAAGGTAATTGCAGAGCTGAATACGCTTTACGACAAAGGCATTAAAAAAGGGGTGGAAATGTACAAAAGTAATGGCCATGCTGGTTACACCGGAAGGGGACCGCGTCTTATTGCCTGGGATTGGGGCTGGAAAGACGGATGGGCTGACGGAATCGTACCCGGCCTTCCTAAAGAAGCCTCCCTGATGAGTGTGAGCGAGTGGGATCTGCCGATCCGGCGTGGCGGGATCGACGGCAAGGTGGGGGAATACTCCATTTCAGCAGTAGGGCCGGGGCCCCGGGCGAAGCGGCACTGGGAGGTGGCCCGGAAGAACGGACTTCGCATCATTGCCAAAATACAGGCCGGCACTACCTGGGAATGCGGAGGGGTACCTTATGTGCCCGCGCTCGAAAACGTGGCTCAGCATGCCGTCAACCTGAGAGGCGAAAAGGTGAGCGGACTCATGACCGGCTGGACGCTGGGCGGTTATCCCGGGTCACCCAACCTGGAAGTCGTTTCGGTAGTAGGAAGCGATGCCGATATTTCGGTAAAGGAGGCTATGACCAAGGTAGCGCTCAGGCGCTACGGAGCGGCGGCCCACGATATGGTGGACGCGTGGTACGGTTTCAGCAAAGCCTACCGCGAATTTCCTTATCACATAGGAGTGGTGTACAACGCGCCTGTCCACTCAGGACCGGCCAACCTGCTTTGGGAGAAACCGACCGGCTATAATTCTACTATGGTGGGTATCGGGTACGATGATCTGGCGCATTGGCGGGCCATTTACCCGGAAGAGATATTTATCAACCAGCTTTATAAAGTTGCCGACGGCTTTGAAGAATCCCTGAAAGTTTTGCGCACGAAGGTGAAAGGAAAGTCGCTGAAGGCGCATGAGAAATATGAGTTGGAGCGTGAAATGCGAATTGCCGAAACGGTAGGCGTCCTGTATAGAAGCGTCGCCAATCAATCGGATTTTATCCGGCATCGTGACCGTCTGCAGACCGGCGAAGACAAAGCATCCGTAAAGGCACGGCTGAAGGAACTGCTTAACGACGAAATTAAGCTCGCCCGCCGTTTGTTTGCGCTACAGTCTGCCGATTCCCGGATTGGCTTTGAAGCCAGCAACCACTATTTCTATGTCCCGGACGATTTAAAAGAAAAGGTGCTGAATTGCAGGCATTTGCTCGAGTTCTGGTTGCCTACCGTATAACGATTACCTATTCCTGACCTTAACCTGAATATTGAAAATGTCTCAACACTTCTCACGAAGGAAATTCCTGCTTTCCACGGGTTTAGGGATTGCCGGTACGACGGCCCTGAATGCCGCACCCGATACGCCGGTTTCCGGTGGCGATCATACAATTGGAAACAAAACGGGTACAGCTCCAGATGACACGCAGACTTTTGCGGCGGAAGTGGAACGCATTCTCCCGAAAGACCAGCCCTACGGGCACCACAAGCGCATTGCCGAGGGGCCGCTGCATGTGCTTTGCCGCGACCGCGGGCAGGCAGGAACCAACGATGAATTTTCACTGGAAGGATGGCAGCTGCAATATATTTCCGGTGGCGACCAGGTAATAGAAACCGCGGTGGAGGATTTCCGCGAGTTTATGAAGGTTTCAATGGATGTGGAGATTCCCGTCCTGAAAATTGAACCGGCCGTCCGGGCAAAGAAGAAGGGAAATCAGATCGTGGTAGGGTTAAAAGAGTACTTCCCGCAATATGCCGCGAATTTGAAAGGCCCCAAAGCCTATGCCCTGATTAAGGAGAAACAGCAATTGCTGGTGATCGGCTATGATCCTGTTGGGGTACTCCAGGGGCTTTTTTGCCTGGAAGCGCAGATGAAATTTCGGGAAGGGCCCTTCCTGGAAAAGAACCTCCGCTGGATCAGGGAGGCCGTCTACGAGCGGCGCATGGTACTTTCCGGTTTGGGGTGGATGGAGTGGCCCGATAACCAGCTCGCGCACATAGCCCACAACGGTTTCGACGGGCTTTTTACCTCTGTTTACGCTAACGCCAACGGCGACCGGACCACCCCTGAAACCTCAACCGATTTCTATGCCCGTTTAATGTACCGCATCAGGCGGCAAAGCCCCGAACGCGTACATGACCTGATCAAAAGGGCCGCCCGCTGGGGGATAAAAGTGTACACCCCGATCATTTACCAGTATACCGGCACCGCCGAAAGCGAGGCCGGGCTGCGGAAACTTGTGAAAGATATTATCAGGGAATTCCCCGAAATGGGCGGCTATGTGCTGCTGACCGAAGGGTTCTGGTACCAGAAATGGGGCGGGCTTCACGGCGCGGATGAGGCGCATGTCAAAAACTGGGCGGACAATTGGGCCAAAGCCGTGGGCATTGTTACGGAGGAATGTCACCGCGTAAATCCCGAAACCCACATACTGGCCTGGGAGTACAACATCGATTTCAGGCCTCAAAACGTGAAACTCAAACGGTACTTTGTTCAGAAATTACCGCAAGATGCGATTCCCTCGCTAACCTGGGAGAATGGCAAAGGATTTGAGCTTGATGGCATGCAGGGCTTTTTAAGGGACTACTCGCTGTCGCAGGTAGGGCCGGCAGAGGTCACGCAGGGGCAAATCGAGGAGGCAAACGCCCGGGGAATGAAAGTTTTTTCAAAGGTAGATACCTTCGCAAGCTGGCAGTTCGGGACCATTCCATACCTGCCTTTCCCCGGCCAATGGCGAAAGCGCTACGATGCCCTGGCAAAGTATGGCGTAAAGGGGACCATCGAAAGCTGGAGCAGCGGGTTTACCCCTAATTTTATTTCCGAGCTCCGGTACTGGACCTGTTGGAACGAATCGCTGTCGTACGAGGACCTGATCGGGAAGATGGCTTCCCGGCTGTTCGGAAAAGAACAGAAGGAGAAAGTGCTGCAAGCATGGGTACATTTTGACCAGGCAATTCGCCAGATACCGGATACCGGTCCCAACATGGGAACCAACAACGCTATAGGTAACCCGCTTTTCTTCCAGGAGCCTCCCTTGCGCACGGCAACCTTCCATAAATCCTGGATGGATCATAACATGTGGATGGGGTACCTCGGTGGCGAGCTTAACCCCTATTGGCCGTTCACCGTGACCAGGATGGTATTTTACCCTGATTTTACCAATAAAACCAACCGCGCGGAACAGTACGCCCGTGGTGCAACGGGTATTGTGGCGGCGCCAGGTACACCGCTTTTACCGGTATTTTTGAAGTATCTCAAAAATGCATCGGCGGAAATGGAGAAAGGACTGAAATTGTACCGGTCTGCGGCCTTGGCCTCCCCGGAGTGGAAGCGTGCGATAGCCGTCCGTGAAGTAGTGGTGGCCGAGCACCTGCACCGCATGATGGACAGCAACGCCGCGGTCCTGGAGTTTGAAAACTACAGGCTCCAGTGGGCAGCAGCCACCGATGCCGGTAAGGCCAACTCCCTGCTGGACCAAATGGAAAAGATCCTGAAAGAAGAAATTGCACGTACCAAACTGTCGCAACTCGCAGTATCGCGCGATTCGCGTTTTGGTTTCCAGTTTGAGCAGGACTATGTGTACACGCCCTATTCGCTCAGCGAAAAAATGAAATTGCTGCAGGAAACCCTGTCGGAGCAATTGCCGGCAGCACGGAGATAGGGCTGAGGTTTAAGGTGTGAGTTGTGAGGGGCGAGCTGTGAGGGAAAAGCTTATACCTCACAACTCAAACCTCACCCCTATTACTTACCTTTGCAACCTTGCGGGACGGGTGGGCTCATACCTCACCCCTCAAACCTCACCCCTGATTTGAAAAACCAACTTATCGTTATCGCGGGGCCCACAGCGGTCGGGAAAACAGAATTTTGCCTCCGGCTGGCCGGGAAGCTGGGCGCGGAAATAGTTTCTGCCGATTCGCGCCAGTTTTTCCGGGAGCTTTCCATCGGTACCGCCAAGCCGACCGAAGCGGAGCTGGCGCGCGTCAAACATCATTTTATTAATACCCACTCCATAGCGGAGCCTTATAGTGCCGGTGATTTCGAGCGTGATGTGCTTGCTTTGCTGCCGCAGTTGTTTGAAAAAAGCCGGTATGTGATTATGACCGGGGGATCAGGATTATACATCAAGGCCGTATGCGAGGGGCTTGACGATCTGCCGCAACCTGCAGCCGGACTGCGCGAAGCCCTTACCGCCAGACTTGATACGGACGGACTGGGAGTTCTCCAGGACGAGCTCCGACGGTCAGACCCGGTGTTTTCCGCTACCGCAGAGGTTCATAACCCGCAACGTGTTGTACGGGCACTCGAAGTTTTCTACACCACGGGAAAACCGATTTCTTCCTATAAACGTAAAAACGTGGAAGAACGCCCCTTCGAACCGTTACTGATCGCACTTGACCGCGACCGTAGCGAGCTGTACAGCAGAATTGAGGCCAGAATGGATCTGATGCTGCAAAACGGGCTCGTTGAAGAAGCCCGCAGCGTGGCTCCCTACCGGCATCACCACGCCTTGCAGACCGTAGGCTACAAAGAAGTATACGGTTACCTTGACGGCCTTTATGACGAAACGGAAATGGTCCGTCTGCTAAAACAGAATACCAGGCGTTACGCCAAGCGTCAGCTTACCTGGTTCCGTCACCAGGGCAATTTTCAATGGTTCAATGCAGACGACGAGGCGGGAGTCCTGCGTTTCGTGGAAAGCAAAAAGCCGGCAGGATAGCACTCACCGTATAACCAGCTCGACGCGCCTGTTCTGTGCGCGGCCTGTTTCGCTGCTATTCGACGCCAATGGTGCTGCCATACCGACGCCTACAGGCGTTAGCCGATCTGCTTTTATACCGGATTCGTTTACCAGTTTCGCCACCACTGCCTGAGCGCGTTTTTCGGAGAGGGCAATATTCTGGGCGAAATCCCCTGTGTTGTCGGTATGGCCGACAATGAGCGCTTTGACCGAGGGGTTGGCCTTCAGATAATCTGCAATTACCTTGAGGGCATCCGACGACTCCGGCTTGACAACTGCACTGGCGGTGGCGAATTGAATTCCGTAGAAAGCGTAACGGCCTTCTTTTTGTAGTCTGTCGGTAACAGCACTTACGTCTACTTTGTCGGTATCCAGTTTTTCCCGCCTTACAAAATTGATTGCGTAACGGGCTGCATTTTCGGTTCCGGCATCGCCGACGACCAGGCTGACCAGGTAGGGATTATTTTGAAATTGTCCCGAAGCAACCAGGTAAGAACCGGCCTCGCCTACCATCGCGTTCCCGATCTCGCTCGAAGAGCCTTTTACGTATTCCCTGACAAAATGCATGGGAAGGCTGCCGCATTGGGAAGTCCTGCATGAAAAAATAATCCTGAAGCCGGCTTTTTCCAGCTGGGTCTGGTAAGTGCGGAATACCTGGGTGGCGGTTACGCCGGCTGGGGCCTGGTATTCTATGAAGGTGAGGGCGCCTTCGGCAAGAGCGGGATTTTTTAATTTATCGTAGTCGACGAGTCCGGCCGCTGCAGGGTAAGTAAAGGCTTCAAACTCCTTCTGGCTGTACCCGACAATGTGAGAACCCTGGAACCTGGAAAGCAATTCATGGTCTTTGGAACCGGGAAGGTCACTTTGCGCAGAGACATGGAGTTGTGCCAGAATGGTAAAGGCAATAGCGAAAATGTGGATTGATTTCATATGTGGAAGAAACGCAGTTGGTATGTAGCCCGGAACAAAGGCCCCGGCTGCGGAAAGTGTGTCAGATTTTTGTTCCCGGTAGCGGCGCCGCATAGCATCCCCGATGAGGTTTTTTGCAACAACCTTTCGCGACCGTTATGGTATTAAAACGAACGTGCCGGAAAAATTAGTTTTGCTGTGCCAGCAGGTACAGGACAGCCATTCTTACGGCAACGCCGTTTTGTACCTGCTCCAGGATGATCGAATGGCCTGAATCTGCGGCATCCGAAGCCAGCTCAACCCCTCGATTGATAGGGCCCGGGTGCATGAGAACAATTTTCCTGTTCAGGTCATCGAGCATTTTCCTCGTGATGCCATAATACAGGGAGTATTCTCTCAACGAAGGAAAATACTTGAGCTGCTGCCGTTCCAGTTGAATGCGGAGCACATTGGCAACGTCGCACCATTGTAGCGCGCTTTTCACATCGTGGCTTACCTTCACGCCCAGGTTCCGGATGTATTTAGGTATCAGCGTGCTCGGACCACATACCATAATTTCGGCTCCCAGTTTCTGAAGGCAGAATATATTGGAAAGCGCTACCCGCGAATGCGTGATGTCGCCGATGATCGCAATTTTTTTGCCGGTAAGATCTCCTCCCAGGTTTTCACGCATGGAAAAGGCATCCAGCAAGCCTTGCGTCGGGTGTTCGTGGGTGCCGTCACCTGCATTTACAATATTGGCGGCAATGCGTTGTGATAAAAAATGCGGTGCTCCGGGGCTGCTGTGCCGCATTACAATCATGTCCACTTTCATCGCCAGGATGTTGTTGACGGTATCCAGCAGGGTTTCTCCTTTTTTTACGGAGCTTCCCGAAGAAGAAAAAGAAATTGTATCGGCTGACAACCGCTTTTCCGCCAGCTCGAAAGAAAGCCTTGTCCGTGTGGAATTTTCGAAAAAAATGTTCGCTATCGTGATGTCGCGCAGGGAAGGGACTTTCTTGATAGGACGGTTAATAACTTCTTTAAACTGAGTTGCTGTTTCTAAAATGGTCTGTATGTCGTTCTCAGAAACGTTTTTGATGCCAAGAAGATGCCTAACCGAAAGTTTTGTCATGCCTGTCCAGTAAAACTCAGCAAAGATACACAGAGATCTTTTTAAATGTTCGGGTCGCGTTTAAAAAGTCTCCCTGGTTGAGAAAAGTCCGGTAAGACTTTTCTCAACAGTATTTTACCATCCCGGGTTTTGGGTGAGGTTTGGGTTCAGCACAATTTCGGAGGTCGGAATTGAAAGGAGATAGTCTCTGTCTAACCTGAACCCGTATCCAGTCGGTATTGCATTTTTGAAAGGATCCAGGAAGCCCTGATCGTCAACAGGGAAAGGATTGCTGCCCTTTATCTGAGATGCTTTAAAACCTTTGGGCCGTTTGCCGACAATCAGCTCATCTGCCGCTGCCCAGCGCGCAATATCATCCCAGCGAAATCCTTCCAGGGCCAGTTCTACCCGCCGCTCCCGTCTCACTTCATTGATAACCGGAGAAAGAGTGGGGAAGTCCCATAGCGGGTCGGTAGCGATGTCGGCAATAACCAGGTTAGGCATTCCAACGCGCTCGCGTAGTTTTTTTATCGAAATATCAATATCCTGCTGTGTAATGGTTCCGAGCTCTGCTTTGGCTTCGGCATAATTGAGGAGCGCCTCGGCATAACGATACAGGATTGATGGTGTTTCCTCGTATTGCTGAACATGATAAACCATGTTGGGGTTATAGCCTTTTTGTATAATGTATCCGCCGGGCGAGTTATAGTCCGCGGTCGAATTCAGGCGGGCATAGGCTTCTTCCCAGTATTGGGTCTTTCCGTCGGCAAAAATTTTCCAGACATCTTCAGGCGGGGCAATCGTCTGAGAGAACCTTGGATCACGGTTTATCACCTCTTTTCTGATATTTTCATATCCTCCGAAGAGGGGACTTGCGGCAATAGGTCTTCCGTCAGTACATAAATAGGCATCTGCAAGCGTCTTGGTAATAGATCTCCCCAGCGGCGCTTCCATCCTGATGTTTCTGTCATTTACAAAGTCTACATCGCCTCTGGAAAGGTCGTTGTCGTATTCCCGCCAGAACATCACCTCTGTATTGGAAGAATAATCCTGAAGAGAAAACAAGTCCTTATAATCCCTGGCGGGTTTGCCGGTTGAATAGACATTGTAAATGCCGGAGCTGATGATTTTGTGCGCAGCTTCTGCAGCCTTGGACAGGTATTTTTCGGGGTTGCCTCCATCCACTCCGAATGGGGTGCCGGCGTGATATTTCTCCCAGGTACCTTCGTACAGTGCGATCCGGCTCTGGATAAGCAAGGCCATCCACTTGTTTATTCTCCCCGCTCCCCGGGTTTTATCCGCAGTTAAATGGATGGCGGCAGAGTCCAGCGAGCTTATGATATAATCGGTGACCAGGTTTCTCGCGTCCCGGGGATTATATAGCTCGGGAGAAGTGGTACCCAATACTTTGGTAATGATCTGGATGTCGCCGTAGGTTTTGAGCAGGTTATAGTAGATCAGCGCCCGGAAGAAATACGCTTCGCCGAGATATTGCTGATATTCACCAAGCTTGTAACCTTCTTCAACCTTTTTGTAGTTCTCAAAAAAGTAGTTGATACTTCTGACATTTCCGAAAGCGATGCTGCCGCTTGTCAATATGGTCCGGCTGCCTTCCAGTCTCCGGTCCGGCGCCGCCGAGATCTGGTTATCACTGTCAAAATCATTTCCATGAACGCCGTATTTTGGAAAAAAAGAATTACTGTAAAACTGGTTTACGTAAGCCTTGAGATCATTCGGGTTCTTGAAGTAGTTCGGAGCCGTCACCGCGTCGAGCGGTGTTCTTTCCAGGAAATCATCATCACACGCAGTCAACATAACCGCGCAGATAAAAGCGATAAGAAGATTCGTTGTTTTCATCTGTATTCAAAGTTGTGAGCGATGAGTTATGAGCGATGAGAAGGGGGACCGACTCGTCTTATTCGCGGGCCGGTTGGTGCCGCTAAAACCTCACAACTCACGCCTCATACCAATTAAAGCGAAAGATTAATTCCAAACGACAGTGTTCTTGAGATCGGATAAATCACACCGCTTGCCAGGTACCCGCCATTGCTCGGGTCTGACGCTATCGCCGTTTCGGGGTCCAGAATTTTGGGAAGCTTTGAGAATAGGAGCAGGTTTTCTCCGGAGAAATAAATTCTGGCTTTCTGAACCGCGATCTTGCTAAGTATCCGCTCGGGGATTGAATATCCTATTTGCAGGTTTCGCAGCCTCAGGTAGGCCGCGTTGAGCAGGTACCTGGATTGCCGCTGACGATTTTTATTGGTCTCCGCCGTGAAATAGGGTTTTGCAAAATAAGCGTCGGTGTTTGGGCCAAGTAAATTGGTCTCATCTGCCGGTCTCCAGTAATCCAGGGTGAGGGAATTTTTGTAGATACCCGACCCTCCCCAGGCAGGTACCATTCCCCAGAACAGAGAGGAGTTAAGGTCGGGATGGTAGTCCTTTTTCCCTACTCCTTGCCAGAACATGTTAAAATCCAGTCCTTTCCATTTTAAACCTCCCGACAGACTGACATTGTACCGTGAAGAGGTATTCCCGATCACAACCAGGTCTCCGTGATCGCCGAGGGTTCTCAGCCCGTCGTTAATTACATGGTCCTGGTTTAAGTCTTTGTATTTCATATCTCCCGGGCCCCATTTGGGATGGTATTTCGACTGGTCGGGCATAGACTCATTGGGTGACTGAATGAGCCCGTCCGTTTCAAATCCCCAGATTTCTCCTACTTTCTTGCCTGCATACCAGGTATCAATCAGGCCTTTTTCGTTCTGGTAGGCAAGAATTTTTGACTGACTGTCGCCCAAACCGAGCTTCAAGTCATAGGAGAGTGAACCCGACAGCCGGTCCTCCCAGCCGATCAGCAACTCAAAACCCTTTGTAGAGAGTTCTGCGTTGTTGCTTTGCGGGGTGGAAGCGCCCAGCAAATAGGGCAGTGTAATAGAAGGGCCAAGCATATCCGTAGACACACGGTTGAACCAGTCAAACGTCAGGCTAAGCCTGTTTTTCAGGAAACCGGCGTCAATACCCAGGTTGAGTGTGGTGATGGCCTCCCAGGTAAGGTCGTCGCTCACCAGGCCTGGGGCCTTGGCAAAAGGAGGCCTTTCTCTGTCCACGATCCACTTAAGTTCGCTGCCTACCGGGATAGTTGACAGGTAGAGGTAGTTGGCTACATTTTGATTGCCAAGTGCGCCGTATGAGCCGCGTACTTTCAGCGTGTTCACGTAAGGTTCCACGTAAGACCAGAACGGTTCTTGCGAGATATTGTAGCCGACCGATGCGGAAGGGAAGAAGCCCCATCTTGAATCGCGCGCAAAACGCGAGGAGCCATTGTACCGCGCGCTGAATTCCAGCAGGTATTTCTCCTTATAGTTGTAGTTAAGTCGTCCGAAGAATCCCCGGGTGGCCCAGTGATAGATCTGGTCATTTACGGTACGGTCTCCCAGGGAAGTGCTGATTGAAGGAATCTCATCGGTGATCAGATTGGTGCCGGTGGCTGAGATCCCCGAAAACTGCCGCAATTCCTGTTCAAAGCCGAACATTGGCTTAAAGTAATGCTGATTGGCAGTAAGCTCATAAGAGGTAGTGGCGTTTATAAGCGTATAAGTGTTTTGAGAAAATGACGCAGTGTAACCGGATGCGGGTTTTCCTATATTGCCGAACTGACCGGTACCCAGTTCAACCAAAACGGGCCGGGGGTTTGTGGCGTTCCGGCTTCCTACGGTATTGTAATTGTAGGAAAAGGTTGTTTTCCAGCCTTTTACGGGTTCCAGTTCAGAGCCTAATGTAATAAAAAAATCATTAATTTCCGTGCGATCGCGCCCGGATCCCTGCGACAGCCTTACAAGAGGACTTTGTATGGTACCATTGATGTTGTAGAAGGGCATCATCGGTGCAAAATGGATGATTTCGTTGAAGAAATGCTCTCTGCCCACCGTCGTTTGCCCCACAGGAAAGTCGGTTTTCCCGTTGGCGTATTTCAGGCTGGAATTGAAATTCAGCCAGTTGGTTATTTTGGAGCTGAAATTCGACATAAAGTTGTATCGCCTGTACGAATCCCTGCCAAACTCATACATTCCATTCTGATTGATATAACCTCCCGACAGATAATACTGCGTTTTCTTATTTCCGCCCGAAACGTTCAGGTTATGCTTTTGGCTGAACGAATAGTCGGCAATAAGGATACGAGGCCAGTCATTGTTGGCGTTACCGTTTCTGCGACCGGCAAATACGTTGTCAATCGGGTTTTCAGGATCATATTCGTAGGGAAACGTACCATTCATGTATTGTCTGATGCGATTCATTTGCTCTTCGCTGTAAACGGGCGTAAGGCCCGCATTCGCGTTGGCCTGGTTAAAAGCGGTCGCCCAGGTTAGTGCGTCTGCATAACTCGGCAGTTTTGTAGGAGAAGCAAAGGAAAGGTTGTTGCTGTATTGAATACTTACTTTTTCGCTGCGATTGCCCTTTTTTGTGGTGATCAGTATCACGCCAAAGGGCGCTCTCGATCCATAGATTGCGGAAGCTGAAGCGTCTTTGAGGACAGAAACGCTTTCTATGGATTCCGGGTCTACGTTCTGAATATTCATTTCCACCCCGTCGACGAGCACAAGCGGCGACCCGCTGCCATGAATAGAACCCGTTCCCCTGATATTCCATGTGCTGGCGGCGCCGGGTTCGCCGCCGCGCATACCCATGGTGATGTTCAGGTTGGGAGAGGCGCCTTTGATCAGGTCGGCTACTGTATTGGCCGGCCGGTTGGCGAGCCGGTCGCCCGAGACTACGTCGACTGCGCCTGTCAGGTTTATCTTTTTCTGCGTACCATACCCTACCACCACCACTTCTTCTAATGATTTCTCGTCTGTTTTCAGCGAAATATCAATCGATATCCTGCTTCCCACTACTGTTTCCTGGCTTAGATAACCTACGAAGGAAAAGATCAGAACAGCTTTTTCATCAGGGACAGAAATTTTGTACCGCCCCTCCGCGTCGGTTACTGCGCCGTGCTGGGTTCCTTTGACTATGATATTCACGCCTGGAAGCCCCTCACCTTTTTCATCCAGTACCTTTCCTTCTACCGATCTATCTATACGAAATTCCGGAACCGCAAGATTTTCCAGCTTGGATACGCCGGCGCCCTTTTGCACCGGACGTTGTTCCTGCTGCTCCCTTTTCTTCTGGTCAATAATTTCCTGTAGTACGCCGATCATTCTCTCCAGCGACTCCATTCCTTTCGGGTCGTCGCGGTAGATGATCACGTATTTCATGTCCAATACCTGGAATTTGAGGTTAGTTTCCCGTAATACGCTACTGAGGGCTTCGTTGATATTTTTATAGGAGCCAGGGTTGTACCGCTTCCTGATCCTGACCTTTTCAACTATTTCGCGATCATACGTGAAATGAACTTTGTACCGCCTGTTCATATCGCTGATGATATTCAGCAGGCTTTCGCTTTGCAGAGTTTCACCGGGATGAGCTGTGGCATAGGCCGGGAAAAGACAGTACAGCACAATCCCGGATAGAATAATCCGGAGATATTTTCTCATAGTAATCCTGGTTTGGGTTTTCTTTTGCTATTTCACGAATATCGTGTCCTGTTTTTCGACAAGTTTTACCTGGAGGGACAGTTCAAGCACTTTCCTGATCAGGTCCCAGTCTGAATAGGGAAGGGAGAGGTCCAGCCGCTTTTCAAGAACGGAGGGGTCTCCGGCCTTGAATTTCTTTCCGTACAATTCTTCCATGCGGTCCAGGATATCTCCGAGCGGGGTATTTTCGAATTCAAGCATTCCTTCGACCCAGGAAGCGCTGCGGTGGAGAGAAGAAGCGGCTTCGATCCGGAGATCTTTTTTCCCGCTGTCGTACAGCGCAGCATTGCCGGGTGTCAGTGCAACGGGTTGCTGCTGCAGCTGAGGGATTTCGAGGTTTACCTTGCCGGATTCCAGGAAGAGGTGTGCGGACCCCTTGCGGCTCCTGAAATTGAAGGTAGTGCCCAGTACACTGATTTTCATGTGGTTGGACCGCACGACAAATTCTATCCCGCTGACCTTCCTGACATCGAAGTAGCCCTCGCCTTCAAGAGTCAGCTCGCGTTTTTTCTTCTTTAGCCAGTCTGTATTCCATACCAGCCGTGAATTGGCATTGAGCAATACCTTGCTGCTGTCAGGCAGCACAACGGTACGGGTTTCTCCGAAACCTGTCTGATAGGACAAGAGCTCGGGTGCACGGTTTTCAGGCCACACCAGAAGAGTCGTGACGAATATTGCGGCTGAGGCGGCGGCACCCCAGAAAAGCCGGGCGATGGCAATGCGTCTTCGCACGGGTTGCCTTTCGTCCGCTCGGATGTCACGCAAAATACGCCTGGATTCTTTCCAATCCTCTTTTGAAACACGATCAATCAGGTCGAAAGTGTCCGGGTCACCCATAAGGCCAAGGAACTCCGCGTATTCTTCGGGCGACAATGTATTGTTCCGGTACTTTTCCAGCAGCCGCGTAATGCGATCGTTGTTATTCACTATTAGAATCCGTTTAAGTCAGGTCCTTTTCTAATGTTTTTGCGCAGTAACATCGTCAGTAGCCCTGGTTCCCCGTTCGGTTTAGAGCATTGACGCGCAACCCGCCGACAAGGACTAGTCGGTACGATATTTTTTTTGAGTAGAAATAATTTGAGATTTTTTATACTTTTGTAAGGCGCAGTTAATACATCTCATAACCCCTGGTTTCACCGGATATGCAATAAATCCGTGAAAATGGAACAGGTATATACAGAGTACAGGGAATTTCTCTACAGCTTTTTTATAAAACACGTTAAGATCCCTTCATTAGCGGAGGATTTGGCCCAGGATGTTTTTATCAAATTCTGGCAGAAGAAAGATTGTGCCGATTCTATAGAAAATATCGATGCATGGTTATATACTCTTGCGCGCAATCACCTGATGGATCATTATCGTAGGCTGGCTTCAGAGAAGAAATACCAGGAAACTGTATGGCTGGAAATGGAACGTCATGCCAATGTTGTTATCGAGGAAATTTATAAGAGAGAGCTGGAAGATCGGGTTGCCTTTCTTTTACAAACACTGCCCAGGCGGCAGAAGGAAGTGTATGAGCTCAGCCGTGAGAAAGGTTTTTCTCTGGAGCAGATAGCCGAGGCGCTGGATATATCTCCGAATACTGCCAAAAATCATCTGGTAGAAAGCCTGAGGTCCATACGGGCCGGATTGAAATAAATTGTGGTATTGAAAAGTGTTGCGCCGTTATACAGGTTGCGATATCGCCTTCCAATAAGTCGGCTGAGTAAAATCGTCCGCTTCCAGGGTTTTTACCAATTGTAGGAAATCTCCCGCAGGAGTTAAGTAACACAGGAAATGCTCGGACTTGCCATTGGCTGTTACATGTTGGTTACCTTGGGCGTGGGCCTCTGGGCTTCCCGGTTTGTGGCAAACACCCGGGATTTCGTACTGGCAGGTCAAAGGCTTCCGCTTATTCTCGCGGCTTCCGCGACTTTCGCTACCTGGTTCGGAGCAGAAAGTATATTGGGGGCACCGGCGGAATTCCTCAAGCATGGCGTGTCGGGTATTATCGAAGATCCGTTCGGCGCAGCAATGTGCCTTTTCCTGGTCGGCGTTTTTTTTGCCCGCCGGTTTTATCAACTGGGCATCCTGACTTTCTGCGACTATTTCCGGATACGGTACGGGAGGGCAGCCGAGATAGGCTCTGCGCTGCTGATCGTGCCCTCTTATATCAGCTGGATTGCCGCGCAGCTGATCGCAATGGGGATACTACTGAAAATTGTTCTGGGCTGGTCTATGCCTGTTGCCGTTGTCAGCAGCACATTGTTTGTTGTGGTGTACACCGTTTGGGGCGGGATGTGGTCCATCACACTGACCGATTTTTTACAAACACTCCTTATTATCGCCGGCCTGGTTACTGTAGCCGGTGTTCTTTACAACAAAACCGCATCAGCCGGTCCGTTGTTTGCATCGCTTCCTGACGGGTTCTTTCATTTTTTCCCGAAAGGAGACTTGCTGGGCTGGGCCAGGTACGGCGCTGCCTGGATAACCATAGGGCTCGGGTCTATTCCCCAGCAGGATGTATTTCAGCGGGTTATGTCAGCCAGGGATGCGGAAACTTCCGTAAAGGCCTGTCTGCTTTCCGCTTTTATGTATTTAACCATTGCTTTACTGCCTTTGTATATCGCGCTGAGCGGAAGGCTTTTGTATCCTGAGCTGGTCGTAGACGGCCAGATGATGATCCCGGATATGGTAATGCGGCACCTTAGTCTGCCCGTACAGGTATTGTTTCTGGGCGCTTTGATGTCGGCTATTATGAGCACTACCAGCAGTGCAATTATGGCGCCGGCCACGATAATTGGAGAGAACATTTACAAATTTTTCAAACCGGTGACCTCTGATAGCGAGCTCCTGGCAGTTATCAGGGCCGGGATCGTCGGAATCGCGGCAGTATCTGTGGTAATGGCGCTCGGGCGCGACAGCATTTTTGAGCTGGTGGCCGAATCGTCGGCCTTTAGCCTGGTTTCACTTTTTGTTCCGTTGACTGCCGGTTTGTATTGGAAAAAAGCTACGCTGGCCGGGTGCCTTCTTTCCATGGGTGGCGGTCTTTCGGTGTGGCTGCTTGCGGTATACTGCGAAACCGTTTATCCGCCGCTCCTCTACGGTTTGTTCGCCGCAGTATTGGGTATGGCTGCGGGAGCTCATCTTCGCCTCGCGTCAAAGGCCGTTTTTGCCCGGGATGAGCAGTCGGGACTATGATCTTTAGTGGAAAAAATGCAATTTCGGACCTTGTATTAAATTAAATCCTGAGCGTGGCAAAAAGACAAATTTTAATCGTAAACGGTCCTAACCTGAATCTTTTGGGAAAAAGACAGCCTGAAATCTATGGCAGCAGCGGCTTTGAGGACTACTTTATAAAACTTACCGAAATGTTCGGCGACGTATCCCTCAACTATTTTCAGTCCAATCACGAGGGAGAGCTGATAGACAAGATACATGAAGTAGGGTTTGATTTTGACGGTATCGTGATCAATGCCGGCGGATATACCCATACCTCGGTTGCACTTGCCGACGCAATCGCTTCGGTAACAACCCCCGCTGTAGAGGTTCATATTTCAAATATTCATGCCCGCGAGGCTTTTCGACACCACAGCTACCTCTCGAAAGTTTGCAAAGGTATGATCTGCGGGCTCGGGCTAAAAGGTTACGAGCTTGCCGTCAGGTATTTATTGGATTTACCCGTAAAATCATGATCACATTTTATCCGGGCCCGTCCAAGCTGTACCCCCAGATCGAAAGTTTTCTGACGGATGCCTACCGCTCGGGCCTGCTTTCGATGAACCACCGTAGCAAACCTTTTATGGAAATGCTGGGGAAGACGATTGCAGTCCTGAAGGAAAAATTGCTGGTACCCGATGCTTATGAGGTTGTATTTACCTCTTCGGCTACTGAATGTTGGGAAATTGTGGCGCAGTCTCTCACCCCGCACAAAAGCTTTCACCTGTACAATGGCGCTTTTGGCGAGAAGTGGAGTGATTATGCGGGTAGAATTCACGGTAGAACGGTCAATATTCCGTACAATCTGAACGAGCAACCCGGTACCGTTTTTCCGGATCACGGTGACCGTGACCTGCTCTGTCTCACCCAAACCGAAACATCCAACGGAACGGCCGTAGATAACCTCTCTTTGCAGGCCGTCCGAAGTACTTTTAAAGGGCTGGTAGCGGTGGATGCCACTTCGGGAATGGCCGGTGTGTCACTTCCGTGGGAAACCGCTGATATATGGTTTGCTTCCGTGCAGAAATGCTTTGGCCTGCCGTCTGGACTGGCCGTGATGATTTTATCTCCGCGAGCCGTTGAGGCTTCGGATGAAGTTGGTGAGAAGTTACATTACAATAGCCTGCCCTTTGTCATTGAAAACTTCAGGAAGTTACAGACGCCTTACACACCGAATATTCTTGGCATTTACCTTTTGAACCGCCTGATGAGTACGCTCGACCCGATAGATCTTGTGTCGCGGAAATTAGAAAACAGGAGTTTAATGCTTTATCAATTTTTAGAGCAACACGGTTTTTCCCCGCTCGTTGAAAACTCCGCAGTAAGATCTCATACGGTAGTGGCGGTTCAGGACAGTAAGGAAAACGTTGCCGCCGTAAAGGCATTTGCCCTGTCGAAGCACATTATGCTCGGAAACGGCTACGGTCAGTGGAAGGAATCGGCGTTCCGGATAGCAAATTTTCCGGCGATAACCGATCCGGAGGTGTCAGCGCTGAAAGAGTGCCTGCTGGCTTTTAAAAATAGTTGAAATACGGCCACGAATTCTCGAATAAAATGGGTCTGTTCGTGAATTCGTCGCAATCATCAAAGGGCGGTGCGCCTGAACCTGCCGTGAAGCATAACAGTAATCGGAATGGTTGGGCCGAACAGTGTCTCACAATTACTTAACGTTAACATACAATACGAAACTTGCCCTATTTATGAACTTAATGAATGGAACTCAAAAAACAAGAATGATTAACCAGTATGAAGATCAGACCAAGTGCCTGGTGGCGCTTGACTCTATTATTTTTGGGTTCGACGGAGAGGTGGTCAAGATTCTGCTCGTAAAAAGAGGTATCGAGGAAACGGCCACCACCTGGTCCCTGATGGGAGGATGGCTGCGCCCGGAAGAAGATCTTGAGAACGCGGCTTCGCGGATTTTAAATGAGCTGACCGGCCTGGAAAATATCTACCTCGAGCAACTGTATGCGTTCGGAGCACCCGACCGGGATAAAATCAGCCGTACCGTGGCGGTGGTATATTTTGCTTTGATTAATGTGAAAGATTACGACGAGCAGGTTTCGGATTCTTACGAGGCGCGTTGGTTTGCTCTCGACGACCTTCCCACCCTGCTTTTTGATCACCAGGAAATGATCAACAAAGGCATAGAGAAGCTGCGGTACAAAGCTGCTCAGCACCCTATCGGCTTTGAATTGCTGCCCGAAAAGTTCACGATTCCCCAGCTTCAGAAATTATACGAGGCTATTTTTAATTCTACCTTCGACAAACGGAATTTCAGCCGGAAATTCCTCTCGACGGGTTTACTTAAGAAGTTGAATGAAAAGCAAAAGGGGCATTCTAAAAAAGGGGCGTTCTATTACCAGGTAGATTCAGACAAATACCAGTCACAATTTAACTCTTTCCTGAATTTTACCCGTTTTTGAATGCTTGCTGCACTGCCAGGAGGCGAACAAGATAAAATACCGTTTCTGTAATTCTTTCCGACGCTTCAGACTGGGCAGTGTCCAGGTCCATGGGGCGGTTCAATACCGAAGCAGCATACGTAATCCCTGCCTCACGGGCCTCTTCAGGAGTAATGGCCAGGGTGCCGCAGACCAGAGCGAGCGGAACACCGGACTCCCGGCATAGTTCAGCCAGTCCTTTGACTACCTTTCCGCTGAGGGTCTGTGCGTCAGCTTTTCCTTCGCCGGTAATTACGAGGTTCATCCCCCGGATTTTTTCCGGGATGCCCAGTTGATCCATCACGATTTTAATCCCTTCGTGAAGCTCTGCCCCTAGAAACCAGATAGCCCCGGCACCAAGTCCTCCCGCCGCTCCGGCTCCCGGCTTTTCCGAAACGTCGGTGCCGAAATGGCCGGACGCTGTTTTCGCAAGGGAACGGAGCCCGCTGTCGAGATGAAGGACCATGGCATCGTCAGCGCCCTTCTGAGGGGCATACACGAAGGCCGCGCCATTTGGGCCGAACAATGGGTTGGTGACATCGCAGGCGACCAGAATTCTGCTCTTCTTTAGCTTCGGGTGGGCATTGTCGCCCTGAATCGCGCTGATTTCGCCCAGGTTTCCACCGACCGGGACAATTTCCAGGCCATTTTTATCCAGGAAGCGAAAACCCAGCGCGCTCGCCATTCCCGTACCTGCGTCGTTGGTTGCGCTGCCGCCGATACCCAGCACGATCGTGGTAACGCCTGACTCCAATGCGTGAGCAATAAGTTCGCCCGTGCCGGCGGTTGATGTAGCCAGGGGATTTTGCTCTTCTTTTTTTAACAGGCTTAACCCGGAGGCCGCCGACATTTCAATATAGGCGGTAGTTCCGTCGCCCGAGACGCCATACGTGGCCGGTATCCGGCGGCCGATCGGGTCGGTTACAATGGTTTGGACGAACCTTCCGCCGGTGTTTCTGGTCAGGATTTGCGCCGTTCCCTCCCCGCCGTCGGCAAGAGGTGCTTTAATAATGGTGGCGCCCGGCAATGCCAGCAATACCCCTTTTTCAGCGGCGTTGCAAACCTCCTCCGCGTCCAGAGAGCCTCTGAATTTATCGGGAGCAATAAGGATATTCATGGTGAATGCCGGCGATTAGGTTACGGAAGACTGGAATTCCTTCAGGTTTAAAAATGGAGCCCTTCGTCTTCCGACCTGATGGTTGGAATGTAGGTGTCCTCACCACTGTAGTCTTCGCCGCCGCAATCCAGGAAGAAATTATCGGGTTTTCGGAAAGCCCCCCGTCCGAAAGCGGTCAGCAGCGGATCTGCATAGACTTTTTGCATATAAATCCCCCAGGCCGGTAGCGCAGTGCGCGCGCCCTGACCCAGCGCGAGTGAGCGGTAATGGATACTACGGTCTTCGCCTCCTACCCAGACACCGGTTACCAGGTTTTGCGTGATCCCCATAAACCAACCGTCCGACTGGTTCTGTGTGGTTCCCGTTTTTGCGGCGATTTCATTGCCCGTAGTTACGCCAAACCGGCCGAGGCTTGAAGAAGTACCGCCTTCAACCGCCCCACGCATCAGGTAAAGCATGTTGTAGGCCATATTGGCGCTGATTTGCTGGTTGGTTTTCGGGAAGAACTCCTGCAGCAGGTTGCCATGCCGGTCCTCGATCCGCAGAATCGCAAGCGGTGTGGTATGATTTCCGCCGTTGGCAAATGTAGAATATGCACCCACCATTTCGTAAACGGAAACGTCGCTGATACCCAGGCAAAGCGAAGGTTTCGCCTCCAGCTGACTCGTAATGCCGACTTTGTGCGCATAATCGACAACCGAGCTTGCGCCGACCTGCTTGATGATAAAAGCAGAAACCGAGTTGACCGAGTTGGCCAACGCCTGCCGGAGCGACAAAGAAGCATACGAAAAGCGGCCATTTGAGTTTTTTGGCGACCAGCCGCCCGGTACTCCGTCGGCAGGGCCAAAAAATATGGGCTCGTCCACCACATGCGAGCAGGGGGTGAGGATGCCGCGGTCAAGTGCGGTCAGGTATACAAAAGGCTTGAAAGTTGACCCCGGTTGACGCTTTCCCTGTTTGACGTGGTCATATTTGAAGTATTTGAAATTCACGCCTCCTGCCCAGGCCTTGATATAGCCGGTATTGGGATCGACGGACATCATGCCTGACCGGAGAAAGCGCTTGTAGTAAGCAATCGAATCGATCGGGCTCATGGTTACCTCTTTTTCCCCGTCATAAGAGAACACCTTCATTTTGTAGGGTGTTTTCATGATTTTCCAGGCTTCGTCCTCCCCGACTGAATTTTTGAGAGCGATAAAATGAGGCGATCTCTTGACTGCACTTTCGAGAAATCCTTTGATTTCATTCCCGTTTTGGTCCACCCACGGATTTTTCCCTTTCCAGTGCTCCTCGAACTTCGCCTGCTGGTCTTTCATGTGGGTGTAGAGAGCATCTTCCATGTGGGACTGGAGCCGCGCATCAATGGTGGTGTAGATTCTTAGCCCGCTGGTATAAAGGTCGTAAGACGTGCCGTGGTCGTCGTTGTATTTTTCCAGCCAGTCGCGCAGTTCAGCTTTCATCACTTCCCTGAAGTACGGGGCCGGCCCCGTAACGTGACTTTCCAGTGTGAAACGCATGCCCAGGGGCTGTTCTTTTGCTTTTTCCAGCCGGGCGTCGTCAAGAAAGCCATATTTGTTCATTTGGGCCAGAACGGTGTTCCTGCGTTGCAGTGCACGTTCGGGGTAACGAAGCGGGTTCCAGAAAGTAGGATTTTGAAGCATTCCGACCAGCAGCGCCGACTCGTTGACATTAATGTCCCAGGTATCTTTGTTAAAATACGTCTTGGCGGCCACTTTGATCCCGTAAGTATTGTTGCCGAAAGATACCGTGTTGAGGTACATCATCATGATCTCCTTCTTGGTATACTTTCTTTCCAATACTACCGACAGGATCCATTCTTTGGTCTTGTTGATCACGGTCTTCACCAGGGGGATCTTTCCGAGAAGGCCCTGGTATTCTTTCGTCCGGGTTTTAAAAAGGTTTTTGGCAACCTGCTGGGTCAGCGTGCTGCCGCCGCCGGAGCTGGTCTGGCCGGTAACAACACCTTTAACGACCCGTATAAGGCTCCGGGCGTCGATACCCGAATGTTTGATGAAACGGGCATCTTCCGTAGCGAGCAAAGCTTCGATAAGGCGCGGTGAAATCTGGTCGTGTTCTACGGGCGCACGGTTTTCAATAAAGTACTTGCCCAGCGACTGGTTGTCTGCCGAGATGAGCTGAGAGGCCTCTTCCGAGCGCGGGTTCTCGAGCGTGACCAGGTCCGGCATTGGCCCGAAGAGCCACAGGAAATTGACGCGTACGGCCAGGATATACAAAATGAGCAGGGCAATACCCCCGATTGCAAACCTCCAGATATTCCGAATAGTTCTTCTGTATTTTCCAGGCAGCAATTCGTTCGTCATGATCTTAATAAGAGTATTTCTGCAATTTCTAATTATTGGGGAGCAGGGCGGCTTGTTCCACCACAGAAAGCATTTCTTTGGTTCTGGGAATATACTCGCTTTCAGGATATACTTTCATAAAGTCCAGAATAGCCTCTTTATAAGCGGCACTGCCTTTTGTTTTTCCCACCATGAAAACGCGAAGAAGCGCAAAACGGTCTATCCCGGCATGATCACGGTACTGTATCAATGCATCATCGAGCTCTTTTAACCCTTCGTCAAGGCGCCCGGAGGTGTAATGGGAATAAATTCTTTCATAAACGGTTTCTGCAGGGCTGTCCGGAGCAGCGGCCGGACCCGAACTCAGCAGCCGTACATAAGTCGAATTCGGGAACTCGGCGACCAGCTTATCTTTCCAGCTTTGTTTGGCAGGATCATCGGCGGGTAAAGCGAGGCACAGGATATAGTAGGCCTCCTGGCGATGCTCTGTTTTGGGGTACTCGTCCATGAGCCTGTTTAATGTTTTAACGGCATTAGCGGGCTCTTTCAGGTTGTTCCAATACATTTTGCCGAGATCAAACAAGGCATTTTCCTTTCTTTTATGGGATGCGGCCATCGCCGAATCGCTTCGTGGTATACTGAGCAGCATGGATTCCCGCTGGGCCACCCACTCTTCCGAGCCTTTTACCATTTCCTTGAAAGCCGTCTCCGTAGCCGTCGCGGCTAAATCGGATCCCGTGGAGTCAGCAGCGGTTTCTCCGGCACGGGCGACCTGGTTGCCGGACTTGGTTTTCCTCCGCCAGTTGTCTTCCAGCGTTCTGTTCCCCCACTTTCGCGAAAAATCGGTTTTCCCCTGGCTCACCCGGGAAGGGTCGTACAGTTCCCATCGCGGGCCGGAGAAAGGACTTGCAGAGGCGTTGGCATCCTGCCTGGCCATCGCGGCCATAGCCGCCTGTTCCTTTTCGTAGGCCAGCTTCTGAGCGGCCTGCCGTTGGGTAATAGCCTCGTCAAGCCGGTCATTTAAAGCTTCAGGCGAGAGCCGGGCCAGTTGCTGCAAAGTATCCTCCGCGTGGATGATCGTAAGGTAGGCTACAAACTGGTCAAGCATTTTCTTCCGGTCGGTCAGCTGCTGAAAGGCCGGGTTGTTCTGCGGTATCAACGACATAGCGCTGTCAAAATATGCTTTGGCAGGCTCAAACTGTGCCAGCTTGTCGGTGTAAATCCGCGCCATTTCCAGGTAGGTATAGGGCACCTGGTCGGTTGCGGCGGTAGAAGCCCTCACCGACTTTCCGAAGTAATCAAGCGCCTCTCTGAATTCTCCTTTCTGCTCCGCAATCTTTCCCATCGTAAAGTAGATCTTGTCCTTAAGATCTGTGTTTTTCCGGTCCCGCAGCATTTTCCTGAACCCGATTTCCTCGATCGGGGCAGTGGGATTCAGCAGGCTTTGGTTCTGGAGCGAATTCATCTTCGCAAAAAACGTCAGATCGTAGTGAGGTTTATTTTTTGGCACCCGCGCGTAGTGTGTATTGGCGAGTGCGGGTTTGCCGAGCCGGTCGTAAAGCTGTCCTGCGATATAATGTAGCCGGGCTTTCCGGGGCGACTTGCCGATCAGGGGCAGGGTCTCTTCCAGGATGGCGACCGAAGTAAGATACTCTTCCGATTTTTGATGAAGATAGGCTTTGGTAAGGTAGAAATCTACGGTGGCGCCGGTCGACAGCGGCTGCTGACGAAGGTATTCGGAGACATTCAGGGCATTGCCGAATTCTTTTCTCTCCACATAAGTGCGCATCAGGAAAGTCAGCGCCTCATTTTTGTCCACGTCTTCCGTACTTTTTGCAAGCACGTACCGAAGCGCTTCGATCCCGTCGTCCAGCTGCCCCAGGTAGATGCGCGCCTTCCCCAGGATGGTATAGCTATTGTCAAGCCATTTGCTGTTTTGGTGCTTTTCGGCAATGATGGAGGCGTTTTTTATCGCCTGGTCCAGGTTTTTCGAAAATTGCTTGGCCTGTATGGAATCGAAAGGAGTAAGGATGGGCAGAAGTAAATTGGGGTTTTCCTTGTAGGTAGCGGCAATACCTAATTCGGCAGAGTCGAGATTGGCCTTCGCAATAAAATAGGCATTGTAGTTAGCAGAAAAGTTATGAAAGGCTACCGATGCAGGTTTCTGGCTGTATTGTGAACAGGAATGGAAAAGCAATCCGAAGAGGATTGCCATCCAGCCGGGTGTGCCAGGAAACAGCGACCGATACTTTTTTTTACTCCCCGAATACAATTGTTTGCCCCTTTTTTTTCAATTCAAAACGTAAAAATAGCTAATTCCGTATTTGGTTGATGGCGGCAGGGGTAAAAAATAGAGCTTCCCGTAAAAAGGGGGCAGGGAGTAATGCCGGGTGAGGTGTGTATTTCCGGCTCCGTCCGGCAGCTTCGCTTCACACGACCGGCGGCCCCCGGAAACCGTGTATTTTACCCGTTTTTTTTGATAATCTGTTTTTCGATACATTTTGATGCAGTGATACTTATTCCTAACTTGCACCACATTTTTCTAACCGTATTCGAAAAGAACAGAAGAAAGAGGCACCGGCTGCCGGAAATCAGCCACCGGAAATCAGCAGGTCGTTGCAACAATTGATCCGGGTGTAACGTATTATGGTTCTCCGGCGCCTGTCCTGCAAGGGTAAGTTAGTCCATTGGATGAAAGAACAAATTGATCAGAAAAATCTGCCGAGGCATATTGCCGTCATCATGGACGGGAATGGCCGGTGGGCACAAAAGCAGGGCGCGGCGCGAATTTTCGGGCACAGGAGCGCCATTACTTCTGTGCGGGAAATAGCAGAGGGCTGTGCGGAACTTGGCATTGAGTATCTGACGCTTTACGCTTTTTCGACCGAGAATTGGGGACGGCCCAAATTTGAGGTCAATGCGCTCATGGAGCTGCTGGTGTATACGATACGCGAGGAAATTCCAACTCTTCAGAAAAACAATATCCGTCTCCATACGATCGGTGATTTCGAAAGCCTGCCGGAGCGGTCCCGGAAGGAACTGACCGAGGGCATGAAAAAGACCGCTGAAAATACCGGGCTGCAGCTGACGCTTGCGCTGGGTTATAGCGGGAAATGGGACATTGTACAGGCGGCCAGGCAGCTTGCACAGGAAGTTTTGGCAGGGTCGACGCAACCCGAAGATATAAATGAGCATCTTTTCGCTGCCAGGTTATCAACCGGTGGCTGGCCGGATGTGGATTTGATGCTGAGAACCGGCGGCGATTTCAGGATCAGTAATTTTATGCTGTGGCAGCTGGCCTACGCAGAACTGTATGTTTACAGCGACCTCTTATGGCCAGACTTCAGAAAACCCCATTTGCACGAAGCAATAATTGCTTTTCAGAGCCGTGAAAGGAGGTTCGGAAAGACAGGTGATCAAGTTAAAGAAATAGTGACAAAAGCATAATGATTGGCTCAAAAGGTAATTTTTACCAGGCGTTTTCCCGAGCGGGCTGGGTGTTGGTATTGGTAGGGGTGGTAACATGTGGTGAGGCTTTCGCACAACGGGTTGGCATCGGATCCATGCGCCAGGCCCAGGTTCCCCAGACCCCGACCTCCACGAATCTGTTTGATTATGCAAACCCCAAGGAGTTTGAGATAGCGGATGTGACCGTTTCCGGTACACAATTCCTGGACCCCAATTCCATGGTTTCGATCTCCGGTCTGCGTACCGGTGACAAAATCAGGCTCCCGGGTATGGGAATTCCTTCTGCCATCAAAAAGATGATGGATTTCGGTACGCTTGATGACGTGGAAATCCAGGCTACCAAGACCGAGGGGAACAAGGTATGGCTGAACATCCATATCAAGGAACGTCCCAGGCTTTACCAGGTGACTTTTTCGGGGATCAAAAAAGGTCAGCGGGAAACACTTAATGATAAGGTGAAGCTGATCAAGGGGCGCGTTATTACGCCTACCGTGATCAAGAATACACAGCTTCTCATCAAGAAGCATTACCAGGACAAAGGATATTACAATACCGCGGTAAAAGTGGTGCAGATTCCCGATACTACCCGGGGACAGGCTACCCTGAATTTCCACGTTGACCGGGGTAAAAAGGTTAGGATTTCGGAAATCGCGATCGAGGGCAATGAATTGTTGTCCGACAAAAAGCTGAAGAAGCGCCTGAAAGGAACTAAAGAAAAGGTGTTTTACCGGTTTTGGGCGCCTTCCAAATATATTCCCAAGAAATATGACGAAGACAAGGATAAGCTGATAGCGTTTTACCGGAAAAATGGTTTCCGCGACGCCACTATCCTTTCCGATTCCGTGGTGAGAGATGAAAATGGAAAGTCGATCCGGGTGGACATCAAAGTCGAGGAAGGACCTAAATACTACTACCGGGATATTTCGTGGACCGGGAATTACCTTTGGCCCAGCAAATATTTGTCGCAAAAACTGGGGATCGAGAAAGGTGAAGTGTACAACCCCGAAGATCTTGAGAAGCGGATCAACGGTATTCCCGGCGGCGACGTAAGCTCGCTTTATATGGACGACGGTTACTTGTATTTCCGTGTAACACCCGTTGAAAAAACGGTGGACGGCGACTCCATTGACATTGAAATGCGCATGTTTGAAGGAAAGCAGGCGACGATTAACCGGATTATCCTGAACGGCAATACCAAAACCAGCGACCGGGTGGTTTTGCGTGAGCTGATGACGCTTCCGGGCCAGAAATTCAGCAAAACGGATTTGATCAATACCCAGCGTCAATTGGCGCAAATGGGGTATTTCGACCCTGAAAAAATCCAGATTAACCCGTTGCCCAACCAGGCCGACGGAACCGTGGACATAGAGTACACAGTAGAAGAAAAGCCTTCCGACCAGATTGAGTTATCAGGTGGTTGGGGTGGTTACATCGGGTTTGTAGGAACTCTTGGCCTGGTGTTCAACAACTTTTCGATCCGCAATATCCCCAACCGGTCCACCTGGCGCCCGCTCCCTTCCGGGGACGGACAAAAGCTGGCCGTTCGGTTCCAGGCAAACGGGCGTCAGTTTCAAACCTACTCGCTGTCGTTCAGCGAACCCTGGCTTGGCGGTAAAAAGCCAATCAACTTCGGTGTTGCACTTACCCGTACGGTTTACCGCATGACAGACTACCGCAACATTATGTTCGGTAACAAGATGAATTACCTGGGAGCGTACCACAACAACGGGATTACTTTCTCGCTCGGCAAACGCCTGAAGGCGCCCGACCGCTTCATGCAGCTTACCCATGCGCTTTCATTGCAACGCTATTCGCTCGACAGCCTTGACTTCTTCAGCATCGGCTACAGCAACGGTAAGTCGAACAACATCACTTTCAATACTACGCTTTCGAGGAATACGCTCAGTGACTTCCAATATCCGCGGAGCGGCTCATCGTTCAGCCTGAGCGCTACGCTGACGCCGCCTTACTCGGCCTTCCGCAAGAAGGAGTTTGCCGATCAGAATGACCGTTTTCAGTGGATTGAGTACCATAAATGGATGTTCGACGCAAGCTGGTTCACTACCATCACAGGCAAACTGGTGTTGAATACGCGCGCTCACATGGGTTTCCTGGGTAACTATAACTCCAAAAACCCGATCAGTCCCTTCGGACGCTTCATTGTCGGTGGGTCAGGCTTGGCCGGGCAGGGAATGTTCGTAATGGCAGACCAGGATATTATCGGTTTGAGGGGGTATGACGACCGGTCGGTAGGGGCACTCACCGGCACTTCCAGTATCGTCCCGAGAGGCGGTGGTGGTGTTGTGTACAACAAGTACGTAATGGAATTACGCTACCCGGTTTCACTGAACCCGCAGGCAACGATTTTCTTGCTGACTTTTGCTGAAGGCGGTAACAACTGGGACAACTATAAAGACTATAACCCGTTTAATATCAAAAGATCTGCGGGTGTCGGCGCCCGTATCTTTATGCCGGCCTTCGGTTTGCTGGGAATCGACTGGGGATACGGTTTCGACAGTATCCAGGGACGGACGGAAAAGAGCGGCGGGCAGTTCCATTTTACAATCGGACAGCAGCTCAGATAATTTCCGGGCCGTTTATTTCGTTGCTAACAACTCCTGTATAAATTGAGAACAATGCTTAGATCACTCTTTATCTGCTTTTTGTTGCTGACGACGGGCGGCCTGGCCTCCGCCCAGAAATTCGGGTACGTGGACATGGAGTTTATAATGAGCAAGCTCCCCGAATATGCAACGGCGCAGGCAGAGATCGATAAGCTTTCGGACAGCTGGGCGAAAGAAATCCAGGATAAGATGGCAGCGGTTGACGCCATGCAGCGCGAATTAATGGCTGAAGAGGTGCTGCTTACCGAGGAGCTGAAAAAGAAGCGCCGGGACCAGATACGCGAAAAAGAGCTGGAAACGCGCGAATACAACAACAAAGTGTTCGGTATGAACGGAATGCTGTTTCAAAAGAAAAAGGAGCTGATGAAGGACGTGATGGACAAGGTTCAGCGCGCGCTTGATAAAGTGGCCGTGCAGCGTAAGCTGGACATGATCATCGACAAATCCAGTGATTTTGTGTTGGTATACACCAATCCGAGACACGATTACACCGACTATGTTTTGGAGGAGTTGGGAATTGATCTTAAACCTAAAGCCGCCAATGCTGTCAAACCGGCTGTCAAACCGTAAAGGCGGGTTATTGAGCAGGCAACTCTTTAATTATTCCGGGAAAGAACGTAACTTTGATGTTTATACGGTAATACGCTTTAATACGGACCAGTAACAAACCATTTTTAGAAAAGAACAAATGAAAAAAGCAGTTTTTGCGTTAGTGGCACTCGTCGCTTCTTTGGTTAACCCTCTTATGGCACAAACGCCAACCAAAATCGGGTATACTGACGTAGAAGTGATCCTGGGCAGGCTTCCGGATGCGAAGAAGATTCAGAGTGAACTCGAAGTTACCCGGGCCCAGTTTGAGAAATCCATCCAGGAAAAGATTAAGGAGTTCCAGGATAAGCTCGATAAGTACCAGAAAAATGCGCAGAACATGAATGAAGTGCTGCGCGCCGACAGCGAACGCGAACTGCAAAATCTTCAGAAGTCTATCGAGGATCTTCAGGCAAATTCGCAGCAGTCGCTGATGCAAAAGCAGCAGACGCTTTTGACCCCGGTTCTGGACAAGATCAGTGCCGCCATCCAGCAGATTGGGAAGGAGCAGGGCTACCTGTATATCATTAACAGCGACACCGGGCAGAACGCTAACCCGATCCTGCTTTACGTGGGCTCTGAAGAGTACAACGTAACAGATCTTGTTCTCACCAAGCTCGGCGTCGATCCTAAGGCGGCTGCCGCAGCAGAAGCCAAGCCTGCAGCAACACCGGCTGCTCCTGCCGCCGGAAGCAAACCTGCCGCGAATAAGCCTAAATAAGTAAGGTGCCGGCAGACTGTATGCGTCTTCAAACTCGAACAAGCTGACAATAAAGCGATGCGGTCTTTCGCCTCGCTTTATTGTTTGTAAAGGTGGGTGGAAAGGAGTAAGCGGAAGTCAGAGATCGGAAATCAGAAATCAGAAATCGGAAATCGGAAATCGGAAACTGAGATCGGAAACGAAAGTGTCTACGCGGCGCGGCCGATTTCTGATTTCTGACCTCCGACAACCAATCAACACATGAACATGAGAAAAATATTTTTGCTTGCCGGATGCCTGAGCATCCTTTCTGTCTTTTGTACCACGCTTTTTGCGCAGGGAAATGTTAAGGTGGGCCACACCAATTCCAATTATATTATAGGATTAATGCCCGAAACCAAAAAGGCGCAGGGTGAGCTTGAAACTATGAAAAAGCAGCTCGAAAAGGTGTTGCAGGAGAAGTCGAAGACATTTGAGGAAAAGGTGGAGCGGTACCAGACCAGTGCGGCATCTATGAGCCAGACCTTGCGTGAGACCACCGAAGCCGAGCTTCAAAAGCTGAGAACGGAACTCCAGGAACTCCAGGGGAAGTCGGAATCAAGTTTTATGGAGAAACAGCAGGCACTGTTTAAGCCGATCGCTGAAAAAGTGAACAAAGCTATCAAGGAGGTCGGAAAAGAAGAAGGGTATCTGTATGTCCTGAACGGTGATACGGGAAATGTAGGCAACCCGGTATTGCTTTATTCCGGCTCTGAGAACTCCGATATTACCAATCTCGTTTTGAAAAAGCTGGGGGTAACTCCTCCTGCGAAACAGTAGCGCCCGGATATTCAACCGTCAGTGCCGGTCAATGGGTCGGGCACTGACGTCTTTGTTTTGTGGTATTTTCAGAACTAACGGTATTTCTTCTTTTTTTTAAGGATAATCTGACGACAAAGTAATTGAACGGACAAAAAAACGTTTATATTGATGTTAAACTGTCCTATGTCACATTTAAGCTGTTTCACTATGAGTGCCGCGAAGGCCACATACGTTTATTGGTTGTGTTTGGTCGGTTGTCTTGGAATAGTCACTAAAACCTTCGGGCAGGAACCTGTCAGGAGCAGAGATTCTTCCTCAACCGAGCCTTTTAAGCTTATTATGCCGTATAACTACGGCTGGAGTACTGTGAAGGAAGGGGAGAGTATTGGCTTCGAGTTAAAAACTACCGGTGGAAAGAGTAAGGAAGTAACCTATTCGATCGTGAATGGAAAGGTCCCTGAAATGAAACTGGATTCAGTAACGGGCGCTTTTTCCTGGACGCCTTCCTATGACGTAGCCGACCGCCTGATTACTTCTGTAGCGGTATCTGTTTTATTTGAAGCCCGTAACAAGGCCGATGAAGTCAATAGCCAGGAGGTTGTATTTAAAGTGGTTCATACCAACCGCCCGCCGGTTGTGGATGAACTGAAGCCGTTTTACGTGCAATTCAAAACGCAGAATACTTACCGGGTCGATCCTGAGAGTGTACGGGACCTGGACAACGATTCTTTTGTGTTTATCCCGATACTGGAGACTATGCCCGAGGGCATGCAAATGTCCGAGGCAGGCCAGATAACCTGGGATCCTTCTATCGCCCAGTTTAATATTCTGAAAGCAGGCCCCCGGTATGTAGAATTTTACGTGGAAGACCAGCCGTTCAAAGCGCGTACCAAAGCGCGGCTGAAGCTGGAGCCCACACAAAAGGACCTTGCGCCGGTGATTACGGTGGTACCGAAGCAGTCTGTTTTCCGGATCAAGGAAAACTCACTGGTGAATATTAAATTTTACCTTTCCGACCCGAATGGTGACGACGATATCGCACGATTTGATTTCGTTTCTCAGAACAAGGAAATTTCCAAGAAGGCCCTTGTAAAAAATACGGAGACGAACTATGAGTTCATCTGGGAACCGGGTTTTGACTTCGTGAAAGAACCCGTGGACTCCGTCCGGTTCAGCATCACCTTCTATGTGATTGACAAGGCGCAAAACAGGGATGAACGGGTCTTCAATTTTGTTGTCGGGAATACGGTAGACGAGGAGAAGCGGAATGAATACTGGTTCAACCTGTATCATGAGGCTATGGTTTCGGCGCGTGATCTCATGGACCAGATGGTAGAGAAAGAGAACGATCTCAAGCGGAATTACAGGAAGGCCAAAAGGGGTAAAAGCCAGCGTTCGGTTTTGAATGCGACCATGGGGGCATCAACCGGTTTGTCACCGGTAATTGCAAAGGATAAGCCCGATCTGAGAAACCAGATGACGGTTATCGGCGGCACTACGGTAGCGACGATCGGCACGCTGGAGGCCACGGAGGTAATCGGTAAGTCGATTAAGGATCTGTTGGACCGTTTTAACTACGTCCTCGAGAAAAAGACAGAGCTCCAGGGTAAGGGCGATGCCTTCGCACGTGAATTTGCTTCCAAAACAGCCCGTGCCCATCCCGATTTTGTGAAAAAGCTCGATGCGTTCAAGTCCAGTATGAGTGTGCGGGGCCTGGTAGCATTGGAGCTCGACGCTAACTGGGTGAGCAAAACCCAGGCGACCACCAAGGAAATCAGGAAGTATTTCAAAGATTATATGCCGCTTAACGAGTCGGCAAACTGAAACCGGCCAAAGCCATAAAAAAGGGTGAAGCATTGCGCTTCACCCTTTTTTATGGCTTTTATCAGCTCAGGCCTGGCGGTCGGGAAGGGTCTGGCCTTCGGTGTCGTCATTATCGGAAGCTCTTTCGGACGCCGCCTCGTTGTTGGCAACGGGCTGGTTTTCGTTGTTTTCCTGCAAATCGGTTTCTTTAAAGCCACCTTCCGGGTCGGTTTCGACGTTGCCTTCCGTATCGTTCTCGATGGGCGTGTAAAAATGCCCCTGGAAGATCAGCACGATACAAACGCCGACGAAAATGCAGGAGTCGGCGACGTTAAAAATGGGGGTTGAATAATATTGTCCGCCGAATACGGGGATCCATTCGGGAAGAAAACCTTCCCAGAAATCAACAAAGATCATGTCGATCACCTGGCCGTGGAACCAGGGAGTAGGAGATCCGACCGGCGCATTTCCCAGCAGGACGCCGTAGAAGGTACTGTCGATCACATTTCCTACCGCACCGGCCAGAATCATGGAAAGCGCCAGAAGAAGGGTGCCGGAAGCTCCCCTGACCGCCAGGCGCACCAGGTACCAGCCAATGACGAACATAGCAACAAGGCGGAACAGGGTGAGCAAGAGCTTGCCGTATTCATGGCCGAGCTGCATCCCGAAAGCCATCCCGGGGTTGAGCACGTAGTGAAGTTTCAGCCAATCGCTGATAAGTACGATCTGCCCCGGGAACCCCGGTTCCATCTTGAAATGGACAAGCATTTTTGTCCCCTGGTCAATGATGATCAGGAGCAGGCTGATCAATAGGTATTTAGTCGCGTTTTTTCTTTCGTTCATAACGACACCGTGTTATCGCCGTTTTCTTCTTTGCAGTTCCTTCTTGATCAGCAGAAATTCCCGGCTGCTTTGACCGGCAATGGCAGTGTTTTCGTTAGCCCGCCGGAACAAGTAAGGCATAACTGCTTCAATTGGCCCGAAAGGTACGTATTTGGCGACATTATAACCAGCCGAAGCCATATTAAAAGAGATGTTGTCGCTCATTCCGAGCAGCTGGGCGAAGAAAATTCGTTTGTCACTTTTTTCAAGGTGCTGCTGCTGCATCGCGTTCATACATCGCCGGCAACTTAATTCGTTGTGAGTGCCGAGGCAAATCGAGAGCGAATCCAGCTTCGTCAGCGAGAAGCGAACTGCTTCGTTATAATCGTCGTCAACGGCTGCTTTTGTGTTATGAATAGGGCTTTTATAACCGAGTTCATCGGCGCGGGCCGCTTCTTTCTCCATGTAAGCGCCTCTCACCAGTTTGGCCCCTATCTTATAGCCTTCATCTTCGGCCCGTTTTATTGCGGCGGCGTAGTTGCCTGACATGTCGGCCCGGTAAAACTGGTAGGTGTTGTAAATAATGGCTTCTTCCCGGTTAAACAGCCGCATCATCTCATATGACAAATCGTCTATGGTATTTTGAATCCAGCTTTCTTCCGCATCAAAGAATATCCGTACCCGCAGGTCATGCGCCTTGCCGCAGAGGGTTAGAATACGGTTCCGGGCCTGGGCGTACTCCGACTTTTCCGCTTCCGAGAGCGGCGTGTTGTTTTGTATTTTCCCGAGTAGAACGCTCCTGACCAAGCCTGTGACTTTAAAAACCGCAAACGGGATATCCTTCGGGTTGAGCGCCGCAGTCTCTACCGTACGGAGCAACTGCGCGAGGGTATGGTCAAAAGACGACGCGCTGTCTTCCCCTTCTACCGAATAGTCCAGGATGGTTCCTACCCCGCTTTTACCCAGTTTTTTTATCGTTCTCTGGCAGGCTTCGATGGTTTCTCCACCGCAAAAATGCTCGAAAACGGTATTCCGGATAATGGGTTTTACGGGTAAGCGGACACGGAGGGCAAATTGGGTAAGCGCACTGCCGATCTTGACTAATGCGGCGCTGTTCATGACTGAAAACAGCCAGTAGGCCTTTCGTAATTCGGCATCTGTCTGGTGCGAAAACGCGGAAGCCGTGTTGTCGAAGTCGACGTTTGGGTGAGCAATGTTCATAAGTGATGAAGTGATGAATGGAAGTCGGAAGTCGGAAATCAGCAATCGGAAATCGGAAATCTGGGATCAGGAATCGGGAATCTGAAATCGGGGGGATTCCGACGGGCAATCCATTTTCGCGGCGGGCTGATTTCCGACTTCCCAAAAAGTGTTCAGTTGCCGCCTCCGATTTCTGACTTCTGATTTCCGACTTCCCAAAAAATGTTCAGTTGCGGTCCCCGATTTCCGATTTCTGATTTCCGATTACCGATTCCCACAAAAGTTAAATCGCAGTTATACGTTTAAACATTCAGATTATTTCATTTTGTTATATTAGAAATAGTTACTTTTGCATTTACAAAGCAAAATACGCAACAAAATTACAGTTATCCTGCGATAGGTGTATTTTTTTGGCAGGATATTGTACTGAAGTAAGGAATCTCAAATAATTTATAAAAGTAAATGAAATCGACGCTTGATATTCTGCCCTTGAATAGTTGGTTGGAAACCAATGGTAAGCCAGTGATCATTGCTGGTCCATGTAGTGCTGAAACGGCGGAGCAGGTGATGGAAACCACTACGCAGATCAAGGCAGAAGGCTTTGCCAATGTGCTGAGAGCTGGAGTTTGGAAACCACGGACCCGTCCCGGAAGTTTTGAAGGTGTTGGAGAGCCGGCTTTGGCGTGGATGCAGGAAGCGCATAAAGAAACGGGGCTTCCGGTTGCAGTTGAAGTAGCGACCCCGCAGCATATTGAACTGGCGCTTAAATACGGTGTAAATATTTTGTGGATTGGCGCCCGTACGACGGTGAACCCTTTCAATGTCCAGGAACTTGCTGACGCCCTTAAAGGTGTTGACGTGCCGGTTCTGGTAAAGAACCCGGTTAACCCTGATCTTCAATTGTGGATCGGAGCGCTGGAGCGTCTGAACCAGGCCGGGATCAAGAAGTTGGGAGCGATTCACAGGGGTTTCTCCAATGCACAGGAAACAAAGTACCGGAACTCCCCGATGTGGCACATTGCGGTGGAATTGAAAACCATGTTCCCCCAGCTGCCGATTATCGGTGATCCAAGCCATATGGCAGGTAAACGTCAGTATTTGTTTGAACTGGCTCAACGCGCGCTGGATTTGAACTATGACGGTCTGATCATTGAATCCCACAGGGATCCGGATAAGGCATGGTCCGATGCTGCGCAGCAGCTTACCCCCAAAGCGCTGGGCGAAATGCTCGAAGCGTTGAGCGTACGCTCGAAGGAATACGGAACCGATTACCAGTCAGAGCTGGAGGTAGTCCGGGCCAAAATTGATAATCTTGACAGAGAGCTCCTGGAAAACCTCGCGGCCCGGATGTCGTTGGTGGAACGCCTGGCTGAATACAAGCGGGATAACAACGTTTCGGCTTACCAGGTAGACCGTTTCCGGGAAATATTGAAAACAAGAGCCGGCTGGGGTAAGAGCATGAATCTGTTCCCTGACCTGGTAGACGAGCTTTTCAAGCTGATCCATATGGAGTCTATCAGGAAACAAACGGAGGTCATGAATCAGCCCAAAGTCTCTGCCTGATACGACATTTGTAATGCGCTATAAGTGTACCGCGTCCTGGTTTCAGGATGCGGTTTTTTTATGCTTTCCGGGTCTGGGGGTAGCGTGAGAACACGCTCCGGAGTTTCATCGCAATAACGCCGAATACGGCTTCCCTGAAAATTCCTTTCGACATCTTGGAATTCCCCTGCGTGCGGTCCGTAAACACAATCGGAACCTCTTTTATCCTGAACCCGAGTTTCCACGTATTGAACTTCATTTCGATCTGGAAGGCGTAGCCTACGAAACGGATGTTATCGAGATCGATGGTCTCCAGCACCTTTTTCCGATAGCAAACGAAACCTGCCGTAGGGTCCATGACAGGCATTGAAGTTATCGCCCGTACGTAGGTCCCCGCGAAATAAGACATCAGGACCCGTTTCATGGGCCAGTTTACGACATTTACGCCGGTTACATAGCGGGAGCCTACCGCAAGGTCATTGCCCTCGGCATGGCAGGCGGTGTGAAGCCTGATGAGGTCTTCGGGGTTGTGCGAAAAATCGGCGTCCATTTCAAAGATGTAATCATATGATTGCTGCAACGCCCATTTAAAGCCGAAAATGTAGGCTGTGCCCAAACCCAGCTTCCCCGCTCTTTCCAACAGGTGCAGGCGGTCGGGGTATTGTTTCTGGAGCTCTTTTACCGCTGTAGCGGTGCCGTCGGGGGAGCCGTCGTCTATGATGAGCAGGTGAAACGGGACCGACAGTCCGAAGACTTTCCTAACAATAGCATGTATGTTTTCTATTTCGTTATAGGTAGGTATAATTACTAATGACCTGCTCATACTCAACGGATTTCAGTGTTTACTTTTTGGGGGCGGCACTCGAATCGCTCTTTGCCAGCGCTTTTGTCACAATTTCATAGACACTTCCCAATTGCTCCGGGTTGGAAGCGTAGTAGGCATAACTCTTGTTGTAAAGGGCCGAGTCGACCTTGTGTTTTGCCCAGATTTCCTGCTGAAGCTTCCTGAATACTACTACGGACGAATCCATGGAACGCAGGTTAAGCTTGGATACTTTGGCTTCGGCAAGATGGATTTCGACGAGCATATCCGCCATTTTTTCCTTATCCAGAATGTCTTTCGGCGGCTTTGTGCCACCCGTGCAGGACAAAAAGATAAGCATGACTGCCCATTGGAATGTTCGCATTGCTCTTGGTTATAGCCTATCTTTGCAGACAGGGTGTACAAAATTGCTAAAATTTTCAGAAAAACCTGTTCCCTATGTTTAGGCAGTTTCTTTCCAAGCTACATAAATATGAGATTCGGATAAGAAAGGCGGTGAACAACCCCAGGCAGGGGAATTTTCAGTCAGTATTTAAGGGGTCCGGGCTCGATTTCTCGGATCTCAGGCAATATCAGTATGGTGATGACATCCGGATGATTGACTGGAATTCATCGGCGAAAGGGCACGGCGTTTATCTGAAGCTTTTCAAGGAAGAGAAAGAGCAAACGGTTTTTTTTCTTTTTGATGTGAGCGGCTCGCAGCTGGTGGGCGCGCCGGGCCGTAACAAGCTGGATGCCTCGCGGGAAATCTGCGGGGTCCTGGCGCTCGCAGCCGTGAAGGAAGCCAGTGTGGTCGGGATGCAGTGCTTTTCCGATCAAAACGAGCGTTACCTGCGGCCGTCGGGCGGAATGAAACAGGCTTATCGCATTATTTCGGCACTGTTTAACCTTGAGCCGGCCTCACTCCGCACCAACCTGAGCCGCAGTATACTCCATGTGCTGGAAATGCTCAACCGGCGTTCGCTGATTTTCCTGGTTTCCGATTTTGTGGACACCAACTATGAATTACCCCTTAAGGCGATGGCCAGGAAACACGATCTGGTCGTAATACAGGTTCACGATAAACAGGAGCAAATGGTGCCCGCTATGGGCATCGTGCCGGTGCAGGATGTAGAAACCGGCCAGCGAAGCTGGGTGAATACTTCGTCTCCTTTTTACCGTAGCGCCGTTGAGGAAGAATTCCTGGAAAGGAGCCGCAACCTGGAACGGATTTGCAAACAGAATAAGGCGGATTATGTTTCTGTAGAGGCATCGGAGGATTTCGTGCCGCTCCTGGTACGGTTGTTCCGGGTGAGGCGCTACCAAAAAGAACGTTCGAGCAGTAAGTAGTATATGCGTAATAGCGGTTTTTCCCCGAAGCGAAACAGGCAGTTGCCCGGCTGGATAGCAGCGGTGCTTTGGGTGCTCATGGTTTTTCCCTCGGCAGGCCAGGAAAGAAAACTTCCCCGGGGCAGGATCAATAAAGACACGGTTAGAACCGGAGAATCGTTTGCCTACAGCCTCAGTTACCGCCATGCACCCGGCGAGGAGGTTTTTTTTCCTGATTCGACCTTTGACTTCAGTCCCTTTGAATTTCGCCGGCAGGAGGTTTTCGGTACCGAAACCGACGAAACGGGTAGCCTCGACAGCGCTGTTTACCATCTTGTGTCGTTTGAAGTTACGTCAGGTATCGGTATCTCGTTGCCGGTTTTTCTTTGGAACGGGAAGGATTGTACCGCGGTATATCCCCCCGTTGACAGCAGTTTCGTCGCACTCCTGGTAGACCGCGCTAAGCTCGACAGCCTGACCCTGGCAAAAAACCTGGAGGTGGTGCCCATCAAGGAACGGTTTGACTATTCTGCCTTTCTGATCGGGTTGTTGATCGCCGCCATAACCGCTTTTCTCATCAACTGGCTTTTCGGGAAGAAAATCCGGCAGCAGTGGAATGTGTTCCGGCTTAAAAGACGGCACCGCGAGTTTTCGAGAGGCTTTAACCGTTATTTTGCAAATGCTAAAAACAGGGGAAGCACGCAAGACGTGGAGAAGGCACTTATATTATGGAAGAATTACCTTGAACGTCTTGAAAGTAAGCCTTTTACGACTTTTACGACCCGTGAAATTTCCGATAATATTTCGGACGATTCCCTGCGGGAGGCGCTCAAAGAAACAGACAAGATTATTTACGGGGTGGCCTCCCAATCAACTGACATAGGCAATTCTCTGCTGATCTTGAATAACGTGGCCCAAACGCTGTATAATAACAAGCGACTGGCGATTATGGGGGTAGATAGGTCGCAAAGGGAAATTCAGTGAAACGATGGAGTGGTTTTCTTTAAATTGGTTCGACTGGTATTGGGTACGGAATCTCCGGTGGGAATACCCGCAATTCCTTTATCTGCTGCCTTTGGTACCCGCTCTCTTCTGGCTCCGCAGCGTGATGCACCGTACGGACAAACAGTATATTAAAGTAAGCGGTGTGCACAGAAGCTATTTTATGAACTGGGTCACTTTGCTCCGATTGGTTCCGCCTACGCTTTCGGCTTTATCACTTGCCCTTGCCCTGGTTGCCGTAGCCCGACCGCAGACTGTTACTACGAAAATTGACCGGTTTTCAGAGGGGATTGACATTATGCTGGCGGTTGATATTTCCGAATCGATGCTGGAACGTGATCTGCAGCCGACACGGCTTGCCGCCGCGAAAAAGGTAGCCCAGCGATTTGTCGAAAACAGGTTACAGGATAGGATTGGTCTTGTAATCTTTGCAGGAGAAGCCTATTCCATTTGTCCCCTGACGACCGACTATGACCTTCTTAAGCAGTATATTGAGGACTTGCAGACAAGCATGATCCCCGAAGCGGGAACCGCGATCGGTAGCGCGCTTGCCGTTGCCATCAATAGAATGCGGGATTCAAACGGCCAGAGCAAAGTGGTTATTCTGCTTAGCGACGGCGATAACACCTCCGGGAACCTGGATCCTTTCACTATGTCGAAGCTCGCCCAGGCTTATGGAATAAGGATTTATACCATAGCGGTCGGACGCGCCGGCGGGGCATCTTCCAATGTATCCGAATCAGTGCTCCAGCGCATTGCCGGGGAAAACCAATTCTTCAGAGCGACCGATAACACCGCCCTGGGGGCAGTTTTCTCTCAGATCAATCAACTGGAAAAGGTTAAATACAAAGATTCAATGTACAGCGAAGTAAAGGACTATTACCGGGTATATCTGATGTGGTCGGTAGTCCTGTTTATTATTTCGCTGGGGTTAAAAAGTACTTTTATGGCAAATGTTCTTGAAGACTAATGCTGAGGGCTTATTATAACGTGTCATGTATAGAGGCGGGTCTCGATGAGGTGGGCCGCGGTTGCCTGGCCGGGCCCGTGGTAGCCGCAGCGGTTATACTGCCGGCCGATTATTCGCACCCGCTGCTTACCGACTCGAAGCAGCTCTCGGAGGTGCAGCGTCTCCGGATCGGAGAAGAGGTTCTGAGGGAAGCAGTGGATTGGGCCGTGGCGGAAGTTTCCAACCAGGAGATTGACCGCATCAATATTCTGCAGGCGAGTTTTCTCGCCATGCACCGCGCTGTTGGCGCCTTGAAAACACTTCCGGAGCACTTGCTGGTAGACGGAAACCGGTTCAGGCCCTACCCGATGATACCCCACACCTGTGTGATCAAAGGTGACTCCCAGTTTTTTTCAATCGCGGCCGCCTCCGTTCTTGCCAAGAATTACCGCGACCGGCTGATGGCAAGACTTGCGGAGGAATTCCCTGAATACGGCTGGGAGCAAAATGTGGGTTACCCAACGCTTCACCACCGTCGTGCCATCAGGATTTTCGGAACTACGCCCCATCACAGGCTCAGCTTCAGGCTGCTGAAAGACGAATCATAGCGTATGACGGCTCGTCGGGCAGGATCCTTTGTCCCGTGTGCCTGAAAGCTTCGCCGGAAACCGGGCTAAGCCCTGGGGCGTTTATAAAGCGGGACGGTGCTGCAGGGTTCTCCGAACATAAGACTTTGTACGACCGGCTTTAGCCGGCGTGTGACTTCTACGTAGGCTGAAGTAGGAACGGCATATTTACTGCAGCCTTTCACTACTACTTTTTTGTCACGGTAGTCCTCCGGGTCAATCCGGTCGAGGGCTGCGTAGAACAGTCTTTCTTCCAGCTTTTCCAGGTCACCGAAAACAATCTGGCCGGCATAGGGCTGTAATTGGAGCGTAAGGAGCATGAAGGCCCAGGTCGGTATAATGGCGTCTTCCGAACAGGTGATGGCGACATGCTTCCCGGAATAAGCCGACCAGTCATGCTCCTTCAGAAAGGCTCTGAAGTCTTTTTCCCGTAAAATCAGTCCCTGGTAAAGATTGTCTTTCAGGTCGTAAACAACCCTTTCGCCCTGGTCGTAGTAGGATTCCAGATCAAGCGAAACCAGTCCGCTGCCTGCTACTTTATTGATGATTTCCTCTGTTTCCATGATAAATTACTTAAAGCTATAACACAGCCTGGAGGCTGTTTGTTCATCAGCGGAAGAATGCTGAACGGGTTGTCTAGTCCGGTATCTGGGTGATGTTTGCGCCTTCCGCCCGGGCGCAGCGGGCCAGGAATTCGGGCGCAAGCGTATTCCTGACTTCTACTTCTATGGAGCACATCAGGTCAAAAACGGGTTTCTGTATTTCCAGGTCCATTTCTTTTACGGCTTTCATTACCGCATTCATGGCATCATAGGGAAAACTGACCAGGTAGGTAGTTTTCAGGAAATCGGTGATCAGCCCGGTCTCATCCAATGCCATTTCCGTGGCTGTTTTGTAAGCGCGGATCAGCCCCGGGACGCCGAGCAGGGTACCGCCAAAGTACCGGACTACTACCACGAGGAGGTTGGTGACCTCGCGCGAGTACAGGACGTTCAGAATGGGCTTGCCTGCGGATCCGGAAGGCTCGCCGTCGTCATTGGCCCGGTAGCGCCCTGGGCCGATCCGGTAAGCATAGCACCAGTGGACGGCCTTGGGGTGAAGCTCTTTCAGTGCAAGTACCCGGTTGCGCACCTCTTCCTCTGACCTGACCGGGTAGGCGAATCCCAGGAATTTACTTCCCCTGTCCTTGAAAAGACTTTCTGAAGGGGCCGAAATGGTTAGAAAAGCGTCATCTGGTATCATAGCCTGGCTTCTTTTTCAGGAGGAAAATGCAGAATAAAACCGCGGCGGAGGCCATGGATGCATTCACAAAAAAAGCCAATTTAAGGTTTTGGAATTGGTTGGCAAAAAGAAAAGCCGACACCCAGGCGCCGACACCGATACCGGCTTCCAGTGAAAGATACATAGTTGAGAGCGCTTTCCCGCGGTTGTTTTCGTTACTTAGATCTACGGTCCAGGCCGAAAGTACGGGAGAAAGAATCCCCATCGAAATACCGTAAAGAAACGCCCCTGAAAGGAAAAGGGATTTGGTTCCGGAGATGGCGGTCAGGATCATGGCCGCCACCATAATGATACTGCCCGCCAGGGCGCCGGGAAGGCGGCCAAACCGGTCGGAGGCTTTCCCGGCAACAAAGCGGCTCAGGAGCGAAGCGAGCGTGCTTACCAGGAAAAAGAGGCCGAGGTTTGAAAACCCCAGGTAGCTGCTGAAATCGGGGGTGAGGGTAGCGACGGCGCCGAAGCTGAAATAATTAAGAAAAATCACGACGGATGGCGCTATAACAGCCGGCTCAAAAAGGTCATTTCGGGTCAGTCGCAGCATTTTTGGGGAAAATTTCTGCGGCGCCGGCAACGTCTCCTTCAGGTTCATGAGTATGGCCACCGACAAAAAGGCCAGCAAGGCCGAAGAGAGGAACATTACCTGGATGGAATAGGTCTGCGTGAGCCAGCTCCCGGCCGCAGGTGATATCGCAGAACCCAGCGAAGCACAAAGGCCGTGGATTCCCAGGGCCTCGCCGCGGCGGTCAGCAGGTACAATATCGGAAATGTAGGCGGCAGTTCCGGTAGGCTTAAACCCTGTGGAAAAACCGTGAACAAGCCTGAGAAGGAGAAAAGGCAGAACGGCGGTGATCAGCGGGTAGAAAAGGCTGCACATGACGCATACCAGCGAGCCGACGGCCATCACGGGTACTCGTCCGACCCGGTCGGTCAAAACCCCGCTGAATGGGCGGGAGAGGCCGGCTGTAATTGTGAAAAGTGCAATAATATACCCTTTGTACTCGGCCCCGCCCATGTTGGAAAGGTGGCGCGGAAGCTCGGGTATGAGCATGTTGAAGCTGGCAAAGAACAAAAACGAACTGGAAGTCAATAACCAAAACCTGGTGGTATAGAATCCCTGGGTACTTTCACCCGGCATGAGCAATTTTATAATAATGGGCTGGCTACCCGGTTTTTACCGGGAAGTGTAGCCGTACACTGCATAACCCGGCGAAAATAAACTACGAAGAAGAACGAACGGTGTTGGGCACTTTTTTGCTCAGGACAATCAAACCACGCCTTTTCAGAATGTAGGCCGCAATCATATAGAAGCCGAAAAGCCCCGTATAGATGAGGATGGACGTGGTGTTGGAAATGTCGCCGTGGTAAATGAAAAACAGGATCACATTGACTACCGTACCCATCCAGAGCAGGAAAGAGGCCTGGAAATGAGTCAGTCCGTTGTCGAGAAGTATATGATGCATGTGATTGCGATCGGCCAGGAAGGGCGATTTGCCTTTTGCAAGCCGGACAATGAACACCCGCAGCGTATCAAAGATAGGCACAATCAGGATCAGGAGCAGGATAATCGGTGCGTTTGAAAACGCATCGGGCTCATGCCGCGCGGCGACATTGATCCTGAGAAATTCCACACTGAACATGGACAAAAGAAAACCGACCACGAGGGAACCGGTGTCACCCATGAAGATCTTGCTGGTTTTGGAGAAATTGAACCTCAGGAACCCGAGCAAGGCGCCGGACATGGAATAGGCCAGGCAGGCGAAAACGTAGTGGGTGCCCATCATGAACCAGGTCCCCAGTATAATGGCGGCGATAAAGGCGATTCCGCCCGCAAGTCCATCGATGCCATCTATAAGATTGACAGCGTTAATCAACGCGATAAATACAAACGTAGTAAGGGGAATGCTGACAAAATCAGGGATGAAATACCAGCCAAAGATGCCGTAAAGGTATTCGATCTTGAAATTCCCGAGTACAACCAGGGTGAGGGAAGCACAAATCTGGATGACCAGTTTTTTCGTGGGATCCAGCGCGAGTATGTCATCTTTAAGGCCGAGGAAAAACAGGATGGTAAGCCCCACGATGGAAAGCCCGACAATATTGGCAGGATTGGTTTCATCGGCGTGGGGCCACAGGAAAAAGGCAATAATCGTTGATGCGTATATGGCAATACCGCCGAGGGTCGGGGTAGCGTTTTCATGGGAGCTCCTGAAGCCTGGCTTCGCGTTCAGATTCAGAAGATTAGATAAATTGATGATTACCGGAATGGCGACAATAGACAAAAAGCAGGCTATAAAGAAGGACAAGATGCATTGATTGACCTTGTGCTTCAGTAGGAAATCTACCGACCCGCCGGAAAAAGCCTCGGAGAGTATACCTAGTTCCATATTAAATATTGTAAAGTCAAAACAGACGTAATGTGGATATAGCTCTTTTTGGAGCACCAAATATCGTATTTTTATGCATCACATAACAACAGATCGGACAAAAACTGATTAAAAGGCAAGCGGTTTCCGGACGCGTCGAAATGTTGTTAAATTTTAACCCGGTTTGTTTATAAAAATTGCGCAATTTTTCGGATGGGCTTGAGCCACAGGGAGAAAAAGTAAGGTCTGAGCCCGTTAACCGTCCAGGCCATGCGGTCATTTCTGTTTGCTTTCAACCGGTTGGTTACACTGGTATTGCTGACACCTCCCGTTTTCATCCTGACCAGTACCCGACGAATGTATGTCGTACTAACCTGGTGTTTATGTAGAACACGCAACATAAATTCGTAGTCTGCGGCGCTTCCGAGGTCGAGCCTGAATTTTCCATATTGTTCATAGACTTCTCTCCTCACAAACAGGGTGGGATGCGGCGGCATCCATCCCCACAGGAACGAGTTCGACTTGAAGGTGCCGGAAATCCATTTCCGGGTAACACGGCCGCCTGTCCGGTGATCATCGACGTAAACCAGGTCTCCGTAACAACTTTGGGCCCCTGAGCGGCCGAGTGTTTCGGCTACATCGGACAATACCCGCTCGTCGGCAAATACATCGTCGGCATTCAGGATTCCGATCACGTCGCCCGTCGCCAGCGCAATGCCCTTATTCATAGCATCGTAAATCCCTTTGTCCGGCTCTGACCGGATCACCTGGACCTGGTCGGAAAACCGGGAAATCACGGACATCGTACCGTCTTTCGACGCGCCGTCGATGATAATGTACTCTTTATTTAAAAAGTCTTGCCCGGAGACTGATCGGATACAATCTGCTATGGTTTTTTCCCCGTTGAAGACAACTGTGATGATCGAAATTTTCAACTTATTCTTCTTTGATCCGTCTCAATTTGATGAATGCTGCGGGGTTTCCCTGGTAAATTCCATAGGCCGACAAATCGCGTGTAGCTACCGATTTTACCGTCAAAACGGCGTGCGTATGGCAAGTGACACCAGGACAGACGATGGCCTGAGCCCCGATCCAGACCCCGTCCCGGAGGTGAATTTGTCCCAAAATAAGGTCAAAGGTGGGCTTCTTATAATTGTGATTACCGGTGAGCAGCATGGCGCCCTGCGAAAGACAAACATTTTCGCCTATCGAAACTTGCGTGAGGTTATCAATCCACACCTTTTCTCCAATCCATGTATTGTTTTCTACAGTTAAAAACCAGGGGTACTTGATATTCACCCTGGGCTTGATGACTACGCCTGTCCCGATTCTGGCGCCGAAAAGCCTGAGTACCGCGCACTTGAGCGTGTTCGGAACAGGAAGGTAGCTATTGATCAGCACCCGGCCGGCGAAGTACCAAAGAATGCGTTTCCACGCCGGACCGGGTCGGTACCAACGGTTATCGTACCGGGCCAGATTGGTTTGGATTTCGGACGTCTTTTCCATATTCCTCTTTGAAATGTCGTATAATGGCAGTTTTCTCTCTTCCCGCCCGTTGGTAGATTTCATAGATCTTGGCGTCGACCAGGAAGCGGTACCAGAGTCCTTGCAGTGAATGCCATATCAGCCCTTTCATGCCGTCCAGAAATCCCAGCTTGAAGAAATACCGGTAAACAAAATAAAGAATGGGCCGCGTAAAAAGCGGCAGCGACGCGTATTTGATTTTAAGGAATCTCGTTCGTTGCTCCTGGGAGCCGAAAAGCGAAGGTACCACCGTAGGTTTCTCGTCAAAATTGTACCTGATGTTCAGCAGGTCAATAATTTCGCGCGTAGCATACAGGTTGTGCTTCTGGGTCCACCAGGTTAGGTTGTTCAGGTTGTGATCAACGATATCGTTCGATAGCTGGAGTGTCCGGCCGTCCGATAGTTTGATATGTTCGTCCATCCAGAGTTCCTCGCAGCGGCCTTTCCCGTTTCTCCAGATGCGGAGCAGCCAGATGGGGTAGTAGCCGCCGCGCCTGATCCATTGATTCATGAAATAAACCCGCCGTTTCACGTAAAATCCGCTGACATCTGGTGCGATCTGGCCGTTAAGCGTCGAAATCAGCTCTTCCCTAAGCTCCGGTGTCAGGTACTCGTCGGCGTCCATCCGCATCACCCATTCCGTTTGAAAGGGATTGTGATCAATGGCATGATTGAATTGGAAAGCGTAAGAGACCCACGGGTTTCGGATCACTTTCGCACCCCTGGCTTCGGCAATCTCGCAGGTGTTGTCGGTAGAAAACGAATCGACTATAAAAATTTTGTCGGTCAGACCGGAAAAACTGTCGATACAACGCCCGATGTGTAAAGATTCGTTATGGGTAAGAATAAGTACCGAAAGTTTTGACATAGCCGCGTTTTCGATTTTTATTGCAATTTCGATGCCACAATGGCTTTCCGGTATACCTCCAGCAGTTGGCGCGCCACGACTTTGATATCGAACAGCTCAGCAACCATTTTATAGGCGTTTTGGGCTTTGGTCTGGCGATATTGTGCGTCTGTCAGTGTCAGCTCTATTTTTTTGGCGAGATCGTCGGAATTTAGTGCGGTGAGTGCCGCGGCGTCAAACTGCCGCGTGTAGTCGCCGAAACCGGTACGGTCCGAGACGATAGCCGGGAGCCGGCTAGCCATGGCTTCGAGGACGGCGATCGAAAATCCTTCCGAATAGGTGGGGAGCACAAATGCCGTAGCATCTGACAATGCGGCCTTTTTTATGTCGCCGGTCAGCATTCCTACAAATTTTACTGCCTCCCTGAGCTGGTGGGTCTCAACAAACCGTTGCGCTTCTGCCTCGTAACCATCGTCCGGCCCCGCGAGGACAAGCAGGGCCCGGGGAGCCTTGGAATGAAAAGCCCGGAAGGCCGGCAGCAGGAGGTCCAGGCCTTTTTTTACATTGAGACGGCCCATAAAAAGCAGCAGCGGGCTGTCGGCCGGGATGTCGAACTGCTTTCTGAAGGTTCCTTTTTCCGGGAGATGCCGATAGTCCTTCATCCGCATGCCGTTAGGGATGATTACCAGGTTGTCTGGTCTGTACCCGAGGTATTGGGTAACATCGCTCTCCTCGTCAGTATTGTTTACCTGAATGGCGGCGGCTTTGGCCAGAAGTTTTTTCTGATAGAGAAAGCTTACCAGGTTCTTTTTCCAGGCATGATGATTTACCGCCCATTGATCGAGCAGGCCGTGTATCGTAATGATCTTTGGCACATTGCTTTTTACCAGGAAAGGCGCGAGGCTGCCGAAATGCCAGATACCGTGGATATGCACAACGTCATAGTCATTGATATGGTGCTGAAGGTACCGCAGGAGTTCCACCGAATATTCCCTGTAAAACCTGCTGATGGGCAGGCTCCTTTTGCAGGGAATCAGCCGGGCGCCCTCGGGGGCAGGGTACAGTTTGTCCCCGGGCGAGCATGGGCTCAAAATGTGCACCTCGTGACCCTCTTCAAGCGCTTCTACGGTATGGTCGTAGATAATACGGGCCGGTCCGCCGATTTCCCAGGTGTAGGCACAAATATTAAGTATCTTCATTTTTTATCCGTATGGCTTCCGAGTTCGGCAAAGGTAGTGACCATCTCCCCGGCTACCTTACCGGACGCAAACTTGTTGACCAGGTTTCTCCCGTTTTGCGAAAAGAGCGCGGTAGTGTCGTCCGAAGCGTCCATGAGGCGAAGCATACAGGCTTCCAGGCGGTCGGAGTCGAGAGGTGAAAAAATGTACCCGTTCCCGCCGTCATGTACCAGGTCTTCCACGCAGCCGCATTGGTCGGAAACAACAACAGGGAGGCCGCAAACCAGTGCTTCGTTTACAACAAGTCCCCATGGCTCCGAAGTGCTCGGGAGCACCAATGCACCCGCTTTTGCCAGCCACTTGGGAACGTCCTGCCAGGAAATGCCCCCCGAAAAAACTACGCTATCCCCAATTTCCCGGTTGGCATACGATTCCAGCTGCTTCCTTTCCGGTCCGTCGCCTACAAGGAGAAGGCCCCAGCTGTCGGGCCGGCCCGCCCGTATTTTGGCGTAGACGCGCAACAATGTCATCAGGTTTTTTTCCGGGGAGAACCGGCCCACGAAAATGAAATTAGACTGTGGCACCGGGTTTTGCCGCCTTGCCTCCATGAAAGTCTGCTTCACGCGCTCGTCGTCGATTACTGCGCCGTGCCGTACCGAAATTTTGTTTTCCGGCACGCCAAGCAATTTCAAATAGGCTACTGAAGTCGTACCAAAACAGAAGTATGCATCCGCCCTGTTGACAATCCATTTTTTGATGGTTTCTTTCACCGGGTTACGTTGGTGGTCGAGAGCCGACGATTCGGACGAAAGCACAATCCGTGTGCCTTTCAGTTTTGCATAGCACATGAGCAAAACCTGGGCCCAGTCATAATAGCCGGTGATGTTCAGTACGGTAGGTTTAAAGTCGTTATATGCCCTGAAAAGTGCACGAACGCGCTGGAGCAGGGTGATCTGGTCCAGGCTTTTCCGGAACAGGACTTCATAGGGGTATTCGTACAAGGCGGCGTCGGATGGCTGCATGCTTGCTCTCGCCGATTCGTACAAACTGATTTGCGCCACTTTAAATACCGCCGACGGGTACCGGGCCAGAAGGTTCCGGTAGATCTCCTCAAAAAGTTTGGACTTATAATGCGCCCAGAGCTGATTATGGACTACGAGAATGCGCATCAGTTCCGTTCTTTCAAATAGGCTTCGAAAATGGGGAAGAGCCGGTCGGCCAGGAATTTCTGGCCATCACGGTTGTAATGAATGACGTCTTTTTCGCGATAGTACGAGAGCGGCGGTGGCTGATCCAGCTCCCGGATAAGGCGAATGCTGTCCTGGCGGGCAAATTCAATTATATCCAGCCCTTGTTCATTGTATTGCCCGGCTTCAATTTCCGATTTCTCGGGGTGCAGGTAGATGAAAAAGGGGATTTCATTATTCCGGGCCATATCGGCCAGTTCCCCGAAGCCCGGGTTAAAATGGTCGCCGCCCTTCCAGATGCCGCGTTGATCTTCCGCTGTACCAACCGAATCTATTTTTGGGGCGTAATAGACGTGATTAAACTTTATGTCCTTGAAATAGATCGGGTAGAGGTACCGGCTCCAGAGTTCTACCAGCGCAATTTTAAATTGTTTGTCCGGAAGATTGGGGTCAATACCCACCTGGTCAGCGTGAGTCATCAGGTCGAAGGCATCATGACTGCTTGCGACGAGACACATAATACTGGCATTAAAGAAACCGTGTTTTCTCAGGTAGGCGGCGCTATTGTCGGGCCCCCAGGACCCGGCGGAGATGTTAAGCACCCGGACGGATTTCCCCAAAGCATCGGAAAGCCGGGCTTCGAGGAGCGTGGACGCCAGATCATCATTGTCGGTGAGGCTTCCGCCGTTTACTACCGAATCGCCTATCAGGAGCACCACCACTGAGTCTTTATCGGAAACCTCAAGGCTTCGCATCGAAAGGGAATTGGTTTTAATCGTATTCCCGAAGCGTTTCACCGTCTGGTTCGGGGCGTAGATGTATTCGTAGTCGGCATCTTTGACGTATAGAGGCGCGCTACAGAAACCGTATCCGAAACGGAGAATCAGCTCGACACAAACGGCCAGGAATAAAATGGAAAGAAAAACCTTTCGGATGGTTGACAGCATGCTGCACTTCGGTAATCAGGGGACAAAGGTACGCTTTTTCGGCTCGGCTAAAAAAAAGACCATTTCTTAAAAGCGGATTTCAGCTTCGCCCATAATTTTTCCGGCCACTCCGGATCCATACAAGGCTTTTCTATGAGCAGGAAAAATACGATACTCCCGAGCATCACCGGTACTGTACAGATAAGCGCCACGATAAGAAACTCAGCCGCATAGGAAGAGAAAAACTGGAACTTGAAGAGTATTTTCATGGTAGCGGACAAAATCGGCTGATGAACCAGGTAGATCGAATAGCACATGCCGCCGATCAGTGAAATCCACCGAAACGCGAAAAGTCTGCCCCAAAAAACATTGGTAAGTACGATATAATAGAACCCGGCAATGGCCAACGGGAATATCATCGCGCAGATTATTTCGGTTTCAGTTTGCATCAGGTGGGTCCGCACATGCGGGAGGAACAATACAACCGCGAACAAAACCGCGCCGGCAAGGGACTGTAGCAGGCTTGTATTTTTTTTGCCCGGCCAGTTCATGTAGAAGTCGGCCAGGAGAATGCCGCTGATAAAGAACTGTATATAATGAATAAGATAGAAGCCCGGTGTCTGGTAGCGGACCTGAATCCAGGGGAGCAAAAGGATGACGGCAACGATACCGGTTCTCCGCCAGAAGGCAGGCAGTTTTAAGACCAGGAAAAGAAGCGGGGCGAGCAGGTAAAAATGAACCTCTAGTTCGAGCGACCAGGCGACCGGAAGGAGGAAAGAAGAAACCTCGTAGAAAAAAACATGACTGTAGACCAATGAAGCCAGCAAACTTTTGAAGGCAAAGAGATAGTCCATCTCGGTGAAAACCGGGAATATAAAAAACATACCAATCATGGCCACCATATAGGGTGGCTCCAGTCGGGTGAGACGGCGCCTGAAGTATTTTTTCAGGGACGGTACCGGGCTTCCTTTTAGGTAGGACCTGGCAAAAGGCAACGCGAGGATAAAACCGCTGATGACAAAAAAGAGGTCCACCCCTTTACGGCTATCGATCAGCCACAGGCGCAGACCTTCAAACCGGTCAATGTCCTTGAATTCTACGGGAGCACTGAATTCGAAAAAGGCGTGAACATGATGAAGGAACACCAGGAAAATTGCCAGGAAACGGAGCCCGTCCAGCTCCGGGATGAGTTTCCCGGTTTGAATATTCCTGGAAAAAAGTTGTTCGATTTTTTTGCTCAGCGTCATGAAGGAAATTGCCCGGCGGTTTTTGCTTCCCGCAGCGTTTTGATCAGGAAGCGAGCGTTGTGCGTCCGCTTAAAGATTGGTTCGGTGAACTAAGATTTTTAGATAGGTATGGCAGGCCTAAAAACCGGGCAAAAAACACATAAGGGAACCAATAGGTAATATCATACGGCCGCCCGGAACTGATTAGCAGCGCGGGAAAATACATGAAAAATGAGGCCGTAAAGATGGCCAGCGAGCTTTTGTTCTGCCGGATGTCCCGTATGGAAAACATCAGGAAAAAGAAGTTGAGCAGGCAAAAGACGAGACAGCCCACGATCCCGTGGTTGGCCAGCATTTCAATTGGCGGCACGTCCATGAATTCGTACTTATATCCGTTGCCGACGATCAGGACTTCCGGATCGTAAATGGCCTCCTTGAGAAAGTCAAAACTGGCAACCCGCCCCATAGCCGAAGCATCCTCGGCTACGTCCTCGCTGGTTTCCAGCTGAAACGCAGTAAAGATTACGTCTTCAAAGCGTCCGGCCAGTACATCCCAGTAGTTGATGATGATGCCGTAGATGTTGTTGTAGCGATGGATCAGGTATCTGAAGAAACCGAGCAGGGCAATCAAAACGACCAGAGACCGGAGTGTAAAAAGCTGCCTGACGCCGGATGCGATACTGGCCGGCCTCAGCCGGAATACGGCATGGGTGGCAATGATAATGCCTGTTCCGAGGAGGCAGGATTTTGATTGCGTCAGGATCATGACGCAGAGGCTGAAAACAAGTGAAACCATCAAAAACGTTTTGATCCACATGTTTTTGAATTCGCGGATGAGCGCATATCCCGACAGAAGACAAACCAGTGCATTCCTGGCGGCCAGGTGCGGATTACCGCCCTGTTGGGCATCCTCGTTGGCAAAGGTCACGGCCGCCCGCATCCCCAGCGTCCAGCTGGGATTGGTAATCAGGGAATAAATAAGCGTCAGGTTATTGACAAACGACATTAAAAAGAGGACGACCAGCAAGGTCTTTTGAATGTCATTCGGAACGTAAAGCAACAGGAAAAAAAAGGCGAATGTGTAGGCGAAATTGACTATATCGGCTACCGCTTTGCCCGAATTATTGATAAAAAAGAAATAGTAGAGCAGGATGCCGAAAAAGAGGGCGGTGAACTGAAAAAGCAGGATATTAGGCTTGAAAGCCACCAATTTGAGTTTTGGCGGCATCATGAGCAACAGCGCGAGGCCGAAAAAAGCGCCTGTGAAAACACTGCTTGCCGGTCCGATTCCCAGCGTATCGCGAACAAAAAAGATAATAGGAAAGCCGTTGATCATCATGGAGATCCCGACCGCGTACCGAAGGTAATTGATGTTCCCTATTAAATTTCCGAAATTCATCCTTTCCTGAAAATCTCCAATCTGTGTCTGAGATAGGCAAAATCCATGTCAGTGAGCAAGTACAGCGCCTTCCTCAGCCGGATACAAAGATATTCGATTTTTGTCGGAACTTGCTGTTTTAGTTTTGCAGCAAAGTCACTCTGAATCTTGTGGTGCTCTTCGCGGCCGATATTGGCTATGGTAGATGATTTGGCGCTTTCATGAACGCGAAGCGCTCCCGCCATTCCGCCGACCCGCTTTGCCACCACTCCTTTTTGCGCGGTATACCGCGTAATAAATTCATAATCGAAAGCAAAACGGTAGGATTCGTCAAAAAGCCCGTAACGATCGGTCAGGCTGCGTTTGAAAAACAGGGATTGGTTGTGGATCTGCATCCCCTCCCACAGTTGGCTTGAAAAGCTGAACGGAATGGTTTTAAGCAATTCGGTGGCCTGGTCGTTCGTGTCGATCATATACAGATCGCCGTACAGGATATCGGCCTCGGAATGACCGGATTGCAGCGCCTGTGCAAAACGGTGCAAAGTGCCGGGGAAATAGACGTCATCGGAGTTTTGAAAGGCAATCCATTGCCCGGTTGCCTTTCTAAGCCCTTTGTTGAGGGCGTCTACCTGGCCTTTATCTTTTTCACTCACCCAATAGGAAAGGTACGGCTCATATTTTTTGATTACCTCCACGCTGTTGTCCGTGGAACCGCCGTCGATAATCATGTATTCAAGATTCGGGTACCCCTGGTTAAGCACGCTGAGTATGGTGCGCTCCAGAAACTCAGCCTGGTTATAGGAAGGCGTAATGATGGTTAACCGTGGCACTTGAAGGCCCGTATAATCGGGCAATTCGCTTTTGGTGAAAAGCCTGTTTACGAAAGTCCTGAGGTTTTGACTGCTCAAATTCAGCGGTTCCATGTGTTAAATCTCTATTTTATCAATCAGGCTTACCACGTGGTTAAGCTCGGACTTAATGGCTCTCCTGAAGTCCCGGAAAGCCGGTACGGATGACGGACGACCGTAATGTGCCTTGTCGGGCCCGGTTTTTTCATAAACAGCGAGCTGCTTTTTGTAATTGCGTAGCAGCCTTTCCCCCGCCGGGTTGCCGCTTAGCACCTGTGTGTGGTCGGACCACACAGGGTGAAAGCCGGTAAGCCCTGCAAAATTGAAGGTAAGAAGCGGTTTCCCGTCTGCTGATGGGGTTTCGCCGCTACTGTTTTCCAGCGCAACCCGGAGCAGGTTATGCAGGCCGACATGCCAGTTGGTGTCCCGGAGAATGGTCCATTCCCGGAGTAATACGGGTACGTAGTTGAGCCAGAGCTGATCGAGGCACATGCCATTGCAGAGGTCGAAGAAAGCCCGGTCTATCGTCCGCGTACGCCACCAGTCAAACAAGGATTTTACTTCGGGTGTTGCCCTGGCCATCCACGCATCGGCGTTGAACATGCCGATGTTCAGTATCCTTTTGTCATCGAGGTTCCGGGACGCGGGCAGCGGCCCTGTCAGGTTGGGGGTAAGCAGGAAGTCGCTGTCATACTTGCCGAGGAAGTCCAGCGGGCTGAAAACCAGAACAGTCGGAGCCAGGAACACCCAGGCAAAGCGGTTTTCCGATTGCTCCAGCAAGTGTTTGGCGAACCAGGGCCGGACTGCATGTACAAATTCATAATCCAGGTAGCGCCCGCTCATTTCCTGCAGGCGCGGGATCTGAAGCGCTGCAATCGGGATAAGTTCCATTCCTGCGGGAACGGCACTCCCGGCGGAGTCATCTGCCAGGCCGATAACATACCGGGCGCCGGGATGAAAGCGCAGCACGCTTTCGCCCAGGGCAATTGCGCCGGGCAGCTGGTATCGGTTACAAACGGTGAAAAATCCTGTCAATGCGATTTTATTCGGTTTTAATTTCAATCGTATTCAGCCATTCCTGGTGCCGGGTGTTTTCCGGGACCAGGCCGGTTATGGCAAAAGGAAGGCTTTCCGCCTTCTCAATAGGTGTGACTGCGTCGATCGGCTGAGAAAAATATTCTGAAACGACAGCCGTCGGGCTTCTGAGCGCGGGCCAGAACCCGCCTGCTTTTTTCTGCCAGAAGGCATGGTCGCTGTCTGCTTTACCAGCCAAAAAATGTTGGATGTCGCGTTGGTTTTTTCGGGCCAGCGACATAAACTTGTCTACATGCCGCAAAGAAAGTCGGCCTGAGCTGTCGCAAATATAGTCATGCCCTTGCTTGCACCAGTAGTGCAGCTCGTTTTTGGTGATGTAAGACCCCGGCTCAAAAAGTAGCAGGAATTCACTCCAACCAAACATTTCATAAAAATCAGGCCTGAGGAGCAACCTGGCATAGCCTTGTTTGTTCTCGAAAAATGCCGGGTCGAACTTGTAAATGGTTGCTTCCGGAAAATCGTTTTTTATTTCCGACATGTCCCGGGGCTCCGGGCCTACAAAGACCAGGGAAAACTCAGGCATTATCTTCCGGGCATGCAATAGCAGGGCAAGCTCAAGCGGATGCCAGCTTCTGCCAAAGACAGGTACCACAATGGTTGCCAGTTCGCGCATTACAGGGAGTCGACAGCTTTTGCCAGATATTGAAGCGGGGCTTTAAGCGCCCTGCGAATCCGCTGGTACCGGTAGACTTTGGCCGGTTTGATATAGGCACACGGAAAATACCGGTAATATTCCTGGCCGTTCGCCTGAAGCCTTTCGCCATATAAGCGGAACAGTTCATGGAGATCGGGGCGGTCGGCGATATCGAAGCGGTCCTGGTACTTCGAGAGCACCGCCGGTTTTGCCGGGTCGTAGCCGCTATAGTGAAAAAAGACCAACGGGTAGGCTTCGTTTACGTAATAGACCGAATCTGCTTGCTGTATGTTCCTTTCGTGCAGGTTCCAGTAAGCTGCGTTGTAGCCCGGACTACGTTCAATGTGAACATTTTCGACGAAAACGGGGAGAAAATTCATCCAGTTTTGATCTACGAAAAGCCCGTCGCATAATGCAATCAGACATTCGTAACGGAGTTTGTCCTCCCACCACTTGACGAAATCAATGGTTTTCTCCGTTTTGCGGAGCGCGACAAAGCCGAGGTTATAGACGCCGGTGTTGAGGTGATGGAGCTCATTCGGCGTTTTCCGGTCTTCGATCGGTGTCAGCATGTGCGGGGTGAGTACGCCCTCGGCTTCATCCAGCCTCCCGAGCAGCTCATGAAGCGGCTGAAAAACGATAATGTCCGGATCAAAATAGATCACCTTCTGAGCGTTGGGGTACCGGTTCCAGAAATAGGTAAAATAAAAAGGTTTGACGGCGGTGTTGAGCTCGGTGATGTTGTACCGTTCACACATATCTTCAAAACCCTCAATCCCGATCTGATGAATTTCGAGCAAGTCGAAATCGGGTTCATGCTCCGCTTCAAATTGAATTTCATCCAGCCTGTCGACCAGTCCGACAAAAAAAATGATGTCGGGGTTGGTGGCAGCAAGCGATTCCCTGAGGGTTTTTGCCTGTGCAAGATAGTTGATGGAGCAAATCGTAAATGCAATCGTCATTGATCCAGCTTTTCGGAAAGGGGGAGTTCGAAGTATTTTTGAATAATCGCCATGATTTTTTCGATACTCAGCCCGGTTTTATGCCTTTCCAATACTTTTATTCGTCCTTTCTGACCCAGTGCCGACCGTTCGCCCGGGTCGAGAATCAGTTGTATGATAGCTTCGGATGCCGCGGGTATGTCCATATAGGGGACGGTCCGACCGGCATCATTTGAGATAAGTTCCGGCGCCCCGCCGGCCCCCTGGAAACAGATCACCGGAGTCTCGTTTAAGGCGGCCTCCATTACCACGAGCGGATAGGGATCTTCGCGCGATGAAAGCAGTAGCAGGTCGAAGCGGCTGATGTAATCGAGCGCGCGGGAAGTGGGCGGTATCAGAATGATCTTGTCCGAAAGCCCCATACGCCGGATGTCCATAGCGATGAGCTCGTAGATGCTGTGCTGTTTACCGGCTCCGACCCAAACAAAATAAACCGGCAACGGGTTGGTTTTGGTAATTACCAGCCGTGCTATCCAGTTAAAAATATCATTGCCTTTTCTCCACTCGGCATTGCCGCAGCCGCCTACGACAATAGCATCCGCCGGGATGCCGTATTCTTTCTCAAGGAGATTCCGCTGTGCTTTCCGGAAATTGGCATCAATATAGTCATGGTCGATCAGCGTCAGGATACTAACGGCATCTTTCGGGAATTGAAAGTCCTCGATGTAATAGTCCGCGACCGCCTGGGCAACGGCAATCAGGTGATCGGTCTTTTTGAGTAAAAATTCAAGCTCGTTCCGTTTCGCGTACATTTTGGCCGACATTTCAAGCTCGTGCGCAAAAAGAACGACCGGAATATGATGTAAAAAACTAAGCTCGTTGTAGTAAATGCCGGCGTTGGCAATAGAATTGATAAATACCAGGCCGATTTCGGAGGGATTGAGGCTCTGTTCCAGCGCCTGTTGTTTTTTACGCCGGGCTTTCCTGGCCAGTGAATCGGTAAACCCCAGTTTACAGAGCAGTTTGTCGCTGAGCCGGCTTACAAAATAGGGATCTGTTTCAGGAAGCCTGGTGGTGGGGACCACCTCTTCAAAATCTTTTGCAACAACGCCGTCCCCGCAAAGCAGAAGTTCCATGGGAATGTTTTTCTGCTTCAATATTTTCAGGAGTTGTAGCAGCAAAAGCTGGCTACCGGCTCTGTTGGCATCATGGCTAATGAATAGGATCTTTTTCTGCATACGCTCTTCGATTTCAGCTGGGGAACGGGCGCGCTGAAACTAAAATGGATGATTAATACGCTTCGTAACTCATTTTGCCCGGCACTCGCTTGGCCGGACTTCCTACATAAATCCCCCATTCTTCTGAATCTTTGTTTAAGGCAGACGCCATTCCGAGCAGTGTTCCCTGCGCGATCCGGGTGTAGTCTTTGATCGTTGCATTCACACCGAAAAAACAATAGGAGTGTACGTGGCAGTGACCTGACAATACAACATGAGAAGTAAAGAAAACGTGGTCGTCGATTCTCCCGTGATGCCCGATATGGTTGCCGCTCCATAGGACGACGTTATTGCCGATCGTGGTAAAGGGCTGTATGGTATTGTCTTCCAGTATAAAACAGTTTTCGCCGATCAGTGAGCGGTCGTAAACGGTTGCCCTGGAGCTGATATAAGAAATCAGGGTGTAGCCTTTGGCTTTGGTTTCGAGGTATACCTTTTCGCGGTTTCTGTTCATGTTCCGCGCGGTCATAGGTACAAAAAAAGCAAACTGAGCAGGCGGGTAAACGGTTTCAACCTCTTCGAACGCCACTACCGGCAACCCTCTGAATTCAGTTTGATCGATATACGCGCGATTTACCGCAAATGCAACGACTTCATGCTCCGAGTCATTTTCGAGATAAAAGTGTGCGAGTTCGGCGGTGTCGAGTACACCAAAAATGATAACCTTGGCCATGGGGGTGGATTCTTTTCAGAAATTCGAAATTATCAAGCAGACAAACTTGGAAAATTTCTACTACAATTGCAATAATTATGCCAGCTCGTAGTGCTGCAGGAGCTCCTGTACCTGCCCCACGTCGTTGAACATCAGTACGTCCAGTATGGAAAGGCCGGGCACAAAGGTATTCCCGAATTGCGGATACGGTGTGAGACGGGCTTTCAAAAAGGATAATTCTACCCCTTTGGCCGCAAATTCGCCTTTTTCATACAGTTCTACCCCGCCCTGCGGGTTGATATAGCGTGTGGCTTTTTCGATGCGGCAGATATCCAGTATTCTTTCTTCTTTCCTGAGCTCAGCATTGTGGTAAATGGTTGAGCTGGGCACGATTTCGGTGTTTATTGAAAGATGTTGCGCAATTTTTACGAGCGCGTAGCGGCAAAAATCTCCAACATTTTCAGGAGTATACCCCATAATGTCCAGGAAAACGGGAAATACCTGTTCAAATTGCGGCGCTTTTTTGTAGGATTGTTCTACCGTCCGGCAAAATTTTTTCTGCCAGGAGTTGTCGTCAGCCAACGCAATTTCACGAATCAGTTTGTTTTGACTCGCCTCTTTTAACGGGATAGAGAACAGGGATGCCTTGCCATTGACCAGGATATTGTTCCGGTTGATATAGCCGCGGTTGATAAAATTGACGTCGTCATAAAGCACAAACCGATCCACCACGTTCAGTAGCTGAAAGTAGCCTATGTACGGCAGAAAGTAAGGTTGCATGATGGCGAGTACCATTATTTTTCCTTTGGGTAGTTTTACTTCAATTTTCTCAGGTAGTAGTCTTCGCCTTTAACAATCATGTCTTTCATGGTCGTATCGGTTCCCAGCCGGATATCGCCGCGTTGGGGCTGAATGACGTTTTTGGAGAAAAACAGATAGTCGGCTTCGGCCGGTATGGGGCGCAGCCCCTGCTCAAACGGATTGATGGAAATGAGTTTCCGGGTAAGTTTCCGCCCGTAAAGCGGGTATTCAAAATCGTCATTGATGGTTCCCAGTGCTACAGTGGCGTCCTGCGGTACCAGTGAATCGAATTTAGCGTACGCAGGGTAAATATCCGGCCGGGCGAAGGTCTGCATCTTGATACGGTCTGCAGTAAAAGCCGATTCGAAGCCGTAAGCGGGAAAAGGAAGCGCCCGGATGTTAAGAAAGACGGTCATGACGGCAGAAACACAGGCCAGCAAAACGACTGCGCCTACGTAGCCTTTCCAGATCCAGCGTTTCGGCCTGAGTATGGAGAGGCTTCGGGTGGAAAACAGCAATAAAAGGAACAACACTCCGAAAAGCCCTGTCTCGATAAAATACCTCCCCTTGAACGGGTCATAGGGCGCCGAATAGGCGAGCGCGAGGAAATGAAGCACAATTGCTATAGAGAGGAACCAGTGAGGCCTGGACCGGATGATCCTCAGGAATACAAGCAGAACAATCGGAAGAATCAGCGCAAAACCCCAAACTCCCCAATACGGGTTGGCATTGTAAAACTCGAATCTGCGCTGAAAGGTAAACGGGACGATCGAGAAGTCGGTTTCTTCGTCGAGCCGCATCCTGAACTTGTCTTCAATCCTGACCAGTGGCTTGCGCATGAACCTGTTCAGGTCGTACCCCCACTGAGCATTCCGAAGACCGTCCAGGTTGGCGAAATCGTACAGGTAACGAACCACATTCCGGCTGCCTTGCTCAAACAAATTGGAGAGAGAGCCTGCCCTTTCCACCGATTGGTGGCGCAATGCCGTGGGCGGGCCGATCGGGTGCCCGAATACCTCCATGTTTTTCAGGTAGCCGGTCGGAAGGGTGTACAGGAGCGCGGCGAGAAAAATGGCGGCGGCAAGCCGAAGGAACCGGTCCCGGAAAGTGCTGAGATCCGGCGACAGAAAGACGGTATACAGCATGACCACGAATACCGGTGGCAATAGCAGGGCAAATGTAATCTTGTGACCGAAGGCTATGGCAAAGGCCATGCCGGCCAGGTAGAGGTATTTGTTTGATCGCGTCGCCTGAAAGGAGAACAGGAAATACAGCAAACAGGAAAGATAGGCCGTGAGCACTACGTCGGTTTCCGTGGTGACAGCCTGCATCAGGAAATCGAGAAAGAGGCAGTAGGCCAATGCGCAAAACAGGCTGGCGGTAAAATTCCGGCCGATTCTCTGGGCGATTCCGAAAACGGCAACCAGTGTGATGTAAAAAGCGGAATGGTGGATCAGGCGAAATGCGTTCTCGATCTTTCCGCTGATCAGGTAGGAAAAAATATGGATGCCGGTGACGCTTTTCGGGTAGGTATCCATGTTCCAGTTGGTGCCTCCGAAGTGGGCCATACTACCATTCTGAATGTACCGAAGCGGGCGGTTAAGATGACCGGTCATGCTGTCCCATTCGTTGGGAACGGTGAACAGTACCAGGGCGAGGTTGGTGACGGCAATTAGTGTGAAGGTACCTATCAGAATGATAAAAAGGACCTTGAGGTAAGGGGATAGCCCCGTAAACCATTCCACGAACCATTGAAACCTGTTCCGGATAAGCGCACGGAGTGAGAACGACGCCGGGGTACATAATTTTCCCCAAAGCCAGTAGTGCAGGCCGATAGCGGCAAAAACACCGGCGATCCAGGCCCAGGTGCTGGCGGTCAGTTCGAGAGGGGAGAGCAGGAATCCTACCGGGATGATACTGCCGGTGAACAGGAGGAACGAGACTACAAAAAATTCGGACAAAGAGGGACCGCTTATCCGTTTGGCTGTTAGACCAATCAAGTAAATGAAAACGAAGAAAGCGAACCAGTAGGCAACAATCATTGCTAAAATTTTTACGAGACCGCCGGACGGACCACACGGTTAAGCGTAGTCGAAATTCGTAACACGTCCGGTTTTTCAAGCCCTACAAACAGGGGCAGCGCCAATACGCGCCCCGCGATATCTTCCGATACCGGGCAGGAAAAAAATTTAGGCACAAACGAAAGTGTGTTGAGCGAAGGGTGAAAATAGCGCCTGCATCCGATGCCCATGGCAAGCAGCTCTTTTTGTGCGTGAAGCAATGCCTGCTCGGATTCGAAGACGATCGGGTAGTATGAATAATTGTATTCCAGCTCGTCGGCCAGGCGCGGCTTTTTAAAATAATCCCAGTCGAGCTCGTTGTCGTACCAGGAGAAAACCTGCCGACGGTATTCGATAATGGACGGGACATGCGGAAGGTTGCACAGTCCCATAGCGGCATGGAACTCCGAATTTTTCCCGTTGATCCCGGCGTAAAAATAATGGTCATCGCCCTTGTGACCGAAAGCCCGCAGCAATTGCAGGTTATGATCCAGCTCGGGGTGAGAGGTAATAATGAGGCCTCCTTCAACCGAGTGAAAAACCTTGGTGGCATGGAGACTGCAGGTGGAGATATCTCCGTTCAGGAAAAGAGATTTTCCCCGGTATTTGACACCGAAAGCATGGGCGGCGTCATAAATTACCTTCAGACCATGCCGTTCGGCAATGGCGGCAATCTTGTCAACGTCGCAGGGATTGCCATATACATGTGTGGCAAGAATGGCGGTTGTCTGCGGTGTAATGGCAGCCTCGATCAGCTCGGGGTCGATATTAAAAGTGTCGGGGTCGATGTCGACAAAAACGGGGACGCAGTTGTTCCAGATGATGGAGTTTGAGGTAGCGCAATACGAAAACGGGGTCGTGATGACATCGCCGGTTACCTCAAGCGCTTTCAGCGCAATTTCCAGCACTACCGTGCCGTTTCCGCAGACGTACAGGTGCTCCGCCCCGGTGTAGTCCCTGAGTTCCCGTTCCAGGCGCTGGAGCAGCGGACCGTTGTTAGTCAGGTGAACACTGTCCCAAATCTGATTGATATATCCAATATATTCCTCTTTATCCGGGAGGAAGGATTTGGTTACGTTAATCATTGGGTACGGGCTCGGTTTGAGAAATGGAAAAATTAAGTTGCGGACGGATGTAGCCGGGCCATTTGCCATACCAGGAGACGCCTTCGCGGTAGTCCTGAATATCAAAAGTGATGGCTTCTTCCAGGGAGAAGAGCACTTCGCTGGTGTTTTTCACCACCATCAGGGAAATAACATAGCTGCCGTCATTCAGGAAGTTCCCCGGAATTTCACAAACCGCTTCCACCAGCCCTTTTGAGAAACTTTTTGCCTTGGTTCCGACATTGAAGATACACTCGCCGGTATAGGCATACAGGTGCATGCTGAGATTGAGGGTGGTGTTGTCTTCGTAGTTCCAGAACTCGCAGGCGAGCCGCATCGGTGTGCGGACATCAATGTGCGAAAGATTGTCCTGGTAGTCGGGCAGTAACCGGAGGCTTTTGAGCCGGACCTCGTTGGTGCCGGGCGCGCGTGAGAGATCATCCCAGACATGTTCCAGGCTTTTCCTGGAGACGCGGCTGAGGTAGGTGCTCACAATATGGGTGGTATCTCCCTGTTCAAGGAGCTGGCCTTTTTCGAAATAGAATGCTTTGTTGCAGAGTGATTGGACGGCGGTCAGGTTGTGGCTTACGAACAGGATGGTCCGTCCGCTTTCCGATACGTCACGCATTTTACCGAGACTCTTTTTCTGGAATTCAGCATCACCCACCGCCAGGACTTCATCCACGATCAGGATTTCAGGTTCGAGGTGGGCGGCAATGGCAAATCCCAGCCGGACATACATTCCCGACGAGTAGCGTTTTACGGGCGTGTCCAGGAACCGTTCCACGCCGGCAAAATCCACGATGGCGTCGAACGACTTTTTAATTTCATGCTGGGTCATACCCAGGACCGCGCCATTCAGATAAATATTTTCACGTCCTGTAAGTTCCGGGTGGAAGCCCGTTCCCACTTCCAGCAAACTGGCCACGCGGCCTGATATATTCACCCGGCCGGTTGTTGGTTCCGTGATGCGGCTTAATACTTTGAGAAGTGTGGATTTCCCGGCTCCGTTATGACCGACAATGCCGACGCGGTCGCCTTGCTCAATTTCGAAATTGACGTCTTTCAGCGCCCAGAATTCTTCTTTTGATTCGAGCAGACGGTCTTTTTTGCCACCTGAAAACAGGCGTTTGCTCGTGTCAGAGAACCAGTCACGGATGGTACCCCCCGACCTTTGGTTTTTGTGGTCAATGATGTACCTCTTACTAATATTTTCTGCTACAATTACAGACATACGAACAATGCTCAGGAATGCTCAGAGATGGTCAACAAACGAGCTTTCTTTCTTTCGAAAATAGGATATTGAAAAAATCATGGCAACTGCCGATACAATAATGGTACTGTAGAGGCTGCGATGATCGAAATAGGCATTATTCCCTAAAAGACACCAGCGGAAGCCATCGACCAGGCTTACTACAGGGTTGAGCAGGTGGTATTTATAGAACCACGTATCGGCTACCATCTGGCTGCTGTAAGCAATCGGGCAGGCGTAAATGCCTACCTGCATTAAGAAAGGAATGAGTTGACCGATGTCCCGGAAACGCACGTTGACCGCAGCGAAAAACAACCCGAAGCCGAACGCGGTGATGAAAGTGAGAATCAGGAAAAACGGCAGGAATACAATATTGCTGCTGGGCAGGTATCCGTATCCGATCACGCTGATCAGCAGGTAAAGGACAAAGGCAATCAGGAAGTCGACAAGGCCGACCGAAACAGCGCTCAGCGGCATAATGAGCCTGGGAAAGTATACTTTGGCAACCAGGTTCGAATTGAGCGTTATGCTGTTGCTGATTTGAACGAACGTATTCGAGAAGAAAGTCCAGATGGTGATTCCCCCGAGTACCATAAGCGGGTACGGAACACCGGTATCCGGTCTCAGACGTGCTACTACACTGAAAGCGATGGTCATCACGATCATCGTGGCCAGCGGCCTGATTACGCTCCATGCCACGCCCAGCAAGGTCTGTTTGTACCTTACCGAGATATCCCGCTTGGAGAGAATCCATAACAACTGCCGGTGCTCCCAGAGATCGAGCCAGTACTCTTTGGCACTGCCACCGGCTTTAATGGTAATATTACGAGCCATTCTGCTTTTGTAATTTCTTTTCCTTCACTGCATCATCATAAGCAGACTTGAAGTAAACATAGATCATTGCGATCAGAAAGCCAATCAGTACCCCGATGTATTTTCGCTTACCGGGATCAAAGGTAAGATCGAGCGGGCGTTTGATCGGTTCGATGATAGTGAACAACGGCGCTTCACGTACGAGCGAAACCCGCGTTTGTTCTGCTCCGGCCAGGGCTTCCAGGTAAAGGCGCTGTACAAACTCAGTGTCCCGGGTCAGCTTTTTCAGCCTTGCGGGAGCCTCTACTTCAACTGAAAAACTACTCTGATCAGCGGCGCGTGCCAGCCTCGATTCCGATCCCGTAAGGATTCGGGAGAGGGAGTCAGCCCTTTTTTCCAACAGGTTCAGCGTTTTCCTGGTTTTTGTCGTCTGGATCTCTGCGTAGAACTCGTCAACTGTTTCGAGCAGTGTAGTGGCCCAAAGCGTCGACAGGTTTTCATTGATTGTCGTTACCTTCAGTTCCATGAACGAAGATTTCTTTTCCAGCTCCTCAATGACGGTAGCGTTTGCCGCATCCTCTATCAGTTCGTTCAGTGCGGAGCGTTCCCGGAGGTTGAAGCTGTCTACTTTCGTGGAAGTGAAACGAAAATCATGCCAGTGCGGTGCTTTTTTCCACCGGTTTTCTTTAATATCACTGGAGTCAATGTAAAGGTTCGCAAGAATCATCTCCTTTCCGTTGACATTTACGTGGCTGAGCAGCGCCCGTTCCATTACCGGGCTGGACTTGGCCCAGATAAAAAAGTTTTCTCCTGTGAAGATATTGGCATCGGTTGCACCGCCCACGCCGAACAAGCTACCCAGGCTGGCGGGCATACCGCTGCTGGACCCGGCTGCGCCCAGGTTAAACGTTACTTCGGCTATATAGGAAGGCGGTTTCTTCAGGTAGAAGTCAAGCCCCCAACCGATGGCAAGCCCCAGCAACACGATCATCAGTACCTGTTTCCAGTTTTTGAGAACCGCGTCCTTTGCCGAGATAAGGCCAAGAATAACGTCTTTAAGCGTGAACTGCTCCTCTGTAACTCCTTGAGGCTGGTTGGACATGGAAGAAGAATGCTAGTTTGAAATGCTACGGAATGCCAGTACTGAAACAATAAAGGTCATCAAAGCAGAGGAAACCTGGATACCCAGGTTCAGCATCTGGAGTGGTGAAAGTTCGTTGCCGGCTTTTTCTGGTACAAAAATCTCCGACCCGGGCTGAACCTTCGGGTATACATTAAATACCAGGAAACGGCGGGTACGGTCTACGGAGCCGTTGGGGTATTTGATCCATGAACTACGCCGGTGAGACGTTTTTGTGAACCCGCCTGATTGTGAAATAAAATCCAGGAAGCTCATTCCGTCGTTGTACTTGACGGTAGTCGGGTACAGGATCTCACCGCTCACCGCCACTGTTTCGAGACGTTTGGGGATTCTGATCACGTCACCGTTCTGTACGATCAAATCCTCTTTCGAACCCTTGTTGCGGAGAATTCTCATCATGTTGATTCCAATGTTCTCCTGCTTGGAAACCCCGTCAATGGCTTCGACTTTACCATCCATGACACCTTTTTCAATGACGTCTTCCGCTTCCTCTTCGTCGAGTTTGTTGGTCTCGGGGAGCACGGAAGTGCGAACCAGGGTAGCTCCGGGTAAGAAGGCGATTTCTGTAAGTCCCCCGGCCCGCTGAACGATGTCGCTGATTTTATCATTGCGGTTTATGATCGGATAAGTACCTTCACGCAACACACCATCCCCTTCTATGCGGACATACTGCTGCTCCTTATAAGCCGGCGAACGGCCAATAATGACCTCGTCAAAGGGCCAGAGCACGATACCGCTTTCTTTCCCGCCAATGCTGAGGTTTTTGTCCAGGCTTACCACGAAAACTTCGGCAATCTGCGCATCGGCAAACTTGGCATCCACATCTCTTTTGCGGCGTGAGACCTGGATATTGTTCAGATCCGCCGATTCTTTGAGACCGTCAGCCTTGATAATAAGATCTTCCAGGGTCATATTGGCCACATAGGGAAACTTGCCCCCGTTGTCACCAAATGAGCGGTTGTTGACTTCGCCGGTAATGCTGACGGTAGCCACTTCGGTCATTTGATAAATGGAAGGCACGGTAACCACATCGAGACGTGTCAGTTCAAGATCCGGCAGGCGGTTGTTGATGATATCGGATAAATTAATCGAGAGGTTCTCGATGCTCTGGTCCGCCCTGGTCCTGCTGACCTGGATCCTCCCCGCAAAAGCGTCTTCCCTTAACCCCTGAGCCGATTCCAGCAATTTTTTCAACGTCGGGTTGGACTCCAGCGAGTATTCGCCTTCCCGCATGACAGCCCCTTCAATCGTAACCATATTTTCGAAGCGGTCGAGGATCGGATCAACGGTTACCACGTCACCGCTTTTCAGTTCAAAGCTGGCAGCTTCACTTTCGGACACATCGACAATTTTTCTTTGCTTGGACGTAAACCGAATGACTTTATATTGAGCACGGTATGCGTCGTCGGTAAAGCCGCCGGCAAACCTGAAAAGGTCTGACAGCTTTTCGTTCGATTTCATTTCATAGATACCCGGTTTCTTGACATTGCCGGTAACCTCCACCCGCGTATCGTAATAACCTACCAGGATCCGGTCGTTGTCTTTTACCAGCACATCCTTATCAAGCTTGCCGGTAAGGAGGTATTCGTAAGTATCGATTTCGGAGATTTCCTTGTTGTCACGAATAACTTTCACGTGGCGGTAAGTACCAATTTCGTTCGGCCCGCCGGCCAGGTAAAGCGCGTTGAAGGCAGTGTGAAGCGAGGTGAGCTCATAGGTGGCCGGGAACATTACCTCTCCGGTAACATATACCTGTACCGCGCGTACTTCCGAGAGTGACACCTGGAGCGTGGATCGTGCCGACGCCCCGCCCTGACCAAGAAGGGACGGGTTGAACTGTGCTAATTTCCCGATCAGGTTTTTTTTGATTTCCTCGATTGTTTTTCCCAATACGTAAATACTTCCCACCCGGTCAAGCAAGATGTACCCGTCGCGGTTGACAATCACCGGCGGGAAATTCTGTTGTGTGCTGCCGTAAACGCTGATGTTCAGCTCGTCACCCGGCCCTACGGTATAGCCTGCCGGCGTAGCGATAGGTTGATTGGACAACGGGTTAAATGTTTTTTGAGAAAATACTTTGTGCCCGAATATTCTATCAAGATAAGCCTGGCGCGCAACGGAAGCCGAATCGGTGGGAGCAGTTGTGGAATCGGAGTCCGTCGCTATCAGCTTGCTTTGGTTAGCGTTCTGGAGCTGGTTGGAAGAACCGGTTTTTTGCTTGGCGTTCGTCTTTTGATTCGCATTGGCGGGCATACCCTGCGCCTTGCCCGCGTCTCCTGCCGAAGGTAGTCCCTGGGCTCCTGCCGGTATATTTCCCTGCGTGCCGGACGGCAATGACTGTCCGGGGGCCGGCGCCGATATCTGCGTAAATCCTGGCGAGGCCAGAAGCATGATCATACAGATAACTCCAAATTTCAATAGGAAGAAATTAAGCTTTTTCAATGCTAACATGATGTCTGATTAGAAACGTATCTAAACAAGTTTCAGAACAAGGTGTGTTATTATATCCCAAAACGACTTTTGCAATTAACGAAATCAAGGAATATACCTGTATATTTGGAACTCAAGCGAGACTTTGATTCGGCAAAGTAAATTAGATTTTTCCTATTTATAAAAGATTGGGGCGATTTCTGGACCGAACGTTTGGCAAAATGTCCGGCAACCAGCTTTGGCCGGATCATTCATAAATGGTAATCAAGGATATTAATTGCAAGTTTCCGGCTTATGACGGCAGAAAGTAAACCTGTACGGTACGATGATGACAGCATCAGGTCATTGGATTGGAAAGAACATATCAGGCTCCGGCCGGGTATGTACATCGGTAAATTGGGAGACGGAGCGTCTGTCGATGATGGTATTTATGTCCTGGTAAAAGAAATTGTCGACAACTCGATCGACGAACATATGATGGGGTATGGCAAGACGGTTGACCTCAAGATTTCCGAACACCGGGTAGAGGTCCGGGACTACGGCCGCGGTATCCCGCTAGGAAAGGTGATCGATTGTGTTTCCAAGATCAATACCGGTGGAAAGTACGATTCCGGAGCCTTCCAGAAGTCAGTCGGGCTGAATGGTGTCGGAACGAAGGCGGTCAATGCGCTTTCCACTTTTTTCAGGGTGCAATCCGTACGCGACGGGCGGATGAAGTGGGCCGAATTTTCGCAGGGCGAGCTCATTCGGGAGTCCGATGAAGAGCCGACGTCGCAGCGTAACGGGACTCAAATGGTGTTTGAGCCGGACAATACCGTTTTCAAAAACTTTAAGTACATCCCGCAGTACCTCCAGAACATGATCTGGAATTACTGCTACCTGAATGCAGGGCTCACCATCAATTTTAACGGGCAGAAGTATTTTTCCCAGAACGGGCTCCTCGATCTTCTGCAGAATAAAACCGACGTTGAAACCATTCGCTACCCTATTATTCATCTGAAAGGTGAGGATATCGAATTGGCGGTAACCCACGGGAACCAGTACGGAGAAGAATACTATTCTTTTGTAAACGGGCAGTACACCACCCAGGGTGGAACCCACCTTACGGCCTTCCGCGAGGCTTTTGTCCGGACCATCCGGGAGCACTTCGGGAAAGATTATGCGCCGGAAGACATCCGGTCGTCTATCGTGGCTGCCATCGCTATCCGGGTGCAGGAACCGGTCTTTGAATCGCAGACGAAAACGAAGCTCGGGTCCAATAACCTTTCGCCCGATCCTTCCAGTCCTACTGTAAGAACGTTTGTCAACGACTTCCTGAAAGAACGGCTTGACAACTACCTGCACATGCATCCGGAGGCACGCGATGCGATCAAAAAAAGGATCGAGCAGTCGGAGCGGGAAAGAAAAGAGCTGGCAGGCATCAAAAAGCTGGCCAACGAGCGGGCCAAAAAAGCAAATCTGCACAACAGGAAGCTCCGGGATTGCCGCGTTCACCTGGTAGATGAGAAAAATGAAGCACATAAGCTGAGCACGCTGTTCCTGACGGAAGGAGACTCTGCGAGCGGATCGATTACCAAGTCGAGGGACGTGGCCACGCAAGCCGTTTTCAGTTTGAGAGGAAAGCCGCTCAACTGCTTCGGGCTCACGAAAAAGATTGTATACGAAAACGAGGAATTCAACCTGCTGCAGCATGCGCTGGATATCGAGAGCGGTATGGATAGCCTGCGTTACAACCGCATCGTGATTGCAACCGATGCCGATGTCGACGGTATGCACATCAGGTTACTGCTCATGACTTTTTTTCTCCAGTTCTTCCCCGACCTCGTCCGGAACGGCCACCTGTTTATCCTGGAAACCCCGTTGTTCCGGGTGAGAAATAAAAAAGAGACGATTTATTGCTACTCAGAGACTGAAAAGGCAGAGGCAATAGCCCGTTTGGGCGGCAAACCCGAAATTACCCGGTTTAAAGGGTTGGGCGAGATCTCTCCCGACGAATTCGGGAAGTTTATCGGCGAAGATATGCGGCTGGAGCCTATTTTCCTGGATAAGGAAGACTCCATTCAGAAGATCCTGACCTACTACATGGGCAAAAATACGCCCGACCGGCAAAAGAATATCATCGAAAACCTGCGGGTGGAGAAGAATATCGAAGACGAAGTCTCCGGCGCCGCGTAAACAAGTATATAAAGCGGCATGGGTGATTTGTTAACTGTAATCAAAGTATAGAAGTAGTGGATTTAAAGGCTATAAGGAACCAGATCGATACCATCGACAACGAATTGCTGGTTTTGCTGAATAAAAGGATGGAGTTGGTTAAGCAGGTAGGGTCATTGAAACGTGCAGAAAAAAGCGTTATCTACCGGCCTGAAAGGGAGCAGGAAATACTCCGGCGCCTGGAAGACCTGAATGACGGACTTCTGACGAAATCGGCCATTGAGGCAATCTACCTGGAGATTTTTGCAGTTTCCCGGAATCTTGAGCTGCCCCAGCGTGTGGCTTTTCTCGGGCCCGAAGGAAGCTTTACCCACCAGGCAGCCGAGAGCCGCTTCGGAGGAATGGGCGAGTACCTGGTGCTTCCCACCATCCGCTCCGTTTTTGACAGTGTTGAAACCGGCAGGGCCGCCTTTGGCGTGGTGCCGGTAGAAAATAACCAGGAAGGAATCGTCCCGGAAACGGTTGATCTGCTGCGCGAAAAGGAGCTTCAGATTGCCGCCGAGCTGTACCTCAGCATCCATTTTACCCTGGTCTCTAAAGCCGACTCGCTGAAAGATATCAAAGTAATATATTCCAAGGACATCGCTTTCCGGCAGTGCAGCGTTTTCCTGAGGGAGTATTTCGACGAGAATGTGGTAGAGTTTATCCCCGTGGACTCTACCTCGAAAGCTGCAAAGCTTGCAGCCGGTGAACCCACCTCTGCAGCGATTTGTTCCAGCATATCCGCGAAATTAACCGGTATACCGGTGTTGTTTGATAATATCGAAAACAGCGACCAGAACCGTACGCGGTTCCTGATCCTGGGCAAGGATTTTAAGAACCAGCCGACCAGCCGCGACAAGACCACCATCATTGCCAATTTGCCTCATACCAATAGCCCGGGCGTTCTTTTTCGTTTTCTGAAGGAGTTCAATGACCGTGGTATCAACCTGACCAAGATTGAAAGCAGGCCGTCACGCAACGGTTCCGATTTCGGGTTCTGGTTCTTCGTAGAGTTTGAAGGGAATAGCAGCGATCCTGCCATCCGGCAAATCATGGACATGCACGAAGGGCACCTGAAGTGGCTCGGCAGCTACGTACGGATGAGCTAATACATGAACGTATGAAATCTTCAAAATTGATCCTGGCCACCGTTTTAGGTGTTTTCGCCTGCTCTGCGGCGTCAATCGGGCAAAGCGATTCGGTGCGGACGAAAGAACTGGATGCCATTACGGTGCATGCTTATGGCAGCAAGCGCTCCCTGCTGGAAAGTACTGCTTCGGTAGGGGTGTTGTCAAAAACGGCACTTGACCGCTTTTCTCCCACTACCTGGACCAACGCAGTCAACACCCTGCCCGGTGTTCGTATGGAGGAGCGCTCACCCGGCAGCTACCGCTTTTCGGTTCGCGGCAGTATGATACGTTCACCCTTCGGGATCCGGAATGTAAAGTTTTATTGGAACGGAATTCCTTTTACAGATGTGAACGGAAACACAGCACTTAACGTCCTTGATTTTGGAGCCGTAGCGAGGATGGAAGTTATTAAAGGGCCGGGGAGCAGCTTATACGGAGCGGGCACAGGCGGCGTGGTCCTCATGTACGGCCCGGCCGGAGAGCCCGGTCACAACCAGGTAACGCAGCACGCAGGCGCCGGCCAGTACGGTTTGAGGCATTATAATACCGAAGTACAGTTGGGAACTACCCGGGTCCAGTTTGCTCACCAGGAGCAGGACGGGTTCAGGCAACAGAGTGCAATGCGGCGCGACGGAGTTACCTTCAGCACGCGCCAGGATTTCGGTGCAAAAGGAACCCTGTCCTTGCTGGGATCCTATTCTGATCTGTGGTACCAGACTCCCGGCGGGCTGAATAAAGCACAGTTTGATGCGGACCAGCGCCAGCCGAGGCCCGCTACCCCAACCCTCCCGGGTAGTGCGGAGCAGAATGCGCGCATCCTTTCAAAGTACCTTTTTGTCGGGGGAAGTCACCAGCTGAAGTTGTCGGAACGGTGGGGGCAGGAACTGTCTTTGTATGTCTCTACCAATAACTTTGCGAACCCCTTTATTTCCAATTACGAAAAGCGGGAAGAGCAGGGACTTGGGGGACGGAATACCTGGCAGTATACGGTGGAGAAAAGCAATAGCCGGTGGGTGTGGACGTCAGGCTTTGAATGGCAGACGGGCCGTTCGGTACAGAGGAATTTTGATAATAAGAGTGGCGCCCCGGGGCCCCAGCAAACTTCTGAAGATATTGGCGCTCAACAGGGATCTGTTTTTTCGCAACTGGAGGCTTCGCTTCCGGGCCAGTTTACGGTGGCCGGTGGTTTGAGCTACTCGATGCTCCGTTATCGTCATGAGGCTTATTTCCCCGGGCCTTACGCGGATCTCCGGAAGACATTTGACGGCGCGTTGATGCCGCGTTTGTCAATGAATAAGATATTTGCAGGCAACTGGTCTGCAACTGCTTCGGTGAGCCGCGGGTTTTCGCCGCCAACGCTCCAGGAGGTGCGTCCTTCCGCGGGCGGGTTCCGCAGGGACCTTGAAGCGGAAACGGGGCTGAACAAGGAGCTGACGCTCCGGTATTTCGGGGGAAGCCTGCTGGCCGAGCTGACTGCCTACAGTTTCGGATTGAACCAGACCATCGTCAGGAAAACTGACGAACAGGGAGCGGAATATTTCGCCAATGCCGGGAAAACCCGTCAGAACGGACTGGAATGGCGCCTGGAATACAACACCGGTTTCCCGGGGACAGGCTGGATAGAGGGGCTGAGGCTATGGCACGCCGGTACTTATGCGCACTACACCTTCCAGGATTACCGGGTAGGGGAAAATGATATTTCCGGGAATCTCCTGCCTGGGATCCCCAGGATCGAGCAAAGCACAGGGGCTGATCTCACTTTCCCCTTCGGGATCAGATTCTTCGGGGTGTACCAGTATGGCGGCAGCTTTTTCCTGAATGATCTTAATACAGTTGAGAATACGCCTTACCACAGGTTTACGGCCCGCGCAGTGTGGAACAAAAGCTGGGGGCGGCATTTGTTTTCGGAGATAAGCGCCTCAGCCGAGCGTGTACATGCAGATATCTATTCACTCGGCTTTGATCTGAATGCTTTCGGCAACCGGTACTACAACGCCGCACCGAAGAAAAACTGGTACGGCGGTCTGAAAATCGGCTGGCGATGGTAGGCAGTTTTCCTGCCATTTCGTCAATTGCTTAAAGAATAAGACACAAAAAAGGAGCGGCCAGGGCCGCTCCTTTTTTGTGTCGCCCGCTAAGGGCTAGACGGAAGTCTTACTTTCCTTTCTGCCGGTGTAAGGCACGAAAATGGTGATCCAGGCGCGCCGGGCCATCCGGAAAAAGATAGGAGTGAGAATGATAAACAGTGGTATCAGCCAGGTAATAAGCTGGGTAATATCAAAATCCAGCCACTTGAGGCCTATTGGCACGGCAATCAGGATCACACCTACATAAAAGGCGTAACTGAGGTACATGGCGCCGTAGTAAAAGCCCGGTTCCGGCATAAAGCTTTCCCCGCAATGCGAACAGCTTTGGTTCATTTTGTCGAACTCGCGCACCGGCCAGTAGGCACTGTCATGTTTGAAAAACTTCCCTTCGTGACATTTAGGACATCTGTTGAAAAGAACGCTATACAATCTAGTTCTCTTGAGCATGGTGCAATCCCGTGAAACGGGCGGTTGATTTTGGAGACAAATGTATAGATTCTAATGCGTCAATGCCATAAAAAGTTCACGGGTTTAATGGTACTATTCAACGATTGTCAAATCTATAGTACTCTCAATAACCCATTTTTCGGCCTCCTGCCCCTGAAGACGCGTCTTCGCCGGTATTCAGGTTTTTAAATATTTTAAATACCTATTGTTTTAATCAGCATTCCGCGGGTGACCTTGTCGTTGGGCTCCATACCATTCAGGATGCCCAGCTCATCAAGCCGGTTTGCCGGCATCTGAAGCGACTGCATGGTCTGCTGGAAAGTCCCGTCGCGGTCTACCGTTTTTATGAGGATCCGCTCCGGCTTACGGTTGAGCTTCGATGGGTCGGAGAGCGATTTGAATCCGCCGGCTACCGATTTGAAAGTGTTGAACTGGCTCTGAAAACCCGATTGGTAGGCCATGCCGTGAAGTACGTACATGGAACCGTTGTACTGGATGATCCAGGTAGCCACCTGGACGACCGTTTTCGGGTCTACCGCCTGTCCCTGTTGTTGCTCGGCCTGTTGTTGGCTGATCATGACAAGGGCGGGGTTCCCGTTAATGGTCTGCCTGGTGTTTTCCAGCACTTTGAAATTGTACTGTTTCACAATATTCTGGGCGGCTTCTTCCAGGGTATTGCCCGACGCGAGCGTCAGAAGCATTAGCGACTTGCCGTCGGACGGAGCCATCTGGAATTGGATCGGCGAGTTTTCATATTGCCAGCCTTTCGGTACCGGGAATTGAAATTTTAATTCGGGGTGGTAAAACGCATTGTTTTCAACAAAACCCTGCCGGGGGTCGTTGCCGTATATAATGCCGTTGATCATGCGCAGATAACCGTCGCGGTTGATGGAATAGTTTCCGGGATGGCCTGCCTGGTAAGATTTCGCAAGCGCCTGTACCTTCGTAAACCGGTCGCCCGGGTCGGGGTGGGTCGACTGGAAAGTCGGGATGGCCTGCCCGCTTTTATCGCTCAGGCGTTTGAGCGTGCCGAAGAACTGCGCCATCTCGTTAGCGTCATAACCGATCTTGCTGGAATAGGTAACACCGATTTCGTCCGATTCGCTTTCGTGCGCGCGGCTGTAGCTCAGCATAAGCATTTGGAGGCCCTGTGCGGCGCTCTCACCCATAGCGCGAACCTGGGGGGAGAGAATCATACCGGCCATCAGGGCGCCTTGCCCCAGGATCTGCGAAGTCTGCTGGCGAGCTGAATGCCGGGCCGTGACGTGCCCTATTTCGTGGCCGAGAACGCCCGCGAATTCCGCCTCGTTGTTGAAGTGCGCCATAATTCCCCTGGTGAAGTAAACGTAGCCGCCCGGTACGGCGAATGCGTTCACGACGGGAGAATCCACAATGTAGAACTGATAAGGAAGGTCGGGCCGGTGCGATATCCTGGCCATCGCCTTTCCTTTGTCGTTGATAAAGTCCTGGAGCTTCTTGTCTTCATAAAGACCCATGGTTGCCACAATGGAGGGGTGGGATTCTGCTCCCAACGCAATTTCTTTCTCCTGTGACATAAAAACGATCTCCTTCTTGCCGGAAACCGGGTTGACCGAACAACTGTAAAGTGCCGTTGCGGCGGCCGCATAAAACAGGGTATGTATACAGCGAATGAGCCTTTTCATCTGCGTTAAATTGGAATGGGTTGGGGTGAAACTACACGTAAAGTTAAACAAGGAACACTTGATCATTGATACGCAGCGCTTTTTAAATAGTAACGGAATCTTATGCGTTAACATTGAAGACACTTTAAGTGGGAAATTGTAGGAAGGCTAAAAACACGTTACCTTAGCGATCCGCTTGAGTGCTTCTTAACCGATTCAACGAGATTGCTTTGCGGATTATTTTCAGATGGGGATAAACGACTTTATGCGAGGAGGGAAAACGGTGTACAGCTACCTGCCTTCGTGGATCAGGAGGCTTGATTTTTTGGGAGTCTTTGAAAAAGATCCCTTTGGTAATTCGCTCCTTCTGAAGCGGATTATGATTTTTATACTGGGTTGGTCTACCTATTACCGGCTGACGGCGGTGAACCGGATCAAGGTGGAAGGTATGGAGCACCTGGCTGCCCTGCCCGATCATGGCGTGTTGTTCCTGTCGAATCACCAGACGTATTTTGCCGACGTAATGGCATTCTACCATATTTTCTGCGCCGCCAAATGGGGCTATGCCAATACCATCTCCCCGCCCTTTTATCTTTTTTCGCCGCGCGCCAGGATGTATTATGTGGCTGCGGCCGAGACCATGAAAGAGGGCGGCATACTGCCCAGGATATTCACGACTGTAGGGGCCATACTGGTGGAACGGTCATGGCGGGCAAGCGGGGAAAATGTGAAACGCGAGCTGGACAACAAGGGGCAGGATAATATAGGACGGGGGCTGGATCACGGCTGGGTGATCAGTTTTCCCCAGGGCACCACCAAGCCTTTTGCGCCCGTACGGAAAGGCACCGCCTACCTGATCAGGGAAAGCAGACCGATTGTGGTACCGATCGTGATCAACGGCTTTCGGCGTGCCTTTGATAAAAAGGGCCTGCGGTTTAAGAAAAGGAATACGCAGCTTTCAGTTCGTATACAGGCGCCCATGCAGTTCGCGGCGGAGGAATCTATAGAGGAAATGGTGGCCCGGATTACCGAAGCAATCGGTCAGGCTCAGCCAGTTGCGTAGTCAAACGGCCGTGTGCAGGGTCCCGATACTTTTTTACAAAAAAATAACAGTAATTGCGCAGGGACTATTTGAAAATGCGCAGGGAAGTGCTACTTTTGCGGTCTGTTTTCTAAAAAACTGAAAAAACAAGCCGAAAATCAATGGCACGTGATCTAAGATTAACAAGAAATATCGGGATTGCCGCTCACATCGATGCGGGAAAGACCACTACTACCGAGCGTATTTTGTATTATTCCGGTGTAAGCCATAAGCTTGGCGAGGTTCATGACGGAGGGGCGACTACTGACTGGATGGAACAGGAGCAGGAACGTGGGATTACCATCACTTCTGCAGCGGTGACTGTAGGATGGGATTATCGGGGAGAGCATTACCATATCAATATTATTGATACTCCCGGTCACGTGGATTTTACGGTGGAAGTAAACCGTTCGCTCCGCGTATTGGATGGCCTGGTGTTTCTTTTCAGTGCAGTTGACGGCGTTGAGCCTCAGTCTGAAACGAACTGGCGCCTTGCAAACAACTATAATGTTGCGAGGATCGGCTTTGTGAATAAAATGGACCGTTCAGGGGCCGACTTTTTAAATGTTTGCCGCCAGGTGAAGGAGATGTTGGGCTCTTATGCAGTGCCCTTGCAGCTGCCTATCGGATCGGAGGAAAACTTTAAGGGGGTGGTTGATTTGATCAACAACCGCGGTATGATCTGGAACGAATCCGATAAAGGAATGACCTATGAGGTTGTGCCTATTCCTGAAGATATGGTTGAGGAAGTTGCGGAATGGCGCGAAAAGTTGCTCGAGGCTGTTGCCGAGTACGACGAAACGCTCATGGAGAAGTACTTTGAAGATCCGAACTCTATCACTGAGGACGAGATACTTGCCGCACTCAGGGCTGCAGTTATCGATATGAAGATTGTTCCGATGGTTTGTGGATCTTCCTTCAAGAACAAAGGCGTTCAAACCATGCTTGACCTGGTAATGGCGCTTCTTCCTTCGCCCCTGGACAGGGAGAACATTATCGGAACAGATCCGCGTACGGGCGAGGAGACTTCCCGTAAACCGTCGGGAGATGCTCCTTTCGCAGCATTAGCGTTCAAAATTGCCACTGACCCCTACGTAGGTCGTTTGTGTTTTGTTCGTTCTTACTCAGGAACACTGGAGTCAGGTTCCTACGTATTGAATAACAGGTCCGGAAACAAGGAGCGTATTTCCCGGATTTTCCAGATGCACGCCAACAAGCAAAACCAGATCGAGCGCCTGGAGGCAGGTGATATCGGCGCGGTGGTAGGTTTTAAGGACATCAAAACCGGGGATACCTTATCGGACGAAAAGAACCCGATCGTTCTGGAATCTATGGAGTTCCCGGATCCTGTAATCGGATACGCGGTTGAACCCAAGAAAACAGCCGATCAGGATAAATTCGGTAATGCAATTGCCAAACTGGTGGAAGAAGATCCTACCCTCGTGGTAAATACGGATCAGGAAACCGGTCAAACCATCCTCCGTGGTATGGGCGAGCTTCACCTTGAGATCATCATCGATCGTCTGCGTCGTGAATTCAAGGTAGAGGTGAACCAGGGTGCACCGCAGGTGGCTTATAAGGAAGCGCTTACCAAGACTTTCGAACACCGCGAGGTTTACAAGAAACAAACCGGTGGCCGTGGTAAATTTGCCGATATCGTTTTCGAAATCGGGCCACGCGACGATCACGAAGAAGGAAAGGAGAAAAACACCGGCCTGCAGTTTGTCAACCAGATCGTGGGTGGGGTTATCCCGAGAGAATTTATTCCTTCTATCCAGAAAGGTTTTGCCGAGGCTATGTCCAACGGTCCGTTGGCGGGCTACCCGGTAGATTCATGCAAAGTGAGATTGTTCCACGGTTCTTTCCACGACGTTGACTCCGATTCATTCTCTTTCGAAATGGCCGGTCGTCTTGGTTTCCGTGAATCTGCCCGCAACGCCGGTGCGAGATTGCTGGAGCCTATCATGGCGGTAGAAGTGGTAAGTCCTGACGAATACACCGGTCCTATCACAGGTGACCTCAACAGAAGAAGAGGGATCATGAAAGGGATGGATACCAAAGCCGGTTCTCAGGTGATCAAGGCCGATGTGCCTTTGTCAGAGCTCTTCGGTTACGTAACGGATCTGCGCACGATCAGCTCCGGACGGGCTACTGCCAACCTTACTTTCTCTCACTACGACTTCCTGCCTGCTAACCTTGCAGAGGCCGTAATTGACAAGGCGAAAGGAAAAGTGAATGCCTAACAGCAGTCAGCGCTTCAGGCGCGACTGTTTTCAAAATATCGGGATGATGGAATAAATGGTCCTTTCATCATCCCGCTAAAAAGTTAAAGGACCAACAAGAGACCGATGAATCAAAAAATCAGAATTAAGCTTAAATCTTTCGACCATAACCTGGTTGACAAGTCAGCCGAGAAAATCGTAAAGGCGGTGAAGGCTACGGGCGCTGTAGTAAGCGGGCCGATTCCTTTGCCTACTCAAAAAGAGAAGTTCACAGTTTTGCGTTCGCCGCACGTGAACAAAAAAGCGAGAGAGCAGTTCCAGCTTTGTACGTACAAGCGTCTGGTTGATATCTTCTCTTCGAGCGCTAAAACGGTTGACGCGCTGATGAAACTCGATCTGCCCAGCGGCGTAGATGTAGAGATCAAGGTTTAGGTAAAACCAGGAATACATAAATCAGGTGAAGGTCCAAAACCGGAAACCACATCTGATCTCCGACCGTAAGAGATAGCTTTACGGTCCTCTAAAAAGGAGATCAGATACCATCTGACCTCCTTTTTTTTGCAAAATGAGGGGTTAAATGAGATAAATGACAAATAGCGAGGAAGATAGATTGAATATTGCGAATTCTTTTTCTAACTTTGCGCTCCAATTTTATATTATAGGTTCATACCTGCTGTTTAAACAATTTTTTTCAAATGTCTGGTTTAATAGGTAAGAAGATCGGGATGACCAGCTTATACAACGCTGACGGGCAGGCTCTGGCGTGTACGGTTATCCAGGCTGGGCCATGTGTGGTTACACAGGTCAAGACCAAAGAAAGCGATGGCTATAACGCCGTCCAACTAGGCTTCGGCGAACGTAAGCTGAAGCACACAACGAAACCTCTTTTGGGTCATTTCCAGAAAGCAGGTACAACTCCCAAGCAAAAGCTGGTTGAGTTCAAGTATTTCGAGCGGCCACTGGAGCTCGGCGCAGAGTTATCTGTGACGGATATCTTCCAGGAGGGCGAATTTGTAGACGTCGTTGGTAAAACCAAAGGACGTGGTTTCCAGGGTGTTGTGAAACGCCACGGATTCGGTGGTGTGGGCGGCCAGACGCACGGTCAGCACAACAGACAACGTCACCCGGGTTCTATCGGTGCCTGTTCATTCCCTTCGAGGGTATTTAAGGGGCTTCGCATGGCCGGTCGTATGGGCGGAAACAGGGTAACTATCCAAAACCTCCGCGTTTTGAAAGTGATCCCCGAGCAAAACATTCTGGTGATCAGCGGTTCCGTACCAGGCGCTAAGAATTCATTTGTAATCATTGAAAAATAATGCCGATGGAACTGTCAGTTTTGAACATAGAAGGTAAAGAGAGCGGTAAGAAAGTGACTTTACCAGCGGAAATATTTGGGATTGAACCCAATGAGCATGTGGTTTACCTGGATGTGAAGCACTACCTGGCCAATCAGCGTCAGGGTACTCACAAAGCCAAGGAAAGGGCTGAGGTAAATTACTCAACCAAGAAAATCAAGCGTCAGAAGGGAACGGGCGGAGCTCGTGCCGGTAGCATCAAATCGCCGGTATTCGTAGGTGGTGGCCGTGTGTTCGGTCCCCGTCCCAGAGACTACGATTTCAAGCTTAACAAGAAGATTAAAGTGTTGGCCAGAAAGTCTGTTCTTTCAGCCAGGGCGAAGGAAAATGCAATTTCCGTACTGGAGGCATTTACTTTCCAACAGCCGAAGACCAAATCTTACCTGGGACTTTTACAGGCATTGTCTCTCAACAATTCCAAAACGCTGCTGATCCTTGACGGTCACGACAGCAATGTGTATTTGTCGAGCCGCAACATCCCGAAAGCGAAAGTCGTTACCGCCGATTCAATCAATACTTATGATTTGATTAATGCTGAGCGGGTACTTATCACAGAAACGGCATTGCCGAAAATTGAAACCTTATTGTCTGCTAAATCATGAGTGTATTAAAAAGACCCATCGTTACTGAAAAGGTGGCTGGTTTGAATAGCCAGGGGAAGTATGCCTTCGAAGTAGATTTGAAGGCCAATAAGATCGAAATCAAAAAGGCAGTTGAGCAGCTTTACGGTGTGAACGTAAAACAGGTTAACACCATGAGGGTGATCGGTAAGTCTAAGACTCGTTCTTCACGGGGACGTTTTGTTACTGGCAGAACTTCTACATACAAAAAAGCAATCGTAACGGTTGCGGAAGGAGAAATCATTGATATATACGGGGAGGCTTAGTCTTTAATGACTTGCACCGTTACGATAGATCATTTATAAAATGGGAATCAAAAAACTCAAACCAACAACACCGAGCCAGCGCTTTAGAGTGGCGCCTGATTTTTCGGCTATCACCGCAAAGAAGCCAGAGAAAAGTTTGTTGGAGCCGCTGAAAAAAACCGGCGGTCGTAATAGCTCCGGTCGCATGACCGTACGTCAGAGAGGAGGTGGACACAAGCGTCTTTACCGTATCATTGACTTCAAACGTAATCGTCTTGACGATCCTGCGTCAGTTCTTACTATCGAATACGATCCGAACCGTTCTGCTCGTATTGCACTGATCCAATATGGTGACGGTACTAAAAGTTACATCATCGCGCCCAGCGGGCTGCAGGTTGGACAGACCATTATCTCAAGCAACAGCGCTGCACCGGAAGTAGGAAACTCTCTTCCTTTGGGCGCGCTGCCGATCGGTACCATTGTGCACAACATCGAGCTTACTCCCGGTAAAGGCGGGCAGTTGGCAAGGAGCGCCGGTACTTACGCACAGCTCGTAGCGAGAGAAGGAAAATACGGGGTGCTGAAATTACCTTCAGGAGAATTGAGAATGGTGCTTTCTTCTGCAAGAGCTACTGTAGGGACTGTTTCTAACAACAGTCACATGAACGTAACAATCGGTAAGGCCGGCCGTAGCCGTTGGCTGGGTCGCCGTCCGAGAGTTCGCGGGGTTGCTATGAACCCGATCGATCACCCGATGGGTGGTGGTGAAGGCCGTGCATCCGGTGGTCAGCCACGTTCAAGAACCGGTCTTTTGGCCAAGGGTAAGAAGACCCGTAACCGGAAGAAGCAATCGGAAAGGTTAATTATCAGTAGACGCAAAAAGTAAGAAGTAGATGTCACGTTCCCTAAAAAAAGGACCATACATAGATTTTAGGCTTTTGGCCAAAATCGAAGCGATGAACAGCGCTGGTAAGAAGTCTGTGATCAAGACCTGGTCGAGACGTTCTATGATTTCGCCTGACTTTATCGGGCATACGTTCGCGGTACACAACGGAAACAAATTCATTCCTGTTTATGTAACCGACAACATGGTAGGCCACAAATTGGGTGAATTCTCCCCAACCAGGAACTTCCGCGGGCACACTGCTAAAAAGGATAAAGGTAAAAAGTAACAACGCTGTTCCGGGCTAGCCCGGTCGCTATAAAGAGATAAAATGGAAGCAAGAGCAATATTACGGAATGTTCCGACCTCTCCTCAGAAGATGAGGTTGGTAGCTGACCTGATTCGCGGTCAGCGGGTAAGCAAGGCCTTGGCAATATTGAAGTTTCAGCCCCAGGCGGCTGCGCCTATTTTGCACAAGGTGCTGCTTTCTGCGGTAGCAAACTGGCAACAGGGAAATGAAGAGACCAAGATCGAGGACGCTGACCTGGTTGTGAAAACAGTATTTGTTGACGGTGGACGTATGTTGAAGCGTCTCCGCCCCGCTCCTCAGGGAAGGGCACACCGTATCCGTAAGCGGTCAAATCACATCACGATCATAGTTGACGACTTGTCGGAAGCTGGAAACGATCAATAATAACTAAACGAGCAAAATTGAATGGGACAAAAGGTTAACCCAATTGGTCTGAGGCTTGGAATCGTAAAAGGATGGGATTCCAGCTGGTATGGAGAGAAAGATTTTTCCGATAAGCTGGTTGAAGACGACAAGATCCGCAAGTATATGAGTGCTCGTATACCTAAGGGAGCAATTTCCCGGGTGGTCATCGAGCGGACGCTGAAGCGCATTACGCTTACGATTCATACGGCTCGTCCGGGTATCGTAATCGGGAAAGGCGGCTCGGAAGTTGATAAGATCAAAGAAGAGTTGAAGAGCATCACAGGCAAGGATGTCCAGATCAATATCTATGAGATCAAAAGGCCTGAAATCGATGCGAAGCTGGTAGGTGAGACCATTGCACAGCAATTGGAAGCAAGGATCTCTTACCGTCGTGCTATGAAGCAGGCAATTGCCTCGGCAATGCGTGTGGGTGCGCTCGGTATCAAGGTACGTTGCTCCGGCCGTCTTGGCGGTGCGGAAATGGCACGTACGGAAGAGTACAAGGAAGGACGTGTTCCTTTGCATACCCTCCGTGCTGACATTGACTATGCAATCTCCGAGGCACAAACTGTATACGGTAAAATCGGTATCAAAGTATGGGTGTTCAAAGGCGAGCTTTATGGCAAGCGTGACCTTACACCGAGCGCTTTGACAGCGGCAACAGAACGTAGCGGCGATCGTTTCGAGCGCGGCGGCGGCGGTGAAGATCGCGGCGGCAGAGGCGAACGACGTGGCGGCAGAGGCGGTGACGACAGACGCGGCGGTGGCGGCGGTGATCGGAACAACAGGAGAGGCGGTGGCGGCGCAGCCGGTGGAAACCGTAACAAAAGGAAATAAAGAAAGAATCTTCCTGTAAGTTTTGTGCAGGAGTAATCATCTAGATTATGTTACAACCTAGAAGAACCAAATTCAGAAAGCAGCAGAAACTCAAAGGCAGTTTCAGTGGCATCGCATCACGCGGCCACCAGATCGCTTTCGGTTCATTTGCAATTAAATCACTGGAGTCCGGCTGGATTACAGCACGCCAGATAGAAGCAGCCCGTATTTCTGTTACACGGGCGATGAAAAGAGAAGGACAGGTTTGGATCCGGATTTTTCCTGACAAGCCTATCACCAAGAAGCCTGCTGAAGTTCGGATGGGTAAAGGTAAAGGTGCTCCAGAGTATTGGGTGGCACAGGTGAAGCCTGGTACTATCCTGTTCGAAGCAGGTGGTGTTCCCCTGGATTTGGCCAACGGTGCGCTGGCTTTGGCTGCTCAGAAATTGCCACTTAAAACCAAGTTCATTGTAAGACGCGACTATCAGGAATAGGAGCGCTTTTGAAGGACAAATCTAATCGGAAAGGAACAAGATGAAAAAGCAGGAAATTAAAGGACTTAGCCTGGAGGAGATCCAGGCCCAGGTTGCCGAAGAGAGGACGCGATTGCTTAAACTTAAGTTTGCTAATGCGGTTTCTCCTATCGAAAATCCGCTCAGAATCAAAGCGTCGCGGAAGCATATCGCACGTCTGATGACTGAAGCAACTATTAAGAAAAACGCCAAATAATCCAAGACATGGCTGAAGTAGAATCAAGAAACCTGAGAAAGGAAAGAACTGGCCGGGTGGTCAGCGATAAAATGGAGAAATCCATCATCGTTTCTGTGGAGCGTAGAATTAAGCACCCGTTTTACGGGAAGTTTATGAAAAGAAGTACGCGTCTGGTAGCTCACGATGAGGGGAACACTGCCGGTATCGGCGACGTGGTACGGATCATGGAAACCCGCCCTTTGAGCAAATCCAAGCGGTGGAGATTAGTTGAAATAGTAGAAAAAGCGAAATAGATAAATGGTACAGCAGGAATCAAGGCTATCTGTTGCTGACAACAGTGGTGCCAAGGAAGTTTTGGTGATCCGTGTTCTTGGTGGAACCGGTAAGCGTTACGCTTCTATTGGTGATAAAATCGTAGTGACCGTAAAGTCTGCACTTTCTTCCAGCAGCATGAAGAAAGGAACAGTTTCCAAAGCGGTAGTTGTACGTACAAAGAAGGAGGTTCGCCGCAAAGACGGGAGCTATATCCGGTTCGAAGACAACGCTGCGGTGTTGTTGAACAACAATGACGAGCCAAGAGGAAGCCGCATCTTCGGCCCTGTTGCCCGTGAACTGCGGGAGAAGCAGATGATGAAGATTATTTCTCTTGCTCCAGAGGTTATCTAATCCAATACCCCGCCGGTGAGCCGTTGGACAAATGGTTTACCTGGGGGATATTCCAAGACAAAAAGAACATGGCAAATAATCAGAAAGCTTCTGCAAAACGGCATCTGCGTACCGGCGATACAGTTAAGGTAATCGCTGGTAACTCGAAAGGAAAGACCGGTAAAGTGGTAGCTGTTATTACAGACAAAGACCGCGCGGTAGTGGAAGGTGTCAACTTGGTTACCAAGCACCTTAAGCCCAATGCACAGAATCCCCAGGGAAGCATTGAGAAGCGCGAAGCCGGGATTCATATCAGCAACCTCCAGGTTGTCGATCCCAAAACAGGAGAAGCTACACGTATCGGCCGCAAGCTGAATGACAAAGGCAAGCTCCAGCGCTATTCCAAGAAAAGCGGAGATTTTATCTGAGCTTTTCCGGACAGTAAGTATCTGAATAAGTGGGTCGGTAATCCACTTTAATCTAATAAAAAAGCATGTCAACACCGAGATTAAAAGAGGTTTATAACAAGGACATTGTAGGGAGCCTGAGAGAAAAGTTCCAGTACAAGTCGGTAATGGAGGTGCCTAAATTGACGAAAATCGTCATTAACAAAGGTATCGGCGCTGCGGTAGCAGACAAGAAGCTGGTAGACGTAGGAGTGGAAGAGCTTGGCCTTATTACGGGTCAGAAAGCGATCGCAACACTTTCTAAGAAGTCGGTTTCTAACTTCAAACTGCGGGAGAAAATGCCTATCGGGGCAAAGGTGACCTTGCGTAGCGCAATGATGTACGAATTTCTTGACCGGTTGGTGGCTATTGCCCTTCCGCGGGTACGTGACTTCAAAGGCGTGAGCGAAAAAGGTTTTGACGGCCGGGGTAACTATACGCTTGGTGTTACCGAGCAGATCATCTTCCCTGAGATCAGCATTGACAAGGTCAATAAGATCACCGGGATGGACATCACCTTCGTTACTACCGCGAAAACTGATGAAGAGGCGTACGAGCTACTCAAGAACTTGGGAATGCCTTTTAGCAATTTGAACAAATAACGGAAAGCAATTACATAAATGGCAAAGGAATCTATTAAGGCACGGGAAAGGAAAAGACGGCATTTGGTTGCCAAATATGCCGAGAAGCGTGCTAAGCTAAAGGAGGCTGGTGATTGGGTTGGTTTGGATAAACTTCCTCGTAATGCCTCTCCGGTACGTCTACATAACCGTTGCAAGATTACGGGCCGCCCCAGGGGCTATATGCGTAAGTTTGGTATCTGTCGGGTCGTGTTCAGAGAAATGGCCTCGGAGGGTAAGATACCAGGTATTACAAAATCGAGCTGGTAAGAGCTTTTGAAGTTTGATTTCAATTACTTAACTTTGCACTCCTTTTTCGAGGTGTGCTTAAACGAGTCAAAATAAATGGTAACGGATCCCATAGCAGATTATCTGACACGCATCAGAAACGCCATAAAGGCGCGGCACAGGATTGTTGAGATACCTGCATCCAATATAAAGAAAGAAATCACGAAAGTGCTTTTTGATCAAGGGTATATTCAAAATTACAAGTTCGAAGATACTGGTTATCAAGGAACTATAAAGATTGCTCTTAAATACAACCCGCTGACAAAACAGCCGGCAATCGTTAAGCTTGAGCGCATCAGCAAGCCTGGTCTGCGTAAGTATACGGGCGTTGAAAGTCTGCCACGCGTGTTGAACGGTTTGGGTACTGCGATCTTGTCAACACCCAAAGGTGTAATCACCGACAAGCAGGCACGCGCCCTGAATGTAGGGGGTGAGGTTTTATGTTTCGTGTACTAATCGTACTAACCTAAGAGAAAAATGTCACGAATAGGAAATAAAATTATAGAGGTGCCGGCCGGGGTAACGGTTTCGGTTTCCGATAAGAACGAGGTAACGGTGAAGGGACCGAAAGGGTCGCTTACCCAGAAACTCGACCGCGATATTACAATCGAGCAGGAAGGTGCGAATTTGTCCGTAGTGCGTCCTACTGACCAGAAACGCCACAAGGCGCTTCACGGTCTGTACCGCGCTCTGGTGAACAACATGGTAATCGGCGTTAGCGCCGGCTACCGCCGTGAGCTCGAATTGGTTGGGGTAGGTTACAGGGCCAACGCAAACAATAATGTCCTGGAGCTTAGCCTTGGTTATTCACACTCGATTTTCCTGGCAGTGCCCGAGGAAATTAAAGTGACGACCCTGACAGAAAAAGGACAGAATCCTAAGATTTTCCTCGAAGGGATCGACAAGGAGCTTATCGGGCTTGTATCCGCTAAGATTCGCTCCCTGAGAAAAGTTGAGCCTTACAAAGGCAAAGGGGTTCGCTTTATTGGCGAGCAGGTACGTCGTAAGGCTGGTAAAACTTCTGCGAAGAAGTAATTGAGATAAGAAGAAACATATAAGCATATGTCAAAGAAGATGGATAGGAGGCAACGCCTCAAGTATCATATCCGCAAGAAGGTATCCGGAACAGCTGAGCGTGCAAGACTGTCAGTGTTTCGTTCCAATACGACCATCTATGCGCAGGTAATCGATGATGAGCGTGGGGTTACAGTCGCCAGCGCATCATCAAAGGAGCTCGGCGAAGGAGCACGTTTGAACACCAATACGTCGGCTGCTGCTGAAGTAGGCAAGAAGCTTGCTGAAAGAGCGAAAGAGGCGGGCGTTACAAAGGTTGTGTTTGACCGTAACGGCTACTTGTACCATGGTAAAGTTAAAGCATTGGCCGACGGAGCTCGTGAGGGAGGCCTACAATTTTAAGATTTTCTCAAGATGTTGAATCAATCAAGGCCTTCTAAGGTCAACGAAGCAGAACTTAAAGAGCGGGTAGTTGCCATCAATCGCGTAGCTAAAGTAGTGAAAGGTGGTCGTCGTTTCAGCTTCTCAGCAGTAGTAGTGGTCGGCGACGGCAAGGGTGTAGTAGGTTACGGCCTCGGCAAAGCCAATGAAGTTACCGACGCCATTGCGAAAGGTATCGACGATGCGAAAAAGAACCTGATCAGCATTCCGATGGTGAGAACTACGGTTCCTCACCCGCAGGAAGGTAAATTCGGCGGCGGTTTCGTACTTATCAAGCCGGCAGCAGCCGGTACGGGTGTACTTGCAGGCGGCGCTATGCGTGCGGTCCTGGAGGCAGCCGGAATCAGTGACGTACTTGCCAAGTCTAAGGGTTCTTCTAACCCGCACAACGTGGTGAAGGCTACTTTTGATGCGCTTTTGAAGATGCGTGCCCCTCATCAGGTGGCCATGCAGCGTCGGGTGAAATTGGATAAAGTGTTCAACGGGTAATCGTTACCCGCATTGAACGTAACCGAAAATAAAATGGCGAAAATTCGTATTACTCAGGTTAAAAGTACCATCAAGCGCCCGGAGAATCAAAAGCGGATTATTAAATCCCTGGGACTTGGTAAAATCAACCGTTCTGTTGAAAAAGAGCAGGATGCGTGTTTGGATGGGGCGATCCGCAAGGTGAGCCACTTGGTTAAAGTAGAGAATATTTAAGTTCTATCGAAAATGAAGCTAAGTTCATTGAAACCGGCTGAAGGGTCGGTGAGAGACAATAAAAGAGTTGGGCGCGGCCAGGGCTCCGGACGCGGTGGTACCGCCACCCGTGGTCACAAAGGTGCCCAGTCGCGGTCAGGATACAGCGCGAAGAAAGGTTTCGAAGGTGGTCAGATGCCTTTGCAGCGTCGCGTTCCGAAGTTCGGATTTAAAAACCCGACCCGCGTTGCCTACAAGGCGATTAATCTGGATACCGTGCAGTCGGTAGCCGAAAAAACAGGCGCTACGGTAATTGACTTTAACCTGTTGTTTGAAAACGGCATCGTTGGAAAGCATGATCTGGTGAAGATATTGAACCGCGGTACTGTATCGGCTGCGCTGGAGGTTTCTGCCCATGGTTTCTCGGCAGCAGCGGTTGCTTCTATCGAGAGCGCCGGAGGCAAGGCAATTAAACTTTAACCATTCCGGAAGTAAGGGCATAATTCAGCCGGCGTCCGCTCAGGTTTATTCTTTGAAGAATGAAACGATTCATCGAAACTGTTAAGAACATCTTTTCTATCGAAGAGTTGAGGACTCGTATCCTCAACACTTTGTTATTTATAGCTATCTTCCGGTTAGGCTCGTATGTGGCGTTGCCCGGGGTTGACCCGTCAAGGCTTGACGTGGCTACGGATGGCCTTTTGGGTTTGTTGGATGTGTTTTCTGGCGGCGCCTTCAGCAAGGCTTCTATTTTTGCACTCGGTATCATGCCCTATATCTCAGCGTCAATTGCGATCCAGCTTTTGACAATGGCATTACCGTACTTCCAGAAAATGCAGAAGGAAGGCGAATCGGGGCGTAAAAAACTCAACCAGATTACGAGGGTTCTAACCATTTTCGTAACGGTTGCTCAGTCGCTGACTTATCTGAATACTACTATCCCCAACGAAGCACTGATCGTCTCCCGTATCCAGTTTACGACTATCTCCGTTATTGTGCTTACCGCCGGAACTATGTTCTGTATGTGGTTGGGCGAGCGGATTACGGATAAGGGTATCGGGAACGGAATTTCGATGCTGATTATGATCGGTATCGTTTCACGCTTCCCGGCAGCTATCCTCCAGGAAGCTGACTCGCGGGGTGGCGGTGGCGTATTGCTTTTCGTACTTACCCTGGTGGCGTTGTACTTCGTAGTGATGGGGGCCGTTGCGTTGACACGCGCGGTTCGCAAAATTCCTATCCAGTATGCGAAACAGGTAGTAGGTACCCGCGGCGCGGCTGTGGGTCAGAGGCAGTACCTTCCGCTGAAGATCAATGCAGCCGGTGTTATGCCCATTATTTTTGCGCAGGCATTGATGTTTATCCCGTCTACGGTTGCGTCCTTCTTTGCAGAGAAAAGCGACCTGGCAGGAAGCATTGCATCTACCTTTTCAAATTACACATCGTGGCAATACAACGTGTTGTTCGGGGTGCTGATTCTGGTGTTTACTTTTTTCTACACAGCTATTTCAGTCAACCCGGTGCAGATTGCCGACGAGATGAAGCGGGGTGGTGGTTTCATTCCCGGTGTTAAGCCAGGGAAAGACACTTCCGACTATATCAGCAGCGTATTGGATCATATTACCTTCCCGGGAGCGATCCTCCTTGCGGCGGTTGCCATCCTGCCTGCTATTGCAAGCCTGTTCGGTGTTACGTCCGCTTTTGCCCAGTTCTTTGGGGGAACGTCATTGCTGATTATGGTGGGTGTTGTTTTGGATACGCTCCAGCAGGTAGAAAGTTATCTTCTGATGCGGCGTTACGAAGGATTGATGAAATCAGGAAGGGTTCAAGGGCGTTCGACCGCTTTACCTGCCTGATAGCGTTTAGTACAAGAGAAGAAATTTGCGTATGATTTACCTGAAATCGGAAGAAGAAATAGACCTGATCAAGGCGAGCGGTCAGATTTTGGGTAAAGCGCATGCAGAAGTTGCCAAGTGGATTAAGCCGGGCGTGTCAACGGCCCAGTTGGACAAAATAGCAGAAGGATATATCCGCGACAACGGCGGAATTCCTTCGTTTAAGGGGGTTCCAGGCTCCGGCCGCGGTGTCCCCAGCTTTCCCGGCTCGTTGTGTATTTCGGTAAACGAGGTGGTGGTTCACGGCCTGCCCGGAAATTATACGCTTCGCGACGGGGACATTATCTCGATTGATTGTGGCGTTAAATTGAAAGGCTATCATAGCGACAGCGCCTATACTTATCCCGTGGGTGAAGTTGCGCCGGAAGTGATGGGCCTCCTGGCTGCTACCAAGAAATCGCTTTACCTGGGTATTGAGAAAGCGCGCGAGGGTTTCCGTATGGGCGACTTGAGCTATGCAATCCAGTCACATGTGGAGCGGTTGGGTTACTCGGTGGTGCGTGAGCTTGTGGGGCACGGGGTAGGCAGGGAACTGCACGAGGGGCCGGAAGTGCCGAACTATGGTGCCAAAGGAAAAGGTGTTGCGTTAAAGACCGGAATGGTGATCGCAATTGAGCCTATGATCAATCTCGGTAAGCGGGGTATTGTGCAGGAAGCGGATGGCTGGACGATCCGGACTACGGACCGGAAGCCTTCAGCTCATTTCGAGCATACAGTAGCAGTTGGAAAGACCCATGCTGAGATTTTGACGACCTTCCAGTATATCGAGGAGGTGACGGCAAACAGCAGCCTGATGGTGAATGCTTAATGTTGTAGTCAATCAATAAGAATAAATGGCAAAACAGGCGTCGATAGAGCAAGACGGAGTAATTGTGGAAGCATTGTCCAATGCGATGTTTCGGGTTCAGCTGGAGAACAAGCACGAGGTAATCGCGCACATTTCCGGTAAAATGCGTATGCATTATATCAAGATTTTACCCGGTGACAGAGTAAAATTGGAGATGTCCCCTTATGATCTCTCTAAGGCGAGGATTGTATACCGGTACAAGTAGGTCCCGGTAATTTGGAGTTGAATTGGAAGAACAAGTGTAAATATTAATAACAATGAAAGTTAAAGCATCTGTAAAGAAACGTAGCGTTGATTGCAAGGTGATCAGGCGCAAGGGCAAGATCTATGTGATCAACAAAAAAAATCCAAGATATAAACAAAGACAAGGATAAAAATCAATTATGGCACGTATAGCTGGTGTAGACATCCCTGACAAAAAAAGGGGAGAAATTGGGTTAACTTATATCTATGGAATTGGTCGTAGCTCGGCCAAAAAAATTCTCGAACAAGCCGGTGTTGATGTAAACAAAAAGGTCAGCGACTGGAATGACGAGGAATCAGGAGCCATCCGTTCGATTATCGCTAGCGATTTCAAAGTCGAGGGGGTTCTGAAATCTGAAGTTCAATTGAGTATCAAGCGTCTGATGGACATCGCCTGTTACAGGGGGATCCGCCACCGGAAAGGTCTTCCTTTGCGTGGACAGAAAACGAAGAATAACTCAAGGACCCGTAAAGGGAAACGGAAGACCGTAGCCAACAAGAAAAAGGTTGGTAAGTAACCTGTAGCACAGATTATCTAAATTAAATTTCCCCGTTTCAGGGGTTTGAGATGGCACAAAACAAAAGAAAAGACAAAGCCAAAAAAAGAGTAGTGGTGGTGGAACCTGTTGGTCAGGTGCACATCAAAGCTTCTTTTAACAACATTATTATCTCGATCACGAACTCATCCGGGCAAGTGATTTCCTGGGGTTCTGCAGGTAAAATGGGTTTCAGAGGGTCGAAGAAAAACACCCCTTATGCTGCCCAGACTGCCGCTCAGTCAGCTGCCCAGGTGGCTTATGACCTTGGCATGCGGAAGGCGGAAGTTTTCGTGAAAGGCCCGGGGTCAGGAAGAGAGTCGGCGATCCGTACGATCCAGAACTCAGGTATTGAAGTAACCACGATTCGTGATATCACGCCGCTTCCGCACAACGGTTGCCGTCCTCCGAAACGTAGAAGAGTTTAATTTTTTTTCATGACGCTGTCTCATTCTTAGTTTAGGAACTTGGGGCTAACGAATGGCAGTGTTTAATTCTAATCAATAATAAATGGCACGTTATACAGGTCCAAAGGCAAAGATTGGCAGGAAATTCGGAGAACCGATTTTAGGCGCCAATAAAACTGTTGCTAAAAAAGCTTACCCTCCCGGAATGCACGGGAAAGGACGTAGAGGAAAGAAGTCCGAGTATGCCCTTCAGTTGGCAGAGAAACAAAAGGCTAAATACACTTACGGTATTCTTGAAAGACAGTTCCGTAAAGTGTTCCACAAAGCACACGTGAAGCCGGGAATTACCGGTGAGAACCTTTTGAAGTTTTGCGAGTCCAGACTTGACAACACTGTGTTTCGTTTGGGAATCGCACCTTCAAGGCGTGCAGCACGCCAGTTGGTTTCGCACAAGCATATCCTTGTGGATGGCGAAATCGTAAACATTGCTTCCTATGCGCTTGTCCCCGGTCAGATTGTATCGGTGAGAGAGAAGTCCAAGTCACTGGAAGCGATTACCAATAGCCTTGCCGGCCATAGCAGCAAGCGTTTTAACTGGCTGGAGTGGGATGGTAAAGAGTTGACTGGAAAATTTGTGTCTTATCCTGATCGGGCTGATATACCAGAAAATATCAACGAGCAGCTCATCGTCGAGTTGTACTCTAAGTAATACATATGGATTGAAGACCCCGGGTGAGTCCTCACCCGGGTGTTTTTGGCCTTCGGGCCATTTTTGCGATCGCAATAAACAGTAACGACGGACTGATCAATCGTCATTTACTCAAAAAAAAGGAACATAGACCATGTCAATATTAGCATTCCAAATGCCCGATAAAGTCGTAATGGAAAAAGCGAACGATTTTCACGGGTTGTTTGAGTTCAAACCCTTGGAGAAGGGATATGGCGTTACGATCGGTAATGCTTTGAGACGGATTCTTCTGTCGTCCCTGGAGGGTTATGCCATTACGAGTGTTAAGTTTCCCGGAGTGCTTCATGAATTTTCTTCCATTGAGGGCGTCGTTGAAGACGTTACGGAGATTATTCTTAACCTGAAACAGGTTCGTTTCAAGAAAGTGTCGGATTTGGTCGAGAACCGTATCATTGTTAACCTGAAAAACATCTCAGTTCTGACAGCGGGCGATCTTGGTAAATTCACCAGCTCTTTTGAAGTGCTTAATCCTGACTTGGTTATCGCACACGTGGATGACAGGAAGGAGTTTGAAATGGAGTTGTTCCTGGATAAAGGGCGGGGTTATGTCCCCGCAGATGAGCCGCGCAATACGGAGCTTCCTTTTGGCCATATTGCTATGGATGCCATCTACACACCGATCAAGAACGTGAAGTACAGCGTTGAAAACACCCGTGTGGAACAACGTACTGACTACGAAAGGTTATTGATCGATATTCAAACAGACGGCTCGATTCACCCGGAAGATGCATTGAAGGGCGCCGCAAATATTCTGATTCAACACTTTATGCTGTTCTCCGATCAGACGATGACGTTTGAGAAGCAGAAAGCCGAAGAGGAAAATCAGGTTGATGAGGAAATGCTGCGCATGCGCAAGCTACTCAAAACGCCGCTTGCTGAACTCGATCTTTCGGTACGTGCGTACAACTGTCTGAAGTCGGCCGACGTAAGGTCGCTGGGAGATCTTGTTAAGCTCGAGATTTCGGATATGATGAAATTCCGTAACTTTGGAAAGAAATCATTGACCGAGCTCGAACAGCTGGTACAAGACAAGCAGCTTAGCTTCGGCATGGACGTCAGCAAGTATCGCCTGGACGAAGATTAACAAACAATTTTTCACAGGTTACCTTTCTGGAGCGCGGTCAATAGCTTCGCTGCTCGAAACGGACCGCCGGGGGAAAAAACTGAACAGACAGCCCCGGTAAAACTTAACAATAATGAGACACGGAAAAAAAGACAATCATTTAGGAAGGACCTCCTCCCACCGCAGAGCCCTCTTGTCCAACCTGGCGGGATCATTGATTATTCACAAGCGCATCGAGACTACGCTTGCAAAAGCCAAGGAGCTTCGCAAGTATGTGGAGCCGCTTTTGACAAAATCGAAAGATGATTCAACTCACAGCCGCCGGGTAGTATTCTCTTATCTGAACGATAAGGATGTGGTTAAAGAGCTTTACAATGTGGTGGCCGATAAGATTGCCAACAGACCGGGTGGTTATACCCGTATCATCAAGCTGGGAAGCCGTCTTGGTGATAATGCGGAAGTGGCGCTTATCGAATTGGTTGACTTCAACGATGCATTGTTGCTTGCAAACGCCGATAAACCAGCTAAAACTCGTCGTAGCCGTCGTGGTGGTACTACCAAGAAAACCGGAAGCGAGGCCGCTGCTCCTGTTGCAGAAGCAGAAGTAGTGGAAAGTAGAGTTGCCGGAGAGGCTGCAGCCGACGACCTGGAGAAAATCGAAGGGATCGGTCCGAAGATTGCAGAGGTACTTACTGCCGCCGGGATCGCTACTTTCGCCGGGCTTTCGGAAGCTACTCCTGAAGCAATCCGCGAGATTCTTGACAACGCAGGATCTCAGTTTGCATCACATGATCCTGCTACCTGGCCTAAACAAGCTGAGCTTGCAGCCGCAGGAAAATGGGATGAGCTTAAGACCTGGCAGGATGAGCTGATGGGCGGCCGCGAGGCTTAAGATCAGGATCTTTCTATAAGCGCTTGAATTTGTAGGGTTAAACGTTTTCGTTTAACCCTTTTTTTGTTCAACTTTGCACCCGGTTTTACCGATAGTGCTTTTTTCCATGCTGTCGGAGGTCATCTAGGGTTTTCCCGCATATCATCGTATACTATTATGTCGCAAGCAAAACAGGCGTTATTGGTTTTGGAGGATGGAACAGCCTACTGGGGTTCTCATGTAGGTCAGAAAGGCACTACGGGCGGAGAAATCTGCTTCAACACGGGAATGACCGGCTACCAGGAGATCTATACGGATCCTTCGTATGCAGGCCAGATTATTGTGAATACCACGTCGCATATCGGAAATTACGGAGTGACGCTGAACGAGGAGGAAGAGTCCGCATCTATCAAAATCAGTGGCCTGGTTTGTAACTCCTTCTCCGAGATTTTTTCGCGACAGCAGGCGGACATGTCGCTCCAGGCTTACTTTGAAAAGGCGAACATCGTCGGGATAAGTGATATAGACACCCGTCACCTGGTACGGCATATAAGGGAAAAAGGCGCCATGAACGCTATTATTTCTTCGGAGATCCTTGATGAAAAAGTGTTGCGGGACCAACTGGCGGAAGTGCCTTCCATGGCAGGCCTGGAGCTTTCCTCTGTGGTAAGCACCAAGGAACCTTATTTTGTCGGTGACGAAGCTACGGCAAAATGGCGCGTTGCAGTTCTCGATTACGGTGTCAAAAAGAGTATTCTCAAGCACCTGGCGAGAAGGGGCTGTTTCTGCAAGGTGTTCCCTGCCAAAACCTCCACATCCGATATTCTTGGCTGGGAACCGGACGGCTTTTTTATCTCCAACGGCCCGGGCGACCCGGCTTCAATGGATTACGCGGTGCAGACGCTCCGCGATCTGCTGGCTACCGACCGTCCGCTGTTCGGGATTTGCCTTGGGCACCAGTTATTGGCGCTCGCCAACGGCATCGGTACCTACAAAATGCATAACGGCCATAGGGGGCTGAACCACCCGGTGAAAAACCTGATTACCGGCCGTAGCGAGATTACCTCGCAAAATCATGGTTTCGGGATCATCGCCGACCAGGTTGAAGCCGCTGAAAACGTGGAGATTACGCACGTCAACCTGAACGACAATACCATTGAGGGCATCCGGTTGAAAGACAAGCCTGCTTTCTCGGTACAATATCACCCGGAAGCATCGCCGGGCCCGCACGACTCGCATTACCTGTTCGACAACTTCGTGGAATTGCTGCGGGCCTATAAACAATAGGCGTCTCACCGGTTTTCTAAAGCGCCCGGCATCTGTGCCGGGCGCTTTTTTTTAGGCGCGCCGGTACGCAACGGCAGGCGCGCCTAAGGTAACTTTCACCATATTGCAGGAAAAACGCATATTATGGAGTTGAAAGTCTCACCCTCCCATCCGTTAGAATGGCTGGCGCTCCTGCTGAATAGGGTGCCCATGCCCTTGCTTCACGGGCAAATGTTCCCCATTCTTTCAAAAGCCGTGCTGACGGCCGCGGACAAGGGGGTATTCAGGTACCTTTCCGGAGATAGTCGTACGCTGGGTGAGATCTCGGAGTTTTGTGCCTTTAAACCGGAGCCGGCGCGGCAGCTGCTCGGAGTTTTGGTTTCGCTGGGGTATCTGGTGGCCGACAAAGGGAAATACGGGCTTTCGGCGATGGCGGAGAAGTGGCTGAGAACGGGAAGCGGGTCTGATCTTTCCGATTTGCTGATTTATAACAACCGTGTGGTCTGGAAATGGATGGAGCAGCTCGAGAACTACCTGGAGACCGGGGCGGGAATTGCCTACCACCAACATTTTGAAGAACCTGAATGGCAGCTTTACCAGCGGGCAATGCTGGCAGTAGCGAGGTCCGAAGTAAATGAATTTGCAAAGCGCTGTCCGGTACCGGCGCGGGCGGCCAGGATGCTCGATATAGGCGGAGCCCACGGTCTTCATGTAACGGCCCTGAGATCAAAATATACGGGGCTTGAAGCCGACATACTGGACCTGCCCGGGGCGTGGTCAGCGCATCCGGAGCCGGAGTCGTTTAACCGTATGGAAGGAAATATATTGGAGGTGAAGTTGGAAGATAAACGCTATGACCTCGTCCTGATGTCAAGTCTGGCACACCATTTCAGCGAGGCCGAGAACAGGATGATTGCCCGGAAGGTGGCGGCATCGCTGAAGCCGGGCGGGATTTACGTCATCAATGAATTTGTTCACCCCGCGCGGCTGGATTCAGACAGCGGGCTGGTCGGGACCAGCAGCAGTCTTTTTTTCGGCCTTACGAGTACTTCCGGTACCTGGACGATCGCTGAGACGCAGGCATGGCAGGCGGAAGCGGGGTTGAAACCCATGAAAGCGCGACGCTTCCGTACCGTTCCCGGTAGAGTTTTAATGTCTGCCGTCAGGGTGTAGCGAGGGACAACCCGATGTGCCTGCCCACAGCATAGCCGGTACTCCATGCGTGCTGAAAGTTAAATCCGCCGGTTATCCCGTCTACATCGAGTACTTCGCCGGCGAAGTACAACCCCTTGAGGAGCCTGCTTTCCATGGTTTTGGGGTCGACACTGTCCAGGCTTACACCGCCGCAGGTAACGAACTCTTCCTTAAAGGTAGTTTTACCGGCAACGTCGAACGGGTGATCGGTTACGAGCATCGCCATTTTGTTAATTGCTTTGTGCGGAGTATCGGCCAGCTTTAATTGTGCCGTAATGCCGGCATTTTCGGCCATAGCGCGCCAAAGCCGTGCCGGGATGCCGAACTGGGCATGGGCGGATAATTGCTGCTTTGGAGACGAGTTTTTGAGCGCGATCAGATGGTTCCTTGCTGCGTCGAAGTTGACATCGCCGGTCCAGTTAATCCGTATTTGAAACAGGTAATCTTTTTCGGCAAATTCTCTCGCCCCCCAGGCCGAAAGCCGCAGCACGACCGGGCCGCTGAACCCCCAATGGGTAATCAGGAGCGGCCCCTCCGCCTTAAGTGACGAATTTTGAATTTTTATCACCGCTTTCGGTACCGAAATCCCCGACAGGGCACGGAGGTAATTGTCAGGTGTATTGAAAGTGAAAAGCGAGGGTACCGGGGGAAGGATCGGATGTTGATGCTCGGAAATCCAGTCGAACCCGGAGATTTTAGGTGTCCCCCCGGTTGCAACCAATACCCGGTCGGCGGTCAGGACGCTCCCGTCCTGGAGGATTAGATTAATATGATCGCCTTCCGGCCTGATCTGATCTACGGCGACCGAGGTTCTGATATCCACCCCGGCTCTCCTGGCATTTTCAACGAGGCAGCGGATAACGGTATCGGAAGTGTCGGAAACGGGGAAAATACGGCCGTCGGGTTCCGTCTTGAGCGCTACACCCCGCGATGTGAACCATTCAACGGTATCGGCCGGGCCGAAAGCATCGAACAGTGTTTTGACGAATTTTGCGCCCCGCGGGTAATTTTTTGAAAACACCCCCGGATCGGCGGGCTTGTGAGTGACATTGCACCTTCCGCCTCCTGATATCCTTACCTTCGACAGAACATTCCTGCTTTTTTCGAGAATTGTGACCCTGCAAGCCGGAAAAGTTTCCGCCGCTGTAATGGCTGCCATAAATCCCGATGCCCCGCCGCCAATGACAATAATTCGCATAATAGCTTTGTTAGAGTTTTGGGGAGGTCGGAAATCGGAAATCAGAACTCAGCCCTTTTGTTCCGTCGGGCGGATCCGATTTCCGATTTCCGATTTCCAATTTCCAATTTCCGATTTCCGATTTCCGATTTCCGATTTCCCCCTCCCCAAACAAGTCGTACCTTTGCGGTAAAGATACAGTGCTTTGAACAATTTCTGCAGGAGCCGGGGAGTTCGGCTGCCGTATTGTTCTACATTTCATTGGATACAAGGCGGGATAATATGTTTGGATTTTTTAGGTGGGGATTTGGCCGGGGCGGCAATACGCTGATTTTACTCGGTTTCTTTTTAACAGTAGGTATTTTTCTGCACTTCAAAGACCGGTTCTTCCCTTCCGGCCGGCTTTGGGAAGTGGTAAGCGGTATCGCTTCGGGCTCTATTTCAGAAAAAGCCGGGCTATGGTCGGTTCTTCCGGAGCCGCCCGGGGCAGGCGCAGAAACAGGGGGGATCCCGGCTGAGCCGGGGAAAGAGGCAGCACTGGAAGAGGTCCTCAAGAGAAGCGACTTCGTTTTTCCCGCTCCGGGGAAAGCGAAACTGGAGCTGGTACGACACCAGGGATTTGCGCTTGGATACAACGAGCGCTACGAGCAGGCCGCCTGGGTGGCATATCCTTTGCTGCGGGAGCAGGTGATCGGGCAAAGCGCGCGTGAGCGTTTTTTTAATCCCGATCCGAAGGTAAGCACGGGTTCCGCCCTCTTTTCGGATTACACGCGGAGCGGCTTTGACCGGGGGCATCTGGCGCCGGCAGCAGATTTCAAGCACTCGTTGGACCAGATGCGCGAGACTTTTTTTATGAGTAATATTTCCCCGCAAAACCGCGATTTCAACGCCGGAATCTGGAACGACCTGGAAAAGCTGGTGCGGGCATGGGCCAATCGTTACGAGAAAATCTTCGTGGTAACCGGGCCGGTTCTCAGGCCGGGCTTGTCTTCTATCGGGAAGGTCAACCGGGTGGCAGTACCGGAGAAATTTTATAAGGTGATCTTGTTTGCAGAGCCGCCTCACGTAAAAGGAATTGCATTTTTATTGGATAACCAACCTGCGTCGATGCCCCTTTCAAAGGCAGTCGTGAGCATCGATTCAGTGGAGACCATTACGGGTCTGGACTTTTTTCCGATGCTGCCGGATGACGTAAGCCGGCGCATAGAATCCGTGAGTAATCCGAAAGACTGGTTCAGGTTAAAGTAAATCGCTGCGCGCCATCTGCGAGTTCACCGGCCCCGGGTGCCGGCACATAAAAAAAGGCAGCAGCTCCTGGAAGCTGCCGCCTTAAATTCAAACAAAAAAGATCTTACGAAACCAGTTTTACCTTGAGAGCATTCAGCTGGCTTTTCAAAGAAGCGTCAACTTGCCTGTCGCCCAGTCTCAGGATATAGCCGCCTACCAGGCTCTCGTCTACCTTTTCTTCCAGCTGGATGGTTTTCCCGGTAGAAGCGGTGAGCGAGTCGATAAACTGCTTCCTGACTTCGGGCGTCAGCGAGGTGCTGGAAACTACGGTAGCTTTCTGAATACCTTTGTAAAGGTCGTATTGCTTTACAAATTCATCGGCAATAGCATCCAGGATCGCCTCCCGGTTTTTGCGGGTAATGATGTTGAAAATGCTGAAAGAGACCGGGTTCACCTTGTCCTGGAACAACCCTTTCAGAATCCCGAGCTTCTTTTCATGCCTGACGATCGGACTTCCCAGTACCTTCATCAACAGCGGAGATTCATCAGCCGTTTTACTGAAAAGAACCATATCCTGGTAGACTTCATCTACCACATTCTTTTCTTTGGCCAGTTCTATGAGCGATTTGGCGTATCGGGATGCAACTGTACTGATTGACATTTCTTTACTTTAAAAAGGGATATCTCTGTTTCAATCGTGCGCCGGGGCAATGGCCCCTTTTAGTTCAGCTTAACGCTGTCTTTTACCAGGTCGGCGACAAGCTGTTCCTGGGCGCTTTTGTCATTCAATTCTCTGCGAAGCACCTTCTCGGCAATATCGATAGAAAGGGTAGCTACCTCCTTCTTGATTTGCGCTACGGCGGCAGCCTGCTCGCTTCTGATGGCTTCGCGCGCACTTTCAATAATGCGGTTGCCTTCAGCAGTAGCTTTTTCTTTTGCCGACTCTACCAAACGGTCTGCGGCTTCTTTTGCTTCTTTGATGATCCGGTCGCGGGCAGCATTGGCTTCGATGATCAGCTTTTCGTTGTCAGACTTGAGCCTGGCCATCTCTTCCTTTGTTTTCTTAGCCATATCAAGCGCGCCCTGAATTTCATTTTCCCTTTCTTTCAAACCGTTGATAATGGGACCCCAGGCATATTTGGAGAGAATAAATACCAAAACCAGGAATACAACCAACATCCAAAAGATAAGACCGGGACTCGGGGTTAATAGTGACATTTTGCCTTGATGTTTTGTTTATATTTTTTCTTTTGTTTCAAAAGGGTGGCGGAAGTCTAGCACTTCCGCCGGATACTTTTACGGACGGTTGCCTGGCACCTATTGCGTCAGCGTCCCGGTAGTGTTTTACTTATCCTTTGAAAGAGATAAGAAGACAGATTACCGCTGCAAAAAGAGCAACCGCTTCAATAAGCGCCGCAACGATCAACATAGCAGTCTGGATACGACCAGCAGCCTCCGGTTGACGAGCGATACCTTCCATAGCGCTGGCACCGATTTTACCGATACCAAGACCCGCGCCGATAGCGGCAACACCTGCACCGATTGCTGAGCCGGCAAACGCCAGTCCAAGACCTCCTTGTTCCGCTGCCTGAAGCAAAATTTGAGCTAACATAATTGTGATGTTTGAAAATATATATTGAAAACAAAAGATTAGAATCAATGCCCGTGGTCAGCATGGCTGTGCTCCTCAATGGCACTTCCGATATACATGGAAGACAACAGGGTGAAAATAAACGCCTGTATGAATGCTACCATGATTTCGATGAAGTTCATGAAAAGCGCGAATGCTGAAATAACAGGAGCCAGCGCAAAGCTTTTGAAAATAAAGATAAGGCTGAAAAGGCTCAAAAGAATGATGTGACCGGCAGTGATATTGGCAAAAAGCCGGATCATAAGCGAGAATGGCTTCATGAATACCCCGATGATTTCAACCGGGATCATTACCGGCAGCAAAGCCGGCGGAAGTCCGTCCGGGGCAACCAGGTGCTTCCAGTAGTGCTTGTTCGAGTTGACATGGGTAATGATAAACGTCAGGATCGCGAGAACCATCGTGATGGCGATGTTACCGGTGACATTGGCGCCCCCCGGAAGAAGTCCGAGCAGGTTGTTGATCAGGATAAAGAAGAACAGAGTCAGCAGGTAAGGGAGATATTTGGCATAGTTAGGCCCTACGTTGGGCTTCACTACTTCGTCTCTGATAAACAGGACCAGTACTTCCATTGCAGATTGCAGTCCTTTCGGGGCTTTGCCTTTTTCACGGCTGTAAGCTTTGGCTACAGAGGTAAAAATAAGGATCAGGATGACGGCGCCCAATATCATGGAAGCGACGTTTTTTGTAATGGAAAAGTCATAAATGACACGGTCTCCGTCTACCGGTACGATTTTCTCGCTGTCGCCGTGCTCGAGGCGATAGCCGTTGTATTCGTGCTGGTCGTTGTGAAAACGCGCAGAAGAGAAAATCTCGATTTTGCGGTCCGCAGAGTAGAGAATTACCGGAAGCGGTATGCTTACTCCTTTGGAAAACTCCCACTCGTGGGAATCTCCGATGTGGTGCATGATTAATTTACCCGTATCAAACTTCTCCTCGCCGTCGTGCGCATCATGCTGGGCATGGGCGTCGGCGCCGTGGTGAGCGTGATCGCCTTCCTGAGCGCGTAATGGACTGAAGGCAAGCGTAATAAGGCACAGTGTAAACGTAAGAGCCTGGCGAGTAAATTGTGACATCGTGTCGAAATACTTTGGTCAGTTTCAATTGGCGCGCAATTTACGATAGACTCCCCATATTTCAAAACAAGTATAAAATAAATAGAGTGCAAAAAAGTTCGCGACGAACAAACCGCTGTCCGGAACCCCGTTATAAAGGAAGATGCCTATAAAGGTTAGGCTGAGGAGAAAGCGTACGACGGAAATTGCGAGGTAGAACTGTACGAATTTTTCCCGGTTATTCCTGAAACCCTGTGACATGAGCCGGTCGATCATGAAAGACATCGCCAGGTAGAACGCCAGGATATACCCCATTTTCCCATGGATAATTCCCGAACCGTAGCCAAGTTTATTGACTATAAATAATACAATTCCTAAGACGATGGTAACAAGGGTGGATCGTAGCACGGGATAATGGTTCTGATCTGAAAAATGAATGTTCGCCCGCTTCACTTCCGGGCGCCGCGTATAAACAGGTACAAAGATGCGCCAATAGAGATCAACGACAAAACGAGCGTCCACACCGGAATTTTGTTGCCGGACCATTCGTCCAGCTTGTTTCCGCCCCACGTAAACAGTAAAATTGTACCCAGCATCTGGAAGGCCAGCGAGGCGTATTTTCCGTAGGCATTGCCGGGCGGCTTTTCAGGCTCGAAACTCATAGGTTTGAGGGGTGAGGTTTGAGGGGTGAGCTCATACCTCAAACCTCACCCCTCAAACCCCAAAGATAGCCTTTTTCGCAGGATCTGCGGTATCTAATGCTAAACCATAAACGTAAAAGAAATAGTCATGATAGTAAGACAGCGTTCCCGCCGGTTGCTTGCCGTCGCCATGTTATCGACGGTACCCGCATTATATTCCTGTAACCAGGCTGAAAAGAGCGAGGCCAAAGAAGATAGTGCAGCTGCCGGGATAGCCGCACAGAAGGATTTTGTATTCGGGGATGACCGCCCTTTCCCGCAATGTCATGCATCTACGCTGGTGAGAACAGACGACGGGCAATTTGTTGTCGCCTGGTTTGGCGGTACGAAAGAAAAGGACGATGACGTGGGGATATGGGTTTCGACGGGCAGACCCGGCAACTGGTCGGCCCCGAAAGAAGTGGCAAAGCTGCGGGAGGACCCGCACTGGAACCCTGTGCTGCATCGCGGCAAGGATGGTAAAGTCTACCTGTTTTTTAAAGTGGGCAAAGAGATTTCGCACTGGGAAACCTGGGTTCAGGTATCCGAAGACAATGGAGCGACCTGGTCGGCGGCGCATGAGCTCGTAGCGGGCGATCGCGGCGGGCGCGGGCCGGTCAAGAATAAAATGATAGAGCTTTCTGACGGGACTTGGCTGGCAGGCGCCTCAATTGAGCCGGGACGCTGGCTGGTGATGGTGGACCGCAGTGAAGACCAGGGAAAGACCTGGGTGGAAAGCGAGAAGCTGAAGATGGATACCGTAGCGATTAAAGGAAAAGGCGCCATTCAGCCGACACTTTGGGAAAGTGCCCCCGGTAAAGTGCATATGCTGGTGAGAACTACCGGCGGGGTGATTGGCAGAAGCGACTCCGAAGACAACGGGAAAACATGGTCGGAGATAAAAGCCACCAGCCTTCCCAATCCGAATAGCGGTATTGACCTGACCCGGCTGCCGGACGGAACGCTTGCTCTCATGTACAACCCGGACGATGAGAATTGGGGGTCCCGCTCACCGGTTTCGCTGGCGCTTTCATATGACAATGGTGAAACCTGGCCCGACAAAATCGATATAGACGCCGGTGATAAAAAGGATGAGTTTTCCTATCCGGCGATCATCAGCTGGGGGGATTCGGTAGCAACTACCTACACCTGGAACCGGCAGAAGATTGCATTCTGGATGGGGACAAAAGACCAGGTCAAAAACTGGTCGGCTTCAAAAAAAGCTGAACAATGAGTCTACTATCGTGATAAAGGCATAATTTAGAGGCGCGAATCCTGCCCGCCGGGCAGGATTCGCGCCTCTTTCGTTTTTTGTCCTTAATCCAAAATACAACATGAAAGTAACAGTATTGAGAAAATTAGCACTTTTTTTAACGGTATTGGCCCTTGCCAGCGGCTCTCTTTTCGCAGGTGGCGACAAGCCATCCAAGCCGGGTAAGCCCCAAAAGCTTTTTAACGGCAAGAACCTGAAAGGCTGGGTGGTACATGGCACTGAAAAATGGTACGTGGACAAAGGTGAGCTGGTTTGCGAAAGTGGTCCTGACAAAGGTTATGGATACCTTAAAACAGAAAAGCAGTACAAAGACTTTGATCTTTCGGTAGAATTTCTCCAGAATGCCAATGGCAACAGCGGGGTTTTCATTCGTTCTTCCGTAGAAGGAACAAAAGTTCAGGGATGGCAGGTTGAAGTGGCCGGACCCAACCACGACACCGGAGGGATCTATGAGTCATACGGCCGCGGCTGGCTGGTTCAGATTCCCGACGAAAAAGAAGGCTTCCTGAAATTCGGAAGCTGGAACACGCTCCGGATCCGGGTTCAGGGCGACCGTGTACAGACCTGGTTGAACGGACACGAAATGGTTGATCTGAAAGATGACAAAATCGGTGCGGCCACAGGTTCGATCGCTCTTCAGATTCATGACGGCGGCGGAATTAAAGTACGTTGGAAAAACCTGCTTTTAACCGAGCTGTAATCCTTATAAGGTTATTTAAAGAAGCATCATGTAACCACCTTTCCGGTGAACATGGTGCTTTTTTCGTCGGAGATATGGGAGATCGGAAATCAGAAATCGGAAATCGGCCGGGCCGCGTAGGTCGGGCCGCGTAGGCCGGGCCGATATGCCAATAACCGGACCGTTTCCAATTCCCGATCTCCGATTTCCGATTTCCAATTTCCAACATCCGATTTCCCAACTTCATAAACACAGCAATGGAAAAATCAAGAAGGTCTTTCATCAAAACAGCAGCGGCAGGCGCCGCAGGGGCAGCCCTTTTTAACTTTAATGCGCTACCGGCCAAAGCCTATAGCCGTATTATCGGCGCAAATGACAGGTTGAGAATCGGCCTGGCTGGTTTGGGCAGAAGAATGGGGGCGTTTTATGAACCGATTGCCCTGAAGTCGAGCAACGTGGAGTTGGCTTATCTGTGCGACGTCATGAAAAAGCAGTTGGAAAACGGTGCGGCTAAGTTCTCCAAGCACATCGATTATTCTCCGAAGCTCGAAAATGACATCCGGAAAGTGATTGAAGATACTTCGGTGGATGTCCTGATCAACGCCACTCCCGATCACTGGCATGCTCCCGGTACGATTATGGCGGTGAAGGCCGGTAAACATGTGTATGTTGAAAAACCATGCAGCCACAACCCGCGGGAAGGCGAATTGCTGATGGAGGCGGAGAAAAAGTACAAGAAGATTATTCAGATGGGAAACCAGCAGCGTTCTTCGCCGGAATCCATCGAAATTATCAGCGAAATACACAAAGGAGCAATAGGATCGGTTTACAAAGCGATTGCGTTTTACGCCGCCAGCCGCGGAGAAGTTCCCGTCCAGAAGAAAGCTGCCGTTCCGGAGGGGCTGGATTGGGACCTGTTCCAGGGACCGGCTCCGAGAAGGGCTTATACTTCTGAAACCTGGGATTACAACTGGCATTGGTACGGCTGGAACTATGGCACTGCGGAATCCGGCAACAACGGCACCCATGAACTGGACGTAGCGCGCTGGGCGTTGCAGGTTAATTACCCCTCTTCTGTAGAAGTGGAGGCCGCCAAACGCTACTACGCCAACGACGGCTGGGAAATGTATGATACGATGGACGCTACTTTCCGGTTCCAGGACCAGAAAGTGATCAAATGGGACGGTCAGAGCAGAAACGGCTATAAAACTTATGGCAGTGACCGCGGTACCCTTATTTTCGGAACCGAGGGGTCGGTCTATGTGGATCGTAATGGCTACCGGCTTTACGGACGCGATGGGAAGCAAATCAAAAGCAGCGAGGCGAAAGGAAAAGAAGCCGGTACCCAATTGGGAGGCGGTGGAGACATGAGTACTACCCATATTGTTAACTTTTTCCAGGCGATCCGAGGAAAAGAGAAGCAAAACTCAAATATTGAAGACGGGGCTATCAGCACGCATTTGTGCCACCTGGCCAATATTTCCTACCGGATCGGAAAAGGGTTCAAAGTGGACCCTAAAACCGGGAAAGCAATTGATAAGGACGCCCTGAAACTTTGGAGTCGTCAGTATGAGCCCGGCTGGGAACCGAAAGTTTAGGTATGAGGGGTGAGGGGTGAGAGGTGAGCACCGCTTACCCCTCACACCTCACACCTCATACCTCCACCCCTCACCCCCCAAACCTTTTTAACCCAATGAAATTAATTCTGACAAGTTTCTTTTTTCTCCTTGCGGGCCTTGTCTCAGGCCAGGAAATGCAATGGTGGAATCCTCAATCTGCTTCCTTTAATGTAGTGGAAGGACAGGCTTTTACCGGCAAAACCAAGAGTTTTTATGATCGCCTGCCGGCCAGTGCGGAGGGCTCCGTACGGAGCGCCGTATGGGGACTGTCACGGAATAGTACCGGGCTTATGATCCGATTCCGTACGAATTCACCGTCGATCCAGGTTCGTTACAAGACAACCAACGCCAATTATGCATTGCCGCATATGCCCGCCACAGGTGTCAGCGGGGTGGATTTGTATGCCGTCTCAAGCGATGGTGAAGAACGGTGGTGTGCCGGTCGCTATGCCTTTGGCGATACGGTCAAGTACAATTTCAATGATTTGATACCCAATGACCAGTACCACAAACTGGGACGTGAATACCGCCTGTACCTGCCGTTGTACAACGGTGTGAGCTGGCTGGAAATCGGCGTGAAAAATGACAGCAATTTTGAACCGCTGAAGGTTAGGGACGACCGGCCTATCGTAGTATACGGAACATCCATTGCGCAGGGAGCCTGCGCGACCCGGCCGGGTATGGCCTGGACTTCTATACTCGGTAGAAAAATGGACCGTCCGCTCATTAACCTGGGGTTTTCGGGAAATGGGCGGCTGGAAGAGGAAGTCCTGCGGCCGATAGCTGAAATAGATGCAAAAGTATTTGTACTGGACTGCCTGCCTAACCTGGTTTCGGCAACGGAGCACCCGGATGAACAGGTTGCGCAGCGGATAAAATGGGCTGTAAAATTGCTCAGGGATAAACACCCGCAAACGCCCATAGCGCTGGCGGAACATGCCGGGTACACGGAAGAGGCGATGAATGCGGCCCGTAAATCATCTTATGAGCGGGTGAACCGCGTTTTGCGGCAAACCTTCCAGGAAATGAAAGCAGAAGGGATACAGGGCATTTACCTGATCCCGCATGCAGAATTCAAGCAAAGCATTGAAACCACTGTAGATGGTACCCACCAGTCGGATCTTGGAATGATGCTATATGCGGAGGGCTATGAAAAGGCGCTTCGTACAATATTGAATGAGCCTTCCGGTGAATTCAGTACTACCCGGCCCGTCACGCAGCTCAGAGAGTTGCCGGGTTATGACTGGGAGGCACGGCACCGCCAGGTATTGAACCTTAACCGGAGCGCGGCGCCGGATATCCTGATGATCGGGAATTCTATTACCAACTTCTGGGGTGGTGAACCGCGGGCGTATCGCGCCTACGGGCCTGAAGCCTGGAAGAAAGTTTTTGCCGGTAAAAAGGTGCACAACCTCGGTTTTGGCTGGGACAGAATAGAAAATGTGCTTTGGCGTACCTATCACGGAGAGCTGGACGGCTTCCAGGCGAAGAAAATTTTCCTGATGATTGGCACCAACAATTTTCAACTCAGTTCGGATGAAGAGATTATTGCAGGCTGGCGCCAGCTGATCGGCGCCATCAAAGCGCGCCAAAGCGGGGCTGTACTTCATCTTACCGGGGTTTACCCGAGGCGTAACCAGGAAGAGCGCGTGGCCAGGCTGAACATTGAATTGGCGCGGCTCGCCGGAGATTTTGATTGCGTGTTCATTGATCCCGGTAAAAATCTGCTTGGTCAGAACGGCAAGATCGTGGAAGATTATTTCTCTGACGGTCTGCATCCCAATGAAAAAGGATACCAGCAAATGGTGACCGTTTACAAGTCTTATGTAGACAAATAGACGGCCGTCCTGTCGCTGTTGTCCGCCCGGGGATCGGAAGGAAGGATTTAATCCTCGCAAATAAGTTTTAACTTTGCGGAAAATTTGACAAGAGCTAATTCAGATGTTTCAGAGCTTACAGGATAAACTTAATGGTGCTTTCCGTACCCTTAAGGGAAAAGATAGAATAACGGATATTAACGTTGCGGCCACCACCAAGGAGGTGCGGCGTGCGCTGGTAGATGCCGACGTTAATTTTAAGATTGCCAAGGATATCACCGACCGGATCCGGGAGACTGCTATGGACCGTAAGATCCTGATTTCGGTGGAGCCGGGGCAAATGTTTGTCAAAATTGTCCAGGAAGAACTTACCCGGTTAATGGGGAGCAATTCCGAAAGCATCAGCATCAAAGGAGATCCTGCCGTCATCCTGATCGCAGGCTTGCAGGGGTCCGGGAAAACTACTTTCTCGGGCAAGCTGGCCGCTATGCTCAAGAAGCAGGGAAAGCAGGTGATGCTCGCTGCCTGTGATATTTACCGGCCGGCTGCGATAGATCAGCTGAAAGTTCTCGGGGAGCAGATTGGGGTAGAAGTGTATGCGGAGCCGGAAAATAAAAATGCAGTCGCAATTGCGCAGCAGGCAATCGCATATGCGCGTCAGAACGGCAAAAAGATCGTCATAGTCGATACCGCAGGGCGTTTGGCGGTAGATGAGGCCATGATGCAGGAGGTGGAGGACATCAAGAAAGCATTGAACCCTTCAGAAATCCTGTTTGTGGTGGATTCTATGACCGGCCAGGATGCCGTTAATACAGCCAAGACTTTCAATGAAAGGCTGAACTTTGACGGTGTGGTGCTGACCAAACTCGACGGTGACTCCCGTGGTGGAGCGGCGCTGTCGATTCGCCAGGTAGTGGAGAAACCCATTAAGTTCATCAGTACCGGTGAAAAAATGGAGGCGCTCGACCTGTTCCACCCCGATCGGATGGCCAGCCGTATTTTGGGCATGGGTGACGTTATCTCGCTTGTAGAGCGTGCGCAGCAGGCTTTTGACGAGGAAGAAGCCCGGCGCCTCAATGCGAAAATGCGGCAGAATAAATTCGATTTTGACGATTTCCTTGGGCAGCTCCAGCAAATTAAAAAGATGGGGAACGTTAAAGACCTGATCGGGATGATCCCGGGAATGGGGGCCGCCATCAAAAACCTGGATATCGACAACAGCTCGTTTGTCCCGATTGAAGCAATGATCCAGTCGATGACGAAGAAGGAGCGGGCCAACCCTGAGCTGATCGATAGCAGCCGCAAAAAGCGCATTGCGCAGGGCAGCGGGAAATCAATTACCGAAGTAAACAACCTGCTGAAGCAATTTGACGAAATGCGCAAAATGATGCGCAAAATGAATACCATGCAAGCCGCAGGAAAGCTCGGCAAAGCATTGAAAAAGTAGGGGGGATTTTTCTCCCCCTGCTTTTTTATCTCGTTGCGGCGCTTTTCATGCTATTGTGAAATGCTTCCGTCGCCGGCTTCCCGGACTCCGAGAGGTGGGTAATACCTTCTCTTTCCACTATTTGATTGAACCGGTCATAGCTGCCGTCGTTAACTGCCATTGAAGGTGTCCGGCGGCATTTAAGATAGAGGGCCGGCAGCGCTGCCAGGTCAATCCGCCGGATGATTTCATCGTTATCGGCTACTTTATAGGCTTCGTCAAAGATCGCCAGCGACTCCTCAACAAACTTGTCCGAAAACATCCGGTCGACCGGCTCAAGGCCAATGCCCATGTGTGTATCCGGTTTGACAAGTGCCTGCAGGTTATCGAAGTATTTTCTGACAAATTCCCCTGCGCGGCCATAATAACCATACATGAAATCGTCAATCACCTGTTTCTCGTCGATGTCCGGGTTCCACAGGAGTTTTGAAATTACATAGGCGCGCAATTCGGCGAATTCCGCCCCGCGGCTCTGGTAGGCCGCCTGTTCCATAATGCCGATGGACTTGTTATTACGGAAAGTTTTGATGTTCGGTTTGAGGACCGCAAAATTCGGGAAAGGCATCAGGTAGTGCGAGAAACTGACGACATAATCCCAGATATACAAGTGCGGCGCCCGCCTGGACCAGGCCGTGAGGTCGTCCATAAAGGACTTGTTTTGCGGACAACTTTCAAAATCATGTGCAAAGCAGCATTCGATACTGCAGAACCTGACCACCACATTGTTGCGTGGCTTAATGTTTCTGGGGGCTGAGCGGGTGTACTGATAGGCGAGCGTGCCGATAAATTTATCAGGAAATTCCTTTTCTACTTCCTCCGCAACCTGGTTAACAAACCAGATCATAATGCCTGACTCGCTCCCTTCGCGTTTGACAATGGCCTGGCATTTGTCGCACTCGCATGGATTGTAATAGTCGTTTTGAGACACGTCATAGATGAGGTACCCCGGGTTTTCCCTGATTTTTTTCTTGATCCGTTCTTTCACGATGGCCAGCACCTCGGGATTGCTGAGGCAAAGCTGTGCGTTGTGAGAAACGCGCTTCCCTTCGAGAAGGCTGTAGTATTCAGGATGTTTTTCGAAAAATTCTTCGGGCGGTACCAGCGGGTAAAAGGTGTGTACCGACCAGTAGCTTTCTACTCCTCCCGGCTGATCCGGTATTCCCATGGATCCGTTCATTTTGTTGCGTGCCGCCCAAACGGGGTCGAACGCTTCATAGTAAAAATCGTTTCGGACTCTTATCCCGGCACGCTCGGAATGCCCGAAAGACAGATACTTCAGTTCTGACCTTTTGGGTACAACACTGACGGTCGGGGTGTACCAGCGGCAGCCTAATTCATTTTCGAGAAACGACATAACGCCATACAGGGTTCCCCGCTGTTTTCCGCCGTAGATCAGGATATCCGCGTCGCTGGAAGTGTACCAGTAGGTCTCGTCGCCGTCTGCCGGTGCCTTCACCCCGGTTTTTTTCCCGACTTCGGGATTGTACCCGACAATGATGCGCGGAGATTTACTCTTATCAAGCGGTACTATCGGGAAATCGGCATTGCTGATTTCTTTCAACCAATGCCTGAGCTCGTCGGCAGCCCATTTTTCGGACGGAGACGCGGTGGAAGCCAAAGCGATTGTATAGTCGGTGCGGCCTTTTGAAAAAAGGGTGCGCTCCTCTTTTATACCGGCGCTGAATTTTTGATGATAATGCAGCCTTTCTCCTGTTTTGAGCACAACATCAAAATGGGTGTGATAAGGCTGATACGACGGAGAGGATAATGAAATCGGGTCGAAATAACCCTGGGTGCGGGTGGTGTTCACAACTGTTTTACCGACAGCATTTTCGATTTTGACGGATACCTCACGAATCAAATGGCTGAGTACGGATGAGTGATAAGGTGAATTGAGCTTGATTTGCCCGTTTTTGAGCGGTTCGATGCTGAAAAAGTTTTCCCGTTTCGATAGTTCGTCCACAGAAAAAGCCGCCAGCCTGGCGCAGAACTCCCATTTATTTCCGAGTTGTTCAATCTTGAACAGGATCTGGTTGCGGCCCTTTTTCAAGGCGATCGGCACCCAGTCGCCGTCGATCCTGAGGCTTCGTTGCGTGATGTGGTCCCAGACCGGCTTGCCATTGACAAAAAGCGTACCTCCGTCATTGGTGCCAAAAACGATAAACAGGGTCTGATCCTTGTCGGACACCAGTTCCGCATAGGCATATGCGAGTACCGGCGCTTCTTTGGAGAGCTGGCTCCGCAGGTCAATTATAGAATCGTTCCCGGAAGCAAGCTTCCACACCGCCTGTCCCCCGGCGTAATTGACCACGTCGCCCGCTTTTACCCGGAGGTTCTCCTCACCGCCTGAAGACTTGAGGTAATCGGTTTCGTAGCCGGGAGAATGGTACCATCCGCGGGCCGATTCGTCTGCGTGGTGATTGAGGTGGATCGGGCCGCAAAGCAGCCACGATTTGATCCATTGGCCCGCTACTGCCGGCTGTTCATATTTTTGCTGGCTGTGCGCGGAAAGTTGAAAAAAGTACAGAAGGACCGTGACGAGAAGAATTCGTTGCATATGGAATAAGGGATTAGGCTGTCTGTTTTGGTTTATTACGGCCGGTCCGGACCAAGTTACTACTCACAATTTCATGTAAGCGTCATATTGAAGTAATCTGCCGGTATTTATTTCCCATTTTTATTTTTACCGGTAAAATGCCGGGTAAAACCGGTGAGGCGCCGGTTTATGTTAATAGCTTGATTAACTTGAATTTGCAATGAAAAATTTCGCATTACTGTTTTGTCTTTTTCTTTTTCAATCCTCTCTTTTTGCGCAGGAAAGCGCACAGGGCTATGTATTCCTGGATGCAAATGGCAATGGCACAAGAGACCGGAAGGAGCAGGGACTTGCCGGGGTATCGGTGTCCAACGGCAGGGATGTTGCCGTAACGGACGCAAACGGCCACTATTCGTTGAAAATTGGAACGGACGAAATTATTTTCGTTATCAAACCTTCCGGCTATCAGGTGCGGATTGACAGCAACAGGCAACCGAGGTACTTCTACGTGCACAAGCCGAACGGCTCGCCTGTCAGTAAATATGCCGCTTTTTCGCCTACCGGACCGCTTCCGGCATCAGTGGATTTCCCATTGGTGGAGCAACCCGAAGACGAAACCTTTACAGCACTGGTGTTTGGCGATCCGCAGCCTTATACCCTGGAGGAACTGGAATATTTTGCCCGTGGTATTGTAAAGGAAGTGGAGGGTGTGAAAAACGTGCAGTTCGGAATTAGCCTGGGCGATATCGTAGGTGATGATCTGAGCCTTCAGAAGCACTATACCGGGGTTATTGCCCGGGCGGGCGTACCCTGGTACAACGTCATGGGGAACCATGATATGAATTATGATGCTGCGGCCGATTCGCTGTCCGACGAGACGTTCGAGCGTAATTTTGGACCGGCGAATTATGCATTCAATTACGGGAAGGCGCATTTCATCGTCCTTGACGACATCTTATACCCCGATCCGCGCGACGCGAAAGGATATTGGGGCGGCTTCCGGCCGGATCAGCTCGCTTTCGTAGCCAACGACCTCAAAAATGTAGAAAAAGACAAGCTGATTGTACTGGCGTTCCATATCCCGATTGCAAATGCCGGGTCAGGCTTCAGGACCGAAGACCGCCAGCGTTTGTTTGACCTGCTGCGGGATTTTCCGAATGTTTTGGCTATGTCGGCACACACGCACCTGCAGCGCCAGAATCTTTACCATGAAAAAGACGGCTGGCACGGGAGTAAACCTTTCCATGAATTTAACTCGGGTACACCGTCGGGAAACTGGTACTCGGGAGAAATGACAAATGCCGGCGTTCCGGACGGGACCATGAGTGACGGTACCCCACGCGGTTATTCTTTCCTGCACATAGAAGGGAATCAGTATAAAATCGATTACAAGGTAGCCGGCAAGCCCGCCAGTTACCAGATAAGGATTCATGCACCCAAGGTGGTTCCGGCGGAAGGGAGGACTTCGGCTGCCATATACGCCAATTTTTTTATGGGAATGGCCGGGAACGCCGTACAATGCCGGATCGACAATGGCGCCTGGACAGAAATGGTCCATACCATAGAGCCTGATCCATATTACCTGCACCTGCAGCACCGGTACGACCATGCAGAAAGCTTGCTCTCCGGCAGAAGGCCCGGAACAGCGACAGATTGCATGCATTTGTGGAAATCCGGCATACCCGCCAACCTCGCGGAGGGTCCCCATGTAATAGAAGTAAAGGCTACCGACATGTTTGGGAGGACCTTTACTGAAAAGAAAATGCTTTGGGCCGAAAAGAGATAGGAGGTTTGTAGAATGGCTTCGCCGGTCACGGAGAAAATTCCTGGAATTTTGCTTGTTCACAGGCCGCTCATGTATTTTGGATGGCCGCTTATGCCCGTTTTACGGCAAAAACGGCTATATTTGAATACTTCCGTCTCTCGAGCGGAGGTTTCAAAGACTGAATTTTCACGATCAAAATCAGATATGGCGGTTATTAAAAAGGGCTTGGTTATCAGGAAAGTAAAGCACATCGGGATCAGCGGCGCATTTATTATGGCGTTGGGTGGAGCCGGCGTGCTGTTTACCGGATGTAATAAGGGAGGGAACCAGGAAGAAGAATACAGCTATGAGGAAGTGTCCTATACGAAAGGGGTAATCTCGCATATAAAAGAGGTAAAACCCGGGGAGTTTCAGATCACGGACGAAGAGAGTGTCCCGGCGTCGGATGCGAAAGCCATTGTCAGCTACCTGGATGGGCATACCGACACCCTGTCGGTGGAGACTTCCAAAGCTCTTATTGATAAGGAAATTGCTAATAGCGGCACTCAATACCACAGCAGTGGTCTGTCGAGCATGCTTCTCTATGGAGGGATGGGTTATATGCTTGGAAGCATGATGGGAAACAACCGCATCGCGCAGCAACGTGCTGCCTACCCCAATAACGCAGGTTTTTATGGGTCTCCTGCCGCTTATAACAAGGCGCAGGCCGCCCAGCAGGATGTAAGCGCATCCCGGTCGGTGAGAACCGTTAAATCGAGACCGACAAATAGTCGAAGCGGTTTCATGGGCGCGCGTGGCAGCCGGTCAAGCGGCGGATAGTCCTTTTTTACCACAGAGCTCACGGAGGGCACAGAGGTTTTCTCTGCATGAGTTTGCCGCTAAGGCTTTGTATTCCCGGCGCTCTCTGTGGTTTGTTATTTTACCACAGAGCTCACGGAGGGCACAGAGGTTTTTCTCTGCATGAGTTTGCTGCTAAGGCTTTGTGTTCCCGGCGCTCTCTGTGGTTTGTTTTTTTACCACAGAGCTCACGGAGGACACAGAGGTTTTTCTCTGCATGAGTTTGCCGCTAAGGCTTTGTGTTCCCGGCGCTCTCTGTGGTTTGTTATTTTACCACAGAGCTCACGGAGGGCACAGAGGTTTTCTCTGCATGAGTTTGTTGCTAAGGCTTTGTGTTCCCGGCGCTCTCTGTGGTTTGTTATTTTACCACAGAGCTCACGGGGGGCACAGAGGTTTTCTCTGCATGAGTTTGCCGCTATGGCTTTGTGTTCCCGGCGCTCTCTGTGGTTTATTTTTTGTTAGCTATGATAAAATTAAGATCTCTGTCACAATCGCCGGAAGGTTTTTTGAAAACACTGGGGTGGGACTGGATGTTGGGAACAGATACGCTCCCCTATGTAACCAGTGATGTGGTCTCTATCTCCGCGGAAACTGCAGAAAAATATTATGAAGGCGGAGAGCAGCTTTCTGAAATGCTTCGCGAAGCAGCCAAATATGCGGTGGACAACCATTTGTACCGGGAGATGGGTATTCCCGAGAACCTGGTAGATCTGGTCAGGTATTCCTGGGAAGACGAAAGGCACGTCCATCTGTACAGCCGGCTCGATTTGAGCTTCGACGCGAAGGAAAATCACGTAAAGCTCATTGAATGTAACGCTGATACTGCTACCTGTATCCCGGAAACTGCTATCGTCCAGTGGGCCCAGCTGAAATCAAACGGATTGGATGAAGACGGTCAGTTTAATACGCTGAACGAAGAATTAGTGGCTCGTTTTGAACACATCCGCGAGCTGAATAGCGACCTTACTCCTTCTATTCTTTTTTCCGCACTCCGCGATTATCCCGAAGATGACGCCAATGTCGGCGTGTTGATGGAAGCCGCAAAAGAAGCCGGGTTCGACGTCGCATTCGCCTATATCGATGAAGTCGATTTCTCCGAAACAGACGGTGTGTTTATGCATGACCCGTACAACGCGGCTTTCGTGCGGTTTGACTTCTGGTTCAAATTAATCCCCTGGGAGTTCATTGCAGGAGAGGAGAAGGAGTTGACACGAATTTTAACGTCTCTGGTAACTAAACGGAAACTGGTGGTGCTGAATCCGGCTTATACCCTTTTGTACCAGTCTAAATATTTGTTGAAAATACTGTGGGATTTGTATCCCTATCACCCGCTCCTGCTACAAACGGAAAGACATTCGATGCCGCACAAAAAATGTGTTTCGAAAGTTCTGTTTGGCAGGGAAGGAGCCAACATAAGTATCATCGAAAAGGGCGGCGATATTTTGGAATCGGTAGCCGGGGAGTACGGTAATCAGCCAAGGGTGTACCAGGAGTATTTTCCTTTTGAGACCGATACGGCCGGTTATACCTACCAGGCCGGCCTTTTCATCGTAAACGAAGCCTGCGCGCTTGGTTTTAGGCGCGGCGGTCAAATTCTTGATAATACTGCACAGTTCGTCGGACACATAATTGAGTAGTAGAAAAACTGCAGGTGACGAAGACTTTTTTTTAAACAAGGCGGGCCGGTACTCCGGCCCGCCTTGTTTTTGAGTGCGCGTTGAATTCCGATAACGTTACCGTTAATAAATTGTGTTCGCGCAAGAATGCAGTCTTCGTTCTTTCTGTAGTTTTATTTTTATTGTCACGATTACTAAGCCCGAAATAAAGCCTGTGAAAGAAATTCTTCTATCGACTGTATTGAGTATTACCTTGCTGAGCCCGGGTTGGGCCCGGCCGCTGCAGGGCGTATTGCCGGATTCGCTGCCTAAGGTTTTCAACGACGAAACAGATGTTCTTCATGCCCGCTACCGGCACCTTGCGCTGAATAGAAGCAAGGCACACCAGCTACCGGGCAATCTGGCGGCGTGGAAAGAACAGCGGAAGCGGCTGCGCGAAAATGTAATCGCTCGAACCGGTGTAAAGTTTTACGAGTCGCTGCCATTTAACCTGAAAGAGACAGGGAAATACCAGGGAAATGGTTACACCGTCAAAAATGTTTATTTCCAGACCCGGCCGGATGTCTACGCAACAGCAAATCTCTACGAACCCGAAGGTAAAGGTCCATTTCCTGCGGTGGTCATGATGATGGGACATTCCCGGGACGGCAAGCTGTATGAACCTTATCAGCTGGTAGGACAGTCGCTTGCCCGGGAAGGATATGTCGCGCTTTGCATCGATCCCTGGGGCGCCGGAGAGCGGGGTACTGTACACGGCGAGTTCGAGTATCATGGTGCAGCGCTGGGTGCATCGCTGCTCAATATCGGCGAAACGCTGATGGGGATGCAGTTGACCGATAATATACGAGCCGTGGATTTGCTGCGCTCATTGCCGAATGTGGACCGGGATAAAATCGGGGCAACCGGCGCAAGCGGCGGCGGTAATCAGACCATGTGGCTGGCAGCAATAGATGAACGGGTTAAAGCCGCAATGCCCGTGGTCAGTGTCGGCACTTTCGATTCATATATTATGGCACACAACTGTGTGTGTGAAGTGCTTCCGAAGGGACTGACTTTTACGGAAGAGTGGGGGGTATTGGGGTTGGTGGCGCCGAGGGCAATCAAGATGTGCAATCATAACCAGGAATCCAACCCGACTTTTTACCCGGCAGAAATGAAAAAAAGTCTTGCGAAAGCACAACCTGTTTTTGACTGGTATGGTGTTGGAAAGAACATCGGCTACGAGCTTTATGACCATCCCCACGGGTATTTTGCGGAGGACCGGGAGGCGCTTTTAGGCTGGATGGATTTCCATCTCAAGGGAAAAGGTGACGGCCGCCCGAGAAAAGAGCAGCAGGTATCCGCTCTGCCGGCCGGGCAACTTATGGTTTTTCAGGATGGGAAACGCGATCCCAAGGTTCAAAGTACCGAATCTTACAGTCGCTGGGCAGGGAGTGAGCTGAAGAAAAAGCTGATGGCGGAATCCGCTATCAATGCAGCCAAAAAGCGGTCTGATCTGTCGGCTCTGTTGGGGATTTCCGGAAAGCCGGCCATTGCCGTTTCTCAGAAAGCCGGTGAAACTGATGGTTGGAGCCGTGTCATACTGGAGACCGGGGATGAACGCCTGCTGCCCGTTCTGCTACGAAAGGGGAAAAACAAAGAATTCGTGGTGGTCGCACATGCCGAGGGAAAATCGGCGATACCCGCCTCTGGTCTGTCGTTACTCATGAAATCAGGGTCAGGGATTGCCGTAATCGATTTTTCCGGGACCGGGGAAGCGTTTTCAAAATCGTCCAATGGGTTCGATAACCTCAGCCGTCTGCATACCTATGGCCGCGCAGCGTTGTGGTTGGGCGGAACAGTAATGGGGAATTGGGCTGACGAGCTGGCTACGGTCGCGGATTGGCTGAGAAAAGAGCAAGGTGCTGCCGGCGTGTCATTTCACGGGTACAAGGAAGCCGGCCTCGCCGGAATTTTCCACGCAGCTACCGGCGGGAAGCTGAAGGAGGTACATACCTACGGAAGCCCGGCCAGCTATGTTTTTGATTCGGGGAAGGGGATAGAGCATTTTGGGGTGGGAGTTCACGTGCCGGGTATCCTCCAGTGGGGCGATCTTTCACTGGCGGCAGCACTAGGCCAATCTCCTGTATTCCTGCACAATCCGGTCACCCTCTCCGGAAGGGCACTTTCTTCTCCTGAAAAAGAGGAGGCTCAAAAAGAATATGCAGCGATGCGCACAAAGACGGGCGGCGGGGCAAAGGTCGTTATAGACTGATCGTCGTTATCTGTCGTTTATTAAAACTCCCGATGTCGCAACGACATCGGGAGTTTTTGTTTTCTCGCCGGTTCAAACCCCAAATAAAACTTGTTTCCTCCCGGATAACCTGTTTACTTTGTAGCGACTCAAAGGGGTGCCCAAAATAAACGGGCTGAGATCATACCCATACAACCTGATCCGGGTAGTGCCGGCGTAGGGACTGAGATCAATTGACAACAAAGCTCAATTTCTCAAAAGTATTATTGTTTAACCTAAGGATAGGTACGGCCCCTTGCCTGTTCGTTAACTTAGCTCATTTTTATGCGTAAAGTTGCGGCCTGTCTGATGTTCGTTTGCCTGATTGCGGGCAAACCACTTTTGGCCCAGAAAAATGTTTCCGGAAATGTTTCGGATGCAGAAACAAGACAGCCCCTGCCCGGGGCGACGGTAAAGGCCGGTCCGAGCCGGGGGACCACTACCGACGAGCGCGGCCGGTTTCACCTGAACAATCTCCTCCCCGATACGGAGACACTGGAAATCTCTTTTCTCGGGTTTTTGCCGGCCACCGTGCGGATTTCAGATCTGGAAAAATCCCCTGAAATTTTATTGAAACGGACCACTTTCACTGCCGATGAAGTCATTGTAAGCGCTACCCGGGTTTCGGATAAAACCGGGATGGCTTATACCAACGTTACAGCCGAGGCAATTCGCGGACAGAATCTTGGCCAGGATTTACCGGTTCTGCTGAATTTTACCCCCTCAATGGTTACTACCACCGACGCGGGCGCCGGGGTTGGATACACCGGTATGAGGATACGGGGCTCCGATGCCACGCGTATCAATATGACGATCAACGGTATTCCTTACAATGACCCTGAAAGCCAGGGCGCCTTCTTTGTCAACATGCCGGACTTCGCATCGTCCGTAAGCAGTATCCAGATACAAAGAGGCGTAGGAAGCTCCACCAACGGAGCGGGGGCTTTCGGGGCCACGGTAAATATCAACACCAACGAATTCCGGAGAGAAGCTTATGCAGAACTTGCCAATTCATACGGCTCTTTCAACACCTGGAAGAACACAGTCAAGGTGGGGAGTGGGTTGTTGAATGATAAATTTACAGTTGATGCGCGTCTGTCCAGAGTTAAATCGGACGGTTTTATAGATCGGGCAAGCTCCGATCTGAAATCATTTTACCTGTCGGGCGCTTATTACGGGAGGAAAAGCTACATCAGGGCCAACGTGTTTTCAGGGAAGGAACGCACTTACCAGGCGTGGAATGGCGTTCCCGAAGCCAAATACCGGAACAACCGGGAGGGTATTCTTGCCTTTATCGGCCGGAATGAGCTGAACGAACGTGACGCTCAAAACCTGTTGAATGCAAATCCCCGGACCTATAACCTGTACTGGTACGACAATGAAACCGACAACTATCAGCAGGACCAGTACCAGTTGCTTACTTCGCATACGCTTTCCAACCAGCTTACCCTTAACGTAAACGCGTTTTATGTAAGAGGCGCCGGTTATTACGAACAATATAAGGACAATGCCAAGCTCAGCAGCTACCTGTTGCCGCCGGTCGTGACGGGCAGTGACACCATCAAGCGAACGGACCTGATCCGCCAGCGCTGGCTGGACAATCACTATTATGGCACCACTTTCTCGCTCGACTACAACAATTTCAAAAAGCTGAACCTGAGCATCGGCGGCGGATGGAACCAGTTTGATAATGACCACTACGGAAAGGTAATCTGGGCCAGGTTTGCGAGTACAAGCGAATCAGGGTACAGGTACTATTCGGGGCGCGGGCTTAAAACAGATTTTAACCTGTACGCAAAAGCATATTATCAGCTAAGCACGGCCTTCAATGTGTACGGAGATTTGCAGTTCAGGTCGGTGGATTACACTGTGAACGGTACCGACAACGAGCTTTTAGAGCTGAATGTAGATACCCGGTCCCGTTTCTGGAACCCCAAAGTGGGTATTAACTACGATCTCGCCAATGGCGCCTCCGTCTATGCATCCTTCAGCGTCGGCAACCGCGAGCCAAACCGTAATGACTTTGTAGATGCCCGCCCGGGGGCAGTTCCCACCCATGAGACGTTGTACGATTGGGAGGCCGGGTACCGGGTCCGCTTAAACCGGGTTTCGTTGAATGCAAATGCCTACCTGATGGATTACCGCAATCAATTGGTGCTCACCGGCGCCGTAAATGATGTAGGAAGTTCGGTCCGGATGAACGTACCCAAAAGCTACCGTGCGGGAATTGAGTTGGAAGCCGGCTGGGCAATTACCAGCGACCTGAACTGGAACGCCAACGTTACCTGGAGCCAAAACAAGATCAATAACTTCACCGAGTACGTTCTGAACTATGAGACTTATGAACATGAAGCGGTTCATCACGGAAAAACGGATATTTCATTTTCTCCCAACGTGGTAACGGGCAGCCAGCTGCGTTACAAGCCTGCTTCGGGCTGGGAGCTGGCATTGCTTTCCAAATATGTCGGGAGTCAATACCTTGACAATACTTCTTCGGCAGACCGCCGGCTCGACGGCTACTTCACGAACGACCTCCGTCTTTCCTGGAAAGTAACGCCGAAGTGGGTCAAGTCGATTGAGGTGATCGGATTGATCAATAACCTGCTGAATACCAAATACGTTTCCAATGGGTATACTTACGGTTACCGTTCAGGAGCGGTACATACGCAGGAAGTGTTTTATTTCCCGCAGGCAGGCACCAACTTCCTTCTGGGTGTGAACCTGTCGTTTTAAGAAAGAAGTTTTTTGCGAAAACACCTTGTGCCGGAGATGACAAATAGATGTTGTCAGTGGAAGTCAATGGTAACCGGAGGCTACCGCCCGGACGGTCATCCTGTAGCGCATCTGCCGGATGGTCATCCTGAGAAAAAAGTTTTTTTGCGAAAACACCTTGTAACGGAGAAGACAAATAGATGTTGTCAATGGAAGTCTATGGTAGCCGGAGGCTACCACCCGGACGGTCATCCTGAGCGGAGCGCAGCGGAGTCGAAGGATCTCTTGTTGCTATAAAAAGCCCTCTGAAATGGATTGGGTGCAGGGAGATCCCTCCACTGCGGTCGGGATGACCCTCCGGTTGGTGCGGTGCCAAGCCTGTTGTTGTCAATGGTAGCGCATCTGCCGGATGGTCATCCTGAATGGAACGCAGTGGAACTGAAGGATCTCCTGTTGCTATAAAAAAGTCCTCTGAAATGGATTGGGTACTGGGACCGGGAGATCCCTCCACTGCGGTCGGGATGACCCTCCGGGTGGCGCACCCATCCGTAGTATTCAATGGTAGCGCATCTACCGGAGGGTCATCCTGAGCGGAATGTAGTGGAGCCGAAGGATCTCCTGTTGTTAGAAAAATCCTACTCAAAGGAACGGGTCCGGAGAGCGGGAGATTCCTCGGCTCCGCTCGAAATGACCCTCCGGTTGGAGCGGAGCCAAACCTGTTATTGTCAATGGTAGCGCATCTGCCGGATGGTCATCCTGAGCGCAGCGCAGCGGAGTCGAAGGATCTCCTATTATTAGGAAAATTCTATTTAAAGGATTTGGTGCAGGGACCGGGAGATCCCTCCACTGCGGTCGGGATGACCTCCGGGTGGTGCGGCGCCAAACCTGTTGTTGTCAATGGTAGCAGATCACGAACAGGCCGGCCGCCGGTTACCGAAGCTTTTTTACCCGGCTTCGGTAACCGGCGGCCGGTTTCGTACAAATCGCCTTTTTCGGTAGAGAAATTCCGGAGTTTAGTTGTAAAATATGCGGCTTTTTTATTAAAATTACTATTTGGTGGTCGTAGGTTCAGACAAAATTGTTCGGTGATGAAGTGGTCATTTGTGATTCAGCAAAAGGTGAAAGCGGCGTTGCTGCTCGGTGGGGTGATGGTAATGATCGTACTGATCAACGCATTGTCCAACTACAACATCAATGGGATAGCACGCTCCTTTACGTCCATTTACCAGGACCGGCTGATGCCCGCGATCGATATTATCCATCTGACGGAAAGCTTGTACACCAAACGCCTGCTCCTGGAAAAACACTTGCTTACCGAGGCACAGCGCGACCAGGTATCCCTCCAGGAGAAACTGGAGAAACACGATGAGAAGATAGATTCTCTCCTCGGGGCCTATGAAAAAACTTACCTGGTTGAGCAGGAGTCGAGGAGTTTCACAGCGCTCAAAAACAGGGTCACTGAGTATGCCCTTCTCGAAAAATCAATTCTCAATTTCAGCAATGCCGGCTTTATAAATGAGGGTATCGGTCTTTTTGAAGGCAAGGGCGGTGAAGTGTTCCAGCATACGATACTAAGACTCAATGAGCTGACAGCCATACAGCTGCGCGTGGGAGAAGAGCTGACCGAAGCGTCCTCGACTGATGTTTCGCTGGTCAGGTTATACTCAACCCTGCTTATTTTGACCGCGCTTCTGGTCGGGGGGCTGGTGCTGCACCTTATCTTCAGCTCGAAGATCGTCAATACCGAACGCAAGGGGTTCAACCTGAATTGATAAAAGACTCACGCTTGCCGATGCCGTGCTCGCAGAAGATGCCCGGGTGTTGCGTGCGAGCACGGCGATCTGTGCGTATTGAGCCATACCCGTCCCGACAACCGTCGTGTGACTTTGTCTCTAAATTATCGTTTCGAATAGGACAGGCCGATACTACCGCGGAATGGTCTCAGAAGTTCCGTGCCGCCTTTTTTTGTAAAGGTTAATAAAATGGCTGGTCGGCCGCATAAACCGGTTGAACGTTCGGGAAAACCTTTTGCTGGTCGGGTACTGCCGGTCAGGGGTGATGTTATTGAAAACGAGCGCCACAGCCAGTAATATCAACGCCCCGGAAAGCACCGGTGAAAACACGAACCAATAACCGAGGTCCTTTACCTGCTCAGAGCCTGTGACAGCAATCAGTGCGCTTGCACCACCCGGGGGGTGGAGTGTTTTTGTCATTTGCATACTGATGATAGACAGTGCTACGGCAAGCGGCGCTGTGATCCAGATAATGTCCGGGCAAAGGCGGCAGACGGTTACACCCACGAGCGTTGAAATGACGTGACCGCCTATCAGGTTGCGTGGTTGTGCCAGCGGGCTCTGGATGGCCCCGTAAATCAGGACCGAGGAGGCGCCAAAGGATCCAATCAGGAAAAGGTGATCGGATGCTGTAAAGTGAGACTGTAAAAATGCAATTATTCCAATTCCCAGGAATGCGCCGGTAAAGGACCAGAAGTGCTCGGTGTTATTAACGAGTGTTTCTTTGTAAAATACGTACCGGGCAATTCTGTAACTTCGCTTTATTTTCTCTTTGACCATATTTGTCGCCCTAACGGATGGTAGGGTTTATTTTTGTTATTCGCCCGGTTCCCTGGCGGGTGTGTGACTTTTTTTATCGGATGTACAAGAATGTTTTATTTTGCAAAAGTAGGAAAAATACTATTTTGGTTAAAAATGATTTTTTGAATTTTTCCGATAGCGAAAGATTGGCGCCGGCAAATCGCGGCGGTAATTTGGGTGGGCAGAAAAAAAAGTGAGGCCGGGAAGGTATAAAACATGGGGGTTGTGAGATTAGTAATAAAGGACCAAGTTTTTGTATCGAACCCTGACCAAACTTTTACGTAAACGTGATTAATCATTCGGTGAACAGGTCTGTACCGGGCGTGTGGGATGCGTTCCGTAAGGGAAGCCGTTCGGCTTTTCAGGAAATATACGAGCATCACGTACACCAGCTCCTGAAATACGGGAGAAAGATCGCCGCTGATCCCGACCTGATCGAAGATACAGTCCACGATTTATTCCTGGAGCTGTGGCGGTCGCGGGAAAAGCTGGCGGACGTCGGGGAGGGACAGCTGAAATTCTATCTTTTCAGGGCGCTTCGGAACCGGTTATATACGGTACTTAAAAGAGAAGAAACGAATAAGACGGGGGAGAGCCTCCTCGATTACCAGGACCACCTCCAGGCCGAAGACCCCTTTGAAACCATCCTGATAGAGGACCAGGCACGAAACGAACTTTTAAGATCGCTGCAAACCAATCTCAAAACACTGAGCGCACGTCAGCAACAGGCGATATACCTCCGGTTTTATGAACACTTCAGCAACGAAGAGATCGCGCAGCTGATGGGAGTGAATTACCATTCGGCATGCCGCTTTATTTACGATGGCCTGAAATGCCTCAAAGAAGTGGTGCGCATTTTGGGCCTTTTTCTAATGCTGGCAGAATTTTAAGAAGCACAACGATTACATCCGATGGATTATTACCAATACAAAGCCGAGGACTTTGCTTCGGAGGATTACTTCAAGAATTGGGTAAATGCGCCCGATCCGGAAAGTGACCGGTTCTGGAGTGATTTCCTGAAAGAATTTCCGGAGAAGTACTACGATTTTCATGAAGGCCGGAGGCTGGTCGAAAGCTTGTCGGCGGTGTACGAATCTTCCGCAGGAACGGAAGAAGGCAGCGCCAGAATCTGGGAACGTTTGGACAGGGCGATCAATGAGCCGCCTTTCTACCAGTTGATCCGCCGCTTTTATCCGTGGCTGGCAGCAGCCTGCCTGCTTATGGCACTGGGGTGTTTCGCCTATTTTTACCAGGGAGCGCAACAGAGGTCCGGCACTCCCGTGAATGCAGTAGCCGCCACGGGAACTACCTATGACAACCCGGGAAATGCCACCCGCCTGGTAAGGTTGCCGGACGGCTCCGAAGTTTCTATCGACAGCGGCAGCCGGCTTGAATACCGTGAAATCGACGGCGTACGCGCCGCAACCCTGCATGGCGGAGCCTTTTTTAAAGTAGTACGTCAGGCGGGGAAAACATTTGAAGTAAGTGCGGGCGGCGTAAAAACAACCGTATTGGGGACTTCTTTCCGGATTCGGGCTTATGACAAGGATCAGAACGTAACGGTAGAAGTCAGGAGCGGAAAAGTCCGGGTGTCGCATGAGCGGGATGAACTACAAAAAGGAAATTCTATTGTGCTGGCCCCCAACCAGAAGGCGGTTTTTTCGAAAGAGTCCCAGTCGTTCCGGAAAGACGTGGCGGATCCAGATTCAATGTTTCCCGAAGGGACGGAAGTCAGAAACGCGATCTACATTTTTGACGATGCGCCCGTAGAAAAGGTTTTTGAAGCCATAGAAAGCCAGTATGACGTAGAGATTATCTACGACCGAACCCTTATGAAAGACTGTAGACTAAAAATTAACCTTGAAGATGAATCACTTAACAGAAAGCTGGACGTAATCAGTCTCGCACTAGGAATTGCCTATGAGAAAAACGGAAGAAAAATAGTATTCGAAAAGAGGGGCTGCCAATAAAAGCCACCGAATGTGTTCCAGCACATTCAGTGGCAGGTCTCCCCTGGTTTGTCTGACACCGTATACCGGCAGAAATGCCGGTAAAGGAGATGTTTATGTCAAAAAATTTAACACAACATGTGAAACTAATGAAAAAACCATTACGACTAACCCCTATCATTTACCAAATGATACGACTGTCCTTTATCCATTGCCTGATCGCGGTTATATTTTCGGGGTTGAGCCTGGCGACACCGGCTGTTAGCCAGGGGTTGCTTACCAAAAAACTAAGCCTTGACGTAAAGAATACTGAAGCGCGGAAAGTGCTGCAACTAATAGAAGCCCAGACCGAGGCCAAATTTGCCTATCGCCCGAAACTGCTTTCGGGAAGTCAGAAAATGAGCCTCCACCTGGTCGACCGGTCGCTTGGCGAAGTGCTCGACATCCTGACCCGGAACCTGAAGTTGCAATACAACGTATTGGGAGACCAGATTATCCTGAGTCCCGCGCCGGTCCCGCAGAGCCAACCCAGTGCGATCCTCAGGTTCCCGACCGTGCCGGAATCAGCCGGGGAACGTCTGGTAAAGGGAAAGGTTACCGACGAAAAAGGCGAGGCCCTGCCAGGTGTGAACATACTGCTGAAGGGGACGCAGAACGGTACGATTTCGGACCAAGACGGACTGTATAGTATTTCGGTGCCGGACAATTCAGGCCTGCTCGTTTTTTCGTTTGTAGGCTATAAAAGCCAGGAAGTTGGTGTCGGGCCGCTGCAGTCGTCGTTGGATATTGTTTTGAAAGCCGATGCCAAATCACTGGAAGAGGTGGTGGTGGTAGGCTATGGCACCGTTCGCAGGGAGGAGTTGACGAGCGCGGTCGTGAGTGTCAGCTCAGATGAATTTATCACCGGCGCCTTCAATAATCCCATCCAGATGATCGACGGCAAGGTGGCCGGCCTGACCATGGGTACGGCAGCTGCGGCGGATCCTAATTCAGGATCGTCGCTTCAGCTCCGGGGTGTGGCTTCGGTGAATGCCGGGACCGGTCCGCTGGTCGTGGTGGATGGCGTGCCGGGACGGGACCTGGCTTCGATCCCGCAGGATGAAATTGAGAATATTACCATACTAAAAGATGGTGCATCGGCTGCTATCTACGGGGCCAGAGGCGCCAACGGTGTTATTCTCGTTACCACCAAGAAGGGAAAAGAAGGCGAATCGAGCGTTTCCTACGAGACCTACCTCACCTCCAATTACGTAGCGAAAAAGCCCGAGGTACTATCTGCCCGGGAATATGTGGAACGCGGCCGGTCTAATCTTTACGATCCCTCCCAGGCCGACCACCTCCCCTATTCCAATAATTTCTACGATTTGCTCCTTCGAGACCAATCATTCGGAAATTACCATCACCTGGCGATCGAGAGCGGTTCCCGAAGCTCCAATTACAGGCTGTCAATGAACTACCGGGATATGAACGGTATTGACATTATTTCAAAACGGAAGGAATATGGCGCCCGTCTTAACTATAATTATACCATCCGCAACAAAGTGAGTGTTTACGGAAATGTGTATGCCAGCAAAAACAAACAGGATGTGACGGACTACATGGCATTCCGCCAGGCGATAAAAGCGCAGCCTACCGAGCCGCTGTACAACCCCGAAGACCCTTCAAAATATTATATTTTCAGTGGACACGACTACTACAATCCGGTTGCGCTGCTGAGAACCAGTACCAACCGGAAGGAATTCCTGAACCTGAGCGGTGATCTGAACATCCGCTGGGACCTTACCGACTATCTCTCAACCAACCTGATGGTGGCGGAAAATATGGTGGAGGGTTCGGGATATGGTTATAAGAACAGCAACTCGCATGTGTCGAGAGATAACCTGTACACGGGAATGGCATCGCGTGACCAAAGCCGTTCGGACAGCAGGATACTGGAATGGACGGGGAACTATAATTTGGCCCGGGAAGCGCATAACCTGCAATTGCTTGCCGGTTACAGCTATCAAAAGTTTCTCAGTGAAGGATTCAGCGCCTGGAATGCCAATTTCCCTTCCGACGCGCTCCTTTGGAACAATCTGGGCGGCGGAACCTGGCATAGTCTGTCGAAAGGACTGGTAGGACCTTCGTCATACAAGTCAACCAATACGCTGATCGCTTTTTTCGGCCGGGCCAACTACTCCTACCAGGGCAGGTACCTGCTGACGGCTTCGCTCCGCCGGGAAGGTTCAAGTAAGTTCGGGATTAACAACAAATGGGGGAATTTCCCGGCAATTTCAGGCGCCTGGATAATGTCCAGGGAGAAGTTCTTTAATGTTCCGGCAGTTAATTCCCTGAAATTGCGGGCCAGCTACGGTGTGACCGGTAGAGAGAATATTAACCCGCTGCTTTCCCTGTCTACTTACAGCGCCAACTCTTTTTATAATATGGAGGGAGGTTGGCTGCGTACCTGGGGGCCGTCGGGCAACCCCAACCCCAATCTGAAATGGGAGGTAGGCTACAATACCAATTTCGGAGCAGATGTAACCCTGTTTAACCAGAGGCTTACCGTCTCGCTTGACTACTTTATCCGGAAGACGAAAGACCTCTTGTTCTATACGCCGGTTCCCATGCCGCCGAACTTGTACGGAAACACATGGAGCAATGTGGGCTCCATCAACAACAAAGGGATAGAGCTCGTGCTTGATGCACAATTGGTCAACAAAAGCGATTTTGGCTGGACGACCAACCTTGTAGGTAGCTATGGGAAAAGCAGGATGATGAAAATTGCCGGAAGCGCCTCCGCTTCCAAGTTCATGGATCTCTATACCCTGCCTTCTCCGGGTAATCCGGGGCCTATCGTCCGCCTCGAAGAGGGCCAGGAAATCGGGAGCTTTTATATGTACAAGCACGCCGGCGTTGATGACAACGGTAACCTGATGGTATACAATAAAGAAAATGAGGCGATTATCGCGTCGGCCAAGAAAGAGGCAGACAAACGTTATGTAGGCAATGGCATTCCGGACTACATTTTTTCGTGGACCAATAATTTCCGCTACAAGCGTTTTGACCTTTCGCTTTTCTTTAAAGGCGCGCTTAAATACGACGTGTATAACCTGCATGAAATGTATTACGGGCTGATCAATGCGCCCGGGAACGTACTGACGGTTGCCTACGGAAAGAATGCGCACATCAAGTCGGAGAAAGAAGCCAGTTCCTACTTCCTGGAAAAAGGAGACTACCTGAACCTGAGAAATGTATCGCTCGGATACCGTTTCTCCCTGGGTAAACAGACTTTCCTGCGGCAGTTGCGGGCGAACCTGAACGCTACCAACCTGTTTACCCTTACGAAATTCAGCGGGCTGGACATCACGCAACTCGAAGTGAACGGGCTTACACCGGGCATCCAGACGATGGATTTTTACCCGACCACCCGTTCGGTTACTCTTTCTGTTCAATTGACATTTTAAAAGGTGCACGTCATGAAGTTGAGAAATATATTAGTGTGCATGCTGTTGGTTACGGCAAACAGCTGCACTGACCTTTCTGAAGATATGTATGACCGCGTGGGGTCGGGCAACTTCGTTCAGAAAAAAGACAACCTGATGCAGGTGATAGGAAGCGTGTATGCCAAGGCGCATAATACCACCCTGATTTCATGGTTTTTCCCGCAGGAGCTTACCGCCGACCAGATCCTGACGCCGACGCGGGGCATTCATGGCTATAATGCCGGTGAGTACCTCAGGCTGAACCAGCACAACTGGTCCAATCTTGACCGGGGAGCGACTATGGCCTGGACGGAAAACTACCAGCTGATCGGCTTTGCCAATCATGTGCTGGCCGAACTTCCGGGTACAGATTATACAAAGCTCGGGCTGACCGATGCCGACAAAAAGCGGCACATGGCCGAGATTCGCACGTTAAGGGCTTACGGGTACTGGCACCTGCTTGAAATTTACGGTGAAGTCCCCATCGTGACCTCCGTCGAGGAGCCGGTGAAGGCCAAAAATACCGACCAGGAAGTTTTTGATTTTGTTGTGAAAGAACTGAATGAAACGCTTCCCGATCTGCCCCTCAAATCGGAGACGGCGCCGCCGCAAGGGCTTTATCGCGTTACTAAGGCATTCAATCGTTTCCTGCTCATGCGTTTGCTGTTTAACAGCGAAGCCTATATCCGGAAACCGATGTATGACGAAACGCGTAAACTGGCCGATGAAATAGTAAGCGGTGTTTACGGTCAATACGCGCTCGACAATACCTGGAACGGCCCTTTCACACACAACAACGCCAATTCCGGAGAGTTGATCTTCGCTTTCCCTATTGAAAAGGGACAACGCGACGAAAAAGGATGGTGGTTCGGTGGTTTTCATCATTACCAAAGCCACCTGACTTTCGGCTCGTCGTATGGCGGGGCCGGATGGAACGGCTGGGGCCTGGCGCCTTCCATTACTGCAAAGGGGGAGAAGCTCAACTACAAGCTGGGGATGCCGTTTTCGCGTTACCATGCGAAAGATTTGCGTAAGAAACCCTGGAATTACCTGGGTAACGGGAACTTTGAAGGCATGTTTTTACAGGGGCTTCAGCTCGCGTTCAACAAAAAAGATACGATCCGGGGCGTGGAAGAGTATAAGGGGCGTCCATTGGTGCTAGTAGATTATGTGGCCAGGACCTCAGAAGGCGATGCCGCGTCAGGAAGTATGTTGAAAGGAGAAGAAAATACAGGGATTCGGCCGGTGAAGGTATGCCCGGTCTTCCCGGATGTGGAAAGCCAGTTTGAGGCCCAGGCCGATCAGCCCGAAATGAGGTTGGCAGAGGTTTATCTGACACTGGCGGAGTGCGAGCTCCGGTTGGGGAATAAGGAGCGTGCTGCCGACCTGATCAATACGCTGATCAAGCGCAACTACGCGGCTGCCGATTGGGGAAATGCCGCTCTGGCGCTGCCCGTAACTGCCGCCGGGCTGGATGCCGGCGGCTACCGTATGCTGGAAGAATGGGGTAAGGAGTTTATCATGGAAGGACGGCGCAGGACCGACCTGATCCGTTGGAATAAATACACCACCGACCTGTGGTTTGACCACAATGAACCCTCTGCAGCTTTCAGAAACCGGATGCCTATCCCGTTCTTCGCGATGAACGCCAATCCACTGCTTATACAAACTAACGGATATAACTAAATAGCGGTGAGGTATGAGGCATAAGGTGCTAGCCCTCATACCTGATACCTTACCGCTCAACCTTTAAGTCAAAATGAAATACAATTCGAAACGTCGTAATTTTCTTAAAAATCTTGGAGGAGCAGCAGTGGCAGCTGCCATTGCACCCAACGCTTACGGGAACAGTAATGCCACTAACATCATAGAAAACCGGCCGCGGCTCCCTTTTTCCGCCAATGACAAGATCCGGGTTGGCCTGGTGGGTACCGGCGGGATGGGAATCGGCGATATGCAGACGGCCCTCATGGTAGATGGTATTGAAATAGCGGGCGCCTGCGACCTGTATGACGGCCGCCTGAAGCGTGCCCGCGAATTATGGGGAAAGGACCTCTTCGTCACCCGCGACTACCGGGAACTGTTGCAGCGCAAGGACATTGACGTGATTATCAACGCGACGGTAGACCACTGGCACTCAAAGATCTCAATTGATTCTCTCGCAGCAGGCAAACATGTCTACAGCGAAAAACCCATGGTGAAACATGTGGAAGAAGGGCACGCGCTGATCGCAGCCCAGGAGAAGTACAAGAAGGTGTTCCAGGTAGGCAGTCAGTTTGTGAGCTCTATTATACACGCCAAGGCGAAGGAGCTTATTAAAGCCGGCGAAATAGGTGAAGTGAATTTTGCCGAGGTACAGATCGACCGGCACAGCGCAATCGGGGCCTGGCAGTATACACTCCCGCTGGATGCCAATCCGCAAGCCGTAGATTGGGATACCTATATTCAACCCACGAAGAAGAAACTGCCTTTTAACGCCGACCAATTTTTCAGATGGCGCAATTATCAGGAATTTGGTACGGGCGCAGCCGGCGATTTGTACGTTCATATGTTGTCTATGCTACATTTCGTACTGGATTCAAAAGGGCCGAACCGGGTGATGTCAACCGGCGGGCTCCGCTATTGGAAAGACGGCCGGGATGTGCCGGATATTCACGTAGGGCTTTTTGACTACGCGAAATCTGCGGCCCATGGTCCGTTTAACTTGTCTCTCAGGACCAACCTGGTCAGCGGCGGCGGGGAAAATTACCTCTTTCGAATAGCCGGTACCGAAGGCGATATCTCCATAGGCTGGGACAACCTGGTGCTGCGCAGGACACCGTTCCCGAAAGCGCCCGGCTTGTCTATCGGAAGCTTCGACACCGAAATGCAGGACCGTATCAAGAAAGCCTACAGTGAGAAATACCCCACAAAATTTGAGATGACCGCCCCGGCCGAGCAGGTCTTCAAAACGCCGAAGGATTACAAAGGCGACCGGTACGAGCACTTTGTCAATTTCTTTGACTCCATCCGGCACAACAAGCCTGTGGTAGAGGACGCCGTATTCGGCTTGAGAGCCTGCGGGCCTACTGTTGCCGGTAATATCAGTTATTATGAGAACAGGATCGTGGAATGGGATCCTGAGAAAATGGTGATTAAAAAATGATAATTTAGCGGTGAGGTGTGAGCCGTGGGGTATGAGGGGCTGGCTTATACCTCACTCCTCATGGCTCATACCCAACAGCTACAAACCTTTTAATACAAAAGAATGAAATGGATTAACGCAGTTTTCCTGGCCGGCCTGGTAACAGCCGGATATGCCGGAGGAAAAAAAGAGGGGGAAAAACACAATGTCCTGACAAAAAAGGAGGCAAAAGCCGGGTGGGTTTTGCTTTTTGACGGCAAAACGACGAATGGCTGGCATAACTACCTGAAAAAGGGTGTTAGCGGTTGGATGGTCATGAATGGTGAACTGATGACCGAAGGCCGGAGCGGCGACATTGTTACTGACGCCGAGTTCGGAAATTTTGAAATTACTGTCGACTGGAAAATTAAAGAGAAGGGGAACAGCGGAATTTTTTATTACATCGTTGAGGATCCGGCGAACAAGCGCATGTACGAGTCCGGACCGGAATTCCAGATTATTGACAACAAAAATTATCCGCAAAAGCTTGAGCCCAACCAGGTGACCGGTTCGGCTTCAGATGTGTTGCCACCTTCTGGTGACTATACCAAACCGGTAGGCGAATGGAACTCTACCCGTATCATCGTGAAAAACGGCAAAGCGGAACACTGGCTGAACGGGAAGAAAATTCTTTCTTATGACCTGGAGTCGGATGCCTGGAAAGAGGCGGTGAAAAAGAGCAAATTCGCTCCCCTTAACTATACAAAGACCCGAAGCGGGAGAATTGGCCTCCAGGATCATGGTAACTTTGTCGCTTACCGGAATGTTAAGTTGAGGAAGCTGGATTAGCCGGCAGTTTTACAATAAAAGCCAAAAAGGGTATGGGGAAGTGGTCAGGCCGCTTTTTCATACCCTTTTCCTTAAAATTGCTTATCAGGAGAAAATTTAGCAATTATTGTTTTACATTAAATATTTATCATATTTGTATAGTAAATATATGTTGAACAATTAAAATTGAATTTCTATGAAGATGCTGAATTTTCTCCTGGTTCTCCTCGTGGTGGTGGCAGGGGCTAACTCCCTCCTTTTTTTCTGGCGGGGAATGACTTCTGTTGTGAATGACGAAGGGCTTTTGCAACTGCTCTGGATCTTTAAAATGGCGGCCTGTACAGGTGTGATTTTTATCCTCTACTATGTTTTCCGGATTAAATCGGCCGTCCTGGCGAAAGATGGCGATCTTGCGGGGACCCGTATCCGGATAGCGTGCGGAATAGGGCTTTTAGCGGCTTTTTTCAATTCCCTGGCCGAGGCCGGGATCAAAACACAAATGGAGTTCTCAGGTAGGTTGGTGGGTATTGGCGAAGCTAAGAAGCGGCTATTGGCTCATGCATTGGAAGGGATTTTTGACCAGAATATCCTGGTGTATGTGTTGATACTGGCGTTGTTTTTACTGACCGGCTTTGTTCAACTCGCTTCACAGTTGAAAAGCGAAAACGAAAGTTTTATTTAAAATGCCTATCCTGGTAAATCTCGATGTCATGATGGCAAAGAGAAAAATGTCGTTGAACGAGCTGTCGCAGAAAGTCGGGATCTCAAATGTGAACCTTTCTATCCTCAAAACCGGGAAGGCAAAGGGCGTCCGGTTCGAGACGCTGGCAGCCATTTGTAAGGCGCTGAATTGCCAACCCGGCGACGTGCTCGAGTTTGTGGAAGAAGAAGATGGCCCGGGAGTGAGTTAATCCGGTCTCCGGTTAGTTTTTAGGCAGGAGCATATAGTCCGCCTTTACCCGGATAACTTGCGCGATTTTCACGAAAACCAGCGTCGGTACTTCGATGTTATGGTCGCTGAGTGCGACATCGAATTCGGTCTGGAGAGAAATTTTCCCGTCCTGGACCGTGAGTTTTCCCTTGAGCTCGCGGTCTTTGGTAACACCGTGAATGGTGATCTTACCGGACGCCGTTACGGGAAAAGTGCCATTTTTAGTGTAGTCGGGCGGGTTGGTGATTTTTCCCGAAAAAGTGGCCAGCGGAAGCCGTTCCGATTCCATGTAGTTTTCGTTGAAATGCTCCTGCATCAGTTTGTTGGGGAAAACGAAGTCGCGGATTTTGATCCTGGCCGCAATGTCGCCCGTAGCCGTATTGAGCGCCACCAGGGAAGTTTTGTTGACTGCGTGGATATTTTCCACCGGTGTTTCCGAGAAAAACTCTGTTTTTCCGTTGGCTGTGACGTAGGTCTGTGCCTGCGCGAACATCAATTGTCCTGAAAACAACAGCAGTACGAAGAGAGAGTAGTTGCTCATCTGTCTGGAAGTTGAGTTAGTTTTCGTTGGAAGGGGCGTTTTTTCGCGTGCGTTTGTCAAAGCTGAAAGTGCGGGAAATATTGAACCCGTAGTGGATGTCGCCCTTGCCCCAGGAACCCGTTGTCTCTGCAATGAATTGTCTTTCAATCATGCCGAGCGAATTGGTAAAATGCAATTGAAAGACATGCCCGCCGGTCTCGATGTCAACGCCAAAGGACATAGAATTATAATAGTGTACCGGAATCAGGCTTTCGTCCCGGGCGGTCCAGAAATATTCTCCGTTCAGTGAAACCCGTTTGGTGAGCTTGAAGCGCCCGCCAACGCCTACCGCCAATACGTCTTGTTCATCGCCTGCCGCTACCACGTTGCGGTGTATCCAGGTAGGGGAAACTTGAAGCGACAGCCTTTCACCGAATTTGCGGGCGATCAGCAACTGTGTAGCATAGGAGAGTTTGTCTTCGAAGCTCGCTTCCCTGTTGACCGTTGCGGCTGCCGCGCTTGCAAACAGCGTGACCGAGACCGGGAATGAACCGGGGCCTGAACTTTGACGGAGGAGGCGGTATTTGGCAAACGCGTCGTAGGTTTTTTCAGAAGTGCTTCGTCCGACCCCGATCATCAACCGGTTGGTCAGGCCGTATTCGAGCCCCATTCTCATGGTGGCCTGGTCAAGCCCGAAAAAATGATAGGCACCCATGTTGACGCGACCGAAACGGTGCGAAATACGAAAGTCGAGGTGCCTGGCGCGCATGGTTTCAACGGAGTGGCCGTTGACAACCCGTGTTGATTTGAAAGTAGCCTGAACGGGGACTTTCCCGGCGCTATCGAGCTGGGAAAGCTCGCCTAACAGTTGGTCTTGTGCCTGCACAAAGGCAGGCAGAAATAATAATACCAGGATGCGGAGTCTGTACATGATCGGATGGATTATGAAGTTACGGTCAGACTATTGCCATCGGCAGACAAAGTGGCTTTGTAAACCTTAAGCGCAGGAATATTGCCGCCTGTGTTCGGACCTTTTTGCACCTCGCCGGTCAGTTTGAATTCAGATCCGTGCTGGGGGCAGGCCAGGTCATTGGTGGCGCTGCGGAAGCCAAGCGTAGTGCCTTCGTGCGTGCACATTTTGGATAAGGCAGCGTAGGTACCGGACGTAGTATGCGCGATGAGCACATCGCCTACGATAGAAGATTCCCCGGCGGTCTTAAGCTTTGCAAAGGTATTGTGTTTCAAATCCAGCGTGAATTGGATATTGGAGCCGGTTGTTGTTCCCGTAATGCCGTTGCCGGTAGAACCGCCCGGATCGGGATCGTCTTCTTTTTTGCTGCCGCAGGCGGTCATGGTGGTCCCGATGCAGTAAAAGGCCATGAGTGCCGACGTGCTTAGTCCCAGGCTTCTGAGAAATGCCGATCTTGAAAGTGTTTCGTTGTTCATGTTGACAATGGTTTAAAAATTAAAATGGAAAGGCATGCGGGTGAGTGCTGGAAAATACCGGCTGCAAAGGCCCTCAGAGCCGGCTGCGCACGGTTTTTTCACAGTTAATTGGAAGTACGTAAATGGTTGTGCTAGGGTTGCGGCGGCATAAATTCTTTCTGACGGGGATGACAGAAGCGCTGTGTGCCAGGCTCGGACTTTTCCGGAAAATAAAAGATAAAAAAGTCTTTTATTTGTGCTTTTTTTATTTACATTTGCCTGAGACCAATCAATCGGGGACTATGTTTTCAAAAACCTGTGAGTACGCGATCCGGGCAATGATTTTCGTAGCGCAGAAGAGCGCTGAGGGAGAGAAGACAGGCATCAAGGAAATTGCAAAAGGCATAGATTCTCCGGAGTATTTTATCGCCAAGATTCTTCAGGACCTGAGCCGGCGGGGTTTGCTGCAATCGGCGAAAGGGCCGAACGGCGGTTTTTATCTCGATTCGGTCGGAAAGAGCTGCAGCCTGGCCGACGTGGTTCGTGCGGTAGATGGCGACAGTCTGTTCACCGGCTGCGGACTGGGCCTAAAGCAATGTTCGGAGCAGCTGCCCTGCCCGATTCACTTTCAATTCAAGAAAATTCGTACTGAATTGTCCGATATGCTTAGCAACGCGCAGGTGGGAGACTTTGCTCAAGCACTTGACAACAGCCTTGCTTTTCTCCGGAGATAGTAGCTCATAGCAAACTTGTATCTTTCCCCTGCTGCGCCATCTGCTCATCGAGCGGTCCTGCGGAGATGTTGGATGCGTCGTATTTTCCTTCTCCGCGGTTCGGATCATACGATGACGTTTGCGCCTCAGGTTTCGCTTTTTCTTCTTTTGCGCTTCCTGATTCCGTAGTGCCTCCGCCGCAATTGACTAAGAATAGGGCGGCCAAGAGGATGAAAAATGAAAGAAGTGTCTTGCTCATGTAGGTCTGAAAGTTGAAATTTGAATCAAAAATGGGCGGTTATTCATAGTGAGCGTTATGATTGCAGTCATAAGCGGTGAGGTTTGAGGTATGGGGTGGAAGCGGCGTTCTAACCTGAAGGAAATGGCTCACGCCTCACCCCTCGTACCTCATACCTCATACCTCACCCCTGTTATTCACATGAAAACGTCACTCAAAATTTTCCTGCTTGCAGGACTGGCCATATGGCTTTGCCAATGCGGCCCTGAAAAACAAAACGCCCTGAAAATAGAGGCGCGTGACACGACCATTACTAAATCGGTAGCGTTCAGTGAACTTTTCATGGATTCGCTGGATCTGGCAAAGTTTATTGCCCGAACCCCGATGCATGATAGCCTGGCGGCCCGGCTGACCAGCTTTTACAACCGCAGAAACTATCAGTACGCCTGGTTTTTTCCGAACGGAATTGCCGATTATGTGTTCACTTTCCTGGGAATGCAAAACCAATACCTGTATTATTCCGGCGATAGCACCATTTATCTGCCGGGACTTCAGGCGCGGATCGACTCGCTTGCAGAGGTAAGGGACATCCATCCGGGGGATAGTCTGATCCGCCAGACAGAGCTGCTTTTGACGTATCAGTTTTTCAGGTATGCGTATTTCGCCTACGCCGGTGACCGTCGTGTAAACCAGGGCGACCTGGGTTGGTTTATCCCTAGAAAGAAACTGGACCTGGCGCCTTTCCTGGATTCGCTGGTGGCCAATAAAGGAAAGCGGGTAGAGCAGTACGAGCCGGTAAACCGGCAGTACCGCCTGCTACGAACGCATTTACTGCGTTATTACGGCATCAGGAACGCCAACCGATGGGACAGCATTCCTCCCGCGAAAAAAGCATTGAGGAAAGGAGAAAGCGCCGGAGTGGTGCCCGAGGTAAGAAAACGGCTGATGCTGCTGGGGTTTGAAGCCGGTTCGGAACCCGATAGCCTGGAAGCGGTAACGCCGGCGCTCCTGGAAGCGGTGGCACAGTTTAAGCAGCAACATGGTTTGGCGAGCGACAATACGCTGGACCGCGAGTTCTTTGACGCAATTAACGTGCCCATTACGAAGCGTATCCAGCAAATCCTGATCAATATGGAACGTATCCGCTGGATGCCCGACCAACCGGACAAGGATTATTTGCTGGTGAATATCCCGGAATTCAGGCTTCATGCTTACGAAAATGGAAAACTGGCATTCCAGATGGACGTGGTAGTCGGCTCGGCGGCTCATCATACGGTGGTGTTTCAAAACGTGGTAAGCCAGGTGGTATTCAGCCCGTATTGGAACGTGCCGCCCGGTATTATGAAGAATGAAATACTGCCCGCGATTGCGCGGGATCCCAATTACCTGGCGCGCAACCGTATGGAATGGCACGGGACATCGGTCAGGCAAAAGCCCGGGCCTGGAAATTCGCTTGGACGGGCAAAGTTCCTTTTTCCCAACAGCTATAACATTTACCTGCACGATACACCCGCCAAACGACTTTTTAAAGAAACCAGGAGGGCGTTCAGCCACGGGTGCATCAGGGTGTCGGATGCAAAAAAGCTGGCGGAATTCCTGCTTCGGAAAGACTCGACCTGGACGGCAGAAAAGATTGAAGCCGCTATGGAATCCGGAAAAGAAAAGGTGGTGCGGCTGAAAAAAGAGGAACAGGTGCAGGTGGTAATCGGGTACTTCACGGCCTGGGTCGACAAAGACGGGAAGCTTAACTTTCGTAATGATGTGTATGGGCACGATCAGAAAATGATCGGCAGGTACTTTGCAGGCAAACCGGCAATGGCTAAAACGCCAGAGTAAAGGTGCTCCCCGTGTTTTCTTTACTCTCAACCCGGATATTGCCGCCGTGAAGCAGCATAATCTGTTTGCCAAGGGTAAGGCCCACTCCGCTCCCGGTTTTTCGGGTGGTAAAAAACGGTACAAAAATGCTGTCCATGAGGTCGGCGGCGATACCTTTCCCGTTGTCGGTAACACGTATCTGGAGCCGGTCGCCCTCCATAAGCTGGGCTGTAATACTGATGTAGGGCGCTTCTTTTTCTTTCACCGCTTCTATAGCATTGAGCACGAGGTTAATCAGTACCTGTTCAATTAACCCGCCGTCCATTTCGTACTGAAGTGACGGATCTTTCATGATGATATCCAGTTCAATCCCTTTCTGGATAAGTGTCGGTTCAAAAAGCTGGTTAATATTTTCAAAGAGGGTGGACAGGGTAGTTTTTCTCAGGTTCAGGTTGGAAACCTGGTTCAGTGACCGGTAAGTCTGGGCAAACCTGAGCAGCCCTTCGCTTCTCTTCCTGATGGTGTCTACCCCGACCCTGATGTCCTCCATTTGCGGAGCGGGCGGCATCTGGCTGATTCTGCCTGAAAGGGTGCTGGCCAGGGATGAGATGGGCGCAATGGAGTTCATGATTTCGTGGGTGAGCACGCTCAACAATTTCTGCCAGGCCAGTGATTCCGTGCGGTCGATGGTTTCATTGACGTTCTGGCAGGAAATCATCCGAAAGCGGCCTTCCATGGTTTGGAAATCACGTGCGTACAGTTGTAGCTTGAGCGGGCCCCTGGGCGACTCTACCGTGAAAAGTGTGGTTGTTCCCGGACTGAGCTGGGTAGACTTCCGGTAGAGGTCGGGGCTGCGTTTCTGGAGTGCTTCAAAGTTGTTGAGGAACGGAATGGCAAACAGTTTCCGGAATGATTCGTTCATCCAGGCAACCTTCCCGGTATCCAGGTTGTAGGAAATAATGCTGGTGTCGGCGATTTCCAGTAAATTTTGAAGGTACTGGTACTGAATTTCCCTTTCGCTGCTGACTTCGTGGAATACCTGGTTGATGCCGTTGAAAGTTTTCCTGAGCAACTTGATTTCCCCGTCTCCCGAGCCGGCCGGGAAGGAGCGGGTAAAGTCGCGGTACATAACCGCTTCATGGAAGTCTTCCAGTTCCCGGAATACCCTCATTCTCACGGTAGCCAGCCGGAGGGCAAGAACAGCGATTGCGGGGATAATCAATATCAGGTAGCTGTACAGACCTTTAAAAAAACAATAGCAGGCCAGGACGGTAAGCGCCAGCAGCAGCAGCAGGACCAAAAGAAATCCGATACGAATGCGGCGAAGGGACATCAGATATCGTATTTGTTAAGTCTTCGGTACAGAGCGGTCCGGGTAATTCCCAGTTCCCGCGCCGCCTTGCTAATATTCCCGTTGTGCTTGTCGACCACATTTTTGATCGTGGCCCGTTCCAGGTCCATCAGGTTGTTTCCTGCGCCCGGGACGCCGGCCGGGATGAATTCCGCCGTTTCAATCGGGGAGAAGATAATGTCTGATGCCATGATGCCGTCACCTTCTGCCATGATGACGGCTCTCTCGATACAGTACTGCAGCTCGCGCACATTGCCGGGATAGTGGTAGGAGCGGAGTTTCTGTAAAGCGCCCGGGTCAAAACTGTCAAATGACTTGTTGTATTTACGGGCATAGATTGCCAGGAAGTGCCGGGCGAGCTGCAGGCAGTCGTTTCCCCTTTCGCGCAGCGGGGGCACCTGCACTTCCACTGTGTTGATGCGGTATACCAGGTCTTTCCGGAACCTGGTCTCGTCGGCAAGTACCGACATGGGCACGTTGGTCGCGCACAGCAGCCTTATATCTACCGGCACCGGGGTATTGCTTCCCAGCGGAACCACTTGCCGGTTTTGCAGCACACTCAGTAATTTAGCCTGGTGCTGGAGGCTGATATTTCCTATTTCGTCGAGAAAAAGCGTGCCGCCGTCGGCTGCTTCGAATCTTCCTTTACGATCGTCCCTTGCATCGGTAAACGCCCCTTTTTTATGCCCGAAAAGCTCCGATTCGAACAGGGTGTCCGTGAGGGCGCCGACATCCACTTTCACCAGCGGCTTGCGGTTCCGGAGCGACAAATGGTGAATGCGCGACGCGATGATGTCCTTCCCGGTACCGTTTTCTCCCAGGATGAGAATATTCGCGTCGGTGGGCGCAATTTTACTGATCTTGACCTGCAGTGATTTCATGATGTCAGATTCCCCGATCAGCTCCGGGAGATCGGGCTGGTCAATGCTTTTTGCTTTTGCCTGTGGACCTTGCTGCTGCAGCGCATCCCCGAGTGTTGATTCCAGCCGGTCGTTTTGCCAGGGCTTCACGATGAAGTCGCGCGCTCCTCTTTTCAGCGATTCGACCGCCAGGTCAATTGCGCCATAGGCGGTGATCATCACTACCGGGAGATCGGGGCGCATGCTTTTTATTTTTTGCAGCCAGAAAAGCCCCTCGTTTCCCGTGTTGACGGCGCTTTTAAAATTCATGTCAAGCAGGATGAGATGAATTTCTTCCTTGCTGAGGATGGTCGGAATATAATCGGGGTTGCGTTCTTTGATCACCCGGTTCACCTTCGGTTTGAGCAGAAGACCTACCGCTGTCAGTAAGTCCTGATCATCATCAACAACCAGGATGTTAGCGTTTTTTAGTTTCATAGCTGTGAGGTTTGAGCTGTGAGGTTTGGGGGAGATCGGAAATAGGAAATCAGAACTCGGAAATCAGAACTCGGAAATCGGGAAAATGCCGATGGATGCGGGCCTATGCGGCGCGGCCTACGCGGCACGGCCGATTTCTGATTTCCGAGTTCCGATCTCCAAATCTACTGTATTACTTCTGAAATTGTTGCCAGGGGAGAAGCCCCTGGTAGTAGTCAATGATAAATTGTTGAAGCCGCCATTCGTATTTACCTATGATTTTATCGGCCAATGCCTGGTCCATATTGTTTTTTGCGGTCAGGAACAGTACCGAGTTGAGGTCGCCGGCTTCGAAGCGCACCTTGGCGATACGGAACGATTCCTGGAAATTTTCTTCGCGTTCGACCAGGTTTTTGAAGTTTTCGGCAGCGAGGCGCAGGTTGATAAGCGATTGTGAGATGGTTCGCTGGAGGTCATTTTTGGTATTGGCCGCTTTGAGCTCCGCATCCGTCAGCTGAATTTTGGAACGGGCAACGTTGTTGCGGACAAAGAGGTGGTCTACAATGGGGATGTTCAGCCCGAACGACAGGTACCGCCCCATGTTGTTTTTGGTTTGGTTGAAATAGGTCTGGTCCGAATTGCTCGAATAGGTGCTTTCGAATCCGGCTCCGAATGTCAGCCTGGGCGAGTGGGCCGACCTGGATGCTTTCAGGGCGGCTTTTGAAGAAAGGATCCGCAATTCTGTGGCTTTAACGGTCGGCAGGCTCAGGACAGCATCGTCATAGAGGCCGTCGGCAGTCAGGGAGTCAGGTGTGGTCAGAGGGAAAGCGTCCCCGAAAGAGCGCACCGGCCCGACCTGGTCCGCCGGGACGTTCATTGCCCTGGCCAGGTTGGTCATCGCCTCGGAATAGGTTTTGTGAAGGTCGTTCAGCGCATTTTTATCGCTGGCATACTGTCCTCTAAGGTCGTAGTAGTCTGCGGGCAATATCGCGCCGTTGTCATGGAGGTCACTGGTGCGTTTGACTTGCTGCCGGGTAAGCTCCAGGCGCAGCTCCATCTGGTGGAGCATGTCCCGGGCAGTCAACACCTGGGTATAGGCCAGTATCACATCCAGCATGACCTGTTCCCTGGCCGATTGTTCTTCCGCAACGGAAGCGCGGTAGGCGGCAGCCTGCTCGCGTATTTTATGAAGTGCTGCCAGGCCCTGGAACAGGGTTGCCGAAGTGCTCAGAGACTGGTTGCCGGAAGTAAAGCGCTGGTTGATGTATTGGTTGGTTACGAGATCGATCCGGCGTCCCTGGCTCAGGTTATGCCCAAAGCGTGCTTCGAGGGAAGGAATCAGCCTTTGCCGTGCTTCGCGGTGGTCAATATGGGCCTGTTCGCGGCTGAGCCCGCTGCTGGTAGCCAGGTAATTGTTGCTCCATGCCAACTGGATACAGGTGGCCAGATCCAGAGAGTCTCCCCTGGTTCCCTGGCCCCTGACCGGAAGTGCTGCCAGGAAGCAGAAGATGATTACCGGGAAAATACGGTTATTGTTCATTGCTAGTTGTACCATGTCTCCCGGCGCACGTGCATAGGTTATGCCAACAGGTTAAGATTCTGATAATCAGTGGTGTATTGTGTTTTTGGTTTTGTGTACCCGTCCGGTTTCGGACAGAAATTGTCCGAAACCGGACGGGTACACAAAACTGTGCGCTTGTGAACAAAAAATGTGCGGTATCGGACACCAATTCCCGGCAACAATTTATGTAAAAGTCTGATAATGAGGATATTTTTTAATTGGCATGTTGTTGGTACCGCTCCTGTCCAAATTCAGTATACAAAATAAAATGGACAGAGTCTTACCCAAAAAAACCTGGAATGCCCGAACAATTTCGTGGGTCGTTGGCGGAGCGGGCATATTGGCACTCATTGCCTCAAGCTGGTATTTTACTTCGGGCAACAGCAGGTTGAATGTCGAGCGTGAGCGATTGACGATATTCGAGGTAAAAGAGGGCGCCTTCAGGGAATTTATACCCGTAAACGGGACGGTCCTTCCAATAAGCAGCATTTTCCTGGATGCTTCGGTGGGAGGACGGATCGAGGAAAAATTCGTGGAAGACGGCGCGCATCTCAAAAAGGGAGATGCCATCATGCGATTGTCGAACACAGACCTCGAGCTTAGCCTGGTCAACCAGGAAACGCAGGTATTGAACCTGCTTACACAGTCCAGGATTGCGCAGACGAACGCGCAACAGGTTTCTATCAACAACCGCAACCAGATGGCCGATGTCGAAAACGGGCTGAAGGAAGCCGAGCGGATCTACAGGCTCAATAAAAAGCTCTACCAGGAAAAGGCCATCGGTTCCCAGGATTTCCAGAAAGCGGAAAATGACTATCAATACCAGTTAAAGCGGAAGAGCCTCACCGAGCAGATTCTGCACCAGGATTCTATCTCGACAGCGCAGTCACTGGACCAGAGCAAACAAACCTACGAGCGGACCCGGAGTGCGCTTGCCCTCATGCGACGCAAGGTTGACGATCTCGTGGTACGCGCCCCGGTCGACGGACAACTGACCTCTTTCGATGCGGAGATCGGGCAGAGTAAAAATGCAGGCGAGCGATTGGGGCAAATCGACGTGCTGACCGGTTTCAAAGTCAGGGTGGATATTGATGAACACTATATCACGCGGATTTATACGGGCCTGGAAGGCGAGTTTACCCTTGCCGGGAAAGCTTATACGCTGCGTATCCGCAAAGTATACACCCAGGTGACGAACGGCCGGTTCCAGGTAGATATGGAATTCGCCGGCAGTATTCCCGAGGGGATACGCCGGGGCCAGACCCTGCAGATCAGGCTGGCACTGAGCGACGAAACCAAGGCCCTTCTGCTGGCGCGAGGTGGATTTATACAGCAAACCGGCGGCAATTGGGCGTTCAAACTGAGCGATGACGGCAAGGTAGCCTACAAGGTAGACATCCAGCTCGGCCGACAGAACCCGAACTACTACGAGGTAATCCAGGGCCTTAACCCCGGCGACAAAGTGATTACTTCGAGCTACGAGAATTATGAGAAGGTGCAGGAGTTGGTAGTGAAATGAGGGAGGTCGGAAATCGGAAATCAGAAATCAGCCCGTTTGTTTCGGAGTTGTCATTTCTGGCCCTCAAGAGTCAAAGCTTTTCTGAGTACCTAAAGATGAGTTTCCGGATGGAAATAATCTGTTCTGTCAGTTTTTGATAATCATGTTCGTCAATGTGTAATAAATCTTTGCTTAGCCGAACCTGGTATTGTAGTTCAGACGCGGATCCTGCGGAGATAATCAAAAACCGTTTTAGCTCCGCATTTGAGCTGCGACCGCAACCTTCGGCAATGTTTGAAGGGATAGAGAACGCCGCTTTTCGCATTTGTGACACAAGGCCGTATGTCTCTTCTTTCGGGAATTTTTTAGTCAATCTGTAAATTTCCAGAGTAAGTAGATGGCTCAACCGCCAAAATTCAAATTCAGTGAAATCTCGCATGTTATCGTATAGTAAGAATATGAGAATATATGTCCCAAAATATACAAAATCCAATTCCAACTTCCAATTTCTGATTTCCGATTTCTGATTTCCGATTTCTGATTTCCGACTTCCGATCTCCATCCGCTTACAACTACCAATCATGATCAAAATAACCGATCTTCAAAAACTTTACCGCACGGAGGAAGTAGAGACCGTTGCGTTGAACAACCTGAGTATTCATGTGAAGAGTGGCGAGTTTGTCGCCGTAATGGGCCCTTCGGGCTGTGGAAAATCCACGCTCCTGAATATTGTCGGCCTTTTGGATGACATGGAGGGCGGAAGCTACCTTTTCAATGGTGTGGAGGTTGCCAGGTTCAACGAAAAGAAGAGGTCGCAGCTGCGGAAGCACAATATCGGCTTCGTCTTCCAGAGCTTTAACCTGATCGACGAGCTTACCGTTTACGAAAACGTGGAGCTACCTTTGATTTATACCAAGGTGCCGGCCTCCGAACGGAAAAAGCGGGTAGAGGAGGTGCTTGAAAAAGTACAAATTATGCACCGCCGGAACCACTTCCCCCAACAGCTTTCAGGCGGGCAGCAGCAAAGGGTGGCGGTAGCACGCGCTGTGGTAAACCGGCCCAAGCTGATCCTTGCCGATGAACCTACCGGGAACCTCGATTCCAAAAACGGGAATGAGGTAATGCAGCTCCTGACCGAGCTCAACGAAGCCGGCACGACTATCATTATGGTCACGCACAGCGAACACGACTCCCAATATGCTGACCGGGTGATCCGGATGCTTGACGGCCAGGTGATTATGGAAACTGTTGGTTAGCGCCCGAATGCCACGTTAATTCTATTAGCCATGATACGTAATTATCTGAAAATCGCCTGGCGGAACATCACGAAAAACAAGCTTTTTTCGGTGATCAATATGCTGGGGCTAGCCATCGGTGTCGCCACGTTTTTCCTGATCATGTTGTTCGTAGCGGATGAGTTGAAATTCGACCGGTTCAACCGGCGGGCCGACGATATCGCACGCATCATTTTCAAGGCAAATATCAACGGCGGAAAAATCAGTGAAGCAAGCGTTATGGCCCCGGTTGCGGCTACCATGAAAAAGGATTTTCCTGAGGTGGAAGATGCAACCCGGCTGGTCAACGCCGGCGTTCCCAGGGTACGGGTTGGCGGGAAGCAATACAAAGGCGACCGCCTGGCCCGGGTAGATCCCAATTTCCTGACCATTTTTACTTTGCCGATGATCTCGGGTGTCCCGGGAAAGGCGCTTTTGAACCCGGATGAAGTGGTGCTCACGAAGTCGGCGGCGGAGAAATATTTTGGCAGTGAGCCTGCACTCGGAAAAACCATAGAAATAGACGGAAATAAGAATTACATCGTTTCCGGTGTAATCGAGGACGTCCCCAGGACTTCTCATTTCCATTTCGAGATTTTCGGCTCGCTGACCGGTATGAAAGAGGCTACGTCGGATTCATGGATGTTGGGAAGCTTCTATACCTATCTCCTGCTAAAACCCGGCACCGATCCGGCAAAGCTGGAAACCCGGTTTCCGCAGATGGTTGCCACCTATATGGGGCCGCAAATCCTGTCACAAATGGGCGTCACCCTCGATCAGTTCAGGACCAAAGGAAACGAGCTGGGTTTTGCAATGCAGCGTCTTACCGATATTCACCTGAAATCGGCTACCACCAATGAGATTGAACCCGGCGGGAATGCAGCTTATGTGTATATTTTTACCATAGTGGCGTGCTTTATGCTGCTGGTGGCCGGTATCAATTTTGTCAACCTGTCGACTGCGGGTGCTTCAAAGCGCGCGCGGGAAGTGGGAGTGCGTAAAGTAATCGGGTCGGAAAAAGGGCAGTTGGTCGGGCAATTTCTTTCGGAGTCTTTCCTGACTACTACCATCGCCTGCACCATCGCAGCGGTTCTGTTGTGGCTGCTCCTTCCGCTTTTCGGAGCGTTGTCCGGGAAATCGCTTACGCTCAACCTGGAATCATGGCTGGTATTTCTGCTGTTGGGAACTGTAGTGGGATTGGTGGCCGGAATCTACCCCGCTTTCTACCTGTCGGCTTTCAAACCTGTTGAGGTGCTCAAGGGGAGACTGATGAGCCGGCCGGGGAAAATTGGCTTGAGAAATGGGTTGGTGGTTTTTCAATTCTTTGTCTCGGTATGCCTGGTGGTAGGGACTATCGTCACCTATCAGCAGATGAAGTACATCCAGAAAAAGGACATTGGTTATAGCCGGGAGCAGTTGTTGATCATTCCCAACTCCTATGCATTGGGCAAGAATGAGCGTGCTTTTAAACAGCAAATGCTGCAGGATACGCGTATCAAAGGAGCGACGATGTCATGGTTTAAGCCGGTAGGACCCACTAACTTCAATAATGCATTTGCGTACACCCGCGAAGATCACAACAAATTTGTAAACGGTGTCAATTACCAGGTCGACGAAGATTATATTCCTGTAATGGCCATGAAAGTTCTGAGGGGGAGAAATTTCTCTCCGGATTTCCCGACCGATACGCTGGGTATTATCCTGAACGAAACTGCGGTAACGGCCCTGGGATGGAATGTTGACAATGTGATCGGGCAGGATGTGGTGATTCAGAACAGTAACCGGGGAAACAGCGTGGATTCCCCTTATCACGTAATCGGGGTAATTAAAAACTTTCATTTCAAGTCGCTGCATAACGCAATCAGTCCGCTGTTCATGACGCTGGACCCGCAGGGCGGCCTGATCTTCAAACTCAATACCGCCGATGTGGACGGGGTGCTTGGTGACATGAAGCAGAAATGGGAAAACTTTCAGGCGGAAGATCCCTTTACCTATGCTTTTATGGATGAGCTTTTTGAAAAGACCTATGACGCTGAGCAAAAGACAGCGCGGGTACTCAATATTTTTGCCGTGCTCACCATTTTCGTCGCGTGCCTGGGGTTGTTCGGGCTCGCCACTTTTGCATCAGAGCTACGGACGAAGGAAATCGGGATCAGGAAAGTGCTGGGTGCAAGCGTTGGCCAGGTAGTCGGGATGTTGTCCCGCGACTTCCTGAAATGGGTATCCTTAGGCGCGATGATTGCCTTCCCGGTGGCCTGGTGGGCCATGAGCAGATGGCTGGAAAACTTTGCTTACCGCATTGAAATATCATGGTGGATATTCGTGGTGGCCGGCCTGGTCTCCATCGCTATTGCCCTGCTCACGGTGAGTTTCCAGGCAATTAAAGCGGCAGTTTCAAGCCCGGTAAAGGCATTGCGTACCGAGTAAGGCGGCTTTGCCGGATGATGCTTTCCTGCTTTTACGATTGTGCTAAACTTTTATCCCATCACTTTCTGACCATGATCCGGAACATATTTAAGGACGCTTTTCGCTCCCTGACCCAGAACAAGGCGACCACATTGGTCAACATGGCCGGACTTGTCTTAGGCATTACCTCCTGTATTGTCATCTACCTGGTTACCAGCTACGAGTTGAGCTTTAATAAGGTGCATCCGGAGGGGGACCGGATTTTCCGGCTGGTCGGAAAATCACAAATCAACCCCAGCCAGCCGTGGCACCCGGTAGGGTTTGTCCCCAACGCAGTTCCGGAAGCAATACGGGACGAAATAGGCGGATTGGGAACGGTGGTGGCTTTTCATAATATCTCAGCCAACATTGAAGTTCCCGTCGGGAAGGAGAAGCCGCTTCGTTTTGCTGAAAACCGTGCGGGTGAAATCATAGCGACCGAACCGGCTTATTTTGAGGTTTTCCCCTACAAATGGTTGGCCGGTAACCCGGAACAGGCTTTGCGGAAACCCTTTGAGGTGGTACTGACCGACCTGCGCGCAAAACTCTTTTTTGGCGATCAACCCCCGGCCGCCTTGCTCGGCCGCGAGCTCGTTTACCTCGACTCCGTCAGGGTGACGGTGGTAGGTATCGTACAGACGCCAACCGGCCCGACCGACCTGAAATTCACCGATTTTATCTCCTTTCCGACGATCAAAGCGAGCCCGTTGAAAAGAAATATTGACCTGTCTGCCTGGAATGATATCTGGTCGGCCTCCCAGGCCTATGTAAAGCTGCCTGCGGGTAGCCGTCCCGAACAGTTTACGGGCGCTTTCGATAAATTCGGAAAAGAGCACTACCAGGGTGACTTTAAGTTTACGCCGTCGTTTCAGCCGCTTTCGGACCTTCATTTCAATGAAGACTACCAGGACAACTATTCCCGCAAGGCACACCTGCCGACCCTGTACGGACTGATGGTCATTGCGGGGTTTATTTTGCTGGTAGCCGCTGTTAATTTTATCAACCTGGCGACCGCCCAGGCCGCCAGGCGGGCCAAAGGGGTAGGTATCCGGAAGGTGCTGGGCGGGAGCCGGAAAATGCTGTTGACGCAATTCCTGGCCGAAACAGGAATAGTCACCGTTCTGGCCGTTCTGATAGCATTATTGCTGACGGGGCCTGTAATCAGATTGTTTGAAGGCTTCGTTCCGCCCGGAATGACGTATAAATTTTTGAGCGGTCCGACCCTGTTGTTCCTGGGTTGCATAGCTGTCCTTACCACACTACTTTCGGGAATTTATCCTTCCTGGATTTTATCCGGGTTCAACACCACCGGCATTTCAAGAGGGATATCCCTTTTCGAGGGAAATAAGGGGAATTCGCGGAAAGCGCTACTGGTTTTCCAGTTTGTTGTGTCACTTGCCTTTATTACCGGTTCGATTGTTGTGGGGCGCCAGATAGCCTTCATGCGGGACCGCGACCTGGGATTTTCTTCCGATGGGATTATTTCAATAAGGTTACCGTGGAACGGCAGGGACAAACAAGCTGTTCTGGCCGAAAAAATTGAGCGGATGGCCGGAGTGGAAGGGCTTACCAGAGAATGGTTCCCGCCTATGGGGAACAGTTACATGATGACACGCTTCAAATACCACGAAGAAGGCAATAAGCCGATAGAATTGGACGCGTCCGCGAAACTTGGCGACAAAAATTTTATCCCGCTTTATGGGCTCCGGTTGCTGGCCGGCAGAAATTACATTGAAAGTGATTCGCTTCGCGAGGTGGTGATTAACCAGACGTTTTCGAAAGCACTCGGGTTCAGCAGCCCTATGGATGCCGTCGGCCGGCAGCTGGAATGGCAGAATGGCCGTAAATGCCCTATTGTGGGGGTTGTGGCGGATTTTCATGAGCAATCGTTCCACGAAAAAATTGAACCTGCCTTTCTCGGTTTCGAGCCTTCGAGAGCTTTTAATCTCGGGGTCAGGCTTTCATCCCGGAAAGGCAATACCGTTGATGCTGCGTTGGAAGAGATCAGGCAGGCCTGGCAAAGCGTGTACCCCGACGAGCCCTGGACGTACAGTTTTCTGGATGACTCGATCCGCGAGCTTTATCTGAAAGAAAAGAAGACCCAGCAGCTGACCAATGCTGCCACCGGGATTGCCATCTTTATTTCGGCGATAGGCCTCCTGGGCTTAATCGCCTTCCTGGCCGAGCAGCGTGTAAAGGAAATAGGGATCAGGAAAGTATTGGGGGCTACGGTGGGCCAGGTGGTTTGGCTGCTTTCCCGGGATTTCGTGAAACTCATTTGCCTGGGTGTTGTAATTGCTTCCCCGATCGCCTGGTGGGCCATGCAAAGGTGGCTCCAGGATTTTGCCTACCGCATCAGCCTGTCATGGTGGATGTTTGCGTCGGCCGGGCTGATCGTGACTACAATAACACTCGTCACCATTGGTTTCCAGGCTTTACGGGCTGCCCGTGCAAATCCGGTAAAATCATTGAGAACCGAGTAAGGGCGGCATCGGGCCACGGAGTTTTCCTATCCGGAAACGGACACTGTTTTGACCGTTTCCGGACACTTTTCAGGAGTTGAATTTTGTTTAAGTTTCTGTTATACAGGTACTTAAAATAATGGCATAACGTGTTTAACTACTTTTGTTGCCTTTTTTTCCGGCAAATTCGCTGCCATTTGTCTGACGGGCTGTGTTTATCTTTACTTTCTTCAATACCATGTTGACCAACTATTTCAAACTGACCTGGCGAAACCTGAAAAGCAACCGGATATTCAGTATTCTTAATATTGTCGGTCTCGCTGTGGGGATTGCATGCGCCTGCCTGATCTTTCTCTGGATAGAATACTATGTGGACTTTAATCATTCGATTTCCAACCTGGATAATCTCTATAATGTCAAAAACAACCAGACCTACGGCAAAGACATCTATACTTTTTCATCCACCCCGTTTAAGGCAAAGGCAGCTCTTGAGAATGGTGTGACGGGTATCAGGCAGGTTGCCAGGTACAACGGTTCTAACGCAGCATTAGCTGTCGGAGATAATATCCAGGCGCAGAACGGTGCTTATGTGGATTCCACCTTTATGAGTATGTTCGGGTTTGCTATGGTAACCGGAAATGCCGGTACTGCCCTGAACGACAAAAGCCGCATAGCCATATCGGAGAAGCTGGTAAAGGTATATTTCCCGGATGGAGACCCGCTGGATAAAACGATCCTGGTTAACAATAACCCGTACACGGTTTCGGCGGTTTTCAGGCAGAGAAGCGGTAATGTTTCGTTCAACAACCTGGATTGGCTGCTTCCCTATGAAGTGTTTTACGGGCCGCACCGCGACAAGCCCGAGGACAGCTGGGGTAATAACTGGACGGACACCTGGGTGCTTACCGATCCCGGTGTCAACCTTGAAAAGGTAAATGCGGAAGTCAGAAAACTGGTAGAGCGCGAAACGGCGGGTACCGTCGACAACATCCTGTTTCTCTACCCGCTCAAACGGATGACCCTGTACGGCGGTTTTACGAATGGGGAGGAGGCCCCGGCCATTGGCCAGATCCGGTACATCCGCATGTTTGCATTCATAGCCGGAATTATCCTACTGGTAGCCTGTATCAATTTCATGAATCTTTCTACAGCGCGTAGCGAAAAGCGGTCAAGGGAGATCGGGATCAGGAAAGTACTCGGGTCGCAAAGAAAGGAGCTGGTAAGCAAGTTCCTGTTCGAATCCGTTTTCATTTCTTATGTAGCGGTTTTCCTGGCCCTGGTGCTTGTTCTGGCTACATTGCCCTTTTTTAACAAGCTGATCGGGGTAGAGCTGACCTCGGGGCTTTCAAAAACCTCGCACTGGTTGTTTTTGCTGCTTATCGGGCTGTTTTCGGGTATTCTGGCGGGGAGCTATCCTTCGCTTTACCTGTCATCTTTTAACCCGGTTTCGGTGTTGAAAGGACATTTTGCCAAAGACCGGGCCGGGGTGCTTAACATCCGGAGGAGCCTTGTAGTAGTTCAGTTTGCAGTCTCTGTAACGATCATAGTAGCAGTCATCCTGGTGTACCAGCAGATCAGTTTTACCCGCAAGCGCGAGCTGGGGTACTCCAAAGACAATATTCTTTATGTAGCCACCACCGAAGCCATAAAGAAAAACCCGGAATCATTGAAGCAGGCCTTACTGAATACCGGGGCAGTCAGTTCTGCTTCGTTCAGCAATGCCTCGCCCATGGCGATGTACAGCAATGGCGGCGGGTTCAGGTGGAAAGGGAAGAATGAGGGTGAGGAGATACTGGTTACACTGGTCGCTGCCGACCATGATTTCCAGAAGACGTTCGGTATCAAACTTAAAGAAGGACGGCTCTTCTCGAACCGGCCGGAACCGGATAGCAATAATGTGGTGATCAACGAAACATTCTCCAGGATAATGGGCGCGGGAGGGCAGCTGGGTGCAACCATTACACAAGGCGACGGCGGTCCGCTTACCATAATCGGGATTGTCGACGATTTCGTTTTCAATAATATCAACCGTGCTAAACCCGAACCGCTGCTGTTTTTTAATTTGCCCCAATATGCTGAAACAGTCTATATGAAACTCAAGCCTACCGGGGATCTGCAACGCGATATCCGGAAAATTGAAGCGGCTTTCAAAGAAATTGATTCAACGACTCCTTTTGACTACCATTTTGTGGATGCCGATTTTGAGGCCAAATTCTGGCAGGTTAAATTCCTGGGGTCCCTCGCAGTTGTTTTTGGTAGCCTGGCTATTTTGATATCGTGCCTGGGGTTGTTCGGGCTATCTGCCTTCATGGCAGAAAAACGGACGCGCGAAGTAGGGGTCCGGAAGGTTTTGGGCGCTTCTGTTAATTCGCTGACGTTTTTGTTGACCAAGGATTTCCTGAAGCTCGTCCTGGTCGCTTGCCTGGTGGCCTTCCCGCTCGCCTATTGGCTGATGGACGGCTGGCTCCGGGATTATGAATACCGGGTCGACATCAGCTGGACGGTATTCCTGATTGCAGGCGCCGGAGCCATGCTGATCGCCTTTTTGACGGTAAGTCTGCAAACCATAAAAGCAGCAATGGCAAACCCGGTAAACTCACTACGGGCAGAATAAGCTTGCCGGTCCACTCATAAACAAAGCACCCATGATTGCTTCCTATCTCACCATTGCCTGGAGGAACCTGTTGCGGAACAAGGTCTATTCTTTTATCAACCTTATGGGACTGACGGTAGGAATATGCTGCTCCCTGTTGCTTTTTATGTTTGTCAGGGATGAAATGTCTTATGACCGTTATAACAGGAACGCAGACCATATCTACCGGGTCAACCGAACCTTCCTTTCGACCGACGGCAGCCCGTCCCTGAACCTGGGTCATGTGGCGCCACCGTTCGGGCCGTTGATCCTGTCCGATTTCCCGCAGGTGAAGGCGGCCGTCCGCATGTTCGGTACCAACGCCATCGTTCGCCGGGGAGAAATGATTTTCAAAGAGCAGAATATTTTCGCCGCCGAGGAATCCATTTTCAAAATCTTTGATTTCAAAATACTCAGGGGCAATGCAGATCATGCTTTGGCCGAGCCGTTTTCGATTATGCTCTCCCGGCCCATGGCGGAAAAATATTTTGGCGATGAAGATCCTGTCGGACAGATATTGCGGATGGACAACCAGGTTGATTACAAAGTGACAGGCGTGTACGAGCCGTTGCCGGTGCAGGCCACTTTTCACCCCGAATTCCTGGTGTCATTTTCGACGCTGAACAATGAGAAAATATACGGCGCCGAACAGTTACGGACCAACTGGGGCAATAATGCCTTCTCCCTCTATCTTTTGCTTGAGCCGAACGCCGATCCTGCCGCCCTGGTAAAGGCGTTCCCGGCTTTCCAGGATAAGCATGTCGGCCCGAACACGTCGAGCTATTCGATCCTGAGCCTGACGCCGCTCACCGATATTCACCTGCATTCGCACAAGGACAGTGAACTCGAGGCGAATTCGGATATCCGGTATGTGTATTATTTTACGGCCATCGCACTCTTTATCCTGCTCATCGCGTGCATCAACTACATGAATCTTACCACGGCCAGGGCTTCTAAGCGGGCGCGGGAAATAGGGTTAAAAAAAGTGCTGGGCGTAAGCCGGGCGCAACTGGTGCGGCAATTCATCAGCGAGTCGTTCATTTTTACGGTATTGTCGCTGGTGACCGGGCTGCTGCTGGCATGGGCGCTGCTCCCGTACCTCAACCGGTTTTCCGGTAAGGATATGTCGCTCACGACGCTTTTCAGCCCGGCCAATTTCCTGTGGCTCATCGTATTTGTGGCGGTGGTCGCGCTTCTGTCGGGCAGCTACCCGGCGTTTTACCTGACTGCTTTTCAACCGGTGGAGATACTGAAATCAAAAATGTCCCGCGGCCGTAAGGGCGGGTGGGCACGACAGGCGCTGGTGATCGTACAGTTTTCGATTGCGGTGCTGCTGATCGGTTCGACCGTTGTGGTTTACAGGCAGCTTCGCTACATGCAGGATTTCGACCTCGGTTACCAGAAAGACCGGGTGGTGGTTTTCAGGGGCGGACAGACGCCGACCCAGGATGAGACCGTCCGCAACGAGCTGATGAAAGACAATCACGTACAGGAAGTCGGCAGATCGTCGCGTATCCCCACAGGTCGGCTGCTCGATTCATGGGATACGAAGGTCGTGCGCGGCGATTCGACGGCGCCTTCCGACGTGACCATCAAAATGCTGACCATCGATGAACATTTTATACCGGCCTACCAGATCGGTATGGCCGCCGGACGGAATTTCTCCAACCGGTTTTCAACTGATTCCACACAGTCGCTGATCCTGAACACTACCGCGGCCAAAATGCTTGGCTGGAAGCAACCCGAAGACGCGCTGGGGAAAACGATGATGTACGGGCCAATTAACGGCACGATTGTGGGCGTGACCAAAGATTTTCATTTTGAGTCGCTGCACCAGCATATCCCGCCGTTGGTTATGCTGATGCAGGGCGGGCGTGCCAACTGGATATCAGTACGGATCAAAGGCGACCGTGTACCGGAGACGATATCGCATATACAGTCAGTTTGGGACACCCATTATGCCGATCAGCCTTTCGATTATACTTTTATGGACAGCCGGTATGGCGAGCTCTATGCGTTGGAACAAACCCAGCAAACACTGCTCTCCGTTTTTGCCCTGATTGCGATCCTGATTTCGTGCCTGGGGTTGCTCGGGTTGTCGATGTACATGACCGAGCTGAGACTCAAGGAAATAGGCGTCCGCAAGGTGCTGGGCGCCTCTACCGGCCATATCGTCGGTATACTTTCCTTCGATTACCTCAAACTGGTGGCGGTTTCGATCATAGTGGCGGTACCCCTGACCTGGATATTGATGAACAACTGGCTGCAGCATTTTGCCTACCATATCGACATTACCTGGTACATGTTTGTGTTTGCGGGTACGCTGGCCGTCGTCATTGCCTTTGTGACCGTCAGCACCCAGGCGATAAAGGCGGCAGGTACCAATCCGGTCGATACACTGCGGGCGGAATAGCCGGTTTTTAGATCCATCGCTATGAAAACCTTTCGGCAAAACATATGATACTGAACCATCTGAAAGTTGCTTCGCGAAGCCTGAGGCGCAATAGTTTCTACAGCGGTATTAATGTCTGCGGACTCGCCTGCGGGCTGGCGACCGCTATTTTGCTGCTGGTTTGGGTACAGAACGAAAGAAGTTATGACCAGTCGGTTACCGCCCATGAACGGATTCACAGGGCCGTCGTGACCATTGACAACAATGGAAAAGACTATGTTCTTGATGTGCTGCCCGGACCTATATCCGGTTTGGCGCAGTCTTTGCCGCAGGTGGAAAAAGTGGTCCGGGTCAACGATGACTGGGACCAGGTACTGGCTACCCTCGACCGGCGGGAAATCCTGGACGGATTTCATACCGCCTTTGTGGATAGCGCGTTTTTCAGCGTTTTCGATTTTCCGCTCCTTTCCGGAGATCAAAGGTCGCTCTTTCCTGATATTCAAAGCGTTGTGCTGACCAGGACCACCGCAATGAAACTGTTTGGCAACGACAACGTAGTGGGTGAGGTAGTCAGTTTTCGTAAAAAGCCGTTTGCAGTAACCGGCGTGCTGGCCGATTTTCCTTCCAATTCTTCCCTCCAATTCGATGCCCTCTTCCCGATTGGCTACTATGGGAAGGAATTCACATCATGGGGTGGAAACGGGGAATGGAAAACGATTGACGAAGACATGGGCAACTACAGCTTCAAGACATTTCTGAAACTACGGGAGGGAGCGGACCCTGACGAAACCGTTAAAACCCTGCAACATTCCTTTTTGAAAAGGGTCAGGGCAATAGCGGCTTCAAGCGGATCGGATACGGCGGCTGATCTCAGTTTGAGGCTGCAACCCATAGGCGACATGCACCTGGTCGGGCTTGACGGCAATAACGCCCGTGCTACGATGGTCGGTATTTTCATGGCAGTTGCCATTCTGATCCTGGCTATTGCGGCCATCAATTACGTGAACCTTGCAACCGCCCGGGCAGTGGTCCGGATGCGGGAAATCGGTATCCGCAAAATAGTCGGAGCTGAGAAAACACAGCTTTTTTTTCAATTCATGGCCGAGACACTGGTCTTGTTCTGCCTGGCAGCCTTGATGGCGGTTGGGTTGATCATCGCTTTGTTACCCGTCTACAGGTTGGTTTCCGGCAGCCAGTTGAGTTTCGCCAACGCCGGCTGGACTGTCTGGAAGCTGATCGGCCTGGCCGTGACGGGCACCCTGCTGGCTTCGTCGGTTTATCCGGCGCTCTTTCTTTCGGGTTTTCAGCCGTTGGAAGCCCTCCGCGGACGGCTATTGGCCGGTGTCGGAAAAGCACCTTTGAGAAAGGTACTGGTCGTGTTCCAGTTTGCCATTTCCAGCTTCCTCGTGATTGCGACCCTCGTAATTGGCAGGCAAATGAGCCATGTCAGGCAAATGAACCTGGGTTATAACAAAGATTATGTGTTGACAATAGCGCTTCCCGGCAGCGTGGTCGATCACACCGATGTGTTCAGACAAGACCTGGAGAAAGAAAAGGCGATATCGGGAGTGGCGTTTTCTGACATCTTTGACCTGGGCAATCATACGAATGCCACTGCCGATGTAGAATGGCCCGGGAAACGCGTGGGACAACAGGTAATTATGGGTTATGCAGACATTGACCAGGATTTTATTCCGGTAATGGGACTGCAGCTGGTGGAAGGCAGGAATTTTGCGGGAACACCGGCAGACGAAAACCAATACATTGTCAACGAAGCCGCTGTGAAGGAAATGGGGTGGTCGGCCCCCTATGTCGGGCGTGCGTTTACCGTGCACCAGAGAAAGGGTACGGTAGTCGGCGTGGTGAAAGATTTTAATTACCAGTCGCTTACTACGAAAATTGGTCCCATGGTCCTGAAATACGGCAATCGCGAGAATATGCTCTACGTGCGCACGTCTGCGGGAAGGGTGCAGGAGGCTATCAGCGCAGTGGAAAAAGCGTATAGCCGGTATGCTAACGACGTCCCGTTCAGCTATAATTTCATAGACAAGCAGTTGGAGGCCAGGTATGAGTCTGACCTTCGGACGGGTCTGCTTTTTAACATTTTCGGCGGGGTCGCTATTTTTATTTCCTGCCTCGGGCTATTGGGACTGACTACCTATGGACTGGGCCAACGGGTCAGGGAAATCGGCATAAGGAAAACGCTGGGTGCCGATACGGTCACGATTGTCAGGATACTCTCGGCCGGTACGCTGGCCAGGGCACTTTTATCGTTTGCCCTGGCTGCCCCTCTGGCTGCATGGATGATGCACAAGTGGCTTCAGAATTTTGCCTACCGGATTGTTATGCAATGGTGGATATTTGCCGTAGCCGGTGCGGTAACGGTGTTGATCGCCTTGCTGACGGTCGGTTTTTTATCCGTTCGTGCAGCCCGGGCCAATCCGGTGCGGGCACTCCGCAATGAATAGGTTTGAGGTGTGGGGGATGAGGGATAAGGCGTGAGCTTTCCCGCTCACCCTACCTCTCATCCCCCACACCTCAAACCTCATATCTCCCCCCTTACTTCAAATCTTTGAAAAAAGAGACATTCCCGTCCATGGATACCATCAGGACTGATTCCTTCGGGCCTTTGGACACGGTTACAAAATAGTGGTCCCTGCCTTCAAACTGCATTCCGTACAGGTACATGTCCGAGTCGTTCGATTCGTTATCGTCATACATCAGGACGGCGCCGGGGGTATACCCTTTGAATTGTTTCGTGATTTCTTTACGGGCGGCCTGTGGAAGGTCTTCGTATTTTTTCGGCGTTACGGTGCCCACCAGGTTGGTATCGTAGCCATAAAATGCGGTTTTGGTTTCTCCGTTATCATCGGTGAACGTCGCCTCGTCAAACATGGTATTGTGGTTCCAGCTTACGTTTTTTGCTCCGGGGAAATCGGCTGAAAAGTTGTCTTTAGCGGCGGTACTGACTTCGTTTTCCCTCAGATGGCGCAATGCCTTGCGCTCTACTTTTTTCTCGGCTCTTTTTTCGGCTTTTTTTTCATGTTTGACGGAGGCGATTTGTGCATTGGTCTGAACTGCTGCCAAAACTGCTACGGAAAAAAGGGCGGAAGCGATCAAAGTTTTCATGTTTTTAAATGATTTGTGTTTTAATTTTATTGGTGTATCTCCGAATTGATGAATCAAAGCTAGCCGGTCGCGGCGGGTCGCGAAACAGGCGATAGGCAGAAGGGCAAAAACTGTCGTTGAATAGTCGGTAAGGAGCTTTGTAAACTGATTTCCGGCTTGTAATACCCCCCGTCCCATAAATGAAATGCCTGGTAGTTGACGATAATAGCCTCGCACGAGCCATTCTGGTTCAATTGGCTACCCGCGTCCCTTCATTGGAAATTGTCGCGGAATGTGACAATGCAATGGATGCGTGGCAGATCATAACGGCCGGAAATATTGACCTTGTTCTCCTGGATATAGAAATGGAAGCGATGTCCGGTATAGAATTGGTCAGAGGCCTGAAAGAAAAACGGCCCATCGTTATTTTCACGACTTCAAAGCCGGAGTATGCAATCGAGGCATTTGAGCTGAACGTGGCCGATTACCTGCCCAAACCTGTAACGCCTGCCCGTTTTTTACAGGCGATTGAAAAAGCCGGCGAAATAATGAAAAGCCGTGGGCAGAAAGTAGTGGCTGCCGATAATACTTTTTTGTTTTTTCGCGACGCCAACATTATCAAAAAGCTGGATGTAGCCGATATCCTGTATGCGGAGGCTATGGGGGATTATGTAAAGCTCTTCACGCAAGACCGGTTTTACGCCGTTCATGCGCCGCTCAAAGAAGTGGAGACAAAGCTTCCGACAGCCCTTTTTCTCAAAGTTCACCGGTCATTTGTTATCCAGGTAGGGAAGATCGATGCCATCGAGGGCGGGACGATCATAATCAACAAAAAGATGGTCCCGGTTGCGGACAGTTACAGGAACCAGCTGAACAAACGGTTGAACGTCCTTTGAATCCGGCGATGGTAAACGCCTGTTCAACGCCATCAACCGGCTACTTACCTATTACCTCTTGCCGCGGGCCGGAATGAAGAATTTATTTGCTTCATATTGTAATCCCCCAACTAGATCATCAGCGATGAACAACAGGGTCCTTTCCGGCTACATTACCTTGGGGTTTTTATTTGGCGTCGCGCTATTGGTGGCGGTTCAATACTTTTCCGCCGACAGGATCAGCCGCTTAATAGAAGGGAACGAAGACGTGCTGAATGAGTACCGGCGCAGCAAAATCCTTGAAAATCTCCAGAAAGAAATTCTCCTGCTGGACCGGAACGGCCGGCAGATCCTCACTACCGGCAGCAACAGGCATTTGCCCGAATTTAACAAAGGGGTTACCGTGATCCGGAAAGACATAAGCGACCTCGACGACCGGTTGGACAGCACGGTTTCTGTTGAGGAACTGACGGAGCTGCAGCGGCTGGTCAATCTGAAGCTGCAGCTTACCGAAATAATGTTTGACAGCCTGAAGGCGGGTGGCCGCCCGGTTTCAGAGAAACGCCTGGCAGAAAGCGAAGCCTTTCTCCTTTCCGAAAGAATCAACAACCTGGCGGCCCGGATTGATACCGGCGGTCGTGCTGCGCTCCAGAATAAACTAACCGAAGTCGATCGGTCAGGGCAAATTGTGATGAACTGGAACCGGTATGTGCTGGTATTGATCCTGGTGCTCCTGGTGGCGGTATTTTTGGTGATCATGTACCGTTTAAAACGACAGGCCGGCCTGATTCAGCGACTGAACGAAAGTGAATTCAAGCTGAAAAACGCGGTTCGCGTAAAAGAAAACTTTCTGGCCAATATGAGCCATGAAATCCGTACGCCGTTAAACGCCATACTGGGGTATACCGGCCTGCTTGGGAAAAAGGTGACCGATGAAGAGGGTAAGCTGCACCTGGCAACTATCGCTCATTCCGGTGAGACGCTGATGACAATCGTGAACGATATACTGGACTTGTCAAAGATCGAGTCCGGTATGATGCGTCTTGAGAAGATACCTTTTAACCTGCGGTTGCTGGTGGGATCCGTTGTGGATTTGTTCCAGCCGAGGATGAAGGAGGCGGGCCTTCAGTTCAGCGCGGTATGGCTTACCGAGGTACCGGGGGAGGTCCGCGGCGACCCTACCCGCCTGACCCAGATTCTTACCAACCTCATCGGTAATGCGCTGAAGTTCACAAGAGCCGGATCGATTACCCTGGAAGTAGGTGGGCGCGAAATAGGCGACGGGGATGTAACTGTTGTTTTTTCAGTGCGGGATACCGGCATAGGGGTTGCTCCGGACAAACAGAAGTCTATTTTTGAACGGTTTAACCAGGCAGATGACGATACCACCAGGAATTTCGGCGGGACTGGACTTGGCTTATCCATTGTGCGGGATCTTGTGGCGCTCCAAAATGGCGAATTGAAACTTGACAGTACACAGGGAAAGGGTACGGAAGTCAGGGTGTCGATCCCTTACCAGGTGGTTGATGTTCGGGAAATGAAGCAGGTTGACGAGCAATTGCCGCAGACTGTCTCTTTCCGGTCGGGCAGCCGTGTGCTCGTTGTGGAAGACAACCCGATCAATCAAAACCTGATGGCCCACTACCTCCAGGAACTGCAGATTGATTTTGAAATAGCCGGAAACGGCGCCGAAGCTTTGGAAAAAGTTGAGGCTTCGGATTTCGACCTGGTTCTGATGGACGTCCAGATGCCTGTCATGGATGGGTATTCTGCGGCCCGTCAAATCAGGAATGAGCTCCGGCCGGACCTCCCGGTTGTGGCCATGACTGCACATGCGATGGTGGGGGAGCGGGAGCGCTCGCTAAGGCACGGCATGAACGACCACATGACCAAGCCGATCCGGAAGGATAAGCTGATGGAGGTGCTCGCCAGGTACCTGGCACACCCCCCGGCAGCTCCGGGTGAAATACGGGCTGCGGAAAAAAGCGACCCGGTTTTCAGTTGGATTGACCCGGCTTATCTGCGTACCGTCAGTAACGGTGACACGGCCTATGAGCGTATGATGACCGCACAATTCATGAAAGTGCTGCCGGAACAGCTCGAAGCACTGACAGCGGCATTCGAATGCGGGGACCGCCGATCAGTCAGCCGCATCGCGCACAGCCTGAAAACCACTGTCTCAGTGATGGGGCTGGACTCCCACCTGAAGCGTAACCTGGATGCGCTCGAAAATGGGGAGCGTACAGGACGGGACGTTTTATGCCACGTACAGCGCGTTGCCGGGGCGGCTTTAAAGGAGGCAAAGGTATACCTGGAAGGATTGGAGCCGTAGCGTCGGTTGATTGGTTGTTTTGGGCACTATTCCGTTCAAAAGCGAACACAAAACTGTCCGGATACGAACATGGTTTTTGCTTGGTTTTTGGTGTAAATAGTTGTTAATCAGATTTTTATTTGACAGGTATGGCAATTTATATGAAATACGCGCAGGATTGTAACCTTACTTACAGGGTTGCTGTATTTGAAGCCGATACTATTGTGACATGATAAAGAACTTTCTGAAAATCACCTGGAGAAACCTGAACAAGAACCGGATGTCTTCCTTCATCAACGTAGGTGGTTTGGCCTTGGGGATGACGGTGACGATCCTGATCGGGCTGTGGCTGAAGGACGAGCTGGATTATGACAAATCGTTTGACAACTACGAGCGATTGGGGCAGGTTTACGGGCACGTCACAACCAACGGCAAGATTTATACCGGTCGTGCGATGCCGATCCCCATGTCTACTGAGCTCCGGAGCCGGTATGGAAGGAATTTCAAGCATATTTCCATGGCGTCCTGGATGGAAAACCATATCCTCTCATCGGGCGATATTCATGTTGGCCGGAAAGGCTTTTTCATGGAGCCGGAAGCGCCCGGGATGTTTTCACTAAAAATGCTCAGGGGATCGCAGAACGGTCTTGAAAAACCGAACGATCTGATGTTGTCTGAATCGGCGGCCAAAGCGCTTTTCGGCGATGCCGACCCGATTACAAAGCAGGTGAAACTCGACAACAAAGACCTGGTGACGATAACGGGCGTCTTCCGGGATTTTCCCGAAAATTCTTCATTCAAAGGGGTTGATTTTCTGGCGTCATGGCAACTGTATGTTGCCTCTGAGCCCTGGATACAAAACGCGCAGGACAGCTGGGATGAAAATTCCTTCCAGGTTTTCGCAGAGATTGCTGACAATACGACTTTTGAAAAAGTAAATGCTTCCATTCGCAATGCGAAGCAGGACCATGTGTCGGATGAACAAAAAAACCAGGAATTCCGGACTATTGTGCACCCGATGCGTGACTGGCACCTGCGATCGAACTGGGAAAATGGCGTGTTGGCCAACGGCCAGGACCAGTACCTGTGGATGTTCGGTGTGATCGGTTTCTTCGTACTTGTGCTTGCCTGTATCAATTTTATGAACCTCAGCACTGCCAGGTCGGAAAGGAGGGCGAAGGAAGTCGGGATCAGGAAGACGGTCGGCTCGGAACGCAGGGCAATTATACTCCAGTTCCTTTGTGAGTCGGTGTTCGTTGCATTGGTGGCGTTCCTGCTGTCGGTTTTGCTCGTAAATATTGCCCTTCCCTGGTTCAATGAGGTGGCCGGAAAAGCGGTGACCGTCCCTTGGGGCGAGCCTGTCTTCTGGTTGTCGGGGCTGGTGCTTTCCATCCTGACCGGCCTGCTGGCGGGCAGCTATCCCGCACTCTACATGTCGGCGTTTGACCCGGCCAGCGTGCTGAAAGGAGCCTTTAAGGCCGGCCGTGCCGCGGCCATCCCGAGGCAGGTACTGGTAGTCTTGCAGTTTGCGGTTTCCGTGACGCTCATTATCGGCACATCGGTGGTGTACAAGCAAATTCTGCACACCAAAGACCGGCCGACGGGCTATGACCGCGACCGGCTGGTGATGATCGAGATGCGTTCGCCCGATTTTTACGGAAAGCTGGACATCCTGGACAATGCGCTGAAAAAGGAGGGAGCCATCGAATATATGTCGGAGTCGTCAAGCCCGATGAACGGAGTGCACAGCAACAATGGTGGTTTTGGTTGGGAAGGGAAAGATCCAAACCTTACGGCTGTCTTCGGGACGATCTGGGTAACAAACGACTATGGCCGGAGTATCGGCTGGGAGCTCGTGGCGGGCAGGGATTTTTCAAAGGACTTCGGCGCAGATTCGGCCGGTGTGATCGTCAATGAAGCCGCCGTGAAATACATGGGCATGGAGGATCCTGTCGGTAAGGTCGTTACCTGGGGCGGCAACCGGACCTACCATATTGTCGGGGTGGTCAAAGATGTGGTCATGTCATCGCCTTTCGAGCCAGTAAGGCAGGTGGCCTACTTTCTTGACCAGGAAAACGTGAATTTTATGAACTTTAAGCTGAGCGCCCGGATGCCTGTTTCCGAATCGCTGGCCATTCTGGAAAGAACATTCAAAACGGTTATGCCGGGAGTTCCTTTCGACTACCAGTTCGCGGACCAGGCCTATGCCGAGAAATTTGTGCTGGAAGAACGAGTCGGTAAGCTGGCTTTCTTTTTCACCTTCCTGGCGATCATCATCAGTTGCCTGGGGCTCTTCGGCCTCGCTTCTTTTACCGCCGAACAGCGAACAAAAGAGATCGGGATCAGGAAAATCGTAGGGGCCTCTGCCTTTACAATATGGCGGCTGTTGTCTGTCGACTTCCTGGTGCTGACCCTTGTTGCCTGTACGGTGGCCATACCGGTTTCATACTTCCTGATGCACCGCTGGCTGCAGAAGTATACTTACCGGGCTACCGTCGGATGGGAATTGTTCGGCGGCGCCGTGGTTCTGGCACTGTTGATCACCGTCGTGACGGTCAGTTACCAGGCATTGAAAGCCGCCGCCACCAACCCGGTTAAAAGCCTTAGAACGGAATAGAGCCGGCTGCCTGAGGACAGCCTTCGGTGAGCTCAGGCGCCTCTTATGTAATACTTCATATTTCAAATAATGATTGAACTCAAGAAAATATCCAAATGGTTCCCGGTCAACGGGGCAAGGTCCTATGTTTTGCGGCATATCGACCTGACCGTAAAACCGGGTGAGTTTCTTTCCATCATGGGGCCTTCCGGGTCAGGAAAATCGACGCTGTTGAACGTGATTGGAATGCTTGACCGCTTTGATGAGGGAGAATACCTGTTCCAGGGCGAAGAGGTTTCCAAATTGAAAGAAAAGCAGGTCTCAGCACTGTACAAGCAATACATCGGTTTTGTTTTCCAGGCTTATCACCTCATCGACGAATTGACGGTATACGAAAATATCGAAACGCCGTTGCTGTACAAGAATGTAAAGTCCGGCGAGAGAAAGGCCATTGTTGCCGATTTGCTGGACCGTTTTAACATCGTAGGCAAGAAAGATCTTTTCCCGACGCAGCTTTCCGGTGGCCAGCAGCAGCTCGTCGGGATTGCACGGGCGCTGGCAGGCCACCCGGGTCTTCTGCTTGCCGACGAACCTACCGGTAATCTTAATTCCAAACAGGGAGAGGAAATTATGGAGGTTTTTACGCAACTGAATAAAGACGGAGTAACCATTATCCAGGTTACACACTCGGAAAAAAATGCCGCTTACGGCAACCGCACCATCCATCTCCTGGACGGTTGGCTGCAGGGTTAACGGCCAGGGCCCCGGCCGGAATTTAACGGCGCTACCGTCCGAAACTGAGATAGAGCCAGGCGCCCGCCGTATAAAGATTCACGCGGCCAAAACCGACCTTCCGGGTCGGTATCTTGATATAGGGCTCTATACCCATCCGCAGATGACGGGTGATACGACGCTCATAACCGGCGGAAACGTGCACATGGCTGGCCCAATACCAACCGGTGGAGCCTTCCCAGCTGTACCACCGTATAGACGGGTCCGGGTTTTTATAACGGTATTCGTATTTTTCAGTACGCATCTGGTAGTTGGTGGCCCCTAGGGCAAAATGCCAGCTCGAGCCATTTTTTCGTTCCAGGACGTATTTGAGATTCACGGGTATTTCTACCATGTCGCAGGTAGCGTCCACGCCTTCCGGTAGTACATCCTGGTACCAGCGTTTCGGCCAGGTGTAATCTCCGGGCAAAGCCTCATACTTTTTGTTACTTTTTACATAGCCGGTTTGCAGCCAGATATGCCTGGTAACCCGGTAGTCGAGGTGCGCGGCCCAGGCGAAAGTAGGCGGGGAGAAGTTGGGGACCTTTACCGCGCTCATATCGGGGCCGGCCCCGATGCGAATTGCCCACCGCCTGGTGGAGAGCGGCGGTTCGTCATCTGCGGGATCCGATTCCGGTACGACCGGCAACGAAGCGTTTTCCGGTTGTTTTACGGCCGGGGCGCCCCATTTCAATGCCCGGAAAGCCGGCGGAACAAGCGGGGTGAGTGAAGCATAAAAAGGGGTCTCGCCAGTCCCGCGAGCGTTGCCGCCCCCGGGGTTCCGAGGCTCTCCGCCAGCCACATCCTTCTGGCGAGACCGTTTCTTTGATGCTTGTTGTCCCGGCGGGCCGGTGGGGCCGGTTACCGGTGTTTCGGAGGCGGCCCGGGCTGCGAGCTTTCCGGATTTCAGGCCTTTGACAGGATTGGCTGCCGGTTTTTCAGTGGATACGCGGGTAGCCGGAGGAGGAGCGGCTGATTCGCGGAGCGCCGGTTGGGGTACCGTTTCTTTGGACGGCACAGCACGGAACGCGCCATGGTCCTGGTTTCCCCGGCCTGGCGAGGTACTGCTGAAATCGCTTTTCCAAAAGTAGACCAGTGAGCCGACCAGGCCCATCAAGCCGGCCAGGATCAACCCTTTTATGGCACGGTTTTTCCACCAAGCCGGTTTCACGCCGTCTGCTTCATCCAACCGCTTGCGAAGCGCTTCCCAATTATGAGGGTCAAAGTTTGGATCATTTTCTTCAGCCGACTTTCTGAAGAAATCATCCAGTTGATCATCTGGCCATTCTTGCATAGTCGTCTGAATTGATTTTGGATAGCATTATTTTCAATTTTTCCCTCGCCCTTGACAGGTTCGATTTGGAGGTGCCTACACTAATTTGCAATTTTTCGGCGATTTCTTCGTGGCTGTAACCATCAATGACAGCCATACAGAATACAACGCGGTAGACCGGGCTCAGCCTGTTGACCAGCTCCAGTATTTCAGCGTAAGACATTTCGGAAAGCGCCATTTCCTCTACGGCAGCGTCTTTCCCTTCAATGGTGTCGGTGTTGAACTTCTGATTCCGGCGACGGTAGTGGTCCAGCGCACAGTTGATCATGATTCTACACAGCCAGGTTTTAAACGGGCGGCCTGCATCGAAGGTGTCAATTTTCGTGAATACCTTGAAAAAACCGTCCTGCATCACTTCCAGAGCGTCATTCCTGTCCTGCACGTATCTCAGGCAGACTGACATGGCGTACCCGTAGAACATCTTGTAAAGCTGTTCCTGACTACGGCGGTTCTTTTGCAAACAGCCCGCTAGCAATTCAGACAATACGGCGGAGTTGATTGCTGACATATTGGGGCGGAAATTATCGGAACAATTCTGTCCTTTTTACGATAGGCATTGAAAGTAAAAGGTTTGCCCGACTATATGGGCGCCGGTGCCACTCCTTTTTGCACGACGGGCCATACACCCGGCTGCGGTACACTTACGCCTTTGGTAGCGCCTCTCACCTTATTGTCAGCCCCAAAATAATAGATGGGCCAGCCTTTGTAAGTTAATTGTTTTTTGTTGAATACGGTGATCACGTTAAAGAGGCTCTTGTCGAGGGCAGAGGGCAGATCCTCGATTTCGGCCGTAAAAATGGGCCAGTTGGCATCGTTGGAAAAGTCTTCCTTGGTGTACTTGTTCATGTCCTTTTTGTCCTTGATAAACGTGTAGAGCGTTCTGCCCTGGCCGTCTACAAAGAACTGGGTCTCGCCGGTGCCTTCGGTGTAGTCCGACTTGTAAGATTTACCGTCGTTGCCCACCAGTTGCTGGTTGGCGAGCATGATGGTATAGGCCGGTTTAGCCACTACCCAAACCGAGTTTACGTTTTCTCCCTTTACATCACCGGCGGCTTTGTCGTCATGGAAGTAGTACAAAGGCCACCCTTTGTAGGCAGTTTGTTTGGTGCCGTCGGTCCGGGTAATGGTCGTAAAATCCGATGTATTGAGACCGTCGCCTACTTCCAGCGTGCCTTCGTAGGCAAAAATCGGCCAGTTGGTCAGGCAGCCGCCGGAGCAAAGCGATGCGCCGGCTACATCTTTTGTGAAATAGTAGAGCGTCATTCCTTTGTCATCGGTGAGTACTTTCCCCAACGAAGTTTCACGGAGGGAAATGTCTTTTGCTGCCATCGGCTCATCTTTGTCACAGGCAGAAAAAGCAAGCGACATAGAGGTGATCAGTCCGAAAGCAAGCAGTTGTTTTCTGTTTTTCATCGCAACCAGGTTATAAGTATAAGACTTGTTTAACCCTGATACGGAAAACAAAAGGCCGGGGTTGCTTGGCGCATTTTTTTTTGTGAAGCTACCGGGCCGGTCGCCCCAGCGACTGGATCCAGGCACGAATCGTGGCGGCTCCTTCCCGGTGCATGACGCTCCGGCCCAGCTCGGGCATCATAACTCCCGGGTCACCTGATTCTATCCTGTATTGAAGAATGGACTCGTCAGGTTTGCCCATCACAATATCGAATTTCCGGCCGCCCGAACCCCTTCCGGCGGCAACCGGTGTTTTGTTGATACCCAGCAGTGTCGTGTCTTTGTTGTGGACACCCAGATGGAGACCGGAGCTGTTGGCAGGGCCTCCGGGCCTGTGGCAATGCGCGCAGTTTACATCCAGCCAGGCACGCGCTCTTTCCGGTAAGGTGCCCGAGGCTTCGTCGGACCAGACCGGCGCTTTTTCTACCGTGGCCAGATCCGGCAGATTGATCAGTAGCTGTCGTTCCTGCCAGTCTGAAAGCTGATTTTTCCCGGAGGGGGATCGCTCCCATCCTGCGTAGTACCCGTTGAGCTGCCGGGCCGAGGGACCAAGTGGCTGCAGGGTTTCATTCAGGTTGTGGCAACCCTTACATTGATTGAGATTGGGTACCTGGAACTGGTGCCGGTATTTTTTACCGTCGGTATAGGTGTAGGAAACTTCGAAAGTCTCGCCTGCAACTTCCAGTAAAGCGTCGTTCTGCGCTTCGTCCCAGACGTAGGTAAGGGCCTTCCACCCACTTTTTTCATGAAGGAGCAGCCGGGTTTCTATCAGTCTTTTTCCTTTTGACGGGTTGCGGAAATCCTTCGGAAAGTAAAAAGTCTTGATCAGTACGGCGCCTTCCGGGAACCGGAAAACCTCGGCAGGGTCGAATTCGGCGGAAGTGCCTTCCGGCAAGTAGACAAACCTGCTCTTCTCCGCGTAATCGCTGAAGAGCGGTGTGTTCAGGGAATAGGGAGTAACACCCTTCGCAGGTACCTGGTCGCGCAGGTTTCCCGTGAAGAACCCGTACTCCGAAAGCCGGAGCTTCGGAGCAGCGACCGGCTCCCGTTTCATTGAAACGAATAAAAACCACCCGGTGACCAGCAGCAACAAGACACTGTAATGTTTCATGTGTTTTTTTTGGTTTGGGGCTTGAGGTGTTAGCTCTCTTTCCCCCACCCCTTACGACCCATACCTCACCCCTCATACCTCACCCCTCACCCCTCAAGACTCACCGCTCACCCCTAAAATCACAGTTTACGGCCGCGGTATCCCGGGAAACGTTCCTGAAATTGTTGGCAACGTCCATGTTGGCAAAAGTATTTTCCTCGTTGTCGTGAACGCAAACCACCGGGCCGCCGTTTTTTTCGTCCTTGATGCCGTCCCAGAGCACGTGCGGCACATCCTTTCCGAATTTGAGCTTGAAGCGGAACATCATGCCCATCCGGCCTTTGCCGGTGGGGCGTTTATGCTCCCTGGCGAAACGATTGTTGTGGATGTGTATGCGTGCAGGATAGGGGTAGTAAGCCGTATCTTTGATGGGATTTTCTGTTACGAAATAGCTGATAACACCGGCGCCGATTGATTTGTTGTTAAGAATGGTGTTGCCTGTGATTTCGACGTCGGAAGCGGCAAGGATCAGCACGCCGGTCCCGTCGGGTACTTTGGCAACAATATTACCTTTCGGCGCAAAATTCCGCAGGTTGTTGTGATGAATGTTGTTGCGGTAGACTTTTACGTTTCCGCCTTTTTTCAGGATCAGGTCGGGCAGATCGAAAACGAGTATCCCACCGGTATTTTCAGTGGCCTCATTGTCAAATACTTCCGCATCCAGTGAATTCTCTATTTCAATACCGGCAACGTTGCGATAGGCACGGTTGTTTTTAACCGTTATGTACCGCGATTGGCCCACATAGATCCCCGCGTCGGATGCTCCGTAGGCTTCGCAGTTTTCGATAAGGACTTTTTCGCAAAGGACCGGGTACAGGGCATACGAGCCGTTTTTTGAAGAGGGTTTTCCAGGCCAGCCGGCTTGAATGTTACGGAAGGTGATCCCCTTGACGTCCTTGGTTTTAATGCAGTCGCCTTTGGCATTGTGAATGGTGAAATCTTCCAGGACGATGTTGGTGCCGTTCGTAATCAGCAAACCTTCCGCGCCGGAGGTCTGCCCGGAAAAATCGAGCACGGTTCTGCCTTTTCCCTTGCCTTTGATAACAAGGTTGTGTTTTCCCTCAAGTGAGAGACTGCCGGTCATCCTGAAAGTCCCTTCTCCGAGCTCTATGGTGCTCCCGTCCCCGGCCAGTATCAGCCGGGTCTGGATTTCCTTATAGGCTTCTTTCTGGGCAAGGGCATGCGTCGTCAGCAATGCCGCAAACAAAAGCAATTGGATGGATCGCATTGAAATCGTATTTCTGAATTATTGTTGTGCAAAATATTAAGAAAAATTTGTACAATAATAATTCACAAACAAAACTTTGTTATGGCAGATATTCCCTGAGCTGTATTCTGAGTATGCTGAGCCCGCGTGAAACATGGTATGCTACCGCCCGTTCCGTGATGGAAAGACAACCCGGTCGCTATCGGACGGGCTTTACACGAAGGAGAAGGGTGGAGTTGGGCTGGAGCGTTACCGTGATGCTGTCGACTCCTGATGCAGTAAAACCGGAACGGGCCGGGTCTGACACATCGGATCGAACGGGCAGGTAGATGGTGCGTTCCCCGCCCGAGACCGTATGCAGGCTTACCCATCCGTTACCTGCGTAACAGACTTCATTCGATGAAACATAGATATGGACCCCGGCGGCCTGATAAAGCGAGCGAAGCTCTCCGGGCGCCCACTGGATTTGGGCAGATTTTTGAGCGCCGGAGGAGAAAACTGTCCCGGTTTCTGTGGTGCGCATGACGGTTATGCCGGATTTTTCCCATTTGGCGATTTTTTCGGTTTCTGCTTTGGACAGACCGTCAACCCCAAGCAGCCAGATAAATTTGTATGCTTTGCTTTTCAGTGACGAAAGGTCGGAGCGAAGGAAAAGATCGTAAGGTGCCCCGGTCTTTCCGAGCGAATAACGGTTTCTGAGCATTTCGCCGGTCAGTTGACCCAGGCTGGCGTCGCGGTAGCTGAGCGCTTCATCCACCACCACTGCCACTTCCGTATTTTGCCCGTTGTCAGCTGCATTCCGGAAGCTCGTATAAAACAGGTTGGTTTTTGCGATTACATCCAGCAGCTCGGGACTGTCGAACCAACCGCCCCACATATCAAACCACCAACCGCCATATCCGTAAGCCAGCATCCTGGCGGCGTTTTTCCACAAAAGCGCAAGCGAGGTTTCCGGTTTTTCCGGCCCGACCCAAACGCCCGATTCATACCAGCCCGGCGGCGGAATCCCCGGCGCTTTTTCTTTCAACAAAGTAGTAAGGTGGGTCCTGGTGTCGTTTTCGGCCATCCATAATTTTCCGTGCTGCTGAACAGAGGCGACTGCGGCAAATGGTGGCCAGTCTTCACCGGCGACCCGGTGGTAGTCATTGGGGCTCGAAATGTAATCCAGGTCCGGGCACTTCAGCAGTTTGGCAAGCGCGCCGTGCCCCGCCTTGGGGTCGGTCAGAAAATAGTGATAACCGTAAAAAGCGCCGGTCAACAGTCTTCCCCGGCTTTTTTTCTTTACCACTTTACAAAAGAAAGCGATGTTGTCGGCAAGGGTTTCCGATTGAAATGTAAAAGTATCCACGATCCTTTGTTCCTCACCGGGGCGCCGCCACCGCTTTTCAGGTTTTTCCAGGCCTATTTCCGACGGGGCGCAGCTAGTCAGCGTCACGTCCGGATCTTTCCAGGCATGTTGCAGGTTTTTGTCGTTGCGGTATTTTTTTGCGATCCAGGAGCGAAACTGCGCGGTTCGAAGGGGACTATGGTCGTCCTGCTGTTGCCGGTGAAAAAACCATTCTTCGGTACCGCCGGCCGCCACATGTACTCCCACAAAGTTTTTTGCGTACGGTGAACGGGAAATCCAATCCATGCAGTCCAGCAGCGCGCCGGCGGTTTCATCCTGCCATTTTTTCGAATAGAAGGATTGCCTGAATGTAGTGCCGTCTTTCTGAAGGGTAGCCTCACCGGGGTTGCTTTCCTCCCACCAGAGGGGGGCGTCCAGGTAGAACCGAACGATGATCATCGCATGGGGATCGGCTTCGACTACTTTTTTGAAATCGGTTTCAATACTGGAAAAGTCATATTGCCGGTAGCCTTTCCAAATGGAATTCCGGAAAGGCCGGATCCCGGAATTGGCATTGATCCCCCGGTCGCCGAGGTATGCCGGGATGCAAAACAGATGAACCCCGGCGTCAGCAATTTTCTGGTAGTACGGTTTTTCCCCGAGATAGGACATGTAGGCGAACGGCGGGTAGGGCCGCCCGTCAACCAGGAGTGTGGGAACGCCTTTCATAACGCTGATTTCCACTTTTTTCTGGGCTGAGACAGAGAAAATGCTCGTCAGACCCAGAAATATCAATATCAACTTTCGGGAAAAAGGACCGGTGTACTTCATAGCGGTGGCTGAGCAGGTTTATAGACAGGTGATTTCCCAGGCGGAGACGCTTTCCTTCGTGAATGTGACCGGTTGCCTGATTTGCGGGGCAGTCAATTTTTCCCTGCCGCCGTTGGCATCTATGCGGAATACCGACATCTTTTTGGGATCAATCCCGTATTCCGACAATTCCAGCTTGACAGAAGCGGTAATGTTTTCGGACGAGGTATTGGCAAAAAGGACGACAACAGACGCGGTTTTACCGTTTCGTGCCAACTTCCAGGCGCCGGTCCGCAGAGCCGGTGCGGAAATAAGCGGAGAGTCATAGAAATTCCAGTCCGCGGTAACGCGGGGTACGTTGCTGTCAAGCTGCGGAACACGGCACATTTCACCCTTGTAAAAGTACGTTCTGAACCGGTTTCGCAAATGGACCACATCTTTCAGGAAGGGGAATTTGTCGTCTTCTTCCGTAATCGTGGGTACAAACCAACCGATCTGTTCGCCAAAACAGAGGGCTTCAGCAGCTTTCATCCGACAGGCCAGGGGTTCGTTCGTTTTTTTCATCCTCGGCTCCGTACGCTCGGCGTAAGTTTTGCCGGCCCGGTAATCTCTCCCGATCATCTGGATCGTTCCGCCGTAGACTGCCGAAAATGCCGGCACCTGGTTTTCCAGCTGATGATGCCAGGTGAGGAAGCCGTCTACAATCGGGAGGCTGGTCTCGCCGGTACACTCAGTCGTAATGGCCACATCGTTGAGACCGGCCCTGGCGAGTTCGGCATGTATGTTCTCGAGCATTTTCCGGTAACCTGCGTTCCACCAGTTACCGCCACCGAGCGGATGGCCGTGTGACCTGTCGAAACACAATTCGGGAATGGCTGCGGCAACCTGGTCGATGTAAACTGCCTTTGTGCCGTTTTCCCGGGCCAGGCGGAGCACATTTTCCAGCACTTTTTTCTGCCATATTTCGGTAGCGGGGCACATGTGCGCCAACCTTACATCGCTCCCGTCAGACTCTTTACTGCCGTAAGTGTACAGCCGGGGTTTGCCATCGGTTCCTTTGCTGGTTCCCGCGACTGCTTCGCTGGTATACAGCCAGTCTTCCATCCCCCGGTCCCTGGAATCCCAGAGCAGACCGTTGATATAGGGCATGATAAAAATGTCGTTGTTTTTCTGAAGCTCCTGCACGGCTTCCCTGAAACCGTCGCGGGGGAAAAAATGCGGATAGTCGTTGTCATACGGGTTTTTATGCCAGTAGTACCAATGGACGGCAGCGGGGACGCCGAAAGCCTGGCGGAAGTCTTTCATTACCGGCGTCATTTCTTCGGGGCTGACCCTGTGCATGGCCCACAGGCTGTGTTCTTTGATCCATTGCGGAGAATCTTTCCGCCCGTTTTCGTCCAAAGCGGTGCGAGGGAACCAGGATGCTTCTCTGCGTACCCAGTCTTTGTACACCATGGCGCCGTCGAACCAGTCGTTTTGCAAGGTGCGGAGTACGGTTTTTCCACCGATGGAGAATTCATTATCAGGCTCATACATATTTTCAGCCTGAACGGTAACCTGGAGCTGAATGTTTTTCCCGATGGTACAGGCTATTTCCTTTCGCGAACCGTTTTGGTCGTGGACGCCCAGGTAGATACCGGTGTTGCGATTGGTCCGAAACCCGTCGGGCCCGGTAGATTCGCTCCATAAAGCAAACCAGGGCATGGGTACGGCATAACCGGGATAGCCGTGTTTCCAGTTGCGCGGACCGAGGCCGACAGGGTCATTGAGCACGATCCCCGAACCGTGCGGAAGAAATAACCGGGTTTGTTTTCCGAAGTCCCGGAAAGAAAACCGTGCGATGGTCATAGCGGAAACGGAGGCATGTCCGGAGCCGGCGGCTGCGCGGTATGAGATTTCAATACCGTCCTTTTCCGGGGAAGCTTCCAGTTTCATTTCTACGCTCAGGTCGGAGCCAGGCGTCGAGTTGCCGAACCCGCGGAAGCTGAATACGATTCCGTCTGCCGTTGCGGCCGATCCGATCTGTTTCCAGGCTACCGAATCTGCATGGGCGGGTAGCTGGCTTTGCCCGGCGCCGGGCGCCGAATAACTAAGCGTGAAAAGGGGCGGTGTCTCCCCGGCAGTCAGGACGCGCCGGTTTTTTTTCTCTTCCAGTGACAAAAGCTTCAGTCCCTGAAAACCGGAGACCTGCTGTTTTTCAAGCAGGAGCAGGAGATCGCGGCTTTCGACTTTATAGGTAGTTTGGGCATACAGCGGCGCGAAGCTCAGCGATGCCACAATCAGCAGCGCATTCTTTCGGCATCGGGTAGCGAGAACCTTCAGGAATCTTAATGAAAAATCGGTCATAAGATGTTCGGTGTTGATCACAGGTAACCGGGATTCTGGACCATCTGCACGTCTTTGTTCGCCTCGATTTCGGAGAACGGTATCGGCCAGAGCCCGTGGTAGTCTTTGATTTCGTCTTTGTTCAGCGTATTGTATTTTCGCACCCGCTCAACCAGCTTCCCGACGCGGTGCAGCGTAACTCGTCTCGGTTCTTCATAGACAAGCTCCCGGGCTCTTTCGTCAAGAATATAGTCAATGGTCACTTTTCCCGGCGCCACGGGTGTCGCTTTCGACCTGTTCCTGACGACATTGATGTCGGCGGCGGCATCGACCTGGTCGCCTTTGCCCAGGTAGGCCTCGGCTCTCAGCAGGTAGGTTTCCGGTAACCTGAGCAGGTATTGGTCGCGGTATAACGCCCCTGCCGTGTTTTTGATTGTCCCGAGTGTTTTGTCGACGTAGACGCCGTCGGGGTGCTGATGCGGTGTTGTAATTTTGGAGGGATGCGGATACCACCTCCACGGTTGTGCGATGAGTGTGGATCCCGGGTTTTTAACTGCGCTTTTTCCGTACCATTTGGAAGCGGGGTTCGTGTAAACAAAATCCCGGACGATATTGTGCGGAGCGTTCCGGATGTCGGTATTCCAGTCTTCTTTCCAAAGGTCATTCAGGAAATATTCCGTGTTCATCATCAGGGATACGCCCGCCCCGGCAGTATTGTAATCCGACATGGGAAGGCCGATCACGCCCTCATTGCCGTCGGGATCTTTCAGGGTGATCCAGGGCACAGGGCCGGCTACGCGTTCCAGTGTATGGAAATGAAAGTACCCGCCGGAAGACTGGAGGATACCGCCGGGGATATCAATCTCATAGGTGGCCAGCCACAGGGCTTCCCGGTTGCCCCGGCTCCGGCGCTGGTTGCCTACCCTGAACAAATCCCAGTAAACATCTCCCGGCTGGGTGAATTTGAGAAAATTGTCGGTGGGGTTTTGGGTAGCCATGCTTCCGAACCGTTCGGTCATCAGGCCGACGTTCCCGTCGTTGATCACGACGCTGGCGGCTTCAATAGCCTTGTCATAGTTTTGCAACGAAATATAGGTTTCGGCCAGCAGGTGGTAGGCAACCAGGTTGGAGATTTTCCCGTCGGTTACGCTGTTGATCGCCGGAAGATTCTCGGCGGCAAAAGTGGCGTCCAGCACCATTTGCTGAAGCACGTCGTTCTTGGGTGTCCTTGTAAAATCCCGCCGGGGCGCGGTGACTTCCTCGGTCACCAACGGCACGTCTCCCCAGAGGTACACCAGGAAGCGATAGGCGAAGGCACGGAAAAAGCGCGCCTCGGCTTCCACCTGTTTTTTCTGGTCCGCACTAAGCTTCGACGGTTCAAGCCTGGCTATAATGGTGTTGGCATTGCTGACAATTTTATACCAGCTTCTCCAATGCAGCAATACGTCATTGTTGGTCGGGACCAGGTAATTAGTATGCCCGCCGAAACGCGCAGTTAGCTGGTAACGCCCGTCCTGTGCGATGTCAGTGGCGGTAAGGTAGGGCTTGTATTCGGTTGAGGCGTAGCAGATTTCCCGGACTTTGGCGTACAGGTCGGTGAGCCCGCTCTGGAAGTTTTCGTAAGTAACGAAACTATTTTCCGGGCTGAAGAAATCAAGCGGTTCTTCCCGCAGTATTTTTTGCTCGTTGCAGGCAAAGACTCCGCACGCCAGCAGAACAATAGTTGCAAATTTTATTATCGTTTTCATTTTTTCTGTTTGAAAGGTTGGTGGTTGGAGGTCGGCAATCAGAGGTCGGCAATCGGCTATCGGAAATCGGCAATCTGATTTCCGATAGCCGATTGCCGATTTCCATCTAAAAACTTAATTCCAATCCCAATGTGAAAGATTTCAGCACCGGGTAGGCGTCGCTGTTGATGCCCTGGCCGGTTTCAGGGTCCCACCCGTCCCACTTGGTAAGCGTGACCAGGTTTTTGCCGCTGGCAAAAACTTTGAGGTGTTTTGCGCCGATTTTATTGACGATAGCACTTCCCAGGTCGTAAGCGAGTGAAACGTCCTGCAGGCGTACGAAGTTGCGGGCGTAGTAAGGGGTGGGGTTAATTTGCGGGACCGACCAGCCGACGGCATACTTACCGGTTGGATTGCTGACTGACCACAGGTCGTAATTAAAGGTGTTCAGGTTCGCGAAATTGCCTGTGGACTCCACGTTTGCCGGGGTATTTTCGCCCAGGTAGCCGTTCTTTCCCCCCTGGATGGTATTGATAAAGAAGCGGAACGAAAAGTTCTTGTAAATCATCTCGTTCTGAAGCCCGATACTGTAGGCCGGTTCGGTCCTGCCCAGGAAGACCCGGTCTTTGTCGGCGGTAATTTTCCCGTCATTGTCCTGGTCCACCACGCGGTAGGCGCCCGGGTAGTAGCCGGTCATGATCTCGTCGTTCAATTGCCATATCCCCTGGATCTGGTAATGATAAACCGTGCCGATGGATTTGCCGATAAACAGGTTGCTCCCGGTGAGGTCGTCTTCACGGCCGTCTTTGTTCTTGTCTTCGCCGAGGAGGGACACGATCTTGTTGTTGTTCCTGGCAAAATTGGCGTTGACGTTCCATTCGAAATTACCCGATTTTACCGGGGTTGCCGAGAGAATCACTTCAAGCCCGGAATTTTTTATCTTCCCTACATTGCTGGCTATGCTGGAAAATCCCGTAATCTGCGGGATTACTATGTTCCACAGCAGATCGGTGGTGGTCGTGCTGTAATACTCAATGCTGCCACCGATCCGGTTGTTCAGCAGGCCGAAATCAAGCCCGACGTTCAATCCTTTGGTTTTTTCCCACTGTAGGTTTTTGTTGGAAAGCGACGTCAGCGACTGGCCGAGAGAGGTGGCGCCATCGCCGAAAACATACTTGGAGGCGTCGGCGGTAGTAACCCGCGCCAGCGAAGAATAACGGGAGGTCATGTTTCCGTTGAGCCCGTAGCTGGCCCTCAATTTCAGGAGGTCCACTTTCGGGATTTCCAGGAACGGATGGTTGGACAGTACCCAGGCAAGCCCGACGGAAGGAAATAGAGCAAATTTGTTATCCTGGGAGAAGCCGCTGAACCCGTCTCTTCTCAGGGTGGCGGTCAACAGGTAGGTGTTCCGGTAGTTGTAGTTAAACCGGCCCATCTGGTACAGAAAGGACTCTTTCCAGGCCCCGGAATAGATTTGCTGGATTGTCGCCTGCTGCAGGCTGTTGTACGACAGCGATAGGTTGGAAAGGTTGGAACCCTGGCCCACGGTGGATTCGAATTCGTTTTTCCGGTAACCCGCCACCAGTGTAGCGGAAATGCCGTGGTCGCCGAAACGATTGTCGTAGCTCAGGATATTGTCAATCGTACGGTCGAGGCGCGTCTGGCTGTTTTTTGTTACAAAACCTGTGAGGTTTGATTCGTACCGGTTGCTGTTGAAATAGCTTTCTACCAGGTAATCGTTGCTGTAGTTCAGCCTGTAGGTGAGGCCTTCGACGAATGGCAGCTTTACAATGCCGTAAAAGGTCCCGTTGAACCTGTTTTTGATATCCTTGTTGTCCGCCTGGGCCGAAAGAAAGGGGTTGATAATATTGGTGGCGCCGGTAGGATATACAACCAGGTCGCCCTGGTCATCCCAGGGTTTCACAAACGGGCTGGTAAGCTTCATCGCGTACATGTTCGGATAAATGCCCGAGTAATTGGTGAATGAGCCGAAGGTGTTGGCGCCGATGGTCAGCCAGTCGGTTACCGCCGTGCTGAGGTTGATCCGGATGGAGTTACGACGGTAGTTGTCATTCATGAGAAAGCCTTTTTGCTTGGTGAAGCCGCCGGACAGGTAGTAGCTGGTTTTTTCCGTGGCGCCGTTGAGGCTCAGGGCATGGTCGGTTAGGAACCCCGGGTTGCTGAGGGCATTCCACCAGTCGAAATCCGTGCCATTTTCTATCCCTTTCAGGTTTTCGGGTACCAGCTCCGTTTGTGCGAAATCCCAGGCCGGGTTGGGTTCGGTATAGTCGGGCCCGAGGTACGACTTGAGGTAGTAGATGTCCCGTATGATCCGCTTCTTTTCTTCGGCATTCCGCAGCCTCATTCTGGATGTCGGCGTTTGGGTAGCGAGGTAAGTGGTGTAGGTGATCGTCGGTTTTTTGTCTTTGCTTTTGCTTCTTGTGGTAATAAGTATAACCCCGTTTGCAGCCTGAGCGCCGTAAATAGCTTTGCTGCTGGCGTCTTTCAGAATATTGACCGATTCAATATCGGCCGGGTTGATGTCGCCCAGCCTGCCGTTGTAGATAATGCCGTCCAATACGATCAGCACCGCGGCATTGCCGTTGATAGTGTTTCTACCCCTGATCTGGATGGAAGGCTCCGCGCCTGCCTGGTTGGTCTGGCCGATCGTCAGACCGGGAATGGAACCCTTGATCGACTGGAGTATGTTGGTATTGGGCGCTTCCTTGAAAGCGTTTAGGTTGGCGGTGACGATAGACCCGGTCAAATCGTTTTTTTTCATGGTTCCATACCCAACCACGACAACCTCCTGGAGCGCTTTGTTGTCGGTCTCGAGGGTAATGTTCAGGGTGCTGCGACCTTCGGCCAGTACTTCCTGCGTTATATAGCCCACGAATGAAAAGACCAGGATATTTCCCTCGTTTTGCACGTCGATCCGGAAGTTGCCGTCGGCGTCGGTGGTCGTGCCTTGCTGGGTACCCTTTATGAGGATGTTTACGCCCGGCAGCGATTCTCCATTCTCATCCGTGACTTTACCCGATATACGTCGAAATGCAGGCAGCGGAAGAGCCTTTAGCTCCTGTTGAAGGGGCGATAGGGCCTGCTGTACCGGCAGTGTTGCCGGGGCTGTCAGTTCTGTCAACTGGGTGCTTTCTGCCCGGCCGGCAGTTTTTTTGTCTTTTTTCCTGACGGCGATCGTTTTCCCGATAATCCGGTAGGTAAGCGGGAGTTCTGCAAAACATTTTTCCAACGCTTCGGCCAGGCTTACTTCCCTGAGGTTAACGCTGATTTTTTTGCTGCGGATATCGGCGCTGTCGTAAAAAAAGACGTAGCCCGTCTGTTTTTCAATGGTGCGGAATATCGATTCTACCGAGGTGTTCCGCCCGGTCAGCGTGACTTTTTGGCTGTATCCGGTTGCTCCCGCCTGCACAAGGGCCAGTGTGAGAAACGCAATGATCAGTTTCATCTGTCTTAACCAGTAGTTTAGGTTTCCGCTGCCTGCCGCATGGGGTCTGCCGTCAGGTATCGGGTGTTGGATACTGCCCAATGACATGGGCGTTTTGAACGCACAAATTTTCATTAACTTTGTACAGTTTGAGTTGAAAGGAAATTTCAGATCAATCTTGCTCCACAAGAAATTTGAAGAGATTTGCGACCTCAAACCATTCCGTAGAAGTGGTTGCAACATTTCTACGGTTTTTTTGTTCGGGTCGCGCAGGGCGGGTCAGGGACTTCTTTGTTTTTGTTTCATTTGGTGCCGGTTTTCCTTTGCTTTTTACGCGTTTTGCCGTTATTCGGACATGACCACGATAACTCCTTTTTTATCTTTCCCCGGAAGCCGTTCAATCCGGAAATTCACACCGGTAAATCTCAGGATTTCAAGCGCGTCGGAGGCGTTCACATTACGGTCGATCTTGCCGTTAAATCGCTGGTCCGGGATTTTTCCCTCGTAGGATACGTCCACGTCATACCAGCGGCCGAACTGCTGCATAATGGTTTGTATACCTGCGTTTTCAAATTGAAAAAAGCCATTTTTCCAGGCAATGATTTCTTCCGTATTCACGTTCTCCTGCACACTGACTTTGCCGGTACGGGTGATGGAAGACTGTTCTCCGGGCCTGAGTGTAACTGCGGCTATACCCGCCTGCTGTGCGTTGACCTGCACACTTCCTTCCAGGAGAGTGGTCATGACGGCCCCATTGTCGCCGTAGGCGTTTACGTTGAATCTCGTTCCGAGTACTTTTATTTTCTGAACCTCTCCGACCTGCACAAAAAAGGGTCTTTGTCTGTCTTTCGACACTTCAAAATATACCTCTCCGGTAATTTTTACAGACCTTTCATTGCCGGCAAAGGCGGTGGGAAAAGTGATGGAAGACTCGGCATTCAGCCAGACGCGACTTCCATCCGACAGGACGACGCTGTATTTTCCTCCCGCCAGGGCTGAAATCGTGTTGTAGTCCTGGTTGGGTGCACTGCCTTCTTTTTTGTAGCTAACCAGGCCGTCGGCTACTTTGCTAACCATGGTGTTGCCTTGCCGTGCGAGCAGGCCGGTTGTAGCGCTGTCCAATGTAATTTGTCTGCCGTCACTGAGGGTCAGGATGGCCCGGTCCCCTCCCGGCGACAGGTCCTGCAGGGCAATGGGTAGTGCTTCAGGCTGCGGTTTTCGCGGTTTTGACAGGTAATACCATGCACCGGCCAACATCAGGAGGAGCATCGCCGCGGCTACTTTTCCAGAGAGCAGTGTTCTGCGCAGGGTTTGCCACAAGGTCGGAGATTCCCGTTCATTAATCTTCTGCCTGATTTGCTGTTCCAGGCGCTTTTCAAGAAGCTGCTCATCGGGAATGGCGGCGTCTGCAGCGTTTTCTGAAACCTGGTCGAACGAATCATACCAGGCTTCGACGAACCGCTGTTCATCGGGGGTAGCTTCCCCGTTCAGATATTTTCTGAAGAGAAGCAGAAGCTCCCGGCGGTTGTCAAGTGGTTTCATATCGAATGGTTACTATTATCTGGTACCATTCGCGGAAGGATCTCCCAAGGGTTGGAAAAATATTTTTTCAGGGACCGGGATTGTTCAGCTGGCGGGAAAAGGAAGTTGACTTCTGAGCAAATTTGCAGGTAAACTGGCCGTCAATGTGTTCAGTATTCCCCAATCCAGCGAAAGATTTTGTTAATATTGAGTTTAAGAATCTTGAGTTGCACATCCTGGCAGTAGGGCAAAACTGGATCTGGAACCGGATCCACTCCGAGATGAGATAAGTTGCTTGTCGTACCGGTTAGTCCGTTACCTGATATCCCGCACGGAAGCTGTACCACTGATGTGACAAAATAACATGGCTATCAAGCGTGCCAAAAACTAAGTATCCTCGCGCTAATCCCCTTCTGATGCTTATCAAAAGAGTGCTTGGACAAATAGTAAATTCGAACTTATCCCGGAAAATCAGACTAAGCATTTGACTGAAAATGTGATATTTTTATTGTCGGGAGACTCATTGGTTTTTGTTTCGCAACTACAACCCAGCAGTTTTGGGTGAGAGTCTTCCGCTTTTATGTGATCTCAGGTTTTATTTTGGATGCATTAAAAAATACAAACAACCTAGTTTTAACAGATTTTTTTAAGGTAATTCGAGTGATTTACTACGGCATCAACTCACACCTAATTTAAGCTTAGTAAACCACTTCAGCCAATTACGGATTTTTTTAATTATCTATTGGAAGTAATACAAAATTTAAGTATAATTACTATCCATAAGCGTCATAGTAAGTCAGTTCTGATCAACTATTAGGTAAAGCAAACTAAAATATAGATGTCTCTCTCTAGTAGCAGCGCTCCACATAGCTATTGGAACTACTGGGAATTGGAAGCAAAATACTATATCAACAGAAGCAACATCTCTATCTTGTTATAAATAGTTTACTTATAGTTCAAACTCCTTAATAAACTTAAAATGTCTTATGAAATCATACTATATCTATCATATTTTTTACTTCTTATTGTGTTATGTATTTCGCGGCATGGTCACGCTCAAAAACCGGATTTTATTTTACCGATTTCCCAGAGTGAAATTCGAGATAACGCGGTCTTATCCGCATTCGAGAAATGACATTGGATATTTATAACGAAAATATAGGCTGTTAGACTATATGATTACCGTGTAAAAACGGCGATAATTTAATAAATATACACTTTTCATATCTACATGAATTATGAGAAACTACTATCTGATTACTTCGCTACAATTGTTGATTTTGGGAGGTTGCCTGCTGGACTTTGGCCCGTCTTACAGCCAGTCAACCCCGCCCAAGACCGCGGTTACTTACATCGCCATCGGCGGCTCCCTGTCGGCTGGCGTACAGGACGGAGGAATCTCCCAAAGTTCCCAGCTTACCTCCTTCCCAAATCTACTGGCCAGGCAAATAGGGGCTACTGAATTCAGACAGCCCCTGTTCGAAGGGGAGTTTCAAAATGGGAGCGGAACCCATAGCGCATTCAACAAGAAAGGCGTCCTGACCTTTACAGAAGCAAAGAAACCGGCCTTCAGCACCCGAGACAATCTGCCCAAAGTCACCGGGATCATCCACAATTTCGCCCTTCCTTATCTTAAGGTTCGTGAGAGCATGATCCCTGAGGATCAACCCGGCGCATTCCTGCTCAGCTTTGAGAAGGCTTCCTATCAGCACCTGAACCGCTTTGCCCGAGCAGACCAGGAGGGAAAACTCTCCTACCTAGCCATGCTACAAGAAAAAGAAATCAAGCCGGATTTCTTTACGTTTGAGCTGGGGATGGATGATTTTGTGGATTACTTCCGCAAAGGAGGGTACGGAGAGATGCTGGCCAGCGTGACCGAATACCGGGAGGGATATTATCCGGAAAACAATTTGATAAGGTTGCTACATAAAAAAGGGGCGAAGGGCGTGATAGCCAATGTTCCCGACGTTTTGGCCATGCCCTTTTTCAACTTTTACAAATACGACGATATCGTAGCCTTGGTGGGGGACGGGGTGTTTATCCAGTGGCTTTGGAAAAATGACCTGCGTTTGATCGATCCCCGTGACAAATTCATCCCATCCCAGGACTTGGCAGACCTGGTCCAAAGATCGGGAAAAGGTCTCAGGGCTGATAATCCATTGCTGGATGAAAACGTGCTGAGCTATAACGAAGTGGGCAGTGTGGAGTTTTACAACGCGATCGTGGCCGAGATCGCCACTTCGAATAAGCTCCCGGTGGTGGACCTGTACGGGCTTTATAAGAAAATACAAGCCGGTGGCTATGTGACAGATGACGGCCTCAAGATAGACCCTTCTTATCCCGGGGGGAATTTCTTCTCGGCCGACGGCATCTTTCCTACCGCTGCCGGGCAGGCCGTGATTGCCAACGAGTTTATCAAGACTTTCAACAGACATTATGGCACTACTATAGAGCTGATACGCGTAAGTGATATCCGGTAAATCTCTAAAAAGCTTGTTCGTGTACATATTCGTTCGAATCAAAGAAAAATATACTTATGGAAAATTTTGTCACTTATTTCTTGCTATTTGTATGCCTATGCATCACGACTGTGAGTTATGGCCAGAGTGTGCCGGCTTATCAGCAGCCAGGGGGGGTATATGACCCTCCGTCAAAGCCCACAATTTCCTGGCCAAGGACCCATTCGGTGTTTCAGCGTAATGCGTCAACGGGTGGGTCTGCAACAGTCACTTTTGCGGGTCAAGTGATCAATAGGACCGGGGCTCAATACCGGATAGAAAAGCTGGACCGTTTCGGGGGGTATGTAAGTGATGAGGTAACACTTCAATCCCTTCCAACCGGAAGCATGACCCAGCTAGGCACTTCCACCTCTGGTTATTACTATTTCAGCCGCAGTGTCCCGACGGGCTGGTACCGGTTTACGATCAAAGACGGCACGACTGAAATCCGTCAAATCAAATTTGGTGTAGGGGAGGTTTTTTTCATAGCAGGCCAATCCAATGCGCAAGGGGCAGGTGGGACCCTCAATATACCAGGAACTCCGGATTTAGATTGTGTTGTATCCTCTAAAAACATAAGTATGGAAGTTAATCAACTTGCCTCTTACGACAGTAAAGGTCGGCCTCGATACACCTTTAACGGCTATCCTAATATTCTTCCCCCTACTATGGGTGTTCTTACCTCATCTGACCCAAATATCGCCCCCAACGGCACGCGCCCATGGTTTTTTCAGTCCTTCGGCGCGCAGATCGCAACCAGTGAACTAGGTGCTGGCCGTACAGTTCCTGTCGCTTTTTTTAATACGGCGATGGGTGGCAGCAGTATAGCAAACTGGAAAACTTCAATAGACAAAGTACGTGCGATGTTTTTAGGGAATTATACCTATGATATGGCTTATCTTGCCACTCAATTTCAGCATAACCCCTGGCTTCCCCATGATTATGATAATTTTGATACACGATACCCTTATATACCCTTAAAAAACTACCTATCATCTTTCGCCCATATGTTTGGGGCCAGAGCGGTACTCTGGCATCAGGGCGAAGCAGAGACTCATAGCATTAACATTTCCTTGCCAGGATATAGCGTGACCGATTACCGGGTCAAGTTGAAGGCGCTGATCGACGACACACGTTCTTATCTACCCGGTCTACCGTGGGCAATTTGCAAGGTTTCATACCTGACCGGAGGGACCAACTCATCGGTTATTGCTGAGCAACAGAATGTATACAGCACCTACAGCAATATTTCCTGGGCCTCTGAAAATTCAGATACCTATGTAGCTTCGCACCGCGATCCGGACAATACGCACTTCAATGTGAGCGGACTGACCGCTATCAGTAACGAAATTTACGCTAATAGGTCGTCTATCTTTGCTAAAACGCCCATTTTACCGATAAATCCGGCACGAATATATCTTGCCTCTACGATGTGGCCGGGATACCAGTCCGCGACAACGGCTGCACCGCATTTAAGGTACGAGTGGCATAATTCTATTCATGTCCCGTCCTTCTACCAAATTGGTGTCGACCCACCTTATGACTCGACAGTTTTTGAAGCCAATTATGGTGTTTCCGGCTTTGTAAAGACCTTTTCCGGCAATCTGTTAATGATGGCACCAGGGGTTTCCTTCTGGGGGCTTTCTGGGGCGCGTATTGGAATTGAGCCTCTGCCGGAAATGGCTGAATCGAAATCTGAAAAAAGCTATGCGTTCCCCAATCCGACGAATCCATCCGAAGAAGTTTTGACGATTTATTTCGGGCTTAAAGAAACATCCAATATTTCCCTGAAAGTTTATGATCGTCAAGGTCGGCTCTTGGAGCAGGTGAGTAAAGAAAAGATGCCGGCTGGCGGTCACGAGATTAAGTTCCCTGTAAGTAGCCTTAAGAACGCAGGCGAAATGGTGATCTACCACCTGCTTACCGAGGAGCACAACGAAACTAAAAAGGTCTTGTTAGTAAAATAAAAAAGGAGAACTTGTTCTTGCAGAACTGGTGCCTTTACTCTTTTCCGCTGTAAAGGCACCAGTTCATTCAAATCAGCTTGACCATATAAAGTATCTTACTTTCAAGTCCTAGGCCAGGATTTGAACTGGAGTTGAGTTGCGCAAGTGATATTTTATTCCTGGGAATAGTTTTATTTTTCCTTTACCTTAGAATTGATCAACTTAAAACAAATTTGATATTAAAGCAGCTAATCGAAATTTACTATTTCAAAATCAATATGGAGAAGATAACACAATCATATATAATGGCCTTTATCCTAATGTGCGCATCATGGGGATGTAAGAAAGCCGATCCGGAGCGGAACCCCAACGATCAGGTGATCAGCATCCCGGATCCGGTATTTGAGAAAGCCTTAGCGGCTTATGACTCCGATAAGACCATTAATGGCAGGGTTTTATATGATGATATCAAAGATGTTGAGACCCTGTTCATAAGCGCTGGAGTTCAAAATCCATTTGGCGGTACACGCGATACCACCATGTCGGCCGACGATTTGACCGGGATTGAGTATTTCACTAATCTCAAGTCGCTGACTGTTGAGACTTCCAAGCTATCTTCACTCGATCTGACACAGAACAAAAACCTGGAATATCTGGATTGCAGCGGTTATTACAAATCAGAAGTCTACTATAGGAGCCTGAAAGAACTTAAGCTTTCTGCAAGCAATAAACTGAAAACATTGGTTTGCGACTATACTTGGCTTGAAGAGCTCTCGCTTGAAGGGTTCCCCAACTTGGAGCGTTTGTCGTTTATGACCTCGGAAAAGCTCATGAACGTGAAAGTTAATAAAAACCCGAACTTAATAAACCTGACCGGCAACATGCTAGCCCCTCCAATGGATCTGAGTCATAATACAAAACTCCAATATTTGTCGGGCATGGTTAAGATTGAACAGCAAACCTTTAAGGGCAAACCGGACTTATTAGTTGTTGGGGTTACTGCACCTGACGGCGTTGAAGAACTGATTTTTTGCGAAAATCCGAAAATCAAAACGCTATCGGTGGCAAGCAACACACTGGCACGGGTGACAATCCCAGCCGGCATCAAGAACGAAAACGTTGATATCAAGTCCTTGATTGAGCCGATCATAAACAGATGTAGGTAGGCTTGGGCCTTGTCATTTAATTTCGATCGGGCAAAATCTATACCGTGATATTTGTGAAAGAGTGATTGGTGAAATCTTCTCATTAGCGTTCATAAAATCGAATTTGTTCCACCTGAAAATAACATGAACAAAGATCTGGGGTCGAGCTATCAGGAATCTCATTCTTACCTTTGTTAAAGTCAAATATTTAACAATCCGCTGATCACAGTTTAATCTTAATCAACCGATAATTGTATGAAATTCATATCAAATATTCTGGTTTTTTGTTTGTTCTTTTTGCTCGGGTGTACACAAAAACCACCATTGCCTTATCTTGCTGGGCGCTTGAGTGTAAAGCTGAATGATCGTGAATTGACAGATCAGTATCCTGTTAAGCTTAGAGAAGCATATACCATAAAGGATAATCCTCGGGACGGATGTGAAGAACCGATTAGAATTGGATTTATGTTTTATGACAAAAAAAATTTGCTAAGAGCAGGGCTGGTTTGGCAAAAAACAGACCTTTCATTAGGAAAATTTCAAGTGCAAGGTCGGAAGGCGGATTGTGATCAGGGTACTTACGTCGGGGTCAATTTTTATTCGATGATCGGAGGCGATGTTTCGGGTGATTACTATGATGTGATCCCGTCTCCTGAAAACTTTTTTGAACTCCTGTCCTACGATGAAGCCGGTAAAAAGGTCCGCGGAAAGTTTGCGATTACGCTTGTAAACCGATCAAAAATTGACCGCCTCTTCCCCGATACCGTTCGCCTTACCGATGGGAATTTCGAGACGGAGGTTGGGAAAACTACGCAGCGGTTCTGAAAACATGTTCCTGGTAGGTATTGGAAACCGATTGCAGACGGCCTGAAGTCCGATATAAAGAAATCCCAAATTTTGGTTGAGTGAAGCAGTGGGAGCTGAGTCTACTTACATCTACTAAACTGATTTGTGGGTAGTGTCCTGTAATGGTATACTTAGAATGAGTCGTAAAGTGGTTAAGTTAAGCAAGTTTTTGAAAATGCCGATTTCGCTACTTTTAAGGCGTCTGACTTTTTCTTTATGTTTTTTACATCTATTAATACCATTAAGGGAGGCGTATGCTCAAAACCTTGTTCCAAATCCAGGATTTGAACTGTACAAAGAGCGTCCGTGTCATAGGCCAACCTCCTCAACCGGGGCCTTCGAAAATAAGAACATAAGAAGGTATGTTATGGATTGGTATACGCCAACCCTGGGAACATCTGACATTCTATATAGCGACACATCAGATGTATGTGATGCAAGCTTGTCCCGACTCGGAGTTAATACCATGTATGATGGAAAGATGTGTGCAGGCATATACCTATCTGAGTTTAACCACTTAGCCAACAATTCTTTTTCCAAGGACAAACGCGTAGAGTATAGGGAGTATTTACAGGTAAGGTTGTCTAGTAATTTGACGATTGGAAAGGTGTATCGGCTTGAGTTCTTTGTGCGCGGCATTATTCCTACCGGATTATTATCCAACAATATGGGAGCGTTGTTTTCAACCGATTCCGTGCTACGTCGAAATTCTTTCGGAGAGCGGATCGAAGCCATCCCACAGATAGTAGAGCGGAGCGTATTGGGAAATAAAGCCGAGTGGCAGAAAGTCTCGGGATGTTTTGTAGCAGATTCGGCTTACAGATTTCTCACTATTGGCAATTTTCTAAGCGATTTCGAGACCTCCTATCAGAAAACTGAATGGAATGTTTCCTTAGGCCCCTATTATCTTGTGGACGGTATTTCCGTGGTTGAAACCGATATTTCCGCGATGCCCCCTATAGATTTTCTTGGTTCTGATACTACGATTTGCCAAGGGAAATCTATTGAGATTACCTCCGATAGATACAGACCGTGGGTTTTTGAACACAGAAATGGAACAACATCTACGTCTCTTTCGATAGACCAGGCGGGAACATATACGGCAAATTTGTCCTATGCGGGTTGCGTCATTACAGATACCATACATATAAAGATTATCCCCCCTGTCGACATTGGAAGAGATACCTTGATTTGCGACTCTGGAATATTTGAACTCAAATCTAATATCCCGGTTATTTGGCCGGATGGGAGTTTGGGAATGCAATTTATTGTAAAGGCAAGTGGACAGTACAGAGTTGAATCTGTCAGCAATGTCTGCCCTTCGTCGGCAACAGTCAAAATAGAACTGGCTAACTGCCCGGGCGAAATACCAAATACCTTTTCTCCAAACGGAGATGGGAAGAACGACTATTTTATCATCCCGAACATGCATACTGGCCTCTGGGAATTACAAGTTTTCAATCGCTGGGGGGACCGTGTATATTTGAATAAGGTCTACGATAATAGCTGGGACGGGGGAAAGCTACCGTCGGGACAATACTTCTATCGGCTTAGTAGTGCCTCTTTACGAAAGGATTATAAAGGGTGGGTAGTTATTTTGAGATAACTTGCCCGGCCTGCGTTAGATGATATTGATGAATATTGCTGTTCCTCGCCGGCTTCAATCCGGGGAAAAAACGGATATTGATTTTTTCTGCGAAAATTTATAGTCTGCCGGGTGTCGTTCAGCTCAGCCAGAACAGCTGGATCGCGAGCAAAGCAGAGAGCGTTTTCGACAGTTGGCTGCGAATAGATGAAGTAGCAGAAGTAAGCTGGTTCTGTACCGTTTTCTGAGATATACCAAGCAACTCGGCAATTTTTGCCGAGCTCAGGTTTTCCATATAATACATGAGGAAAATTTCCCTGCGCTTTTCAGGCAGAGCGTTGATCCACAACCTGATCAGGTGTTCCGTTTCAGCTTCAATCAGCGGATCCTCGGATCTGAGAGACGAAATCAACGTGTTCTCCAGGTGTTCAACCAAGGGGATATTTTTTCGTTGACGTGTACTGAATTTGATAACCTGGAACCGTACCGCCGATTGAAGATAGGCCGACGGATGGTCCAGATTAATCTCGTTTCTCCGCTCCCAGAGGTCTACGAAAATGTTTTGAACAATGTCTTCGCAAACTTCCTCAAGCTGAAGGCGTTTGTAGGCAGCGTTGTACATAGCGCGCCAGTTCCTCCGGTACAATTCCACGAAGGCGTTGTCATCGCCCTGTCTGAGTAACGAAGTAAGTTCCTGGTCGCTATGGTTTTGGTACAATGACAATTTGAGCAGCCTTAAAATGCCAAAGATAGGTAACTAACACTTAAGGCTTTCCGAAACCACCCTGATTTTGTGATTTTCTGTAAAAAAATGGTTTGTTTCCCGGACGACGCCCGGCAGCTATGCCGGGTCGTTTGGTACTGAAAAATCCTGATCCGCTGCAGATTGGCAGGCCGGATCAGGATTTTCCGGTTCCCCGGATGGCTTAGTGTGCGTGCCCGTGATCGCTTTCGGTATTTTTTAGCAATGACAGCAGGGTATAGGCGCCCTTGGTTACGATTTGATCGAGCGAGTCGGCCTGGTTTGCCGGGGTGATGGCTGTAAAGCCGTTTGCGGAAAGCCCGCGGATAACCTCAATCATTCGGAATACTGATTTCTCCTGGTGGTCCTCAGACTCTTCCTTCCCTTTAAACACAAAAACGTAGTCTTTGTTGTCAAAAGCAACCAGGGCTTCGTCCGGCACGCTCTGCAGGGTCTCGGTGCCGGTTTCAATGAATGCCTTTACGTACTGGTCAGGCATCAGGTCGGGGTAAACCTTGCTGAGGTGACAATGAACCCTCACGGTTCTGTCTTCATCGATTTTGGTATTGATAAGGTGAACTTTAGCCAGCATCTCTTTCTTCGGGTTGCTGACAAGTGAAAACCTCACCGTCTGCCCCTTTTTAATCTTATGAATATCGGACTCATAAACCCGCAATTCGGCGTGAAGATGGTCGGGGTTGACGATCTCGAAAATCTCGTCGGAAGGCCCCACCTGCTTTCCCAGGTTAACAGAAACAGTTGTGACCGTACCCGAAATGGGGCTATAGATTGGTAAAATGCGTTGTATGCCATTGGCTACCTGGCCGGGTGACAAGCCTATGGCGGCGAGCCTCTGCTCGAGCCCGGCTAACCTGGCGCGGAGGGAACCGAACTCGGCGCGCGCACTTTCGTAGTTTTTGCGGGCGTTGATTTGTTCTTTTTGAAGCTCATCCTGCCTTCTTAATTCCAGCTCGGCGTATTCCAGACGGCTCTTGGTGTCGAGGTAATCCTGCTGGATCTGGATGAATTCGGGGTTCTCGATCGTAGCCAATACCTGCCCCCTTTTTACCGGCGTTCCTTCAATAATCCGGGTACTGCGGATCACACCTCCCAAAATGGCCGAGACCGTGACCAGGTTGTAAGGCGGGGTGTCAATATACCCGTTGACGAGCAGGCTGCCGCTGAGTCCCTTCGAGGCCGTTGTGCCGACCTGGATGCCGCCGGTCTGGAACTGGCGTTCACTCATTTCAACGGTAAACTCGTCGTGCTCCTTATGCACATCGTGGTTGTGGGTTTCTCCCTCCTTATGGGCGTGGCCTTCATGGCTGTGCCCCTCATGGGATTCCTGGACGGGTTGACCCTCCTTGTTTTCGCTGGTACACGCCGTCGCAAAGGCAATGAGCAAAAATGCCAGCAGTGAATTTATGCTTCGTTTCATATGTGTATTATGGTTATCGGAGGTCGGAAATCGGTAATCAGTTGCGCCGCATAGGCCCTTTTGTACGGCCCGATTTCTGATTGCTAATTGCTGATTTCCGATTTCTGATTTCTGATTTCCGATTTCTATTATTTTTATTCAGCTAGCCCGGATTTTCCGGCCTTGTATTCAAGATCGATCACAGATTGGTTGTATTGGAAAAGCAGCTCGAGATAACCGGTCTGGATGTCGGACTGGCGTTCCAGGGCCTGTAAAAATTCAACGTAACCGATATCGCCTAACTCGTAAGACCTGATCGCGTTCTGTGACAGGTTCTTTCCCAGTTCGAGTGTGGCCTGCTGGTACCGGGCCAGGGCGGTTTTCAGGGTTGCGTTGCGGGCCAATGCCTGCGCCCATTGCGTTTCCAGCGATTGTTTTTGTGCTTTTGCATCCATTTGAGCGGCTTCTTCCAGTATTTCCGACGACTTTACTTTTGCTTTCAGGGGGCCTCTGAACAGCGGGAGAGAAAGGCCGAAATCAATGGTTTGGAAGCGTTTGCTTAAACCGTAAATAACACCGTTTCTTCCTTCGCTGCCGGTAAGCGTATGGCTTGAAAAGCCAAAAGTAAAATCGGGCAGGCCGGAAGCCTTCAAAAGCGAGGTTTCGGCTTTCCGGACCTGAACCTGGCGTTCCCAATACCGGAGTTCCGGATGGCCCGATGCGGATACCTCGTCGTTCGCCGGTCCCGGTAATAGTGTGAACACTTCTCTTTTAGGAATCACGGGCGTTTCGAAATTTAGCAGGAATTGCAGGTACAGCGCCACTTCTTTCTGCTCCTGGCGCACCAGGTCGGTCCGGGTCTGTATTTCGCTATGCCGGCTTTTGGCGCTATTGACTTCCAGCATCCCCGATTCCCCGGCTTTAAGTTTTGCCTCGGCAAACGACACGGCCCTGCTCAGGAGTTCTCCCTGCATTTCAAGCAGCCTCCCGAGGCTGTCGAGGTAGTACCATTTCTGGTAGGATAGCTTTACTTCTTTCACCAGCTGAGCGGTTTCAACTTCATTAATATTCTGTTGTTCCTCGTAATGCTGTTGATACAGGGTAGATCGCCGCCGGGCAACTGCCGGATGCGGAAGCGTCTGCTGGAGGCTGAACTGGTTGTCGGTCTGGTAGGAATCGAACTGGCCGATGCCGAAGCCGAAGCTGGTATTCCCCGGCGTTTTGGCTGACCTGATAGCGGCATTCGCACCTGATATCCGTAGTTTTCGCGCGGCACCCCGGAGGTTATTTTTTTGGGCATAAACAAGGGCATCTTCCAGGCTGATCTCCTGGGCTTTTGCCTCCGGAACGGCGGTGCCGGCCAGGAGCAGAAGCAACACCGCGGCTATTTTGCCGGGGGCGCCTTTTATCGAAAGTTTCTCGATCCGGAGGTAGAGAATCGGCAGTACGAGCAGGGTCAGGAGGCTTGCTGTGATAATACCGCCGATCACTACCGTGGCCAGCGGACGTTGCACTTCGGCGCCTGCCGACTGCGAAACGGCCATCGGAAGAAAGCCCAATGAAGCCACCGATGCTGTTAATACTACGGCACGGAGCCGGTGATTGGTCCCGGTGCGGATCACTTCCATGAGATCGGTCATGCCTTCTTTTCGCAGTGAATTGAATTCCGCTATCAGTACAATCCCGTTCAACACTGCTACGCCGAACAGCGCAATGAAACCGACCCCCGCGGAAATACTGAAAGGCATGTCCCGCAGTTCCAGTGCAAGAATTCCGCCGATCGCCGAAAGCGGAACGGCTGTGAAAATGAGCAGGCTGTGCCTGAAGGACTTGAACGTGAAATACAGGAGCGCGAAAATCAGCCCCAATGCTACCGGTACAGCGATTACGAGCCGTTCTTTCGCCTCCTCCAGGTTCTGGAATTGCCCGCCATAGGTAATATAGTATCCTACCGGCAGCTTGAGTTGCGCCTTTACTTTTTCACGAAGCTCTTTCACGGTGCCTTCCACATCCCTGCCGCGAACATTGAAGGCAACGATCGCCCTACGCCGGGTGCCGTCCCGCTGGATCTGGTTGATCCCCGGCTCGATGGTCACGTTGGCCAGGTTTTCCAGGGGGACCTGTTCGCCATGAGGGGTGGTGACAAAAAGATTCTTCACCGATGCAAGGTCCTGCCGGTTTACCTCGGCCAGCCTGACTACCAGGTCATACCGCCGTTCTCCCTCGTACACCAACCCGGCTATGCCGCCGGCAAATGCCGACTGGATCGTCTGGTTGGCTACATCTATGTCAATTCCAAACTGGGCCAGGCGCTCATAGTCGTAGCGCACTACCACCTGGGGGAGACCCGTAATTGTCTCTACATAAAGGTCTTCGGCCCCACCGACGGAAGACGAGATCCTGCCTACTTTCTGGGCCAGTTCGGCAAGTGTCTTCAGGTCGTCACCGTAGATCTTGATCCCTACGTCCTGCCTGATCCCGGTCATCAGTTCGTTAAACCGCATTTGTATGGGCTGCTGAAAACCGTACGCCACACCGGGGACTTCCTCCTTAAGCTTGTTTTGCATGGCATTGGCCAGCTCTTCTTTGGACTTGGTAACTTTCCATTTTTCCTTCGGATGCAGCAGTACCATCATGTCGTTTGCCTCCATGGGCATCGGGTCGGTGGGGATTTCACCCGTACCGATCTTGCCGACAACTTCCCTGACCTCGTTCGGAAAATGCTTCAAAAGCGCCTGTGCTGTTTTTGTCGATGTTGCGACTGACTCCGACAGGGAGCTACCAGGAAGCACCATGGCCTGGATGGCAAAATCGCCTTCGTCAAGCTGGGGTATGAATTCACCGCCTAACCTGTTGAAAACAAAGATTGCCACGGCCAGCATCACGAAGGTGATACCCAGTGTGGTCCTCTGGAACCGAAGTGCAAGCGAAAGTGCTTTAGAGTAGTTTCGCTGTAAAAAAGCGATGATGTTATTCGAAATTTTGTGGTCGGCCTGCGGAACCTTCGGAAGCACCAGCGCCGACATCATAGGTACATACGTAAGCGAAAGAATAAAGGCGCCTAGTATGGCAAATGAAATGGTCTGCGCCATGGGCTTGAACATTTTTCCTTCAATTCCGCTCAGCGTAAGGAGGGGCAGGTAAACAATCAGGATGATAATTTCACCAAAGGCGGCGGAATTCCGGATTCTTGACGAAGCTTTGAATACCTGCTGGTCCATCTCTGCGGCCGTCAGCCGTTTGCCCGGGGTTAAACGCGACAAATGGTGCAGGGTTGCCTCCACCACGATTACGGCCCCGTCTACGATCAGGCCAAAATCAATGGCGCCCAGGCTCATTAAATTGCCCGAGACGCCAAACAGGCGCATCATCGAAATGGCAAACAACATGGCAAGTGGTATAACGGAGGCCACAATCAGGCCGGCCCGCCAGTTTCCCAGCAAAAGCACCAGCACAAATATGACGATCAAAGCCCCCTCCACAAGGTTAGTCGTGACCGTTTTTATCGCGCGGTCCACCAGGTGTGACCGGTCAAGAAATGCTTCCAATACCACCCCCTCCGGTAATGTAGCCTTGATTTGCTCCATTCTTTCTTTTACCTGGTCAATTACCTTGGAAGAGTTTTCTCCCTTCAGCATCATTACAATACCGCCGACCGCCTCGCCTTCGTCGTTGTAGGTAAGGGCGCCGTATCGTACAGCATGACCGAATTGTACGGTTCCGACGTCTGAAATGGTCACCGGCAGGCCGTTCGGGTTGTTCCTGATTTTGATTTTGCTGATATCTTCAAGACTGGAGATCAGGCCCTCTGACCGGACAAACCAGGCGTTGGGCCTTTTGTCAATGTAGGCGCCGCCCGTATTCTGGTTGTTTTTTTCAAGTGCCGTAAAAATGTCAGCCAGCGTAAGGTTGAGGCTGCGCAGCTTGTCGGGGTCTACAGAAACCTCGTACTGTTTGAGGTGCCCGCCGAAACTGCTTACGTCGGCAATGCCTTTCACGCCGAGAAGTTGCCTGCGGACGATCCAGTCTTGTATACTTCTCAATTCGGTAGCGGAGAACTGCTTCTCATATCCTTTTTTCGGATGAAGAATGTATTGGTAAATTTCTCCCAACCCCGATGAATGCGGTGCGATACCCGGAACGCCGAGGGCGGGCGGAACCTCGCTGGCTATATTGGCCAGGCGCTCGGTGATTTGCTGCCTCGCCCAGTAAGGATCGGTATCGTCTGGAAATACAAGCGTTACTACCGATAACCCGAACCGGGAAATTGACCTGATTTCCGTGACATCCGGAATGGTTGCCGTAGAGGTCTCGATGGGAAACGTAATCAACCGTTCCACGTCGGATGCGGACAGGGAAGGGCTGGTGGTGATAATTTGTACCTGGTTGTTGGTGATGTCGGGAACGGCGTCAATGGGAAGCTGCGAAACGGAAAACCCGCCCCAGACCATCAGCCCCAGTACCAGGAAACCCACTACCACTTTGTTGTGAATGGAAAAGCTGATAATGCGGTTAAGCATATGGGATCATTTAGATAGAAAATACGACTCGGATAGGTATGCGGTTCTGTTGTACGGCAATTTGCCGGTACCTGCGGGTGCGTGTAAAGGCGCCTCTGATCCGCAAAACGGAGTGTATTTACAACTTGGGAGGTTGCCAGATGGCCCGCACGAGCAAGGGCACAAACGGCGTTTTGTAGGAGGAGTTCCTGGGGTGCCACACGGTGGTATTGAGCGGCGGGAAACTCAGGAAATAATTAGCGGAAATGCAATGAATGGTACAGCAGCCGCAGGCACATAAGGGAGAGCAGCCTTCGCCGTCGTCGTGGCCGTGGCAATCGGAATGAGCGTGGGCGAGTTGTTCCTTTTTGGTGTGCTGATGAGTTTCTCCACTGTCCTGGCACGGGTAGCAGGACAGCAGCAGGATGTAAGCCGAAAGAAGAATGGCCAGAAATCTCATGGGGCAAATATAGGTGCCCCTGCGGTGCAATCGGGTTGCAAAAGGCAGAAAATAAGGGGTGTGCGTGTATTTCTGCGCCCGCACGCCCCTTGCTTCCCCGGATCAGTCTAGTCTTTCAGCTTCACATTTCCATAAACCGAAATTATCTTGATGGTATTTGCCGGGTTGTCACCCCCGATATTGCCTTCGTACAATTTGGTCTTGTAGTTGCCGCTCTTGTTGGTAAAGGAGACCGGGACTTTCGAAGGATAGGTGAAATTTCCGTAGGTGACCGATACGTCAAACCGGGCGGGCTGCACCGCAGGGACTACGACGGAAGAGTAAGCGGCTTTAATGTCAACATTTTGTGCGGTGGACTCTGAAATGCAGAATTCGTCCGAGTAATTCAGTTTGACAACTGCTGCTTCCGTGACGGAGCCGATCTTGGCGCCGGCGTAGTCAATATCCGCCTTCAGGGAAGCAACCTGGCCAATATTAAGTTGGCCGAACTTATTGACGACCACCAGGTCTTTTACCTTGTTCAGATTGATTTTTGAATATTGTGACGCCAGTTTGCCGACATCCATCTGGTCAATCGTTGCGTTTCCGTAGGTAACCGTAATGTTATTGTTGTTGCTGCTGAGATTTTGCGCGCGAAAATTCCCGTAATGGGACTCCACCGCGAGCGACGCCCTGAACTGCGCGATGTCCGTGTCTCCGTAGGTGTTTTTTACGGTAAGCGGATTCTGTTTCGGCATCTGTACCAGGTAATCTACACGTATTGAGTTCTCCCCTTTCCGGCTACGCCAGATAGAAAACCGCTCCCCGCCCCCGAAAATCGTCTGCAGGGTAATGCCGTTGCTATTGCGCTTCTCTTCAATCTGGATGGAGTTAACGGCTTCTGCCGCTTTTTCTTCGGTGGGGGCATTGGCTGTAATGGTAATGTCAATGCGTATGGAAGATTTCTCCCAAAGCTGCACTTTTACATCCCCGTAGCGATTGTCGATATGCAGGGCTTCGGTGGGTTTTGTTTCGAAAGACTTCAGGATGGTTTTCTTTCGCTCAATAAACCCGGAACCATGCGGGTGCGCGATCGCTACCGCGACTACACTAAATAGCCATAATGTTGCCAGCGTCTTTTTCATGTCCGTTCGCCTTCTTGATTTTTTCAATAATGATAATTTGCTGGTTGAGAAGGTCAATCTGCCATTGCAGGTTCCTGACCATTGCATGTAGCTGGATATCGGGATCCGGTGAGCCCGGAAGTTCGGAGCGCAGACCGGAATAGTCGTTCTCAAGCTGGCTTAACTCGGCGGCGAAACTGGTGTACAATTCCGGCTTGCTGGCGGTCAGCCTTTTTAATTCATCGCGCTTGGCGTTGATGATCATGGTATACTGGTTTACCTCCTTTGCGTAGGTAGGAAGCTGGATAGCCATTTGCGGATCCCGCGCAAGCCCGTAGTGATTGTTGACATACACGAGAATCCCGGCGGTGCAAATCACCAGCACGGCGGCCGCAACACGCCAGTCATAACTGATTTGCCGTTTCCATCGCTTTTTAGGCGAAGGTGCTGCCGGGTGTACCTTATCATGCGGGCTGCCGGGCGTACCGGTGAGCCGGCCTTCGATTTTTCTCCATAAGAGATCATCCGGTTCCTCCGAGTCGAATGCTGAACGGTTGTCCCTGACAAACCTCTCCAACCTATCTTTCCTGTCAAAAGACTTTTTCATGTGTTTAAAGGTTTTAGCAGTGAGGGGTGAGGTGTGGGTGTAAGACCTCAAGCCTCACCCCTCACTGCTATATCTGGTAAAAATGCCCGATAGATGTGTCAGTTTATAGATTCCTGATTAATTCAATCAACTTCTGTTTGGCCCTCATATACTGGGTTCTCGACGTGCTTTCCGAAATTCCTAAAACTTCACTGATCTCTTCATGGTCGTATCCTTCAAAAAGGTACAGGCTCAGCACTACCCGGTACCCGCCGGGGAGCAAATGAAGCGCTCTTTTAACACGATCAAGCGTCAAATCCGCTTCATCGCCGTTATCGTCCGAATCCGCTTCAAAATTGTACTCCTGGTGGTTGTTTTGAAGCGATTCTATTTCTACCCATTGTGCTTTTCTCGACCGCAGCTGCGAAATGGCCTTGTTCAGCACGATTTGTTTGAGCCAGGCTCCGAACGTCGACTGTTGCCGGAATTGATGCAAATGGCCGAATGCATCGACGAAAGCATCCTGTAGTACGTCTTCGGCCTCTTCCGTATGGTTGAGCACGCGCAGGCACACATTGAACATGGCTTTGGAATAAAGCTTGTACAATTGATACTGCGCACTGCGCTCCCCCAGTTTACATCGCTCCACCAGTTCGATGTGCGGATCAGGATAAAGACTATTCTTCAAAAGCTGCTTCCGGCATTGTGATGAATGTTCACAGTAAAGTCTCCGCAGGAAATTAAATGTTGCATATTGATGGCAAAAAAAAAATACTGGCCGATCTTTGGGTTTGGAACTTAGCAATGAGGTGTCAGGTTCTAGCCGTGAGCGACATGGAGCTGTGGGTAGTCCCTCACCCCTCACCGCTCACACCTCACACCTTATACAACAGATGAAAGCGTTTAAAATCCCGGATTTTTATAAAAGTAGCATTATTACGCCGATCAAAGAGCTTCGACGTAAAAAGGACAAGCTTAAAAAGGACTATACGCCGACGGTGCTGGACCTGGGCAGCGTCAGGTTTTTGATCGCCAGGCACTTCGGGTTTTGCTACGGCGTGGAAAATGCAATTGAAATTGCCTACAAGGCACTGGACAGCAATGCCGGTAAGCGGATTTTCCTGCTCAGTGAAATGATTCACAATCCCGATGTGAATGCCGATCTGGTCCAGCGGGGTGTTAAATTCCTCATGGATACCAAGGGCCGGCAAATTCTGAGTTGGGACGTATTAACGCCTGACGACATTGTGATTGTGCCCGCTTTCGGTACCACCCTGGAGATACAGGAAGCGCTCGCGGCCCGCGGGGTCGACATTCACGCCTACGACACCACCTGCCCCTTCGTTGAGAAGGTCTGGAACCGGGCTGCTCAAATAGGGGGGAAGGCCTATACCATCGTCATTCATGGCAAACCCCAGCATGAAGAGACCCGTGCCACGTTTTCGCATAGCAAGGAAAATGCACCTACTGTAATCGTACGTGACCTGGAGCAGACCCGTCGGCTGGCGTTGTATATAACCGGTGAGTTGCCTTCTGAGGGATTCTACGAGGAGTTCAAAGGCCTCTATTCGGAAGGCTTTGATCCTGACCGTGACCTGCAAAGGATCGGTGTAGTGAACCAGACTACCATGCTGGCTTCCGACACACAGGGCATAGCCGATTACCTGAAAGCAGTCATGATGCGCCATTTCGGACTGGATGCCGATACGGTGGAGGCTCATTTTGCCAATACCAAGGACACCCTTTGCTATGCTACCAACGATAACCAGGACGCAACCTATGCGCTCCTGCAGAACGAAGCCGATCTTGTGATTGTAGCCGGGGGATATAACAGCTCCAATACCACCCACCTGGTGGAATTGTGTGAGCGCGTGCTGCCGACCTATTTTATTTCGTCTGCCGAAAAAATTCTGAACAAGGACGAGATCCTTCACTTCGATCTGCATCAGAAGCAGGAAGTCAGAACCTCCGGTTATCTCGGGACCAAAACACCCCAGGTGATTATGCTGACGAGCGGAGCTTCGTGCCCGGATGCGACCATCGAGCAGATATTGCTTCGTCTTGCCTCGTTTTTTGAAGGCGCAAAGCCGGTGGAAGAGGCCCTTGAGGCCATCGCAGGCGCTTAGCTTTTCCAGCTCCGGCGCCCCGCATCTCATAGCCCACCGCTCAAAGCTCACCCCCTCAAAATGAAAAATCCAATTATTTTCTGGTAAGTATCTTGCTATTGAAGAGTTGAGCATCTATATTTGCACTCCCTTTTTGGCTAGGTGTATTGCGCCTGCCAGGGTGGATACGTTAAAATCATTAAAATCATATAGTTAATCGTGGATACGTTAAGCTACAAAACCATCTCTGCCAACAAGAGCACTACAGTAAAGGAGTGGGTCGTGGTAGATGCAGAAGATGCAGTTTTAGGACGTTTGGCCAGTAATGTGGCGCGGATTATCCGTGGCAAGCACAAAACGAGCTATACCCCGCATGTCGACTGTGGCGACAATGTCATCATTATCAATGCGGATAAGGTTCGCCTGACTGGCAAAAAGCTGACCGATAAGGTTTATGTTCGTCATACGGGTCACCCGGGCGGACAGCGTTTCCAGACTCCCAAGGAAGCATTCGAAAAGTATCCTGAGCGGGTTTTGGAAAGAGCTGTGAGAGGAATGCTACCAAAGAGTCGTTTGGGGCGTAGATTATTTACCAACCTGTTTGTGTATGCCGGCAACGAGCATCCGCATGCTGCGCAACAACCAAAAGAATTAAAGTTTAATTATTAATCCCCAATGGCATACATCAATACCATAGGTAGAAGAAAAACCGCGGTGGCGCGGATCTATCTCACTCCTGGTAAGGGCGATATTCAGATCAACGGCCGCGACCTGAAAGAGTATTTCCCTTTTGAGGTTCACCAGATCCTGGTGAAGCAACCTTTCTCCCTGCTTGAATCCGGCGATAGCTACGATGTGAAAATCAACGTGCAGGGTGGAGGAATTAAAGGACAGGCTGAGGCAGCCCGGATGGCTATCTCCCGTGCGCTTGTTGAGTACAACGGCGAGAACCGTCCGCCATTGAAGAAGGAAGGTTTCCTTACCCGTGATTCACGTATGGTTGAACGGAAGAAGGCGGGCCGCAGAAAGGCACGTAAGCGCTTCCAGTTCTCGAAACGTTAAGCATCAGATTGTATTGTCAGGTGTCCTTACGCGACATCTTTTAATTATATATCGTCCAGTCGGCGCTTACTGTGTCCGGTGCGTCGTGCTGCTTATCTTTTTCTTTTTTCAACAATGGCACAATTAGAATATAAACAACTATTGGATGCAGGTGTCCACTTTGGTCACCTTACCCGCAAGTGGGATCCCCGTATGGCTCCGTATATTTTCATGGAGAAAAACGGGATCCACATCATTGACCTCAACAAAACTGTTGCGTGCCTTGACCAGGCGCAGGAAATAGTGAAGTCAATTGTTCGCTCCGGACGTAAAATTATGTTCGTAGCCACGAAAAAACAGGCACAGGAAATCGTTGCTGAAGAAGCAAGAAGATTGAAAATGCCCTATGTAACCGAACGTTGGCTGGGTGGTATGCTGACCAACTTTACAACGATGAGAAAGTCGTTGAAAAAGCTTCAGTACCTGGACAAAACACTTAAGGACGAAGTTACCGTTAAGAATATTGCGAAACGTGAGCGCCTTACTATCTCACGTGAGCGTGACAAGCTGGAGAAGGTATTGGGTGGTGTGGTTGAACTGACCCGCCTGCCTGCCGCATTGTTTGTTGTAGACGTGAAGCGTGAGCACATCGCAATCGCCGAAGCGAAAAGACTGGGCATTCCTGTGATTGCGATTTGCGATACCAACTCTAACCCGGATCAGGTAGACTACGCAATTCCCGGCAATGACGATGCATTCAAATCAATTTCGTTGATTACGCTTGCAATCGGAAAAGCAGTAGAGGAAGGCTTGCTGGAGAGAAAGCAGGACAAGGAAGATCAACGCCTGGCTGAAGAAGAGGAAGCGAAAAAGGCAGTTGATACAGAAGGTTCGGCCTCAGCAGAAGGTGAAGGCGAAGAACGTCAGGATAAAAGAAAGAGGTTGAATGTAAAGGCTGATGCTGATGAAGCATCCGCTGAATAGTACAGACAACAACACAAGTAATACAGTCCCTTTGACCTCTGAAGCTATGGAGAGTTTGGGGTAAGATGCACAAAGCCTGTAGCTTGTCAGCTATAGGCTTTGCGCGTTTAGAAATGTGTTTGCCCGGGGCATTACACGTCAGGATTAACTTTTTACCATATAATCATATCATTTTTTCGGAACCATGGCAATTACTGCTCAAGATGTAAACAAACTTCGCCAGCTAACAGGAGCGGGCATGATGGATTGTAAAAAAGCGCTTACTGAAGCAGAAGGCGATTTTGATAAGGCGATTGAAATTCTGCGTAAGCAAGGTCAGAAGGTCGCTGCTAAACGTGCCGACAATGCTGTATCGGAAGGAGTCGTTGTAGTAGAAATCAGCAGTGACGAAAGCAATGGCAAGCTGGTAGCCCTGGCTTGCGAAACCGAGCCTGTTGCCAATGTGGCAGATTTTAAGGAACTGGCCAAGACCATCCTTGGGGAAGCTGTTGCCAATGACCATAAGAGCGTCGAGAGCCTGATGGCCGCTACATTGTCAGACGGTTCTACCGTTGCTGATCAGATTGTAAACCTGACCGGTAAACTGGGCGAGAAAATTGAAATCGTAGGATACGAAAACGTGAGCGCACAAAAAGTCGTTCCGTATATCCATTCCAACGGTAAATTGGGTGTTTTGGTAGCATTCGAAGGCGGATCAGGCGCAGACCTGCAGGTAGTAGGCCGGGATATCGCGATGCAGATCGCCGCAATGCGCCCCGTTGCGCTGGATAAGGATGGTGTAGACGCCGCGCTTGTGGAACGCGAAATCGAAATCGGGAAAGAACAGGCCCGTGCAGAAGGAAAGCCTGAAGCCATGTTGGAGAGAATCGCCCAGGGCAAGCTTCAGAAATTCTACAAAGACAATACGCTGTTGAACCAGGAATTTGTGAAAGACTCGTCACTGACCATTCGCCAGCTGCTCGAAAAGACTGCAAAGGACCTGTCGATTGTCAGCTTCAAACGTGTCGGAATAGGTAACTAGCCGATTACCAAATAGTTTTTTTACCGGATGCGCTTTGCTTTTTTCGAAAAGTAAAGCGTTTTTTGGTGTTAAAACCTCCCGTTCAGATATTGATTTACCTGGCGTTACTTTTTTAAAATTCCGAAGTCTATAAAACAAACAGGAAAGGTGCATTCAGACGAAGAATTGGTTCAGCTTTTCGTAGTTACCCAAAAAAATAGTTTTTTCGAGGAATTATACGCCCGTTATGCGGATAAAGTCTATCGTAAATGCCTCACACTGGTGAAAGATACGGCCCGGGCGGAGGATTTTACCCATGACATCTTCCTGAAGCTTATTTTTAAGCTGGGGAGTTTTAAGGAGGAAGCACGGTTTTCAACCTGGCTGTATTCTATCACCTACAACTACTGCATGGATCAGCTGCGCGTTAACAAGAAACGCGGCGAGACGAACCTGGACGAGGAACTGGAGGTGCCTGACGAAGACACTGATGTTTCGGTGTTGATTGAGGAAAAAGACGCTGACGCTCAGCGTTTGCAGCGCGCTATCGATCACCTCTCTACGGAAGAACGCAGTATCCTGATGATGAAATACCTGGACGACCTCAGTATACGCGACATTGCCGGCGTTTTCCGCATCACCGAGAGTGCTGTTAAAATGCGCCTGCTCAGGTCAAGAGAGAATCTGAGAAAACGGTACCTCGAGGCGGTTATCCTGGTGATCTGCTTCCTGGCAAAGCTTATTTCTGAAATAATCGGTAAGTTTTAAATGAGTGATCTGCAAGATGAAATACGTAAGCAGCTGGAGGTAGAAGGCGCTGTCCCCGAATACCTGAAGACCAGCCTGGTGTCGGAAATTGATTTGATAAAGGATACTTTGCAGGTCGTTTCGCACTTCGGAGGCTTTTTCTTCCTGTCTGCCTTTAGTGCCTTGACGGCCGCGCTGGATCAAAATTCTAATGACGAAGAGAACCCCTAACTTTCAAGCACCCTTATGGAAAGTTTTTACAACATTTCTGATATTTTAAAGAATACCTTCAATTCACTTATCGGTCAGTTTGTTGACTTTGTCCCCCGTCTCATCGGGTGTATCGTCGTGCTGCTGATCGGCTACCTGGTCGCCAATTTTGTACGGGCAATTGTCAAAAACGTTCTGGGCCGGGTGGGGTTCGACAAGATCGGCGAGCGGCTTAACCAAATCGGGTTTATCAAGCAAATTAAGGCGGAGATAAAGCTAAGCAATATCGTTGCGGCATCGCTTTATTATTTTATTATCCTGATGTTCCTGACGGCCGCCACAGAAATTCTGGGAGTAGAGACCATCACCAGCATGGTATTGTCGGTCGTCAACTTTATTCCGCAGCTTATTGCGGGAGCAATTATGCTTCAGTTGGGGATTATCATCTCCGATATTATTAAATCTGCCGTCGTCACGCTTTGCAAGTCGTTTAACGTCCCTTCTGCCAAGCTGATCGGGAACCTTGTTTTTGGCTTCTTCCTGGTAATTACATTTATTTCTGCGCTCGCACAGATCGGCATCAATACGGAGTTGCTGGAATCGAGTTTTATTATTGTTTTCGGCGGTATCGTCGCGGCGTTTGGTGTGGGCTACGGCCTTGCCTCGCGTGACGTACTGGGGAATATTATTTCTTCGTTTTACAGCAAGAATAAGTATACCATCGGGCAGTTAATTCAAATCGATGGCGTTAAAGGCAGGATTATCGAGCTGGACAACCTTTCGGTTACCATAAAAACGGAAGAGTCCCGCGTCGTTCTTCCCCTGAAATATTTTCAGTCGCAGAAGGTCGAAATCTTCGCTTCGTGACCGTTTTTTACTATCCAACGGACAAAATATCCACCATCTTAATCAACACTTTTACAGAATGAAAATAGTAAGATTCTCTCTCTTAGGCCTGTTGTGCGTGTTTGCCCTGACGACCCGTGCGCAGGACATTGCAGCCTTGAACCAGGCGGTGAAAGATACAACGTGGAAAAGCAAAACCGAATTCGGTGCCAATTTCAACCAGGGATCGTTTAACACGGCCTGGACGGGCGGTGGTGTAAATTCCATCTCCCTGGGCGTATTTTTCAATATGCTTCGCGAATTCAAGAAAGGGAAGCACACCTGGCGGAATGATCTGCAGTCGCAATACGGCATTGTAAAAAATGAAGGACTGGACGCGAGAAAGAGCTTTGACCGGTTGTTTTTTGATTCGAAGTACGGTTATGAGCTGGCTGAGCATTGGAGCCTGGTAGGAAACGTGAATTTTCTGACCCAGTTTGCCCCGGGGTATAATTTCGAAACGGGAACCGACGGTCGTGAAATCCGCAAGCGTATTTCCAATTTTCTGGCGCCGGGTTACCTGACGGAAGCCATCGGCTTGCAATACAGTCCTGCGCCCTTTTTCTATGTAACATTCTCACCGGGTGCGCTGCGGCAGACTTTCGTTACGGATACGGAGCTGTTCAGGAATACGCCCGACTCGACGAACTATGGTGTTCCTATCGGGAAAAAAGTAAGAAATGAAGTGGCATTGGCCCAATTGATCGCCAATTTCGACAAGGAAATTGCCAAGGACATCAGCCTGAAATGGAGGTACCAGCTCTTTGCCTCCGCTAATAAGAACAGGAATACCGCTTTCCATACAGATCACAGGCTCGATGCCAATATTACCGCCAAGATCCGTAAGTATTTCAACGTTAATCTCGGTGTGATTATGTTATACGACGACGACCAGGTCGCCCGCGTGCAATGGGCCCAGGCTTTGTCAGTCGGGTTTTTATATTCGTTTTGAGGGGAAATCGGAGGTCGGAAATCGGAAATCGGCTGCGCCGCATAGACCCGTTTGCTCCGGAAGGCTGGTTGATGGCGCGTTAATTTCCGATTTCCGACCTCTGATTTCTGATTTCTGATTTCTGATTTCCGATTTCCAACTTCCAAATACTTACCCCCTAATATTCAATTCCTTCAAACAAAAAACTTTTTCTTGTATGCTTAAAGAATTTAAAACCTTCATCGCCCAGGGCAATGTTCTGGATCTTGCTGTCGGTGTTATCATCGGCGCTGCGTTCGGGAAAATCACCACCTCGCTGGTGGATGACATTATCAATCCCATCCTCGGTCTTATCATCGGAGGTGTGGATTTTGATAAGCTTAAGTACGTCCTGAAAGAAGCCGAAGGCGAAACGGCCGAGGTAGCCATTCGTTACGGCGCCTTCCTGAACCAGGTCATTCAGTTTCTCCTGATTGCCTGGGTCATTTTCCTCATCGTGAAACTGGCCAACCGCGCCAAGTTGAGCAGCAGCCTGGAAAAGAAATAGGATTGAGGTGTGAGGTATGAGGTGTGAGGTCCGCTGCTGCGGGCTTAATGCTCAGATCTCACACCTCATACCTATTTTTGCGTCTTCGGGAAATACAAACCTTTTTCAATGGCGAATTTTATCAGGTCCACCGTCCGGTGAACGTTGAATTTCTTCATAATCGACCGATAATAGTTCCGTATGGTGTGGATGCTGAGGTTCAGCTGGTAGGCGGCTTCCTTCAGCGTAATGCCGTCGCAAACCATGTACAGCAGCTCCTTTTCGCGGGGGGATAGCAGCAAAGTATATTCATTCTCCGTCAGGATATTGTTGATCAGGTTTTTCTGAAGGTAACTCGAAATGTAATTTTCGTTCCGGGTTACTTTTTCAATTGCTTCTGAAAGTTCTTCCAGCCGGGTATTTTTGGAAAGATAGCCGGATGCGCCCGTGAACAATGCTTTTTTTATGATCTGGTAGTCCTCTACCGATGAGAGAACAATGATTTTATATTTCAGCTTTTCTCTTTTCCGTTTATCCGCCAGTTCTTTGATTAACTCCACGCCCGAAATTCCCTCCATCATCAGGTCGGTAAGCACCAGATCCGGGTTCCAGCCGGCTGTCTGGAGGAATTGCCGGCCATTTTCAAACAGTTGAACGTTCTGTGCAATGCCCATTCTTTCAAAGTAAATTTTCAGGCACTCAGCAAAAAGCTGATGGTCTTCTATAATTGCAATTTTCATCCCGGTGGATTCTTGTCTTGTTAATGGTATAGACTGATGCGTCGCCCTCTTTTTTGTGAGTAGCCGGCATGGAAAACAGTGGGCCCGGATCGGAACGTCGCGCTAACGATTAGCAGTTTGTTGACGCTGTTTTTCTACAAAAATATAGAGGAAGTGCTATTTAATTGCTATATAGACATATTTATGCCTATTTGTAAAATACTTTTATGCGTGATTTCGAGAGATAAATATTCGACTACTTTGTATAGTAAAATGTTGAAATTGGTTGCCGGGGGTTCATAGGCCCCGTTTTCAGCGGTAAAACCGGGCCGGTCCGGGGCAAATATCTATTTGGTTTTGTCTGTATCGCTATGTCACAGCTAATTCCGACGCATCCTGTTTTAAGATTCCAGTATTCCGAGTGCCGGACCCGCTCCTTGCTCGTTAAGTGATATACCAAACCCTGCAGTGACGGAGACCCCGACCGGACCTGGATGTGGTTGAGCCGGCACCAGGCTGACAGATCCGGCTTACCGGCAAATAGACGATCCGGCCAGGCAGTCTGTCCGTTCCCCGGTACCGCGGTTTACTACACCGGTCTTCATCTTCAATAACTAACTATATGATTGGAAATATTACGGAATGAACATTTTATTGACTAACACATTTCCCGCGCTCGAACCGGGTCTAAAAAGCATGCTTTCTCAAAGCCGGATGGGAAAGGTGAACATCCTGGATACAGATTTGGCAGCTATTCTCAAAGGAGGACTGAATTATGGAGATGACACCACCGTGTTTCTCGTGCTCGATCCGTCTGCGGTTGTTTTCAAGAAAGTTCAGGCGATATCGCTTGTCAGGAAAAAGCTTCCCGCCTGCAGGATCATCGTGTTTGAGATAGACACAAAAATGAATGATGAGAACATTATTCAGTACATCAGGGCGGGGGCTTCCGGTTTCCTGAACCTGGAAAGCAGCGCGGGCGATTTTGCCGACTGCCTCAGTGAAGTACGGGAAGGAAGGCATTATATTTCGTTTAAAGTGGTGGATTCCATTATCCGGCGCCTTATGGATGTAACCGCCGAGCCGGATGCTTCCGGAAAAAATCCGAAAGAACGCATTCGTCTGACCAATGCGGAGTGGGAAGTCGCTGAGTTTCTAGTGGAAGGAAAGAGCAATTCCTGGATTTCGGAAACAACAGGCCGGCACCGGTCCACCATCTCCACCATCAAAAAGAGGATTATGGGTAAAACAAAAACGACTAATATCCTGGAGCTGCGTAAGTTATTGCTAGCCGAGTAAAAATCGCTGCAACTATCAGGCAAAGGCTCGTACCCGGTTGGGTGCGGGCTTTTTTTTGAGCAAAAGTGCATGCTGCGCACGCTTTACCGTTTCATGCTCCGTGAAGGCCGCAATCTACCGCCCGAAGGGCAGTAGCTGAACGATGATTGTGCATTTATTAGAAGAGGAGTTTCGGAATGAGGGAGAGGTAAATCAATTTTTGAATACGTGCTTCTATGAAAAAGAATATAGCTTTTCGCTTGGCTGCGGTCGTTGGACTCCTTTTTTCACTGGGAATGGCTGTCCGGCCGGGATTCGAAGCAGGGCTTCCCGGGGCTGCGGCAAAGGGAGATACCGTAGACCTTGAAACGTCGCGCGTGGTGATCAGTTCCGTTGCGGAAAAACAGAACGCAATCTGGGATCTCGCCTGGGGGCCGGACAACTGGATCTGGTTTACGGACCAGGATGGGAAACTAAGCCGGCTTAACCCGGAAACAGGTGAAATAAAGCTGTTGCTCCAGGTAAAGGGATACTTCCGCAAACGGGTCGGGCTTATGACTTTCGTTCTCCATCCGGATTGGAAAAAATTTAAACAAGTGTTTGTGAATTATTCCCATATCGACAGCGATTCTGTGATTACCGCCAAATTGGTCCGCTATAACTATCGAAACGGCGCGCTGACAGATCCGGAATTGCTGATGGAGATACCCGGGTATCAGGGGCATAACGGGGCCCGCCTGGTGATCAGCGCCGACAGGAAGCTTCTTTGGGCTACCGGTGACATTGTGCAGGAAAAGAAAGTGCTGGATCCGGCTTACCCCAACGGGAAAGTATTGAGGCTTAACCTTGACGGGTCTATCCCCGCCGATAATCCGTTCCCGGGAAGCCCGGTTTGGTGCATGGGGTTCCGGGTGCCGCAGGGCCTGGTTTATACAGCGAAGGGTAATCTTTTTGTTGCCGAGCACGGCGACGCCACCGACGATGAAGTGAACCTTCTTACCCGGGGTGGGAACTACGGCTGGCCCTATATTGCAGGAACCTGCGACCTGCCGAAGGAAGAGGCTTATTGCCGGGATAACCACACCATTTTCCCGGTCAAAAGCTGGACGCCAACGATTGCGCCTGCCGGAATGGATTATTACAACGGAAATATTTCAGAATGGAAGAACGCGCTTCTGCTGACCACGCTCAAGACCCAGAGCCTGCGCGTGCTGCATTTGGACGCTTCAGGAACCCAAATTGTATCTGAAGATATTCTGTTCAGCAAAAAGTTCGGCCGCTTGCGCGACGTATGCGTTTCGCCAGCCGGCGACGTATACATCGGTACCTCTAACCGGGACTGGAACCCGCCCGCAAATTTTCCGCTCGCGACGGACGACAAAATCATAAAAATCAGGAGAATCGGTAAGGTGCCGGCGAAAGACCGCAAAAAAGCCATTGCCGGGGAAAACACAACAGAAAGCGGGGCGACGATCTATGCCTCCTATTGTGAATCCTGCCACAAGCCGGATGGCCGCGGGGTTCCGGGATCGTTTCCGTCGCTGGTAGGGTCTGCAAAACTCAGCAGGAGCAAGGAGGGATTTCTTTCTATGGTATTAAACGGCGGCCAGGCAGCTACCGGCGAGGCCATGCCCGCATTTACCTTCTTGTCGGACCGGCAATTGGCCTCGCTCGCCTCCTACGTCAGGCAGCAATTTGCGCCTGAACTCCCCGAATTGAAGGAAAGTGATTTTAAGGCTTTCAGAAAATAGGGAAGAAAAAGATAATCTTGACTTTCGGCCCCTTTTCCTTCTATCCCCACTTGCACAGGTGTAACCGGATTGGTATCTTGCTCCAACGGATTGATGAATATACAAGGTCCATGTATATCCTATTTAACAGACGGAAAGATGGGTTGGCGTATTTACCTTTTATTATTGCTACTGGCCACAGGTTCCGGTACAAAAGCGCAGGATAAGGCTTTCGATGAAGCTTATGATAAGATCTGGAAGGAATCGGCTCACAAGGATCTGAATGCCTCATTGGCTGATGCCGACTCGCTGTACCGTTCTTCCGTCTTGCCGGTCAGCCGGATGCGGTGCCTGATGCTAATTGCAAGACTGTACCAGCAGAGCGGAGATCTGGATCAATCAATCGAGTACGCGCTGAAAATTGATAAGCTGGCGGCGGAAGCCGGCAACTATACGTGGCTGGCGAGGGCCAACGGGTACCTGTCAGGTCTTTATCGGATAAACGAACTGTATGACAAGGCCAGGAGCCATTCCCGGAAAGCGCTTGCAATTATTCCGAAAATAAAAGATCCGGAACAGGCCAACAGTACGAAAGGGCTCATGCTCCAGGAACTTGCTTACACCGCAATGGCTGAGGAGAACTATCGCGAGGCCATCAGCCGTCTTCGTGAAGCCGGGCAGAGCATTGAAAAGATGCAGCACAACCGGGAAGTGAATACAATGTGCAACGAGGTGATGCTTGGAGATAACTACAGGCTCCTGGACCGTTACGATACCGCAGTTATACATTATCAACGGGCATTGACGGCAGGCATCAACTTGCCTTCTTTTTATGAAACCGGCTATGCTTTCAGGGGAATGGCTGACTCGTTTTTAAAGCAAGGGGATCTGCAGAAGGCTAAAGAATACCTTGACAAAGCGGAGCGTTTTGCCGATGAAACCAAGAATTTACAGCTGAAGGACGCGACTCACACGCTTTCAAAAGACTACTACGCCCGGGTGAAAGACCAGGAAGGACTGGCCATGGCCCGTGAAAAAAGCAACGCGGTTACCGATACCCTCCTGAATAAACGTGCGCACCTGCTCGACAAAATGTACGGTCAACTTGAGCAGAACGAAATAACGAACAAGTTGAGAAATGACCGGAAGGATGTGGTAATCGTTGTAGCCTTCGTACTGCTTGTGTCCGCGATTGTGTTTTTTGCCTGGTATAAGAGAAAGCGCAGACGGGAACTTGAACAGGTAAAAGCAGTCCTCGAACGACTGAGCGGAAATGAAGTTGTTCCCGGGCCTGTTGAAGCCGCGACTGATTTTGACGAAACATTTGACCTTCAGGAAAAAGATACGGCGGGGAACCAGGGAAGTGTGGAAAAGCGGATCATGCCGCCGGAGACCGAACGAATTTTACTGGATCGGCTCGCCGAATTTGAAAAGTCCGGCCTTTTCCTGGAAAATGGGTTTTCACTGTCTTCTCTGGCGACACAGCTGGATAGCAATACCAAGTATATTTCCTACCTGGTCAGGAAATACAAGGAGTCAGACTTTAACGGGTATGTGAACGAGCTCCGCATTAATTTTGCCATTAAAATGCTCCGGGAGAACCCGCAGTGGAGACAGTACAAAATAAGCGCTTTGGCCGCCGAGTCCGGCTTCTCTTCTCATAGCCAGTTTGCGGCAGTATTCAAACAGCAAACCGGGTTGCCTCCTTCCGCATTTATCAGGCACCTTGCCGAAGAACTGGGGTAGTTCCGGCGTAGCTTCCAGCAGTTTATTCTCTCAATATTTTTTTATCGTTCCGGTCGACGTAACCATTGCAAGCCGTTTATGGGTTAACGAAGAAACTTGTAGCCGTCTGCCCTGTGGTACGCCTTGTCGTTACGGGTGTTTTTCTGTGTTTTTATTGCTGAAGGGTAGAAAAACTTGCTGTTTACTACCAGAATTCCGGAATTCCGGTATAGTTGGCATTGATGGACTTGCCGGTCTGCAATTACTTTTGACCTCAAAGTAATTAACTATAACCATGTGACGGAATGTTGATACGACCCGCCGTTCAATCATAGAATTCCCACTACCACGCTCGCGCCAAATGGCTCCATCATTTACTCATACCCCCGCAACGGGACCTCACACCTCTGTTGTGAACATCGTAATCATTGATAAATCGGCTGTTCAGCGCCTGGGCCTTATGAAGCTTATAAGTGAAAGCATGCAAGAGGTTGCGCTGACGGGCTTTGACAAAGTCCGGGAACCTGCGCAAGTTCCCGGGCAGGGGTGCGATCTGGTGATGCTTTGCCTTTCACAGGCAGATCCGCTGGATGAAAACGTCCGCCAGCTGAGGATGGTATCGGGACAGTATCCCGAAGCCAAAATACTTGTATTGGAGACGGTCCGGGGCCTGCAGACTTTCAGAAACCTTTTGGCCTACCTTAAGCTGGGTGTCAGGGGGTATGTTACCGCATTTGATCCGCTGGAAAACATTGAGCATTCGATAAGAAAGGTGTTGGCCGGGAACCGGTACGTCGGTGAGGAAGCATTGGAGTGGCTCCTGGACCATCTTGCCAATGAAGAAGTGGCCACCTACCTTACGGCCAACGAGCTGGATGTTGCCAGGTTACTCGCAGAGGGGCGCTCGGTTTCCCGGATTGCCAGGGAAACCAACCGGAAAATTTCTACAATCAGCACCATTAAAAGGAGTATCCTCCGGAAAACCAATGTCAGCAATCTCCTCAAACTTGGTGAGATTCTGAGCCGGCAAAGCGACCCCGAACTCGCGGGATCAGGTCGCCGGGCTTTATCTAAAAAGAGGTTGGGGCGTTTTCAGGTTTGAAAACAGCGCGACCTCCAATCTTCCGAACCTATCAAACCGGTTTAACTACACTACTTTGACTTATTTATTGCACTATTTAATCTTATTTCCTATGAAGGCAGTTTTTACAATTTTATTCGCACTATCGCTCCAGCTTGCATTGGCTCAAACGGGTTTTTTCACCAAAGCAAAGGTGCCGGATGCGACTTCGGCCCGGATCGGGAGCTACATCTCCAGGTTTTCCCTGTTCCAGGTGCATACAGCAAAGCTGAAATTCTACCTGAAAGACGCCCCGCTGGAGTTCAGCGGAAAGCGCACCCCCGGCATTCCGCTGGAAGTGCCGCTACCGGACGGGACGGTAGCCGTTTTCGATATTTTCGAATCGCCGATTCTCGCTGCCCATGTGGCCCGCAAACACCCGGAGATCAGGACCTACGCGGGGAAAGGCCGGCAGAACCCCCGGCTCACGATCCGTATCAATTTTACTTCCAGTGGGTTTAGCGCCGTCATTCTCGGAGCGGGAGATGACACGGCCTATTTCGAAAAGCTCAAAGACGGAACTGCAGACAGCACCTATAAATGCTACTTTGCCGGTGATGCGGTAAGCCCGGCCCATCATAAGGCGAACAACAGCAATAACCGGTGCGGGGTCCATGATTCGGAAAGCCTCGGGGGAAACGGCTTGGATACGCATACGGAGCACGGGCGGATAGGCGCAGTTTCTGCTACCGGCGCTACGCTCCGGACCTTTAAACTGGCAATGGCGGCTACGGCTGAATTTACGGCCCAGAAGGGCAACGGTATACAGATAGAGGGCTTTAATGCACTTACCAATTATGTAAATAACCTGAATGCCGTTTACCGGCAGGAGCTGAGCATCGCGTTTTCGCTGGTCAGTGACGAAACGCTGGTTTACACAGATGCTGCTAACGACCCCTATAGCAACGACGACCAGGATGCCATGCTGGATCAAAACCAAGCCAACCTGGATGCTATTTTCGGGAGCACCGGTTATGACATCGGGCACGTGCTGGGCACGCTGGGCGGATCCGGCGGTGGTGTTGCCGTCCGGCCGTCGGTGTGTGATGACGCGACCAAAGGACAGGGCGTTTCCGGTGTGGGAGATGGTAATTTTCCTGAAGTGTTTGATTTTCAGCTTGTAGCTCACGAGATCGGTCACCAGTTCGGGATGTCGCATACCTACAACAGCAATGTACCGGTGTGTACAACGCGGGCTTTCGAAACCTCGGTGGAGCCGGGCGCGGGAACTACGATTATGAGCTACGGATTTACCTGCAGCAATACAAATATTGCCGATGGTATGCTGGGCGATGACGACTACGAAACGCCTTATGCCCCTTTCTTGAATTTTCATGCCGTAAGCCTGGAGCAGGCAAACGCCTACGTGGCAACGCTGAGCTGCTTTACCGAAACTGCTACGGGTAACGCTGTCCCCGCTATTGCGGCTATGACGGCCCTGCATACGGTGCCAAGGTCTACACCTTTTGTCCTGGAAGGACAGGCTACAGACGCTGACCCAGGTGACGTTTTGAGTTACAGCTGGGAGGGAACCAGTATCAGCGATGAATCCGACAAGACGCATCTCACCGCCACAACCATTTCCGATGCTGCCAGGCCGCCTTTCTTCCGGTCGTACGTCCCGGTGCAGGCTACTGAAAGCAACCCGGGCAGAAGGTTCTACCCGAGGCTTTCGGCCGTTCTGGATGGCTCCAACTATGCGAAAGGAGATAAGCTGCCTTCCGTGGGCATTATTACTACGCACGCCCTCACCGTGCGCGACAGCCGGGGCGGGGTGACCAGGGAAAACGTGACAGTAACTATAGACGGCGGCTCAGGGCCCTTCCTGGTAACCGATGACCCTTCCGGAACCCACGAAGCCAATAGCCAGCTGGCAGTAAAGTGGAGCGTGAACGGGACTACCGCTGCGCCGGTAAGCTGTACGCTGGTCGATATTCTCCTGTCGACGGATGGAGGATTGACATTTTCGACCCTGCTGGCGAGCGGCCTTCCTAATTCAGGCAGCGCGTCGGTTGTACTCCCCAACATCAATACAACGACGGCCAGGATCAAAGTAGCGCCCAGCACCAGCACCGATGCCGGAAATGTGCCCAATATCTTTTTCGATATATCCAACCAGGATTTTACCATAGAGAACGCCATGCCGGTCGAACTAATCAGTTTTGAGGTTACGCGCGAGGAGCCGGGTAATGTGCAGCTTTCCTGGAAAACCACACAGGAAGTGAACAACCTGGGGTTTGACATCGAGATGAGTCTCGATGCCCGCGGGTTTTTGAAAGCAGGCTTCGTTCCGGCGATTGGAAAAAACACGGTCAATTTATACCGCTATACCATCGGTAATCTTTTGGCGGGAACCTATTATTTCCGTTTGAAGCAAATAGATTATGACGGGAAGTATGCATATTCTCCAGTCAGAAGGTTGAAATTGGGGGCTGACGGAACCACGGCTGAGGCGTATTTGTATCCAAACCCTGCTGGTAATACCCTCAGGATAAACAGCAGTTTTTACGGAAAAGGCGAACCCAGGCTAGAGATTTTGGATTTAAAAGGTGTTTCGATCCTTATCCCTGTAAAAACCATATCGAGGGACCATTGTGAAGCAGATGTCAGTTCGCTGGCGCCCGGCGTCTATATTTTATCGTTAACTACCGACGGCCTTTCCCAAAGCCTGAAATTTATCAAGAAGTAGAAGCGTAAAATCCCCCAGAGAATAAAAGCAGGGCTGTTCCGGGTTATAACTCCGGTGCAGCCCTGCTTTTTGTACATATATCCCGGTACATATGCTCCTGATTTATCAATCCGAATTCACGACCGACCGCACAAAGCCTGATGGCTGAAGTTTGATTGGCAAAAACAGAGGATAGAAAATTCTCTATTAACGGAATCGGGTTGCTAAGGATTATTGATGCGGTCATAGGAGAGGTATTAGCGTTTGATTGCGTAGAAATATTTGGATAATGTAGCTAGGTTTCTATTTTTCTATGCGACGGAAGTAGTTATGAAACAGGGAAAAGGTTGGGCTTGGAATGTAAATTTATAATGGTATTATTATGCAAAATATTGCATAAGTTATATAAAATAGCGCTATTCTGTCAAAATTCCGGAATTTCTGTAACGTATACGTTGTTTGGGACGCTACATTCAGTCTGCTTTTGTCGTAGAAACAAGGCGATGAAGTTTTGTAGGCCTGTAGTAATATTTAGGTAAGTGTCCCGGAGCAGAAAAGTGTATGACGATACCGCTTCTTGCCTATATAAGTCGTATTGAAATAGAAATTTATGTATACCCGGAGATTAAAATAGAGTTGATTTGAATTGCCCGGGAAAGATGTTTTTTAGGTGTTAGTATTTAAATACAATTCGATGGATTCTTGTCCCCCCAAAAGAAAAACCATGGATGCATTTCAGAATTACCTCGTCACTCCCAGTCGGCGTGTAGAAGGACATGATTCAGTTCCTTCTCCGTGGCCGGCGGGCTTTGTTATCAGGCTGAAATTGATTACAAACCTTCTCGTCAGGCATAGGGATACGGCCTTGTATCCCGGAAGGCCGATGTTGTCAGCTGCCCTTTAAACAGGAAAGAATTAGCCTGCTTCTGATCTAAAGTTAAGGCGATAGTGCCTTTGCCGCAGGATCCGGATTACCGGCCTTAAAACAGGGCCGATGGCTTTTTTCACCTGAGCGGAACGCTTGTTTCCCGACCGGAAATTGAATTTCCGGCAGGGGAGCGCTATGTCTCAACTGAACTGGAATTTCGTCCCCCCGAAGGCCCCCTTCTTTTTCCAATAACTATTCAGGTTTCACTAAAAATCAAGTCTATGTACAAAACTCTAACAAAAACATTTGGCCTGCGCCGCAGCAGGTATTGGTTTGGAAGATGCGTTGCCGGCTGGTTGTTGGGGGTGTTGTTAAGTCACCACCTTTCCGCCCAGGTTACCATCCCGTCAGGTTCATATATCATCCAGATGAATGCCAATACGTCGGCCGCAGACAAAGGGCTTAAGCCTTATGGGATGATTCACGAACTGGTGAAGTTTTATAACGTCCCGGTACTGTGGGTGGTAAAGGAAGGAAAAGCAAAAGACGCTACCGACTATGTGATTAACGGCACTGCTTATTCAGGAAGCTTGTTTGTTATATCGTCGGAGTTTTTAAGCTCTTCCGTTCAAACCGTTATCAACCAGTGGAGAGCCGCTTCCAACACAACCAACGGCGGAAACGGCTATACCAGGGGATTTGTGACCGCCAACCAGATTCCTTCCGATTATACCTTCCAGGGTGCGAAAACGATGACTATCCGCAGCGTGCCCCTGTGGACCCTGGACGATAAAAACGGTAAGATTTCCGAAAAGTTCATTCAGAATGCGGGGATTCCGTCCAGCGCTTATAACCGGATAGATCCTCAAAATCTTGGTGCCTGTAACGATATCTTTGTCATGCCCCACGCTGATCCGAAATGGAGCACGCACGGGAATCTTCTCACGTGGAACCAGGTAAGCAAAGGTTCAATCTGGGCGGGATGTCATGCCATCAGTGCGCTTGAAAATACTTACAACCCTGCCAATATTTCGCAGCAAATGAATTTTCTTACCCGTAAGGTAACCGCCGCCGGGACGGGAATCGTTCTTCCGCAAGCAGGTAAAACCAGCTATTCCCAGAATTCACTGGTGCTGTGGGACAAGCATAAGGACGGAACGCCAGCTTACCTGACGAACGCAGCTATGCCGGTTACCCAAACCGGTAAGGCTACGCCCGCCGACGACTGGGTGTCACAGTATCTGGGTACTTCAGACCTCGCCCATACCAACGGGAGCGAGCAGATTTACATGCCGGTATTAGGCGGCGGGTGGAGAGATGAAGCGAATGTTATCGCATATGACCCCACCCAGGAAGATGTACCGGGCAAGTCGCCGGGTGTTGCCGCGGTCATCGTGTATGGGCAGGCGTTCGGTGACCCCAACCGTGGCTCGGTGATGTATGAATCCGGGCATGATATCAACGAAAACAACGCATCGGGAGTAGCAGCGATGCGGGCCTTTTTTAACTGGAGCTTCATGACTATGGAAGGCAAAACCCCCCATGTCGGCCCGATCGCGGCAGTGGGCGCTTCCGGTAGTAATATGGCTGTACCTGTTCAGCTTTCTGTCTGAGCCAGTTCTCCTATAGGGGCCGCTTTGACGTATAAGTGGACGGCCATAAGGAAAAGCGACTCTGCACCGGTCGGAAGCTTTTCGGTCAACAATAGCGCTGGTGCCGCCACTACCGTATTTACTCCTCCCACTGTTACTTCACCTACAGAAATCGTTATTCAGGTAGTTGTCACCGACGCCTGCGGCAGGGTTGCCGTATCAGCAGACAATTTTAATGTTACCAACGAAGTGAGTGTTGCCGGTAAATTGTGGCACGACTCCGACGGAAATGCCGTAGCCGGGGCCGGCGAAAAAACGGTCAGCGGGAACAGCGGCGATAGCAACGGCGGAAGTTCGCTGGTAACGGGCGGCAATGTGTATGCCAACCTTGTCAATGCAGATAACCAGGTAGTTCAGTCTGTTCAGGTAAGTCCCGACGGAACGTTTCTCTTCGCGGATGTGCAGGCCGGACATGCGTATAAGATTATTCTTACTACCGAGCAGAAAGCGCCGGCTTCTACTCTCGAAGCTGCAGATGCCCAACTGCCTTCGGGATGGGTGGCAACCGGTACAAACCTCGAAGGCGCCGCCGATACGGATAACAAGGGTGGTGTCCTGTCACTCGGGACGCTTACAGGCGAGGTCGGGAATGCCGATTTCGGAATGGAACAGGCGCCGGTCGCAAGAGATAAGACCTCGGAGGCTTTGATCAACCCAGGGGGTACCACGAAGGTACCGCTTGCTGCTTCCCTGTTCGAAGCAAGTGATTTTGAAGATGCCCCCGACGGGTATACCGGCAATCTTTCCGGCCGGGAGGTAGTCCTTTTCCCGGCTACCAACGGTACACTCTACTACAATGGCGTAGCCATTACTACAGCTACCCCGATTGCTGCGTTTGATCCGGGAAAGGTGTCGGTAGATCCCGATGGTACCAGTCCGTGGAGTACAGTAGAGGTTACATTCGAATTTACGGTAAAAGATAACGCGCAGGTGGTGTCGGCTCCGGGTACTATTACCGTGCCGTTTGTTCCCGCGTTGATTGCTATTAACGACATCAATCAGACGCCGCAGGATGTACCGGTAAACGGAGATGTGCTCACAAACGATGAAGGAAGCGGACTTTCCGTGACGGGGGCAACCCAGGGAGGGACACCGATACCGGTAGGCGTTGCCACTACGGTTTCCGGGGTCAATAAGAGCGGTGCAGCGGTTAGCAACGCGGGAAGTATTGTGCTGAATGCCAACGGCACGTACACCTTTACACCCGCTCCCGGTTTCAACGGGACCATTAACCCGATAGTCTACAATATTACAGATGTAGGCGGAGATACGGATAATGCCATACTGGATATCAAAGTGATCCCGGCAACTACCGCAGGAAACGACGGCCCTATCGCGCAGGATGATAATGTGAAGACAGAAATAAATACCCCGATCAGCGCCAATGTGCTCGTCAATGACAGCGACCCGGATGGTGATCCGCTTACGGTAACAGGATCATCCATACCGCTCGGCTTTACGGTACAGGTTCCCGGGAAAGACAAGGATGGCAATAATGTTCCTAACGCAGGGACGCTTCTTCTGAAGCCCGACGGCTCCTATACGTTTACGCCTGCTAATGGATTTGCCGGTACGGTCGATCCGGTTGACTATACGATTTCCGATGGAAAGGGAGGAACGGATGCCGCGCAGCTGAACATCGTGGTACTGCCTGCGGCAGACAATACCACACTGGCCAATGATGATGCCAATTCGGCTCCGAAAGGTAAAACCATGACCGGTAATGTGAAAAGCAACGACTCGGATCCTGAAGGAAACACCACAACCGTGACTACTGCGAATGCGAACGGTACTCCGATTGTCATCGGGAACACACCGACGGTAATTCCCGGAGCCGGTCAGTTAACACTCAGGCCCGACGGAAGCTATACGTTTGTTCCTGACGCTGATTTTGTAGGAACCGTCCCGGTAGTGTACCAGGTTTGCGATAACGGTACGCCGGTAGCCTGCGACCTGGCTACCCTGTACCTTACCACCTTGGATGCGGTAGTCCCCGATCTTACCCCGTTCGTAACATTTGACCCTAACGTGATATCCGGAACCAGAGGGTTTACCGCGCGTATTCGTGTGCTCAATCTGAACAGTACTTCGGGTGGGCCTACCACGGGCGCAAAAATTACGGTGAGGGTACCCAAAAATGCCAAATGGACAGTGGTTTGGGATGGCGCGGCCACTTCGAACGCCCTGGGAACATTGCACAACGCTATCTGGACCTATTCGGCTTCAGGGATTTACCACACTTGGACAGCTACCGCAGTGATACCCAAAGGGGGTTCGCGCTACATCGGGTTCACCGGCACCTTTACGCCCGGAAAGACCATGGGCACCTCGCCGGTGACGGTACAGATCGACTACCCGAGCGGCGGTGAAACCAACGATGCGAATAATACGGATATAGAGTCTGTGGAGTATTCGGGCTTCTAAAATGATTTTTCGGTCGGGGCCGGAAGTGGTCCCGACCACCTTTATTAAAACCAACCGTACTCTTTTTATGAAACGATTATTTTTACCAGTATTTTTCTGCCTCATTTTCTCCGCAGCTTTTGCCGACACCAACCCGTTTGTACAAAGTGCGAACATCAGCGTTGCCCCGATCCCCGGTGCAAATCCATATGCTACTTTTTCCTTCCTTTTTGGCAATAGCGGCAGCGAACCTATAGGATTCGAGGATGTTGACGGAGAATATGACCCCATTACGCTCATCATAAGCATGGGCAACGGCACCTATGACGACGACCATTATAATGACCCGGTAAGCGCCGTGGGAGGAGACTATAAAGACTACTTTTCCTGGACTTATAATGCAGCCACCAGCACCTATACCGGGAAACAGATAAAGGAGATAGAAGCCCGGGGCGGAGGTGAAATTACCATCGCTTATAAAGCCACAAAAGCTACGCCGATGACGCAGCCATTCAATGGATTTAATGTCAACCTGACTTCCAATGGCAATGCTCCCAACGGACCGGGCACAAACCCGACCGAGGATGATTATACAAAGGAATTTACCTATGTAGACGGAAGCCTACCGGTCGCTTTGGCTGAGTTCAATGTCACAAGGGAAGGCGCCGGCGCCCTGCTGCGCTGGGTGACTACCGAAGAGATCAATAGCAGCTATTCCCAGGTAGAACGCAGTACCGATGCAAGAAACTGGGCAAGCCTCGGGACAGCCCGGGCTCAGGGAGAAGGCCGGTCGCTGATAAATTACCGGTTTAGTCATGGCTCTCCTCCTTACGGGATTAATTACTACCGGTTAAAAATGGTGGACGTCGACGCAAGTTTTGAATACAGCCCGGTTAAATCGATTGATTTTAAAGGAGGAAAAGAAGAAGATATATTTGTTGGCTATCCCAACCCGGTAACCGATCGCATATGGGTCAACAGCAAGCTTCAGAGCCGCTTCCATAGTCTCCGGGTACAGAACGTGTCGGGCCGGACGCTTATCGACCTTGCTTCTTTTCCGGTCAATGGAATTGATGCCGCTAACCTCCCGGCAGGCATTTACATTCTGACGTTAAAGTCGCAAAACGGATCAACCCTGCACCAGAAAATATCGGTACTGAGATAGAGGTGTGTAGTTGCCGGAAAGGGATACGCCCGGGACGGAGCACAAAGAAGAATAAAAATGGATATAGTAATCATTGGCAAATCGCCCATTTACAACCTGGGATTTACAAATGTCTTACGTGAAAAAGCGAAGCGCATTGTGATAGAAAATCCGGGAGATCGGTCTCAGGCCGTCAAAAGCAGGGACGTATCCACTGAAACTATTGTAATCGTATGTCTTTCGCAAATGGACGCTCCTGATGAAAATCTTTCGGAGCTGAAAGCGGCGTCCAGGAAGTATCCTAAAAGCAGGATAGTTGTTTTTGAAATCGTTTCTCAAAGAAATCCTTGTCAGAATCTGAGGGCTTATCTGAATTACGGGGTAAGTGGTTTTCTTACTACGCTTGATTCTTTGGAGGTAATCAATGACTGCTTTGAAAGTATAGGACAGGACAGAAGATATATTTGTCCACAGGCCGTAGATTGGTTGATGAACGATTTCGCGGCGGAAAGGGAAAGCCGGCCTCTGCTTACCAAGACAGAGTTCTATATTGCCAGGGAGCTTTCCGAAGGGTTGTCTGTAAGCGAAATTGCCAGGAAGACGAATCGGAAATCGTCGACGATCAGTACCATCAAAAAGAATATTTTCCGCAAAATGAATACCGACAATATCGTTAAGCTGAGGGAAAAGGTGCTGAATTCGGAGTTGCGCGATTTTTCTCAAGTGGTACGCTGACCGGACTGCCGGTTTATTGAATGTCGTACCTCGTTTAAAGGCCGGCTTTTTGCAACGAAAACTGCGGAAGGCCGGCCTTCCATGCTTTCCGAAATAATCTGATATTTCTGGGGTAGGCTGTGCCGGTAACTGTTTTTCGCCAAAAGGGGCTGTGAATTATTAAAATCCGTAGAAAGTAATCGCTATTCATGCTATATTGCTTTTTGTAATCGAATTTCTCGGAAAGTAATCGTTTTTCATGCCCAATAAAGAAAGTAAGTTTTTTTTTGAAGCAGTAATTATTTTTCATGAAAAGCGGTTGCCCGAAGCAGCCGTACCCGTTGGTTATGCTGCCTTGATCCACGCTTATGAGCTTTCCGTTCCACTCCCCCGGGTTTTATCGGCTATCTGCACGCGGCATAGTGTTTTTGAAAAAGACGGGTGGCGCATTTTAACACCGCGCCACAAGCCGAACTTGACTTTGGAAGGACAGCTCGTTTTTGCGCTGAAATATGAGGGGGTGGATCTGGTTGTGCTAAAACGGCTGTTTGATGTCGTGCAGCCACAGGAAATTGCAGCTATGATTTCAAGCAAGCCGACAAGCTCCTACATGCGCCGCATCTGGTTTTTATACGAATGGCTCCTGGATAAGCCGCTGGATCTGCCTGATGCCAAAACAGGTTCGTATGTTGAAGTGCTGGATGAAAAGCAGCAATATGCGGGCAAAGGCAAAAATTCGACGCGACACAGGGTTAAGAACAATCTGCCGGGCACGAGGAATTTTTGTCCTTTGGTTTTTCGGACGCCGAAGATAGATGCCTATATCGCACAGGACTTAGCCGGGCGTGCACAAAAAGCGGTTGGAAATATCTCAGCCGACATACTCGCGCGAACAGCTGCATTTCTTCTGCTGAAAGATTCTAAATCCTCTTATGCGATTGAAGGAGAATCTCCCCCGCAGAACCGCATTCAACGTTGGGGCAGAGCCATCGGAGAGGCCGGAAAGCAACCTCTTGATCTACCTGAACTTTTGCGGCTACAGAAAATCGTCATCGGAAACGATAATCGTTTTATTGAAATGGGCTTGCGCCAGGGTGGCGGCTTTGTGGGAGAACATGATCGGGAGAGTCGCTTACCGCTGCCGGAACATATTAGCGCAAGGCATGAAGATTTACCGAGTCTTGTACAAGGCTTGATTGATTTTGACACCCAGTATGCAGGTAAAGTGGATGCTGTTCTGGCAGCAAGTGTTCTTGCCTTCGGGTTTGTGTATATCCATCCATTCGGAGATGGAAATGGTCGTATCCATCGCTATCTCATTCATCATGTTTTGTCCGAGCGGGGCTTTAATCCGCCAGGTGTTGTATTTCCCGTATCCGCTCCCATTCTGGAACGTTTAGACGAATACCGTCGGGTTTTGGAAAGCTATTCCAAACGACTGCTTCCTCTTATCGATTGGGAACCGGCCGAGAAGATGAACGTTCGTGTCTTGAACGATACCGGTGACTATTACCGCTATTTTGATGCAACGCCGCATGTGGAATTCTTATACTCCTGTGTTGAGCAAACAATCGAAGTCGATTTGCCGCAGGAAATTAGATTTTTGCAACGGTATGATCAGTTTAAAGCTAAGATCGAGGCGCTGATCGAAATGCCGGCTTCAACCGTTGATTTGCTATTCAATTTCTTGAAGCAAAATGAGGGGGTACTTTCCAAGCGGGCCAGGGAGAAGGAGTTCGCCGCGCTGAAAGAATCTGAGGTCGAATATATAGAGGCGACGTACTCCGAAATTTTTAGCTCTTGATTGGGGAGCTCTTACAGGTGTAACACTTCATTGTTGTACCCACCATGAAAAAAGCCAGTCACATTTTCATGTAACTGGCTGTCTTTCTTTGTAGCGGGAACAGGACTCGAACCTGTGACCTTTGGGTTATGAGCCCAACGAGCTACCAACTGCTCCATCCCGCGGTGTTGTGTAACCGGATTGCAAAGGTAGCAAAGAATTTTTAAAAAACAACTACCTTTGTCAAAGCAATTTTTTTTCAGGCATATTTTTTTAGTGGAAACCGGTAAAATTTTGGAAGCGAATCAAACAAATCAGCCGCATCGCGCAGGCTTTGTCAGTATTGTCGGGAAGCCTAACGTCGGTAAATCTACCCTGATGAATGTGTTGGTGGGCGAATCGCTTTCCATTGTCACCTCAAAAGCCCAGACTACCCGTCACCGCATCATGGGTATCCTCAACGGCGTGGAGAACGGGATTCCCTATCAGCTCGTCTATTCAGATACCCCCGGTATTCTGCATTCTACGTATAAGCTCCACGATTCCATGATGGCTTTCGTTCGCGGTTCCCTGGAAGACGCGGATGCCGTCCTTTTCGTAACCGAACCCGGTGAGAAAGCGGAAACCCACGACGCATTGCCGCTTCTTAAAAAAACTGACGCTCCTATTGTTTTAATTATCAACAAAATGGATTTGTCCGGGCAGGAAGAGGTGGAAAGTAAAATTGCTGAATGGAAGGAGGTGATTGAACCGGTGCACGTCGCCGTAGTTTCTGCCCTGCATAACTACAACACTGACGGCATCCTGGAAGTGCTCGTTAACCTGCTTCCCGAACATCCGGCCTATTTCCCGGACAATGACCTTACCGACCGTCCGGAGAGGTTTTTTGCGTCCGAGATTATCCGGGAGAAAATTTTCCTGAACTACAAACAGGAGATCCCCTACAGCAGCGAGGTGGTAATCCAGGAGTTCAAGGAAAAAGAAGATATCATCGTGATCCTCGCCGATATTCTGGTTGAGCGGAACAGCCAGAAAGGGATTATTATCGGCGAAAAAGGCTCGATGTTAAAGAAAATAGGCATCCAGGCCCGAAAAAACCTGGAAGCTTTCTTCCAGAAAAAAGTTTTCCTGGAAACACGCGTTAAAGTTGATCCCGACTGGCGGAATAATGAGCTTCGTCTGAAGCAGTTGGGATATAAAGAATAATTTACATGGCGAATATAGTTTCGATAGTGGGGCGCCCCAATGTGGGCAAGTCCACGTTATTTAACCGGCTGATAGAACAGCGGAAGGCAATTATGGACAACGAGAGCGGGGTTACCCGTGATCGTCACTATGGTTATGCCGACTGGACCGAGAAGTTTTTTACCGTTATCGATACCGGCGGGTATGTGGTGGGCTCCGAGGATGTCTTCGAAGAAGCAATCCGCGAACAGGTAGAGCTGGCCATCGAGGAATCAACGGTTGTACTTTTTATGGTAGATACCGATTCGGGTCTGACCGAGCTGGACAAAGAATTTGCCAATGTGCTCCGGCGTTACAAAAAGCCGGTTTTGATCGTGGCCAATAAAGCAGAAACCGAACAGCGCCGGCTTACCGTCGCCGAATTTTATGAGCTTGGCCTGGAATCGGAGATTTTTGCCGTATCTTCTCAAACCGGCGAGGGGACAGGCGAGCTGCTGGACGCCGTGGTGAGCTATTTCCACGAGGACGGAAAGGAAAACCCGGAAGAGGGGATCCCCAGAATTGCCATTATCGGCCGTCCCAATGTCGGCAAATCTTCTTTCCTGAACGTGCTTACAGGCACAGAAAGAAGTATCGTAACGGATATTGCCGGAACTACCCGCGATTCTATCCATACCCACTACAAGGCCTACGGAAAGGAGTTCATCCTGACGGATACAGCGGGGCTGAGGCGCAAGTCCAGGATTGCGGAAAGTATAGAGTTTTATTCTACCCTGCGCTCCCTGAAAGCAATTGAAGAGTCCGATGTCTGTGTAGTGCTGATTGATGCCGGCAGGGGACTGGAGGGCCAGGATATCAGCATCATCGGTCACGCCCAGCGTGCGAAAAAGGGGATTGTGCTGATGGTAAACAAATGGGATCTCGTAGAAAAAGATTCGAAAACAGCAGATGCCTGGGTGAAGTCGATCAAGGAGAGACTGGCGCCCCAGAATGATATCCCCATTATTTTTGCATCGGTACTTACCAAGCAAAGGATTTTCCAGGTAATGGAGAAGGCAATGGAGGTCTTCGAGAATAAAACCAAAAAGATCTCTACCTCGAAACTGAACGAGGTCATGCAGGCCGAAATAGAAAAGCACCACCCGCCGGCCTATCGTGGGAAATACATCAAAATCAAGTATATGATCCAGCTGCCTTCCGCGTCGCCGAGTTTTGTATTCTTTTGTAACCATCCCAAGTACGTGCTGGAACCCTATAAGCGCTATCTCGAAAACCGCCTCCGTGAAAACTTCGGTTTTACGGGCGTATCGGTGTCCCTCTTCTTCAGGGAAAAATAAAATGGAAGTGCCGTTCGGGGTGCTAACCGCCGGAATCTCCGGTGGTTAACACCCCGGGCTGTTTTTCCCCGGGGGTAACCGCAGCGTTTTTTTCCGGATCGTAAACTTTCGGCCGCTTTATCTTGTTTTCAAGAAATCACCGGTTCGTTCCATATCGGACAGGAAAGGTTGGTTATCCTAATATTTTTTTTGTGAAGGCACTAGCGCATCTCAATAAGTATCTGCTCAAATACAAGTGGTACCTGGTACTGGGGACTGTTTTCACGATTATTTCCAATCTCTTCGGAATTTTGCCCGCGCAGATCGTGCGGCAGTCTCTCGACCTGGTAAAGGATACGCTCGATGTCTACTTTGCCTTCCAGGGATCTTCCCTCCAAAGCGGTATCCGGGACCAGTTTTACACGACCATACCCTATTTCGGCTTCCTGATCCTGCTGATGGCGATCATGAAGGGAGTGTTCCTGTTTATGGTGCGGCAGACCATTATCGTGATGTCCCGCCACATAGAATTCGATCTGAAAAACGAAATCTATGCGAAATACCAGGAGCTGCCCATGCGCTTTTTCAAGCAGCACAATACCGGTGACCTAATGGCGCGGATTTCGGAAGACGTCGGGAAGGTCCGGATGTATGTAGGGCCCGCCCTCATGTACGGGATCAACCTGGTGGTGCTGATTGTGCTGGTTATTTCCTACATGCTTTCGGTGAGCCCGAAACTTACTTTTTATGTGCTGCTGCCCCTGCCTTTCCTGTCAGTTGCGATTTACTATGTGAACAGTGTGATTATGAAGCGCTCCGAGCAGATCCAGGCGCAATTGTCGACACTTTCTACCGATGCCCAGGAGACTTTTTCCGGGATAAGGGTGATCAAGACTTTTGTCCAGGAGTCGTTCTTCGCCGATAAGTTCCGGGCAGGCGCCGATGAGTTCAAGAAAAGATCGCTGAAGCTGGTAAAGGTAGATTCTTTGTTTTACCCGTTGGTGATGGTCCTGGTGGGCCTCAGCAACGTGCTGGTGATTTACGTGGGCGGGCAGGAAATAATAAACGGCAGGCTGACCGCCGGGAATATTGCAGAATTTATTATTTACCTCAATATGATGACCTGGCCGGTAATGGCCATCGGCTGGACCACCAGCCAGGTTCAGCGTGCCGCCGCTTCCCAACAGCGGATTAATGAGTTCCTTAATGAAAAAACCGAGATTGTTTCACGGAAAAAGCTGATGACGGAAGTCAAGGGAAAACTGTCTTTCCGTGATGTGCGCTTCGTGTACCCGGATTCGGGAATTGTGGGCCTGGACCGGTTTAACCTGGAGGTCGCGGCAGGCGAATCTGTGGCAATATTGGGAACCACCGGCTCCGGGAAAAGTACGCTGGCCAACCTCATCGTCAGGATGTACGATCCGGAAGGGGAGATCCGGGTGGATGACGTGCCGTTAAAAGATTACGAGGTATCCTATATCCGGCGCCAGATCGGTTATGTACCCCAGGAGGTCTTTTTGTTTTCTGATACTATAGAGAACAACGTAAGATTCGGCGCGGGCGAGCTGACCATGGAAGAGGTGGAACAGGCGGTGAAAGATGCTGACCTGTACGACAATATCCAGGGTTTCCCGGAGGGTTTTCAAACCCGGTTGGGTGAACGCGGAATTACCTTATCCGGCGGACAAAAACAGCGGCTTTCAATTGCACGCGCTATTGTCCGTCAGCCCAAAATACTGGTGCTCGATGATAGTCTTTCTGCGGTAGATACCCACACGGAGAATGTGATTCTGAACAACCTCAGCAGGATCATGAAAGACAAAACATCGGTGATCATTTCTCACCGCGTGTCCTCGGCCAAGCTTGCCGATAAGATCGTGGTGCTCGACGAGGGGAAAATAGTAGAGTCCGGTACGCACGAAAGCCTGATGAACAAAGGCGGTGTCTATTTTGAATTGCACGAGAAGCAGCTCAAAACCGAGGAGCTGAGCTGATAGTATCCTCCCTGCCGGGTTTATTTTTGCTGCAATTGCAACTAAATCAAAGACATGAGGGTCTTTTGAGGGAATAACCCTGATCTGAAATGAAAATCTTCTTCGCTCTGTTGCTGGTGACGTATACGTTGGCAGCGTGTAAAAAAGATGAGGCTGCTGCTGTTTCCGCGTGTGGTGTCAGAAATCCGGCCCAAAACCTGCCCTGGTTAAAGAAGCTCCTGGACGAGGAGCGTAAGAACGGGACGGAATGGGGTTTGAGGGTAACAGCGTTCCAGTACAAGGGAACAACCTATTTCAATTACAACAAGGCCCACATGTCGTGCCTGCTTTGTGTGGTGCATGACTGTAATGGCAACATACTGGGGATAAGAGAAGTGGTACCTGAAGAAGAATACCAGGACTTTATGAAGGCCGCCACAGGCCCCTCCTCCGTCGTCGTCTGGAAAGGAAAATCCGCCCCCTGAAGCTCACCCCCTCATACCTCACCCCTCACCCCTCACTCCTCATACCTCCCCCCTCACCCCTGCCGTCGCTGCAAACTAAGCGCCGTTGTCGCCTTAATTTCTCCCATTACGAACTGGCTTTGGGTGCTGCCGATGATATTCTCCAGCGAGCCTAATTTTTCCATCAGGAATTTCTGGTATTCGGGCATGTCTTCAACGACTACTTTAAGCAGAAAATCGTATTCTCCCGATATATTCAGGCATTCCAATACCTCGGTATAGCCCATCACTGCCTGTACAAAGCGCTCTCCCATCGCCCGGGAGTGCTCTTTGAGCGCCACACTGCAGATGACCATGAGCTTTTTTCCTACCTTCTCGCGGTCTACGAGCGCCACATATTTTTTGATAATCCCCTCTTTTTCCAGTTTTCTGACCCGTTCGTATACAGGCGTGTAGGAGAGGTTGACCATTTCCGAGAGCTCCCGGGTCTTTAAAGTAGCGTTTTGCTGAAGATGGTGCAGGATGGCAACGTCAGCATCATCAAGTGAAAACATTGTGCTGGTTAATTTGTTTTTGAAATAGCTATTATCTAAGGTATTAATTTATAAATGTAGCTTTTTTTTAGATAAAATAACTACATTATTCTTTATGTGCCGACTGTTGAATGAAGTTAGCTTATTTTTGTTAAAAGAGTAGAGAGCATAAGACCTGTTACTAGGACGATGAGCGCAATAAACGAAATATTAAAGGAAAGAATCATGGTGCTTGACGGCGCCATGGGGACCATGATCCAGCGTTATCATTTGGAAGATAACGATTACCGGGGAGACCGGTTCAAAGATTGGCCGCACGATGTAAAAGGCAACAACGATTTGTTGTCGCTGACGCGGCCGGACGTTATACGGGAAATTCACGCGGCCTACCTGGAGGCAGGTGCCGATATTATAGAAACCAATTCGTTCTCAGGTACCAGCATTGCGATGGCCGACTATGGCATGGAAGCGTTGGTTTACGAGCTCAATTTCGAGTCTGCCCGCATCGCCCGTGAAATAGCCGACCAGTTTACGGCGCTGACACCGGAAAAACCCCGCTTTGTTGCCGGTTCAATCGGTCCGACCAACCGGACTGCTTCGCTGTCGCCGGACGTTAATAACCCCGGCTACCGGGCCGTTACGTTTGATGATCTCGTTCAGGCCTACTATGAGCAGGTGCGGGGGCTTACCGACGGCGGCTCGGATATTCTGCTGGTCGAAACCATTTTTGATACGCTCAATGCGAAAGCTGCTCTTTATGCCATTGATTTGTTTTTTGATGATGCGAGAAACGGAAAGGTAACCGCGCTGCCGTCCTGGCGCTGGAACGGTCGTGATGCCTTGCCAATTATGGTATCGGGAACAATCACCGATGCTTCGGGCCGAACACTGTCTGGCCAGAACACGGAGGCTTTCCTGACTTCAGTATCGCATCTTCCCCTGCTCTCGATCGGGCTGAACTGTGCGCTCGGAGCAGACCAGATGCGGCCCTATATCCAGGTTTTGGCCGATAAGTCGCCTTTCGCTACTTCGGCACACCCCAATGCCGGGCTCCCCAACGAAATGGGTGAATACGACGAGTCGCCTGAGCAAATGGGCGTGGTAATTGAAGGGTTTCTGAAAGAACGTCTGCTCAATATTATCGGTGGTTGCTGCGGTACTACCCCGGATCACATTCGCGTGATCGCGGAGCTGGCAAAAAAGTACGAGGGGCGGGCTACACACCAGAGAGAACACGTTATGAAGCTTTCGGGACTGGAAGCAGTAACGATCAACGAGCTTTCCAATTTTGTAAACATTGGTGAGCGCTGCAACGTAACCGGATCCAAGAAGTTCGCCCGGCTGGTACGCGAGGGAAATTATGATGCGGCATTGGCCATCGCCCGCGAGCAGGTAGAAACCGGGGCGCAGGTGATTGACATTAACCTGGATGAAGGAATGATCGACGGCGTGGAGGCAATGCGCACTTTTGTAAACCTGATCGCTTCGGAACCGGATATATCCAGGGTGCCCCTCATGATTGATTCGTCCAAATGGGAGGTAATCGAGGCAGGACTGAAATGCGCGCAGGGGAAAGCAATTGTGAACTCCATTTCCCTGAAAGAAGGTGAAGAGAAATTCCGTCAGTCAGCCCGGGATGTATTGCGATACGGGGCCGCCGTTGTGGTAATGGCCTTTGACGAAACCGGTCAGGCCGATAATTACGAGCGGCGTATAGAAATCTGCGAACGTGCCTATCGCATCCTGGTGGACGAAGTGGGGTTCCCTGCCGAAGATATTATTTTTGACCCCAACATCCTGACGGTGGCTACCGGGATGGAGGAACATAACAATTACGCCGTCGACTTTATCCGCGCGGTGAAGTGGATCAAAGAAAACCTCCCGTTTGCCAAAGTTTCGGGCGGAGTTTCCAATGTTTCATTCAGTTTCCGTGGGAACGAGCCGATCCGGGAGGCCATACACACCGTCTTTTTGTATCATGCAATCCGCGCCGGGTTGGATATGGGTATCGTAAATGCCGGACAAATCGGTATTTATGATGAAATTCCGGAAGAAACACTTGAGCTTGTCGAAGACGTGCTTTTGAACCGGCGTTCAGATGCTACCGAGAGGCTGCTTGCCTTTGCCGATACTATCAAGAACAAGGGGAAATCGCAATCCGGCCCTGATTTGAGCTGGCGTGAATTGCCGGTGAAAGAACGTATGGCGCACGCGCTGGTTAAAGGGATTGCAGATTATATAGACGAAGATACGGAGGAATGCCGTCAGCTTTTTGCGCGGCCGCTGGAGGTTATCGAAGGTCCGTTAATGGACGGGATGAGTATCGTCGGCGACCTGTTCGGAGCGGGTAAGATGTTCCTGCCCCAGGTGGTGAAGTCGGCCAGGGTAATGAAGAAAGCCGTAGCATACCTTCAGCCATTTATCGAAGCGGAGAAAGACGAAGGTGTTTCTAGCGCCGGTAAAGTGCTGATGGCCACGGTGAAGGGTGATGTTCACGATATCGGGAAGAACATAGTGGGAGTGGTATTGGGGTGCAACAATTACGAAATTATCGACCTCGGCGTAATGGTGCCCACCGAGAAAATCCTGGCGGTGGCCAAGGAGGAGAACGTAGATATTATCGGGCTTTCGGGCCTGATTACGCCCTCCCTGGATGAAATGGTCGGTGTGGCGAAGGAAATGGAACGCAGAGGATTTACAACCCCGTTGCTTGTCGGCGGTGCTACCACGTCGCGCGTTCATACGGCGGTGAAGATAGATCCGCATTACAGTGGTCCCGTTATTCATGTGCTTGACGCGTCACGGTCAGTGCCGGTGGCCGGTAAACTGCTGCAAAGCGCCGACAGCCTTCGTGCCACTCACCAGGAGTTTAAAAGTGAATATGCAAAAGTGCGTGAGGATCATGCCCGCCGTAAGTCCGAAAAAAGCCAGTTATCGCTGGATGCAGCGCGGGCAAACCGGTTCACGACCAACTGGTCGGATTTTGAGCCGGTGAAGCCTGCTTTCCTGGGAGTTCAACGGTTCGAGGATTACGACCTGAGAGAGATCGCCGCTTATATTGACTGGACGCCGTTCTTTCAGACCTGGCAGCTGGCCGGTAAATATCCGGCTATTTTGAAGGATGAGGTGGTGGGTGTCGAAGCTACCAAGCTATTCGGGGAGGCCAAAGCGCTGCTGAACGAAATTATTGATGGGAAGCTATTGAAGGCGAGTGCCGTGATCGGCTTTTGGCCTGCCGCTTCCGATACTGATGATATTCAATTGTATGCGTTCAGCAAGAATGAGTCTGAGGCTGCCTGTGAGCGTCATGGTAGCCACCTGCATGTTTCATACGAGGCTGGCAGCGAGCCGACGGTGCTTCTTTCACACCTTCGCCAGCAGAATCAGAAAGCGCCTGGTTTGCCCAATTACTGCCTGTCCGATTTTATCAAGCCGGTGGGGATAACGCCGGAAAAACCGGACTACCTGGGCGGCTTCGCGGTTACCGCCGGGATCGGGATCGAGCACCTGCTCGAAAAGTATGAAGCGAACCACGACGACTATAACAGTATCATGGTAAAAGCATTGGCAGACCGCCTGGCCGAGGCATTCGCGGAGCTGATGCACGAGCGCGTCAGAAAGGAATTCTGGGGATACAGTGGCGGCGAGAAGTTTTCTAACGAGGAGCTGATCAGGGAAGCTTATTCCGGGATCCGGCCCGCACCGGGCTACCCGGCATGTCCTGACCATACGGAAAAAAGCAAGCTGTTTGAACTGCTCGATGCCGGTTCAATCGGGATTGAGCTCACCGATAGCTTTGCGATGTACCCGGCGAGTTCAGTCAGTGGCTGGTATTTTGCGCATCCTGAAAGCCGGTATTTCCCGGTGGGGAAAATACAGAAGGACCAGGTGGTGGATTATGCGGCCCGGAAAGGGATGACGGTAGATGACACCGAAAGATGGCTGGCGCCTCAATTGAGCTATTGAGAAAATCTTTGCGGAACCCGGCATCGGGTTCCGCAAAGATTTTTATACCAGTTTTAACGTATGTTGAAAAGGGGTAAAGCCCGTCAGGAACACAGACGGTGCGCCGCTATGCGGCAGTGCCCCCCGAAGCGCCGTATTGAGGTGGCGGGCAATGCCCGGGCCGAACGTTAAAGTGCTTCCGTTTCGGGTAAAGGTACCGGTACCTTCTTTAAGCAGCCAGCTATTGGCTGCACCGGGCACAGCTTCGACACCTTTCAATTCGCCGCCTTCCCTGAATATAAGTTCAAGCGCCACCGGCACTCTGTCGGTACCCGTTGCTGAAATTTCAATTTCAATGCCGCTGTCGTTTTTCCGGATGGTGACGGTAGTATCCAGCTTTTGGATTTCGCTTTGCGGACGCTCTGATTTGGGCATTTTCTCCCAGTCACCGTCGCCGGGCAGCCGGTTCGGTGGCAACGGCTGAAAATAGGGCCCTTCGAGGTGCTGCGTGAGTTTCCAGCTTCCCCCGGTTTCGTTGATTTTTTCGCTGGTAAATTGGCCTTTCCCGAAAAAGGAAGAGGCGAATCTTATCCCCTGGATCACGGCATTGTCTTTCATAAAGGTAAGCCAGGCCGGATTTTTTGCTATAATGCTGGCATCCCAGTTGTCTTCCCTGATCCTGACGAGACCTGAATGCGGAAAGGCTTTTACATATTTGGTTGGAACAGCGTTCCCGTTCGGCAACTCTTTCCAGAGTGACGGGTCTGTGAGGAAGTAGTCAAGGTGCGTTACGATCTTGTTGCCGGCCGTCTTTTCGATGAACCGGCACATGCCGGCGAAGTCCTGGTTACCGTCTTTTAAAGCCAGGTACCGATAGGGGTAGTAATAGTTTTCCAGGTTCCCGACAATCGCTTTGTCCTGTCGGCCTGAGGCATCCGTCACAATTTCTGCGTTGGGGTGAACGTAGTACCGGGTCATGGCCAGGTTCTTCCGCACGTAGTCCAGAATATAGGGCTTTTTCGCATAATCCGCCACCGAAATCAGCACCCGGTCGGTGAGCGAAGAATAAATGTAGGTGCTCCTTTCGTTGAACTGGCCGTCCGGATCCAGGTCGATGCCTTCTGACAGCCATTGCTCAATCCGGTTGAGGTATTTCGTCTCGGGCCAGATGGAATAAAGGCTCGCTAAGGCGCCCGAAACTACCCACCGGTGGTTCGGTGTGTGAATGCCGCCCACAGAAAGGCCGTCTCCCGCTTTTAAGAGAAAGGTCTTCAGTTTGGCTTCAACGGGCGCCACCGATTTCATCCCGGACTGCTGGAGCAGCCGGTAGGTATGGGTGAGCCGTTTCACCAGGAAGGCTACGTCGGGGGTAGAGTGAAAGTTGGTTGAAAGCAGGTCGATGGTGCCGTCCTGATGTTGCAGTTTCAGCAGGTAAGCCATAGCGTCGTCCATCAACGGCGGAAGCTCTTCGGACCGGTAGAATTTTGAGTTGGGCAGTGACAGGGCATTGGCGCAAACCCGTACAAATCCCGACGTACTGTGTGCATTGAACATTTGCTGGTGATCGGTCAGACCTCCAAAATCGGGTCCCGGACGGCGCTCCTGGTATTTCGCCAGCTGCTCAACGGAGAGGTCATTCACCGGCGCTAGATCGAGAAGCCATTGGGGAAGTGTTTCTTTGGTGGGAGGGGCATTTTCCGGGAATCGGTTAACCAGGGGTAAAAGGGCAATGGTGCTTGCTTTTTGCAGGAATATACGTCGTCTCATTCGGGTTGGATAAAGAATTAAAATGAAGCGCCCGGGGGGCACCGTATTTCAAAAATAACAATATGTTGAGATAAATTGATGTTTTTGAGTGGGAAAGGCGGGTGGGATATACACAGGGAGCCACGAATTCACGAATCGTTTTATGTTTTTTGATCTGGAATTCGTAACCCCCCGCGCTCCAGTCATCCCGAGAAAGAAGTTTTTTTGCGAAAACACCTTGTAGCGTAGATGACAAATAGATGTTGTCAATGGAAGTCAATGGTAGCCGGAGGCTATCACCCGGACGGTCATCCTGAAGCGGAGCGCAGCGGAGTCGAAGGATCTCCTGTTGCAAGAAAAGAGCCCTCTGAAAGGGATTGGGTACTGGGAGCGGGAGATCCCTCCACTGCGGTCGGGATGACCCTCCGGTTGGAGCGGCGCCAAACCTGTTGTTGTCAATGGTAGGGCCTCTGCCGGATGGTCATCCTGAAGCGGAGCGCAGCGGAGTCGAAGGATCTCCTGTTGCAAGAAAAAAAGTCCTCTAAAAGGGATTGGGTACGGGGAGCGGGAGATCCCTCCGCTGCGGTCGGGATGACCGTCCGGTTGGAGCGGCGCCAAACCTGTTGTTGTCAATGGTAGCGCCTCTGCCGGATGGTCATCCTGAATGGAACGCAGTGGAACTGAAGGATCTCCTGTTGCAAGAAAAAAGTTCTCTGAAAGGGATTGGGTGCAGGGACCGGGAGATCCCTCCGCTGCGGTCGGGATGACCCGGAGGTTGGAGTGGCTCCAAACCTGTTGTTGTCGATGATAGCGCATCTGCCGGATGGTCATCCTGAATGGAACGCAGTGGAACTGATGGATCTCCTGTTGCTATAAAAAAGTCCTCTGAAAGGGATTGGGTGCAGGGACCGGGAGATCCCTCCGCTGCGGTCGGGATGACCCTCCGGTTGGAGGGGCGCCAAACCTTTTGTTGTCAATGGTAGCGCAACGCAGTGTAGCCGAAGGATTTCCTTTTTCAGAAAGTCAGCCTGGTCTTCCTGATTTCCTGTCCACGGACAAATTCTACCTCCACTGTCTGACCTTTTTCATGTTTCCCGAGCACATCCATGTACTCGTAAATGTCTTTAATTGCAGTCTTTCCGATCCTGGTAATAACATCGCCGGATTTGATGCCCGCCAGTTCAGCAGGCCTTCCCGCCGAGACACCGTCAATCCTGACGCCATTCCCGGTAAAGTTGTAGTCGGGCATTACGCCAAGCGTTACTTTGAAGCTCGTCCTGGACGCCTGTGCATGCGGGTTGGCGGCTTCCAGGTAGTCGGGGATACCCGTCTCCGAGTCGAGTTTTGCTATGAGCCCGGTGATGATTGCAAGAACTTTGGCCGTTCCTTCCGCATTGATTTTGTCAGCGTCGTCTACCGGCTTATGATAGTCGCTGTGGGCGCCGGTGAAGAAGAATAAAACCGGCTTCTTTTTAGAGTAGAACGACGTATGGTCGGAGGGGCCAATGCCCGACGAATCGGGCTTATAGACGATGCCCTGTTGACGGGCGATGCCGGGGATCAGTTTTCCCCACCAGGACGACGTCCCCCAGCCGCCTATGGTGAGGCCTTTGCCGGCGTTATAGCGCCCGATCATGTCCATGTTGATCATAAAGGCGATGTCGTCGAAAGGTATCGTCGGATTTTCAACGAAGTATTTAGACCCTATCAGGCCCAGCTCCTCGGCAGAGAAGGCGATAAATAGGAAATTGAAGCGTTCTCTGATGTTATTGGAAGCCAGGAAATGCGCCAGTTCGATCATACCGGCAGTGCCCGAGGCGTTGTCGTCGGCGCCGTTGTGTATGTAGCCGGCCGATTCGGGGGCCAGCGACCCGCTTTGAAGCCCGGTCCCGAGGTGGTCGTAATGGGCGCCGATAACAATTGTTGCGGCCGCTCCGTTATCGAGAAGCCCAACCACGTTCCGGGCGGTTTGCTGGTGGGTGAACCCGTCTATTTTGAAGGAAAGTGTGAAGGGCTGAAAGTACGTGTCGTTATGACCGCGGGGCATGAGGCCGGCCTTCTGAAACTGGCGGGCGATGTAGTTGGCCGCCTTTATCTCCCCGGTGGTAGCGGTTCCCCGCCCTTCAAGCGAGTCCGAAGCAAGAACGTTGATATGCGTTTGCAGGGAAGAAGGCGTGATTACCTGGCTGTAGGATGTGGTCAGGCTCCACAGCAGAAAGAGAAAAACAGCAGTGTGTTTCATGGAACAGGCGATGGTAAATGATGGCGCAAATATTGGAAAAAAGCGCCTAATTTACAATCATTTTAAATAGGCTACTCCTAATTCAGGTTACTGCGAAGTTCCTCCAGGAAGTTGCGGAGGTGCTGGAGGTTAAAGATTATGTTTTCAGCGGTCTCCCGGTGGTTAAGTTGCTCGCGGGTACCCTTGATGGTACGACCCTGTACTTCCTTTTGGTATTGAATTTTTTTAATAATCTCGATATCGGCTTCGGTATACCGCCTGCGATTCCGCGCATCTCTTTTCGGCTTCAGGTGCGGAAACTCCTTTTCCCAATACCGCAATGTATACGGTTCCAGGTGGAGCATTTCGGCTATCTCGTTGATATCGTAGTATAATTTTTTCATGAAAACGCCCGGATCGTCAGGCGGGCTGATGCGTACGGATTTCAGTGGCGCTACGCTGGTATACCTGTGAGTAAGGCGGTATACTGTGCGTAACCCATGCATTTCCCCCGACGATGGTGTCGTGACCGATTACGGTGTCACCGCCCAGGATAATAGCATTGGCGTAAATCACGACATTGTCCTGGATGGTCGGGTGCCGTTTGGTGGCTGCCATGGTCTTGGATACATGTGTGGCGCCTAGTGTTACGCCCTGGTATATTTTAACATGATTGCCTATTTCAGCCGTTTCTCCAATGACAATCCCGGTACCGTGGTCGATAAAAAAGCTGCGCCCGATGACAGCGTGCGGGTGGATATCGATGCCGGTCTGGCTATGTGCATATTCGGTAAACATACGCGGCAGGAAAGGTACTTTCAAGCCGGCCAGGGCATGTGCAATGCGGTAGGTGGCAATGGCCATAAATCCCGGATAGATGCCAACCACTTCTTCAATTCCCTGCGAGGCGGGATCGTTGTCGGTAATGGATTGGGCATCTTCAAGGAGCTTTTCGTAGATATCCGGCAGACACGCGTTAAAATTGCTGACCGTTTGTTCGATTGTGCCATCCAAAAGGGGGGAAATCGGCCTGATCAGGCATTCCAGCTTGTACGAAAGTTTCTCAAAAGTATCGTGAAGCTCTTTCCGGTTAGAAGCAAAACGACATTCACAGTCGGAGCTGCTCGGGAACAGGTAATCAATGAGCGATTGAACATATTGCCCGCTGTCCTTTCTCGAGGGTAAACTGTACCTGAACCGGCTGTTTCCCTTGTTAAGTTGCTCAAAAAATGCTGCTTTTGCTTCCGGTGTCATGTTCCAAATGGCTATTATGTCGGTGCTTTCCGTCATAACAAAACAAATTTAGTTTGTATTCACTAAATACGCACGAATTGAGAGCAGAAACCGTAAGTGTCGCGCCGGACAAGAGATTACCAGAAATACCAGTACAGAAAAGCAATCACGGACAACACGGCTGCGGCCCCGATGGTAAAAGTGCGATGGGTTTTGAACCCGTTGAGGTCTACCTCGAGTCCTTTTCTTTCGTCCGGCATCAGGTAGCCGAGGACTACCATTCCGGCCACGCAGATCAGGAAAACCCAGCCCATACGGTCAAGGAACGGTACGGTCGTCCAGTCGGCGAAGGGGAAAAGGTTGAGGTGCATCAGCAATGCTACCAGGAAGCCGCCTACAATGGCGAAAAGCGCTCCGGCGGAATTGGTTCGTTTCCAGAAGAAACCCAGTATAAACGAAGCAAATATCCCGGGGGAAAGCAGCCCGGTCATTTCCTGGATAAATTGAAAGCCTCCTTTTTTCTCTATTCCCATGTAGGGAGAAACGACAATGGCGATCAGCATCGATGCCACCACCACCCAGCGGCCGATATTGACCAACTGTTTTTCAGTGGCATTCGGCCCGATATAGTTTTTGAAGATGTCGAGGGTGAATATGGTCGAAATGCTATTGGCTTTCCCCGCCAGCGATGCCACCACTGCGGCGGTCAGTGCTGCAAACGAAAGCCCTTTCAGGCCGGCCGGGAGCAGGCTCAGCAGCACGGGATAGGCCTTGTCCGGGTTCAACACGCCGTCTGCGCCGAGCATTTCTTCCCGGTAGAGCCCTTTGCTGTAAAGCGCGAAAGCAGCAATGCCTGGTAAAGTCACGATAATCGGCATCAAAAGTTTGAGGAAAGCCGCAAACAAAATGCCGTTGCGGGCCGTTTTGAGGTCGGCGCCGAGGGCACGTTGTGTGATGTACTGGTTGCAGCCCCAGTAATTCAGGTTGACGATCCACATCCCCCCGAGGAGAACGGTCAGGCCCGGAAGCGACATGTAATGAGGATCTCCTTTTTTGAAAATCATATGGAAGTGGTCGTCGTGGTGCTCACGCATGAGCTGGAACCCGTTGACGAGCCCTTTTACTCCGAAGACGTCTGATACGAGGTTTACGGCGAGGTAGGTCGTGGCGAGGCCGCCGATCACCAGGAAAAACACCTGGATCACGTCGGTGTACCCGATTACTTTCATTCCGCCGAGGGTAATGACAATGGCAAACACCGCAAGCCCCATCATACAGGTCGTGAAATCAAGCCCTGAAATACCCGATATGGCTAAGGCGCCGAGATAAAGTATGGAAGTAAGGTTGACGAGGATATAGAGCGCGAGCCAGAAAATGGCCATCGTCAGGCTCACTGCTTTGTTGTACCGCTGATTCAAAAACTGCGGCATGGTATAAATCTTGTTCTTCAGGTAGATAGGCATGAAGAATACAGCTACCACAATCAGAGTTGCCGCCGCCATCCATTCGTAGGTAGAAATGGCGAGGCCCATGGAAAACCCGTTACCGGACATACCGATAAATTGCTCTGCAGAAATATTCGACGCAATCAGTGAGGCGCCGATCGCCCACCACGTAAGCGATCCCTCCGCGAGGAAGAAATCTTTGGTAGAGGTCTCTTTTGCATTTTTGCGCTGGAAAATCCAATAACCGTAGCCGGCTACAATCACGAAATAGAAAAGGAATATTATGTAGTCAAGCGTAGCAAGTTGATTCATGAATCGGTATTGTTGGTAGAAAGCTTCGGGATGTTACTGTGGCAGCGTGCCAAAAATAAACAACCGGCCTGAAAACATAGCAAGGTTTTTTTGGAATTTAAAAAGAAGTCATTCGGAAGGTTGAGCCTGGTCCAGGCGCCTCACCGGGTTGCCGGGGTGCGGGGTGATTTTGCGATGCAGGTTTTCAATCTCGTAGTACACCTCGAAGCGGTCTCCCCTTTGAATGGCTTCCGTCCACTGGATAAGGCCTTTCTGCCCTACCAGCAATAACCAGTGTGATACTTCGGTTGCGGCGGTGAGGTAGGCAAGCGTTACGTGGCGCGCGTCGCCGCCGAAGAAGCCGTTTAGCGTCGAGATTTCAGCGAGCCTTAATTTTTTTGCCGGCGGGACGGTACGCAGCCGCCATTCCTTCAGGTAGCGTTCATAGCGTGCGGCGCTGTTCGGGGTATTGACGAAGCGGTAGTCAAGCATCATGGCCAGTCCTTCATTGAACCATTGCGGGATTGCGAAAGTGGTTTTACGCCATCCCAGCCGTGAGAAAACCTCGTTATGGCACATTTCATGGCTGATCACATCGGGATTAATGCCGTAAAGATTGAGCACGATGAAAGAGTTGCCGTAAAAGGTCCCCAGGCTGCAGCCGGCCCCTTCTTTGTTCGGGCAGTACCGTCCGTATTCCGCAGGAGTGGCGCATACAATTACGGTAGCCCTTCCCTTTTTCTCCCCCCAGAAGGCATTCACACGGTTTTCCGCGGTCTCCAGCATCCGCAGGATTTTCGCGTGTTCTTTCCGGGCAATGCCCGGACTGATAAAGATGTTTTCCGCCGGCTCCGAGAATTGGCCGAACTGTACGGTTTCGCAGAAAAAGAGATGCCGGTAGGGTAGGCAGAATACTACTGCCGTTGCTATGGCGAGCAACAGAAAAACCGTTTTGAGTGGTAAAGTATTTGGTTTTCCGCGCACTTGAAGGAATGTTTTGGGTTTGGTACCGGAGTATTCGCCCTTTGAAAAAAAGCCCTGCATTACGGGAAGGCAGGGCTTTTTTCGAGCGTTATTTCGGTAATCTTCCCGGTCAGTGTTTGAAATGCCGTATGCCCGTGGTCACCATCGCGACCCCATTGGCATTGCAGTAGTCAACAGAATCCTTGTCGCGGATCGAACCGCCAGGCTGAACTACGGCGGAAATCCCTGCCAGGTGTGCTATTTCCACGCAGTCAGGGAAAGGGAAAAACGCGTCGGAAGCCATTACCGCGCCTTTAAGGTCGAAACCGAAGGCGCCGGCCTTTTCAATGGCTTGTCTGAGCGCATCCACCCGCGAAGTCTGACCGGTACCGCTTGCCAGCAGCTGGTTTTCGTTGGCAAGCACAATGGTATTGGATTTCGTATGTTTACATACCTTCAACGCAAACTCAAGCGCTTTCAGTTCTGCTTCTGAGGGCGCTTTTTCCGTCACTACCGTCATTTGAGCCGCATTTTCGGTAAGTGCATCTTTATCCTGTACCAGCACTCCGTTCAGCACGGTCTTGAACATTTCGTGCGAAACTTTGGTCGGTTTCCGCTGCAGGATAATCCGGTTTTTCTTGGAACGGAGCAGCTCCAGGGCGTCGGCATCGTAACCGGGAGCGATCAGGATTTCCATAAAAAGCTGGTTAAGCTCCTGTGCCGTTTCAAGGTCGATAATAGAATTGGATACCACAACACCCCCGAAAGCGGAAACCGGGTCGCATGAAAGCGCGTTGAGATAGGCTTCCTTCGCTGTCGCAGCAACCGCGACACCGCAGGCATTGGTGTGCTTGATAATCGCAAAGGCAGGTTGTTCGCCCGCAAATTCATCGATCAGGCTCAGGCAGGCGTCAACGTCTACCAGGTTGTTATAGGAAAGCTCCTTTCCGTTCAATTTGTCGAAAAGAGCATCCAGGTCGCCAAAAAAGGTTGCATTCTGGTGCGGGTTCTCGCCATACCGAAGCACATGCGCCTGGAGGTTCTCAAAATCGCGCACGGAAATAGAAGCATCTCCGAGGAACCAGTTATTGATGGCTGTGTCGTAGTGGGAAGTCGTCGCGAAAGCCTCCTGGGCGAACTGGCGGCGGTCATCAAGTTTTGTTGCCGCGTTGTCCTCTGTCAGCAGCGCCAATACCCGTGCATACTGCTCACGCGATGAAACGATCAGCGTATCTTTAAAATTCTTGGCGGCCGCACGGATCAGCGAAATCCCGCCGATGTCGATTTTTTCAATGATTTCCTGCTCAGAAGCGCCCGAGGCGACAGTTTCCTCGAAAGGGTACAGGTCTACGATGACGAGGTCAAGCGCGGGAATATTAAATTCGGCAGCCTGCTCTACGTCACCCGGATAATCCCGGCGGTACAAAATTCCTCCGAAAACGGCAGGATGAAGCGTTTTGACCCTGCCACCGAAAATAGACGGGTACCCGGTGAGGGTCTCTACCGCGGTGACCGGGATGCCCAGGTCTTCTATAAATGTCTGGGTACCTCCCGTAGAATAGAGGCTCACCCCATTTTTATGAAGTAGCTCTACAATCGGGGCAAGACCGTCTTTGTAGAAAACCGAAACCAGGGCTGATTTTATCTTTTTAGCCATTTCCAATAGAAAGAAGTAAAACTGGGATAAATTTTAAGACGGCAAAGGTAATAGTTTCGGCGCAATTTTCATTGGCGAAATGTGGGTCAATTCCTTTGTATTTATCTAAGTTTGCAGCACTTAACTCGAAGGATTGAAATACACTATGTCAACCAAACGGAATGCAGCGCTCGGATTTATCTTTGTTACGTTGCTGATTGATGTAATCGGATTGGGAATTATTATACCGGTTATGCCTAAGCTGATCACGGAACTTACCGGCGACTCGCTGGGAGAAGCTGCGCGCGACGGCGGCTGGCTGATGTTTGTCTATGCTTTCTTCCAATTTATTTTTGCGCCCGTGATCGGCGGCTTGAGCGACCAGTTTGGTCGGCGGCCCGTCCTGTTGGCATCGCTTTTCGGTTTTACCATCGATTACCTTTTCCTGGCATTTGCCCCCTCGCTTTTCTGGCTGTACCTGGGGCGCATTATTGCAGGTATACTCGGCGCGAGTTTTACCACGGCGGCGGCTTACATCGCCGACATCAGTACCCCGGAGAAAAGGAGCCAGAATTTCGGGCTGATCGGTGCGGCCTTTGGGGGAGGATTTATTATTGGGCCTGTAATAGGAGGTCTGCTGGGCCAGTACGGTTCCAGGATGCCGTTTTTTGTAGCCGCCGGACTATCTTTTCTCAATTTCCTCTATGGGTATTTCATTTTGCCTGAATCGTTGAAAATCGAAAACCGGCGAAAATTTTCCTTTAAACGTGCCAACCCCGTGGGAGCGTTGATGCACCTTAAGCGTTACCCGGTTATTTCAGGCCTGGTCCTCTCACTGATATTGCTGTACCTGGCCGGTTATGCCGTCCAGGGAAGCTGGTCTTATTTTGTAATGGAAAAGTTTGGGTGGAAAGAAAAGGAAATCGGGATTTCACTCGGGGTTTTCGGGGTCCTGTCTATGATCGTGCAGGGCGGGCTTATCCGTATTATTATTCCCAGGCTCGGGAATGAGCGAAGTATATACGTTGGGTTAGGGCTGTATTGTATAGGGTTTACATTGTTTGCCTTTGCCCGTGAAAGCTGGCAATTGTACCTTTTTATGGTGCCTTATATTATGGGAAGCATAGCGGGGCCCGCCATACAGGGTGTAATTTCCACACAGGTAAAAGTAAACGAGCAGGGCGAGCTGCAGGGCGCGCTTACCAGTCTGGCAAGCGCTACTTCCATCCTGGGACCGCCGCTTATGACGGGGGTGTTTTCCTATTTTACAACATCGCCCTCGGAGGTGTACTTTCCCGGTGCGCCGATGCTGCTTGCCGCATTTTTCGCACTTTTAGGAGCAGTGCTTGCCCGCAGGAACCTGGGCGGGAAGTAGGGAACGACTGTTGAACTATATCAGTTTAGTAGATTATTTCGTTATCTTCAGCTAACCAAATTATTATGAGGATGATAACTAGTGAGGCGCACGATCAGTCTTTCTTGAAATCCGTCAAGGGGAAGGTGATCTTTGGCTTTCTGGTAGGGATCATCGCGTTGGGTGCGTCTTATGTGATCAGCAAAGGCGCATTTGAAAAAGTCGAGGGAATGGTCTCCCAGTTGTCGACTCCCGACGAAAAGCTGCGTATCGTCAATTCGGTTTTCCAGGATATACTTCTATTGAATGAGTTGCAGACCGAGCGGCCTGCCGGCCGGAAAGCCGGTAACCGGCAGGTTGTCCGGGCCGAGTATGACGCACATTCCGACCGCCTGAAAGCCCGCCTGGATACGCTGGAGGTACGGCTTGCCGACAGCCCGGGGCAGTTGGTCAGGATCGATTCGATCCGGTACCTGCTTGAACGCCGCGCCGATGTTTTTGAGGCTTATATGCGCGAAAGAAGGGGCCTGGCCACCAATGCCGACCTGAAACGTAAAGTGAATTCGATCGCGGAAATTATCGCAACCTCCAATGAAGCAAAGGGGGATAGTACGGTAATCACTACCGAAAAACGGACTACCACTACAACTATTACCAAGAATGAACCGCCCGTCCCGGCAGAGGAAGACGAGAAACGGGGTTTCTGGAACAAGATATTCAAAGGAAAAAAGCCGAAGGAAGAAGAGCAGGCGGCAGCGGTAGCCAAAGAGCCGGTTGTGATCCAGAAGGAGGAGGTGAAAGTGCTGATTGATACGCTGACCATTGCCAAAAATGACAGCGCGATCCAGATTGTCGGCAATGAGGTAAAAAGCATAGCCCACAACCAGATGGTGCGGGCCAGTCGTTTCCTGGAGCGCGAGCGGCAGCTTCAGGCCGGTGAAACCCTGTTGGTCGGGAAGCTGATGGAGATCATGCGGGAAGTTGAGGCGGATGTGTTGAACAGCATGTACCAGGACAATGAACAGATCAAGCTTACGCTGCATCGAAGCATTAAAAATATCGGGATTATCCTGCTGGGCGTGCTTTCACTGACTGCTTTGCTGGGTTTCTGGATTTTTGCCGACATTACACGTAGCGGGGAATATCGGAAAGAGCTGATTCTTGCAAAGGAAGAAGCTGACTATCATAGCGCGGCCAAACAGCGTTTCCTGGCGAATATGAGCCACGAAATCCGTACCCCCTTACAGTCCATTATCGGTTTTAGCGAGCTCGTGAGGAACCAGCCGACGCCTAGCCGCGCGCAGTTGGAAATGATTCATAAATCGTCGGAACACCTGCTCTACCTGGTAAATGAAATCCTGGATTACAGCCGCATTATCTCCGACAGCTTCGAGTTCGTGGAGGAAAGCTTTGAGCTCCAGCCCCTGCTCGAGGAAGTAGTGGAGACACTGCGGCCGCAGGCAGAAGTAAAAGGGCTGATGCTGGTTTTGGAAAACCGCTTTCCACCGAAAACCTTTCTTTCCGGTGATACCTTCCGGCTGAAACAGATTCTTCACAATTTGTTGGGCAATGCCATTAAGTTTACCGCCAAAGGTGAGGTTTCACTGACCGCGGGACCGGTAGAAACAGATGGCAAAAAAGAGCTGCGCCTGGAGATACGGGATACGGGTATCGGTATGGGCCCTGACCAGATCCGCAGGATTTTTAACCAGTTTGAGCAGGGTCATGCCGGCATTAACCGCGAATACGGCGGGTCGGGGCTCGGTCTGAGTATTGTAAAGGTGCTGGTAAACGGGCAGGGAGGAAGAATTACGGTAAATAGTAAGCCCGGTTCGTATTCGTCTTTCGAAGTGACCTTGCCGCTGAAAGAAGGTAGCCCGGTAGAGGAAGCGGTATTTGTTTATGAGGACGAGATAAGCGACGAGGTGGTGTTTGACGGCAAAGTCTGGGTAATTGACGACGATAAGTATATTTTACAGTGGGTAAGGTCGGTGCTTGAGCTGAACGGTATACCGGCCAAGGTTTTTGGTTCTCCGCTGGATGCAGACCAGGCGCAATGGGACCCTGAAGTCTCTGTAGTTTTTATAGACATGCGGATGCCCCATATGTCAGGGCCGGAGCTGTGTGTACATTTAAAAAAGAAAGCCGGGTCGTCGGTCCGGTTTGTGGCCTGTACGGCTATGGCGCTGCCCGGCGAGCGGGCGCGTATCCTCGAAATGGGTTTTGATGAAGTACTGATGAAGCCGTTTAAAGAAGCAGATCTTTTGAGGGCGCTGAAGAAGCTGCCGTCGCTTTCGGCCCACGCCGACCGTGCCGTGCCAGAAAATTACGACGCGACCACTTCTCCGCTATTGGATATTTCCAAGCTGGAATCCATGACCATGGGTGACGAGCAGCTACTCAAGGACAGTCTTGAGCAGTTCATTGAAGACACTGTTGCCGACCTTTCGGAGATAGAAAAACAGGTTGTTTCCGGGGCTGAGCGGGCCCAGTTACGGGAGCTTTTCCATCGGCTCGCCGGTAGAACGGGGCAAGTCGGGGCGGCTGAGCTGGGCGTTAAAATGCGTGAAATCGAAATCAAGCTGGCTGGTGATAGCTTCCCGCAGAATGATATAGAAACCGCAATCAAATTGGGGTACCGCCTCGTTGACGAAATCCAGGAAAAATACGTCAGCTGATCTGGTATTTTTCCAGCTTGTAGTAAAGCGTCTTCCGGTCGATCTGTAGAATCTTTGCTGCCTTGCTTTTGTTGAAGCGCACCTGGTGCAGCACATTGGTAATCATTTCTTTCTCGTGCTCCTCCTGTAGTTTTTTGAGGTTGGCAGGATTGGCCTTTTGCGGCGCTGTTTTGACAATCGAGTAGCGCATATCCTCGGGAAGCGCCTCCACCGAAGCCGTACTGCCTTCGGGTGTAAGCAGGATCAGTCGTTTAATTACATTTCCCAGTTCCCTGAGGTTGCCCGGCCAATCATACTTGTAAAGCATAGACATCAGCTCGGGAGAAAAATTGGTAATATTCTTGTCTAGCTCGTAATTGGTCTTTTCAATAAAATAGCGGATAAACGAATTCAGGTCCTCCGTACGTTCCCGCAGCGGCGGCACATAGATCTTGAACTCATTGAGCCGGTGGTAAAGATCCTCGCGGAACTCCCCGCTTTGCGCGCCATTGAGCAGGTCATAGTTGGTGGCTGCAATAATCCGGACGTCAATTTTTACGGGCTGCAGTCCGCCGACGGGCACCAGAACGCGCTCCTGGATAACGCGCAGCAATTTAATCTGGATTTCATAGCTCAGGTTTCCTATTTCATCGAGGAAAAGCGTTCCGCCGTTGGCCATCTCAAACTGGCCTATTTTATCCTGGATCGCCCCGGTGAATGCTCCCTTTTTGTACCCGAAGAATTCGCTGGTAGCCAGTTCGTTCGACAGCGCACCGCAGTCTATTGCCACAAAAGGGCTGTTTCTTCTGGGGCTGAGGTTGTGGATGGTACGGGCTATATGTTCCTTTCCGCTGCCGCTTTCGCCTTGTATGATTACGGACAACTCGGTAGGGCCCACCAGGTCTACATATTTGTACAGCTTTTCGGCCGCCTCTCCTTTACCCTGGAAAAACTCCGGGATATTGGGCGCCTTTTTTGCCTTCGCCGCAGGCTGTTGCTGGGTGCCCTGGTTCCTGGAAAGCGCTTCCTTGAGGGTCTGCAGCAATTCTTCGTGATGTACCGGCTTCGTGATGTAATCAAGAATGCCCGAACGAAGCGCATGCACCGCCGTTCTGATGTCATTGAAGCTGGTCATCATGATGCTGGGCGGGAATTGCGCCTCCGGTCTTCGCTCCAGTTCGGCCCTGACGGCCTTGATGAAATCCATAGCATTGCCATCCGGCAAATGGTAATCCAGTAAAAGCGCGTCAAAATAGTTTTTGCTGCTAATTGACTCTCTGAATGCCTGGATGGCACTTTCAATGTTCGGACACAAGACTAACTGATGGCCGTGTTTGGTCAGGAAACCATTGATAATGGTGGAAAAAGTCTTGTCGTCCTCCAGTAATAAGAGATTCGCCATTTACTCAAAAGCTATTTAAACCAGGATGCCGGCATCGCGAACGCAACGCCGGTAACCAATTAAACGAAAAAGACCGGAGGAATATTCCCTCCGGTCCGACTTTTAGTTTGTTTTAGGCTGAGTTATTGAATAACCTTGCCGTCTTTATCCAGTTTTACGGTCGCAGTTTCCTCTCCCTTGGACAGGTTGATCTCGTAATACTTGGTTTCGTTTTCCCCTGGTACGAGGTACGCTTTTTCTGCCTTCCATTCGCTGTAAGGCGCTGCTGCCAGCGTAGCTTTTACAGGTTCGGGCAAATCTTCCGGTTTCACTTCCACCTTGTCCTGAGATTGGGAAATCACGGTCGGTGCAGTATTGTTGACCGGTGTATGGGCGAATGACAGTGTTGCGATGCTTGCTACTGCCAGTGACATGATCAGCTTTTTCATTTTTTTCTGGTTTTAATAGTGTAGGTTGTTTTTGGAGCGCATGACCACCACCTGGGAGGTCATGCGCCTGCTATTAATTGAAGGTCTATTCAATTACTTTGCCGTCTTTATCAAACTTGGCAGTAGAAGTTTCCTCGCCCTTCACCAGCGCTACCTCGTAGGTGTTCGCACCATTCTCTCCCGGAACCTGGAAGGCTTTCTGAACCTGCCATGCGTTGTAAGGTTCCGCAGCCAATGCGGCCTTTACAGGATCAGGAAGCTCCTCTGGCTTGATTTCGACTTTCTCCTGGTTGACAACTTTTGCGAATGGTGATGAAGTAGATATTGCAGAAGCATTTGCCATTGAAACTGAAGCGACCAGGGCAACTGCCATTGACATCATTAACTTTTTCATAATATAGTTTGTTAAATTGGAAAATGTCGACGCCGACTCTACGATCGTCGTTATGCCATTACTTTTTTCCATAAGCATGCCAAAAGGGTATATTTTGTATTAAGTAACTGATTGTGAACTGGTTACATATTGTTTAATTTTGTGGAGTACTGAGGAAAGTTGTTGGGTTTTTCAACATTTTGTCCGGAAAACTTCGGGGGATTTCAGCATTTTTGGGAAGTTTCCCCGGGGGGCAGGCGACGGGAAAGATCGCATGATTTGGATTTTATGCGGGGGAGTTCTTTCTCAATTTTACGTCATAAATTTGACGACCATGATAACGACTGAACAGCAGGAGGTTAATTTTGAGCGAATTGCGGCGGCGATCGCTTACATCAGAACACATTTCAAAAAACAGCCGTCACTGGATGAGGTAGCGGCCGCAGTCAACGTGAGCCCGGCACATTTCCAGAAGATGTTCACCGATTGGGCCGGCACCAGCCCGAAGAAGTTTCTGAAATACGTAAGTATTGAGCATGCGAAGCGTATTCTTCAGGGAAGCGCCCAGACAACACTTTTCGACGCTGCCTGGGAGACGGGGCTATCCAGTACCAGCCGGCTGCACGATCTTTTTATGAGTGTGGAGGGCATGACGCCGGCCGAGTATAAGAACGGAGGTGAAAGCCTGCAGATCCGCTACGGCTTTGACCCGACACCTTTCGGCCAGGTCATAGTGGCTTCAACGGGCCGTGGAATTTGCCATATCGCCTTTGGAAGCAGCAGGCAGAAATTGTCGGATGACCTGAAAAACCGGTTTCCGAATGCCCGTTTCACAGAAGAGCAGGACGAGGCTCAAATTGCGGCACTGCGCTTTTTTGAACGCGACTGGTCTGAGCTGCCGCAACTGAAGTTGCATCTGAAAGGGACTGATTTTCAGCTGAAAGTTTGGGAGAGCCTGTTAAAAATTCCGGTCGGGGGACTGACTACCTATGGCGAAATAGCCAGGAATATTGGTGTTCCAAATGGTTCTCGTGCAGTAGGAACAGCGGTAGGAAGCAATCCGGTTGCGTTTTTAATCCCCTGCCACCGGGTAATTCGTTCGACAGGCGTAGCCGGGGAATATATGTGGGGCGCCGGCCGTAAAGCTGCGATGATCGGCTGGGAAGGCGCATGTGTAAACGGTTGAACGGCAGGTAGGATGGAGTTGTTTGAATACCCGGCCGACTGCAACAGGAACCTGCTTCCCTACGGTGGGTCTGTCCATTATTATGGAAAAATAATGGATAAAACCGGTGCGGATCGTTACCTGCAATATTTGCTTGCAGAAATTGCGTGGGAGCATGACCAGGCGGTAATTTTTGGCCGTAAGCTGGTAACGAAGCGAAAGGTTGCCTGGTACGGTTCGATGCCCTTTGAATATACTTACTCGAATATCACGAAGGTCGCCCTTTTATGGACACCGGAATTGCTGGCGCTCAAGGATTCCGTAGAGCAGCTGACCGGTGAGGCATACAATTCATGTTTGCTCAATCTCTACCACAATGGATCTGAAGGTATGGCCTGGCATAGTGACGGTGAGTCCGACCTTAAAAAGGAGGGCGCCATAGCTTCGCTCAGTTTTGGTGCGGAGCGGAAATTTGCCTTTAAACACAAACAAACGAAAGAAAAGATAGAGCTGGTGCTGGCGCACGGGAGCTTGCTGGTTATGAAGGGCGCTACGCAAACCCACTGGCTTCATCGGCTGCCTCCCACTACCCGCATCCATACTCCCAGGATCAATTTGACCTTCCGGACCATTGAAAATCACCTGTTATAGGACTTCTCCGCTTTTTTTTAGCAAACAAAGATGAAGATCGCACCCGGGCTAACCAGTTTATCGCTATCTTGTAGAGTGATTGAATAGAGATCGGAAATCAGAAATCGGAAATCGGCGGCGCCGCGTAGGCCGGGCCGCGTAGGTAGTATTACCGCCAGCCAACTTCTAATTTCCAATTTCCGATTGCTGATTTCCGAGTTCTGATTTCCGAATTCCGACTTCCGATTCCCAACCACCATCTATATGCAAAAATATTTACGTATTCTTTTTCTGCTGGCAGTTGCTCCATTCCTGTCTCCCGCCCTTGCGCGCGACTCAACCTCCGTTGTCCGGGGTTTTTGTATTGCTGCGCCGACGCCGGCAGAATTTAAACGGTTTACCAGGTTTGTGGAAGAAGAATTGGTGACGCGAAAAGTCAATACACTTATTCTGCGGGTGGACTTCAATTACCAATACAAGCGGCATCCGGAACTGGTGGATACGCAGGCTTTGAGCGAGTCACAAATCAGGCAGTTGGTGAAGTTGTGTAAAGCCGGGGGAATTAACCTTATTCCCCAGATCAATTTGCTGGGGCATCAGTCGTGGGCCGGGCAATTGGGAAAATTGCTGGCGGTATATCCCCAATTTGATGAAACACCGCACGTAAAAATGCCGGAAAAGTATGCATGGCCTAATCCTGACGGCCTTTACTGCAAGAGCTATTGCCCGCTCCATCCCGACGTTCACGGTGTTGTTTTCGAGCTGGTCGACGAGTTGATGGAGGTTTTCGAGACGAAGGATTTTCATGCGGGCCTGGACGAAGTGTTTTACATTGGTGACGACAAGTGCCCCCGGTGTGGTGGCCGCGATAAAGCGGAATTGTTTGCCGGCGAAGTAACCAAAATCAGCAATCATCTGCGCACAAAAGGCCGTACACTCTGGCTTTGGGGGGACCGGCTGCTGGACGGAAAGCAGACAGGCCTGGGAATGTGGGAGGCCAGCATGAACAATACCCACCGCGCGGTTGACCTTATCCCGAAAGACGTGGTGGTGTGCGATTGGCATTATGAGCGGGCTGAAGCGACGGCGACTTACCTGGCGATGAAAGGCTTACCGGTGATTACCTGCCCCTGGGACAAACCGCAGGTAGCACAGGCCCAGTTTGAGCAAATGGTCAGTTTTCGAAAAAACAGCAATTCCGCTCTCGCCGGACGTTACCTGGGCATGATGCAAACTATCTGGACTGGCGCGGGCAGTTTTATGGATGCTTTTTATAAGCCCGAAACAGCAAACGACCGCCTGAAAGGACAGGTTGAATGTTTCAAAAAGCTATTTGAAAGTCTTAATACCCTCAATTAAACGCCGCGAAACCGCCTGAACATATGAAACCATTGTCAATACGCGTCCGTTCTATTGATCATTTCCGGGCATTGACCATGTTTCTTATGGTTTTCGTAAACGACTTCTGGACCTTACGCGCAATTCCGCAATGGCTGGGTCATGCCGCCGCCGGAGAGGACAGGCTGGGGTTCTCCGATATTATTTTCCCGGCATTTTTGTATATCGTGGGCCTTTCTATACCCTTTGCGCTTCAGCAGAGACTTTCAAAGCCCGGCGGGATCGCACCGACTTTGGTACATATTTCCGGGCGTACGCTGGCTTTGCTGGTAATGGGACTGTTCCTGGTAAACCTGGAGAACATAAACGGGACCAATATGCAGGTGCCCGTGGTCGTGTGGCGCTTATTGCTTATTGTCGCGTTCTTCCTGGTATGGAACAAATACCCGAACGCATCGCGGCTGGAGAGGCCGCTTAAAGGGGTGGGTATCGGTATCCTGGTTTTCCTGGCATTTACCTTTAAGGGGGGGAGCACCGGGCAACCTGAAGGGATGAAAACGCATTGGTGGGGAATTCTGGGCCTTATAGGCTGGGCTTATCTCACCGCCGCAGTCGTCTATTTTTTCGCCCGGGAAAGGCTCTTGCCGAATGTGCTTGTGTGGCTCGCCTTGCTGACCATCAATGTTTTGTCCGCAACCGGAATGCCCGACTGGCTGAAAACGGTATTGGCGCTGCTTTGGCCTATCGGCAACGGTTCGCTGGCAGCGATGACCATGGCCGGCGTGGTGACGGCGCTCTTGCTGCGCGGCCATCAATTCGCCACAAAAGAACGTCTGACCCTGGTTTTGATAGCCTGGGGCGCAGCCTGTATTTTGTTGGGAATCCTGATCCGGCCGCATACGGGCGGGATTTCAAAAATGGGCGGTACACCGGCATGGTCGCTTGTTTGTACCGGTATCAGCTTGTTTGTTTTTTCGCTGTTGAATTATTTTGATCGCCCCGACAGCGACCCGCTTTGGGCCAGGTTACTCAAACCGGCGGGGGCAGCAACCCTCACCTGTTACCTGATTCCCTACATCGTATACCCGCTCGCGGAACTCAGCGGAATAAAGCTCCCTGAAATGCTGGTGACCGGCACGGTGGGCCTCTTGAAATCGCTGGTATATTCGGCAGCGGTTGTGGCTATTACCGGCGCCCTGGTAAAGCGAGGAGTTCAGTTGAAAATATGAGACCGGTAGCGGATTCAAAGACCGGAAGCCGTTTAAAGTCACGTTTACCACGACAGATAAAGTGGAGAATACAAATTGGAAAAGAAAGTCATTGCCCCTCTGGAGGTTCTGGGTCCTGGGTGCCTTTGTTCTCGTTAAATTTATTTTGCAATACACCCTGACCGACCCGGTGTATGAACTGCAGCGCGATGAATTTCTGCACCTCGACCTGGGTAAGCATCTGGCGTGGGGGTATTTGTCGGTGCCGCCTTTTACCTCGTGGGTAGCCTGGCTGATCAATGCCCTGGGCAATTCTGTCTTTTGGGTGAAATTTTTCCCGGCGCTTTTTGGTGCGCTTACCCTCGCGCTGGTATGGTCGGCCATTGAGGCATTAGGCGGAGATATGTTCGCGCTGGTGTTGGGTGCAATGGGCATTACGCTTTCGGTGCTCCTCCGTCTCAACCTGCTCTTCCAGCCCAACTCAGCGGACGTATTGTACTGGACCGCCTTTTACTATGTGGCCATCAGGTACCTGGCGGATGAAAAAGCCAAATGGCTGATGGTTGGTGCAGTTGTGCTGGCCTTCGGTTTTCTGAACAAATACAATGTCGTTTTTCAATTGATGGGGATTGTCCCAGCCTTCCTGGTGACAGCAAAAAGACATTTGTTTTTGCGGAAGGAAGTCATTGGGGCGGGGGCGCTTGGCCTTGCTTTGGTAAGCGGGAATCTTTGGTGGCAATATGCCAACGGGTTTCCTGTAGTGCATCACCTTTCTGAACTGAGCGAAAGGCAGCTGGTACATGTGAAGCCGGCCGATTTTCTGAAATCGCAGTTGTTTTTCTTTGCAGGCTCGCTGCCGGTGATCGTCGCCGGCCTCGCCGGATTTTTCGCCTACAGGCCTTTTCGTCTTTATCAGCCCTTTTTCTGGGCTTTCTTTTTTACCATCGCGATATTTATCTTCTTCCGGGCGAAGGACTATTATGCAATCGGGCTTTACCCCATTTATATCGCTTTCGGATCGGTCGCCTGGTCGGCTTTCAGCCGGAGCAGTTTTTGGCGAATCTTGAGGCCGATTGGCCTGTTGTTGCCGATTCTTGTTTTCGCGAAGATGTACCAGGTTGTATTTCCAAACAAATCACCGGCTTATATCGCGGCGAATCCCGATAAATACCGGGCATTCGGGTTGCTGCGGTGGGAAGATGGAAAAGACCATACCATCCCGCAGGACTTTGCCGATATGCTCGGCTGGAAAGAATTGGCCCGAAAGGTCGATGACGCCTTCGCTGATCTGAACGCACCCGGGGAAACGCTGGTACTTTGTGACAATTACGGACAGGCCGGTGCCATTAATTTTTATTCCAGGAGGGGTATCCAGGCTGTCTCGTTCAACGCGGACTATCTCAACTGGTTCGTGACGGACCGGCCATACCGGCATTTGATCAGGGTGAAAAACAAGGGCAGCCAGGCGGAAGAACTCGCCACGACCGCACCATTCTTCAACGAGGCCCGTATTGCCGATTCGATTGCCAATCCGTTTGCAAGGGAACACGGTACGATCATTTTCAGCTTTAGAGATGCGCGTATTGATATAAGCAAACGTATTGAAGAGGAAATCAGAGATCGGAAATCAGAAATCAGCCCGCGTTATCTTTGACTTCAGCAATTTGCAGATTCCTGCTTCCCGATTCCTCAGGCCGGTCGCATACGCGGGGTGCCGGCCCGGATTAGTTTTACACTTCCTGTGAGATTTGCACTGGAACCCCCGGTCATGCCCCGGGTAAGATAATTACGCAGCACTTTTCGCGGGAAGTTTTATCTTTGACCTTCTTATCATTTGCTTATCAAGATGACTTTCAGATTGCTTCTTCGGCGCCCGGTACCAACCCTGCAAATTGTTTTATCAATTCTCCTCACTGTTTTTCTTTCAGGAGGAAGCGCCTTTGCCCGCAATGCCGATGATATCGTAAAGGTCCTGGCAATCGGGAACAGCTTTTCAGAAGATGCTATCGAAAATAACCTGTTTGACCTGGCGCGGGAAAAGGGCATCAAAATGGTAGTCGGCAATCTTTACATCGGCGGCGCCCCGCTTACGCTTCATGTGAAAAATACCCGGGAGAATAATTCTGTCTATGCCTACCGCAAAACGTCCGTAGACGGCACGCGCAGCGCCACACCCAGGGTTAGTATCGAGCGTGCACTTGCAGACGAGGACTGGGACTATATCAGTTTTCAGCAGGCCAGTCCGTTGTCCGGTCAGCTAACTACTGTTACAGAATCGCTGCCCGAACTCCTTGACTATGTGAAGGCGCGCTCTCGCAACCCGGACGTGAAATTTGTTTATCACCAGACCTGGGCCTATTCCGCGCATTCGCCGCATGCAGGCTTCGCCAATTATGAAAAAAGCCAGGAGAAGATGTACCAGGCAATTGTGAATGTCTCAAAAGAGGTGGCAAAAATGGACGGTATCGACAGGGTCATACCGGCGGGTACTGCCATTCAAAATGCCAGAACGTCGTTCATAGGAGATAATTTTGATCGCGACGGTTATCATTTGCGGATGCCGCTCGGTCGGTATGTTGCGGCCTGCACCTGGTTTGAAAAGCTCTTTGGCATACCGGTTACCGGGATGAAGTACAAGCCCGAGGGCGTTAGCGAGAAGGAAAAGTCGGTGGCCCAGTCGGCCGCCCATTTTGCGGTAGAAAACCCGTACACGGTGACCGGACTTACCCGGTTCCAGAAAGCGCCGAAGGGCGTCAGGCACCCGGAGGCAATCCTCGTTGATTTCGGCGGGACCCTGCATGCGGGTCCGTGGAATCCCGTTACGTCACCGCTTGAAGGAAAGACCTATGTTTTGAACGACAGTCTTGGCCGGACCACCCGCGTTCACCTGGAAATGACAGCACGCTTTAACGGCAAAACCGGTGGTGGTACCGCCGCTTCACAAACCCCGTATGCCCTTCCCGGCAATGTGACGGCATCTGCTTACTTCGGAAATGCGAAAAAGGCTGTGGGCGGCGGCGCCATTACGGAATCCGGGTTCAGGCTAACCGGGCTTCGCCGGAAAGGACAGTATGATATTGTGCTTTTTGCCTCAAAAATGGGCGACTCTCTTGGTGTGCAGGACACCAGGGTCGTATGCCGGGGGAAAAATGAGCAGCAAGGGAGCCTGAATGCAACCGACAATATTTCCGGGCTGATCGTCTTTTCCGGCGCGCAGCCGGCTGCCGACGGAACGCTGACTTTTACCGTGACGGCGGGACCTGCAAATACCAATCCCGACGGGTTCTATTACCTGTCAGCCCTTCGGTTGAAAACAAAAAAGTAAAAAAAGCAAAGCGCCCGGATTCCAACTTCCGATTTCCGATTTCCGATTTCCAACCTCCGATAACCCTTACACCTATGAAAACAATATTCGGGACAGTTCTCCTTATGTTGGTGGCCCGCCCGGGGCTCGGGCAATTTTTAGAACCCGGGTTTGACAAGAAAGAGTATGCCGAACTATTGAAGATCAATCAGAAGGTGCATCTCGGCCAGGAGAAGTGGCCCGGTGATACGGCACTCCCGCTTCCGGAAAGGTATGAATTTGTTTTCCGGGCGCCTGCCCTGGCATTTGACAACTGCTGGGACTTGTGGGTGCACCGTGACAAACGTCAGGCTGTGATTGCCGTTCGCGGGACCGTTGAAACGCAGGCCAGTTTTATGGCCAATTTCTATGCGGCCATGGTGCCGGCAAAGGGGAGTCTGGAGTTAGAGAAGGGTGTTAAATTTGACTATGCGTTGTCGGAGAATCCTCATGCCGCGGTGCACGTAGGATGGTTGGTATCGATGGCTTACCTTTCAAAAAGTATCGGGCACAAGCTGGATTCTTGTTACAAGGCAGGTATCAAAGACTTTATCCTGACGGGCCACAGCCAGGGGGGCGGAATTACTTTCCTGCTTACTTCGTACCTGAATAGTTTAAAAAAACAGCAGAAATTGCCGGGCGATATGCGTTTCAAAACCTATTGCAGCGCTGCTCCGAAACCGGGCAACCTTTTTTTTGCTTACGACTATGAGGCCGCGACTGCCGGCGGTTGGGCGTTTAATGTAGTCAATCCGGCTGATTGGGTGCCGGACGTACCGTTTTCTTTGCAAACGGTCGACGATTTTACACAGACCAACCCATTTTCCGGTGCGAAGGCCATGATCAGGAAACAGAAATTTCCCCGGAATATGGCGCTCCGGCATGTGTACCGGAAGCTAAGCCGTCCAAGTAAAAAAGCGCAGAAGAATTATGAACGGTACCTGGGAAGAATGGTTGCAAAAGGCGTTAAGAAGCAGCTCCCCGGCTTTACCCTCCCGGAGTATTATCACAGCAACTATTACGTGAGAACGGGAACCACCATTGTACTGTCCCCCGACGAAGAATATTTCAGGATTTATCCGCACGAAACCGGGAAAATCTGGAAGCACCATTTTCCCCAAAATTACCTTTACCTGCTGGAGTCCTACCAACACTGACCGGTGGTCGGGTTCCAGGCCGTGATCAAAGGCCTTTACCGCTCGCCGGTAGGTTATAGCCAGTCAAGCGATTTGCTGATGGCTTTTTTCCAGCCTTTGTACAGCTTGACCCTTTTGGCGTTGTCCATGTCAGCTTCGTAAGACGCGCCCGACACCCAGTTTTTTTTGAGCTCGTCTTTGTCAGACCAAAAACCGACTGCCAGGCCGGCGGCATAAGCAGCGCCCAGCGCCGTAGTTTCGGTAACTTTCGGAGCAATTACCTGGACATCAAGCATGTCGGCCTGGAATTGCATCAGCAGCCTGTTGGCAACCATTCCGCCGTCAACGCGCAGGTTGGCAAGGGGAATGCCGGAGTCCTGTTCCATGGCCCGCACCACATCCATAGTCTGGTAAGCGGTAGCCTCCAGGACGGCCCTGGCAATATGTCCTTTGTTTACATATCGGGTGAGGCCGGCAATTACGCCCCGGGCGTCGGTCCGCCAATAAGGGGCGTACAGCCCTGAAAACGCCGGTACAAAATAGGCCCCGCCGTTGTCGTCAACTGTACGGGCCAGCGCTTCAATTTCATTGCTGTCTTTGATCAGCCCCAGGTTGTCACGCAGCCATTGGACCAGCGCACCGCCAATAGCGATACTTCCCTCCAAAGCATATTGAACCGGTTCATTTCCGAACTGGTAAGAAATGGTAGTGAGCAAACCGTTTTTTGAGAGTTTAAGCTCATTCCCGGTGTTCATTACCATGAAACAGCCGGTGCCGTAGGTGTTTTTTACCATGCCCGGTGAAAAACAAACCTGACCTACGAGTGCAGCATGCTGGTCGCCCAGATCGCCCGCGATGGGCACGCCGGGCAGGACCTCTGTCTGCATGTGGCCATACACTTCACTGCTGCTTTTTATTGTAGGCAGCATTTTTTCCGGGATACTGAATGCCGAAAGCATTTGCGGGTCCCACTGAAGGGTCCGGAGGTTCATCAATTGCGTACGGGATGCATTGGTTACATCGGTAACGTGAATGCCGCCCCTCGGCCCGCCGGTGAAATGCCAGATGAGGAACGTGTCGATATTGCCGAACAGCGCATCCCCATTTTCTGCATCCTGGCGAAGGTCCTTTACGTGCTCAAGAAGCCACTTGAGCTTAAGCCCGCTGAAATAGGTCGCTACCGGTAAGCCGGTGATCTCCCGGAACTGATCAGGGCCACCGCTTGTTTCAAGCTCTGAAACGTACGATTCGGTCCGGGTATCCTGCCATACCAGGGCATTGTAGTAGGGTTTCCCCGTGTGTTTGTTCCAAACGACGGTCGTCTCCCGCTGGTTGGTGATACCGACAGCCGCAATATCTTCTACTGCCGCAGAGGCTTTGATCCTGGCAACTGCGATTACTTCCAGCGCATTTTCCCGGATCTCTTCCGGGTTGTGCTCCACCCAGCCCGGTTTCGGGTAAATCTGTTGGTGTTCTTTCTGGCTGGTAGAAACAATTCTTCCCTTCCGGTCAAAAAGAATACAACGGGTGCTGGTAGTGCCCTGGTCGACGGCAGCGACATATTTAGACATATCAAATTAAAAATTTGGCTTGAACCTAAAAAGGCATGAAAGGGTTATTTCTCATCATGCAGCTCCATTTTTATCCCCATCATGCGCATCAGTTCCGACGCATTAAAGCTGGCACAGGTGCCCGGCCGCAGCCGGTAGTCAAAAGTAATACGGCCTTTTGAAAGGTCGGATTGAAAATTGAAGTTCTGCACATAAGGCCGGCTGTTTCCCCAGATACCAAGTTCAAGGTCGTGAGTCGATACGATCCCGGAGGCGTTCATCGGGTGGAGCTGTCGGATCAGCGCGGCAGCGCCGCGGTGACGGTCTGCCGAATTGGTCCCCTTCAGAATTTCGTCCAACAGGTAAAAGACGGGGATGTCGGTCCGGGCTTCCGCCAGTGTAATAAGCTGTTTCAGACGCTTCAGTTCGGCATAGAAAGAAGAAGTATTTTCCTCCAGGGAGTCTTGCGTGCGCATGCTGGTAAATACCTGCATGAGCGAGCAGGAGAGGCTTTGCGCGGCCACTACACCGCCGGCCTGGGCCAATACCAGGTTGAGGCCCACAGTTCGGAGGAAAGTGCTTTTCCCGGACATATTGGAACCGGTTATGAGCACGGTCTGCCCGCAGCCTTGCAATGAAAAATCGTTACAAACCCGCTTTTCTGCGGGGATAAGGGGATGCCCCATTTGGACAGCTTCAATGTCAAGCGTGTTTCCCCAATGAACTTCGGGAAGGACCTGGTCTGGGTTGGCGAAGGCGTGGCCGGCCAGGCTGTTGAGCGCCTCTATGTTGGCCAGGGCATCTACCCAGTCAGGAAACTGCTCGCGGTACCTGTCTTTCCAGTTTTCGAGCGCGTCAAGGCAAATTAGGTCCCAGAGAACGGGGATTCCGATAAAAAGAGTAAAGTAGGCGTTTGCCCTGAAATCCAGCCGGTTGAACCAGGTGCCCAATTCCCGGACGGCTTTTTCGGCTTCTTTTCCGGTTTCAAGCTGCCCTTTCCACCATTTGCCGGTCATGGGAGCTTCGCCCGTCAGGGCCATCATATCCGCGTAGGCCACCAGGGTGGTGCCGATCCGCAGGGTCTGGCCGGTAAGCTGTTGTATCGGTTTGGCAAATCGTCTTAGTACAAGAAGGTGAACCACAAGACTGAAGGCCGACGGCCAGAAGGGCAACAGGCCTGCGCCCCATGCCACCAGCAGGGAAACGGTAACGATACTCCACCATTTCCAGGGAAGTAGTTTTTTCAGGCCCGCTTCCAATGGCGTGTTGAGCCAGTTTTCCAGCGCGCCGATATGCTGCGTTGCGTTTTCGTGCAGCATAGCCGTAGCCTGCCAGTTTTGCCGCCATTCAAAATGGCCCCGGCTGGCGGTAAGGGCCTCCTGGCGTTCCAGTATGGTTTCCAGTGGTGCGGGCGTCCTGAGCCAGTCGGCAAGCCGCGTGCTTCCCTCGGCGGTACGGGTACGGTTGAGGAGCCGAAACAGCGAATGTTTACCAAAAATATCCAGGTCTGACGAATAGGGGTGCAGCGTATCCTGGAAAGAAGCCCCTTTGTCGTCCCGGGCAAATTCAAAGCCGAGCCGCTTTTCTTCGTCAAGATTGATATCGGCGATGTTCCCGAAAAAGCGGCGCTGCCGTTGCGCATCCTGGTGGAGCCGCATCAATACAAGGAAACAAACGGCGCCAATTGCCAGGACAGCAGGCCACATATTACCACCCTGACGGCTCCAAAGCCAGGCCGAAGCTACCAACAACGCAAACGCGCCCAGCCTGAGAATGGAGAGGAGGTTGACTTTTTTTTGTGCAATTAGCCCCTTTTCTACGGCCAGTTGCCGTTGGGATTGAAAGTGTTGCTTCAAGATTATTACTGGCTTAGCGAGGGGTGCACAGCGGCGTCCTGGGTCACCGCCTCAAATTGTAATTTAATGAGATTGGCGTACAGGCCGTTGTTCAGCTTGCTCAACACTGCGTGCGAGCCGCTTTCGGCGATAACCCCTTCCTGGATGACATAAATTTTGTCTACTTTGTTAATGGTCGCCAACCGGTGGGCGATGACAATAGTCGTACGATTCTTCATGAGCTCATTCAGGGCGTCCTGTACCAGCTTTTCGGATTCCGCATCGAGCGAACTGGTCGCTTCATCCAGGATCAGGATCTTGGGATCTTTCAAAATGGCTCTTGCAATGGCAATACGCTGTCTTTGTCCGCCCGAAAGCTTGATTCCCCTTTCACCTACAATGGTATCGAACTTCTCGGGGAAGGATTGGATAAATTGGAGGGCGTTGGCTTTTCGCGCTGCTTCGTGAACTTCTTCCCGGGAGGCGCCGGGTTTTCCGTAGGAGATATTTTCATAGATAGTTCCGCCAAAAAGCATCACTTCCTGCGGTACAATCGCGATATTTTTCCGGAGGCGGGCAAGGTCGTAAGCGTTGACCGGTTTGCCGTCGATCCTTATTTCACCTCGGCTGACCTCGTAAAACCGCATCAGTAATTGGATAATTGTCGACTTTCCGGCACCGCTGTAGCCTACCAGCGCTACACGCTCACCCGGGTGTACGTGAAATGATATTCCCTTCAAAACGTCGATATCCTGCCGGGTAGGGTATGAAAAACGCACGTCGTCGTAAACAATGTCGCCCTGAAGCGGTTCCGCTTTCGCTTCTGTTGCCAGGTCCGGGTTGATTTCCGGGGTGTCGTCCAGTATTTCGAGCACCCGTTCGGAAGCACCTATAGTTCTGTTAATCTGAGCGTACATATCGCCAAGGCTATTGAGTGCGCCGCCTATATAAGCCGTGTAGATCACGAAAGTGAATAAGGCGGAAATGCTGAGCTCCCCCGTCTGAATCAGGCTCGCGCCGTACCACACAATACAGACAATTCCCCCGAACATCACCAGGATCAGGAACGAAACGAAGGCGCCGCGGTAGGTAGCCGCTTCGAGCAGGAGAGCCACCACTTTGTCCAGCGAGGTTTTGTACCGGGCTATTTCCAACTTTTCGTTGGTAAAGGCTTTCACGGTATGCACGTTCTGGAACGTTTCCTCTACCACTACGTTCGCCTGTGCAAGTTCGGTCTGCGCCCTCTTGGAGAGGCGACGGATGTAACGCCCGAAAAATATCGCTGCAAACACCAGGAAAGGGAAGGTGGCCAGCATAAACAGGGTAAGCTTGGTAGAGGTGTAGAAAAGAAAAAGCGTTCCGATGATGAGGGTAGCGCCCTGGCGAAAGAATTCGGCAAGCGTGAACGAAAGCACGTTATCGAGAAAGGACACGTCGGAGGTGACCCTGCTGGTGAGCTCTCCAACCCGGTTTTGCTCAAAAAATGTAACGGGAAGACAGATAATCCGTGAATAGAGGTCTTTTCGTACGTCGGCCATGGCGCGCTCACTCACCCGCGTGAACAGAAAAATCCTGAAAAACGAGAACGTAGCCTGGAGCACCAGTATCCCGAAAAGAAACCCGATGATCTGGTTAAGCGTAAACCTGCTGCTTCCCTGAAGCACTGCAACAATTTCACCGACCGCCTTGGGGAAAACCAATGAGGTAGCCGTGGCCAGGATCAGGAATACAAAGCCCAGTGCAAACGTCTTTTTGTAAGGGAGGGTATAGCGGAGAATCTTAAGCGCTTTTTTCAGCCCCTCACCGCTAATTGCTTTTGTTGAAAAAAAGGACACTTCCCCGTTGCCGGATGTGTCTTCCTCACTATTGAATCTTTTTCTTGCCATTTGGTTGGTTTAATAGCTGATAGGTTCAGCGGGGGTTCTCAATCCGGTAATCCTTTGTAGCCCGATTCTTCCAGGATCTTTTTCGCGTTGTCGTTGCTCATGATCTGCTGCAGCGTCTGTTCCGGATGTTGCCGGAAAAGCCGGTCAACAATCTTCCAGCCGACCCACCTGCCTATTCCGCCGGGCACATCTTCGCCGATCTCGAAAGTGAGCGGCCGCTCGCCCACGTACTTTTGTCTTTTCTGTTCGGTTTGTTCGTAAAGAAGCTTGTTACTCGTGAGATGAGCCCAGATGTCTTTCTGGGAGACTTCGGCCTTATCCAGTTTTTCCTGGGAGAATCCCAGAATGAGGCTGTCCGGGGCCAGGGGCATCATCCTGCGGGTGAATTCGAAGTTTTTGCCATACCAGACCATGTCAGCCAGTAGCGTCCTGTCGTCCGGGTTAATACGGTTGTATTGCTGGGCAATGAAAAACATGATCGACGGAGCAATAAAATGCTGTTCATAGGGCCGCAGCTGGTAGTGATGTACATCGGGCCGGTAACGGGCTCCCGGGCCGCCGAAATAATCCAGCCCGACGATAATGAGCGAGTCCGAAATCAAAAGGTCCCTGCCCAGAAAGCCGGTAACCATGGTTTGTACCCTGGGCACCCGGACATCCGGATAATAATATTTCAGGTGTCTGAAAGCGTCTTCCAGGGGCTTTCTGACGGTTTGATCCGCATTGCTGAAAATTGAATCAATCTGGGATTTGAAAGCGACAAGACCGGGGTTGGAAATGTTCTGGTACAGTTTAGCCGAAAGCTGCGCCGGGTCGGTATCGGGAAAATACAAAACGGCCACGGCGGGGTTCTTTTCGAGAAACCCGGCTACCTCGGCTTCAGACCGGCAGGCAAACAGTTGTTCTTCCAGGCGTTCCAGCGGCAACGAGATGTCGATATGACTTACGTCCGGATCTTTTCGGTCATTTTGGCCGCACGACACTAGCAAAAGGAGGCACCCCGTCAGGAAAAATACATTTTTCAATTCCGCCATTTTGTAAAAATGATCGTTTTTTTAGTCCGCAAAATTAGCTAAAATTTAATAGCTTTGTGCCTGTGAAATTAGGGGTGAGTCTTGAGGGGGTGGTTGCAATGCACTATGGGCTGACCGCCGCTACAGGCTTACCAGCGTCCCTTGTTGGGGGCAGATCTTTTTTTAACTCAATGAAATCTGACGTTCTACATCACCATCATGCGCAGACCCTGGCTGATTTGGCTTACGGGCGGTAGATTTATGGTTGGATATCTGAAAAATAGGAAAATCATATAGCTCCAGAGGCCCGGTTCCGAGAAGAGTCGGGCTTTTTTGGTTTTAAAACGATGAAATAGCCATGAGCTTTGAGGTATTAGCTACAAGTGGCACACAAACAGCCGATGAATAAATAGCTCACCCCTCACAGCTCAAACCTTTTTATTCACATGAATACAGTCATCATAAAATACAACGCAGGGAATGTGCAGTCTGTTATGTATGCCCTCGACCGGATTGGGGCTGCTTATGCCTACACTGACTCGGAAGAAGCCATCAGGGCAGCGGACAAGGTGATTTTCCCGGGTGTGGGCGAGGCAAGTTCCGCGATGGCCTACCTGAAGGAGCGTGGCCTTGACCGGCTTATTCCTGAGCTGCGGCAGCCCGTTTTGGGTACCTGCATAGGCATGCAGCTGATGTGCCGGCATTCTGATGAAGGCGACACCGATTGTATGGGAATCTTTGACGTGAATGTGGAGCGTTTTCCGGCCGCGGAAGGCGTTAAGGTACCGCACATGGGCTGGAACAGCATTTACGGCTACCGGTCAGCGCTGCTGAACGACCTACCGGAAGAGGCTTTCGTTTATTTTGTTCACAGCTACAGGGCGCCCGTATGTGATTACACCGTTGCTACCTGCGACTATATCACGCCTTTTAGCGCCATGCTACAGAAAGATAATTTCTATGCAGCCCAGTTTCATTGCGAGATCAGCGGTGATGCCGGCCAGAAGGTCCTGGAGGCCTTTCTGAAAATGTGAGGTATTCCCGGAAAAGTAAAGTTTGATTTGAAATGCATATCATCCCAGCAATAGACCTGATCGACGGTAAGTGTGTCCGTCTTACCCAGGGCGACTACGCCCAGAAGAAAATATACAATGAAAACCCGCTGGAAGTGGCCCAACAGTTTGAAGACGCCGGGTTGAAGCGCCTGCACCTGGTGGACCTGGATGGTGCCAAAGCCAAGAAAGTAGTGAACTGGAAGGTGCTGGAACAACTTGCGGGCAAAACCGGTCTGCACATAGATTTTGGGGGCGGCGTTCAATCCGATGCCGACCTGGACATTGTCTGGAATTGCGGGGCCCGGCAGGTGACCGGCGGGAGTATCGCCGTGAAAAACCCGGAGTTGTTCGAAAGTTGGCTGGAGCGGTTTGGCGGTGAGCAGATTATTCTCGGCGCTGATGCCCGTAACGAAAAAGTTGCCGTAAGCGGCTGGGAAGAAGGAACGTCTATCTGGGTGTACGATTTCGTGGAGGGTTATGTAGCCAAAGGGGTTAAATACGTGATCAGCACCGATGTAGCGAAAGACGGATTACTGGAAGGCCCCTCTTTTGACCTGTACAAAAATCTGCAGGACAAATGCCCTGACCTGCATATAATTGCCAGCGGAGGGGTAAGCGGGATGGCTGACCTGGAAGCTCTGGCAGAACAGAAGGTATTCGGCGTGATCGTAGGAAAGGCTATTTATGAAGGAAGGGTAACCCTGAAGGAACTGGAACTTTTCCAATCACGTAACTGATAAACGGCATGCTGACGAAAAGAATTATACCCTGTCTCGACGTAAAGGACGGGCGAACAGTAAAAGGGGTCAACTTTGTTAACCTCCGTGATGCGGGTGACGCCGTCGAGCTGGGGCGCATGTATGCCGATCAGGGCGCCGACGAACTGGTGTATCTTGACATAACGGCTACGGTTGAAGGGCGTGGGACCTTCCTCGAACTTGTGAAAAAGGTGGCGCAGACCATTAATATCCCCTTCACGGTGGGCGGCGGTATTTCTTCGGTCCGGGACGTGTCCGCCCTGCTTCATGCCGGCGCCGACAAAATTTCCATCAATTCCTCCGCAGTTCGCGAACCCGGATTGATTGATGAACTGAGCCGCGAGTTTGGCAGCCAGTGTATTGTCGTAGCCATTGATACCCGCTGGGTGGATGACGGAGCCGGGAATGCGCAGCACCTGGTCCATACCCACGGCGGCAGAAAGCCGACGACGCTCAATACCCTGCAATGGGCCAGGGAGGTGGAGAATCGGGGCGCGGGTGAAATCTTGCTGACCTCAATGGATGCAGACGGTACCAAAGCCGGCTTTGCGCTGGAACTCACCGCAGCCGTGTCCGGCAACGCCAATATCCCGGTGATTGCCTCCGGCGGGGCCGGGACAATGGCGCATTTTGTAGACGTTTTTACAGGGGGTAAAGCCGATGCCGCACTGGCCGCCAGTATTTTCCACTTTGGTGAGATAGGGATACCGGAGCTGAAAAACTATCTTAGCAGCCAGAGTATTCCGGTCCGGCTGACCCGATAAATGTGACAATTACCTTAACAAAAAAGGATTCATGGAATTGGATTTTTCAAAATCGCCCGACGGCCTTCTGCCGGCGGTAATACAGGACAAGCTGACCGGCAACGTGCTGATGGTCGGTTATATGAACGCAGAAGCGCTCGAAGCTACCCGCTCGTCGGGTAAGGCGACTTTTTTCAGCCGGAGCAAACAGCGGCTGTGGGTAAAAGGAGAAACCTCCGGGAATTTTCTCTTTGTACGCGAAATATTCGCCGACTGTGATCAAGATACAATTTTGATCAAGGCAGAGCCGGCGGGCCCGGTATGCCATACGGGGGCGGCGACCTGTTTTGAGCCTAAAAATGAAGGTAAGGCATTGTTTCTTAATTATTTACAGAAAGAAATAATCCGCGTAAGAAAAAACGAGCCGTCCGATTCTTCCTATACCAGCAAGCTTTTTGCAAGAGGAATCAACAAGGTTGCGCAAAAGGTAGGAGAGGAAGCCGTTGAAGTGGTGATAGAGGCAAAGGATCAGAATGACGACCTGTTCAGGAACGAGGTGGCTGACCTGGTTTTTCATCTTTTGGTGTTACTGGAACAGAAAAATGTTGATTTAGATGAAGTAATTGACGTACTTCGTGAAAGGCACAGGCCGTAAACAGCCATGAGCTGAGAGGGATTAGCCATAAGCCTGATGTCGGCGGTACCGCCCGGGCTCAGACCTCACACCTTACGGCTCAAACCTTATATACACATATGAAATTGCTCATCAGACTATTGATTATCACGTTGGGTGTGCTGGTTGCCGTTAATACCATAGACGGTGTTGATGTGCCCGGTACACAGCAAGCTGTTGTAGTTGCGGTGGTATTGGGAATTCTGAATGCTTTTCTGAAGCCTGTTCTTCAACTGCTGGCGCTGCCGGTTACGATCCTGACCTTAGGGTTGTTTTACTTCGTGATCAACGTATTTATCGTTTACCTTACCTCTTATATCGTTCCCAGTTTCACGGTTGCCGGTTTTTTTCCGGCCTTGTTGTTTAGCCTCGTCGTGTCATTGGTTTCGTGGATTCTGGGAATTTTCCTGGATTAGGTGAAAAGCCTCCGGTGAGCTATTGCAGGAATGTTAAACCAAAACAGCCATGCTGAATCAACTCGAGGAGTTAAGAGAAACACTTTACCGTTTTATTGAGACGCGTATAAGCCTTCTGGAGGTAGAAACACGTGGGTACCTCGAGCGAATTATTCTCCAGCTTGTCTACTTTGCGGTGGTAATGCTGACCACGGTAATTGTGATCACTTTTTTGCTGATTCTTCTGTCGGTCTACCTGAACAGGGTACTCGAAAGTACGTATGCAGGTTACCTGATCGTTTCCGGCTTCTTTGGGGTGGGCCTGGTTTTGCTCATTACCATGCGGGAAAGCTGCCTGTCTTTTATACGGTGGGCCCTGGAAAAAGCACTCGGTGAGGGTAATGACAATCAGACAAATTGAAGAATAAGCTTACCGCCGTTTCGCCGGAATCGTTTATTTTTGAGAAATATTGGGAGATGTTGACCATTCAGAACAAAGCATGAGCCTGAAACCACCTAAAATATCGAACCCGTTTTCTTCGAATACAGAAGAGGAAAAAGAGGTTTTGAGCCAGCGGTTGAGCCTTTACAAGGACAAGCTTGAGGACCAATGGACAGATATGAAAAGTGATGTTGCCACACATGCCAGGCACGCCGCAGTGATTGGGGGGGCGGTGTTGGGGGTTTATGCACTGTTGAATTTGGTACTTCCGGCTGCCGACGACGAGGTAGAAGAAGATATTTATGAGGAAGAAATAGCGAAGCCCGCTTCGAAGCCCGCGGCAGCTGCCAATGCCGGATTTCCAATGGCGAGCGCTATAAAAAGCCTGTTGTGGACCGTCGCAATGAGCTGGGCCAGAGAAAAGGTTAAAGATTTTGTGGTAGCAGATAAATCAGCAGATAGCGAAAGTGAAGGATAATGTACTTGTCCGGCTCCTTGACAGAAAAGGGAGAAATGTAAAATCTTTGGCCGTGCTACTCGACCCTGATAAGGTGGAAATGGAAACATTGCCCTTGTTCGTGGAAAAGGCGGTAGCATGTGGTGTTGATTTTTTCTTTATCGGCGGCAGTCTGATTACCAATTACGGGCTGGAGAGATTGGTGGCGGTTATCAAAGCAAGCTGCTCCGTGCCGGTCGTTCTTTTTCCGGGCAGCAGCCTCCATATCGAACCGTCTGCAGACGCCATCCTGTTGCTTAGCCTGATCTCAGGGAGAAACCCCGAACTGCTCATCGGGCAGCATGTGGCGGCTGCGCCGCTGCTGAAGAGAAGTGCGCTGGAAATTATTTCTACAGGGTATATGCTGGTTGAGAGTGGTAAAACAACAACCGTATCCTATATCAGCAATACGCTTCCCATTCCCGCCGATAAGCCGGAAATTGCCGCATGCACCGCTATGGCAGGTGAGATGCTCGGGCTTAAAGCGATGTTCCTGGACGCCGGCAGCGGAGCTTTACGGCCCGTTCCCGGAGCAATGATACAGGCCGTGCGCCAATCGGTGGAAGTCCCGTTGATCGTGGGGGGAGGAATTGATAACATTGAAAAAGCTATGAACGCCTGGAACGCAGGAGCCGATCTGATTGTGGTCGGAAATGCAATTGAGCGGAACCCGGCTTTTATGGAAGACCTTGCCATGCTGGAAAAAGCCGAGAGGGTTCTTCAATAGAGTTTACCCGCCTGAGTTCTCAATTAACCATTTTACCAGTTTTTTCCTGAAATTTCAGATGGAGCTAACAGACTTCAAGGTAGCCATTGACAAATACAAGGTTATTTTTTTCGACGCCTTTGGCGTTTTGAAGACTTATAATGCTCTGATACCCGGGATAGAAGCGACTTTCGCCTACCTCAAGGAAACCGGGAAGGAATTTTACATACTGACGAACGACGCTTCCCGCAGCCCCGAACAGTTGGTAGAGTCTTACCATAAGCTGGGCGTGTATGACATTGTTCCGGAAACCATCGTTTCTTCCGGTATGTTAGCGCGGGAGTACCTGCAATACAAAGTCGAAAACGGGACGGTTGCCTATCTCGGTACGGCCAACTCTGCTCATTACCTGAAAACGGCCGGCTTGAAGGCTTTGCCGATATCAGAGGTGGATCTCGACAATACGGATGATATTAGTGCACTCGTATTTATGGACGACGAAGGTTTTGACTGGAACAATGATCTGAATAAGACCCTCAACCTGCTTCGTAAAAAGACAATTCCGGTTATTGTTGCCAATACCGACAAGACGTACCCAATGGGGCGGAAATCTGTGGCGATTGCAATCGGCGCGGTGGCAAAAATGATTGAAGACATCGTCGGCAAGCAATTTATGCGTTTCGGGAAACCGGACGCACAAATGTTTATTTTTGCCTACCAGCATATCCTGAACAATGCCGGGGTCAGCCGGAATGACATCCTGATGGTGGGCGATACCCTGCATACGGATATCCTGGGCGGCAATAAGTTCGGCCTTGATACCGCCCTTGTACTTACCGGCAACACCCGTCTGGAAGAGGTTGATTTGCGGATCAGAAGTACCGGCATTATCCCCACTTACGTTTGCGAATCGGCGGTGGTTAAGTAGCGCCCCTGTCTTATACTACATACTTATACTTTAACGACAAGATGATGTTATCCAAATCATACGGGAGTGCCGTTTACGGCGTGAATGCGACCATGATTGCGCTGGAAATAACGGTAGCGCAAGGGCTTGGCTTCTATATGGTAGGCCTTGCCGACAGTGCGGTAAGGGAAAGTCAGCAGCGGGTAGAAGCTTCTCTGAAATTTGCCGGGTACAAAATGCCGCGACAAAAAATAGTGGTGAACCTTGCGCCTGCTGATCTTCGTAAGGAAGGCTCGGCCTATGACCTGCCGATTGCGCTGGGCGTGCTCGAATCTTCAGGGCAGATGAAACCCGTTAAAAATCTTCAGGACTACGTCATGATGGGAGAACTGTCGCTCGATGGCGTTTTGAGGCCTATAAAAGGTGTTTTGCCTATAGCGATTGAAGCCCGGAAGAAAGGTTTCAGGGGGTTCATCCTGCCGGCGGAAAACGCCCACGAGGCGGCAATCGTCAACCAGTTGGAAGTAATACCGGTTGAGACGCTCACAGAGGCTGTCGGGTTCCTGGAGGGAACGCACGAAATAGCGCGGCTCGAAATTGATACCCGTGATCTTTTTTTCAGCGCCCAAAATGAATATGATGCCGACTTTGCTCACGTGCAGGGGCAGGAAAACATAAAACGGGCACTCGAGATTGCGGCTGCCGGTGGCCACAATGTGATTATGATCGGCCCGCCGGGCGCCGGTAAAACCATGTTGGCGAAACGAATTCCGGGGATTTTGCCGCCGCTTACGTTACAGGAAGCATTGGAGGCTACTAAAATCCATTCCGTGGCCGGAAAGCTCGGTACGCGTGCTTCGCTGATCGCCCGACGGCCGTTCCGCTCACCGCACCATTCAATTTCCGATGCTGCCCTGGTAGGCGGCGGAAGTTTTCCGCAGCCGGGAGAAATATCGCTGGCACACAATGGCGTGCTTTTTCTCGACGAGCTTCCGGAATTTAAAAGGAGTGTGCTGGAAGTAATGCGGCAGCCGCTGGAAGAAAGGAAAGTGAGCATTTCAAGAGCACGGATGGCGGTCGAATTTCCCGCCAATTTCATGTTGATTGCCAGCATGAATCCGTGCCCGTGCGGCTATCACAACCATCCCGACAAGGATTGTGTGTGTGGACCGGGGGTTGTTCAAAAGTATCTCAATAAAATCAGCGGGCCGCTGCTCGACCGGATCGATATCCACGTTGAGGTGACGCCGGTTTCGTTCGACCAGATTGCGTCGACGCGCAAGTCGGAAAGCAGCAGCGAAATACGGGAGCGGGTAATCAGCGCACGTGACCGCCAGATCAACCGCTACAAGGACTTTCCTGAAATATATTCCAACGCAATGATGTCGCCCGAAATGGTCCGGGAAGTGTGCGAAGTGGGGAATGTGGGGCGGGTGTTGCTGAAAACTGCCATGGAACGGCTCGGGCTGTCGGCGCGGGCCTATGACCGTATCCTCAAAGTATCCCGCACCATTGCCGATTTGTCCGGTTCGGTAGAAATCAAGGCCGAGCATCTCGCAGAAGCGATCCAGTACCGTAGCCTCGACCGCGAGAGTTGGACCGGTTAGCAACGGAAGATTTTTCTTCTGTAACAAATGTGGCAGATTTTCATTTTCTTAAGCCTGAAATTTGTTCCATCATTAACGTGGAGGGAATCATATGGAATTGGCTGGGTACTTGGCTTCTTTTTTGGTTGGAATTTCGCTCGGGCTGGTAGGCGGGGGCGGATCAATACTGATGGTCCCGGTACTGGTCTATCTTTTTGGCATTACGCCCGTGAGCGCCACCGCCTATTCCCTTTTCGTAGTAGGCGCTACCAGCCTCGTAGGCGCTATTCCCAAAATAAAACAGGATCTGGTCAGCTTCAGGACCGCCCTTATTTTCGGTGCGCCTTCTATTGTGGCGGTGTTTCTTACCCGCAAATACCTCGTGCCCGCCATCCCGGACGTCGTCTTGCGATGGGACCCGATATTGGTTACCCGGTCTACTTTCCTGATGCTGCTGTTTGGAATGATCATGACCGCCGCTGCTGTTTCCATGTTGACAGGGCGGGAATGTGTCGATTGTGAGGAAAATGAGCAGCAGCGGTTTCGTGTTCCTTTGATCGTGCTCGAGGGTATCCTGGTAGGTACGCTGACGGGCCTGGTGGGGGCGGGCGGCGGGTTTCTTATCATCCCGGCACTGGTTAAGCTGAGCAAACTGTCTATGAAAAAAGCCGTAGGGACTTCCCTGGTCATCATTGCAGCCAAATCGTTGATCGGGTTTTCCGGGGACGTGCATGCCGGGGCAGCTACGATTGATTACCGGCTTCTGGTGTCGGTAACGGCATTGGCTGTCCTCGGAATTTTAGCGGGAAATGGTGTTTCAAAGAAGGTAGACGGGGAAAAGTTGAAACGCGGTTTCGGTTGGATGGTATTGATAATGGGTATTTATATAGTGATAGCCGAGGCGAATGGCTTGTAGAGGAAATAGTTAAGTAAGAAGAAAGGAATTTTAAAGCGTTAATCCTGAAAGTTATGAAAGTAGAGCAAATTTATACCGGTTGCCTGGCGCAGGGGGCTTATTACATTGCCAGCAATGGAGAAGCCGTTATCGTGGATCCGCTACGGGAGGTTCAGCCCTATATCCGTCGTGCTGAAAAGGATGGTGTGAAGATTAAGTACGTGTTGGAAACGCATTTTCATGCAGACTTTGTGAGCGGCCACCTCGACCTGGCCCGCCATACCGGCGCAACTATTGTATATGGCCCTACCGCAAAACCCGACTTTGAAGCTCATATTGCCGGAGACGGTGAAGAACTTAAGGTAGGCGATGTAACCATCAAAGTTCTGCATACCCCCGGCCATACAATGGAAAGCTCCTGCTTTCTGCTTCGCAATGAGAAGGGAAAGGACGTGGCTGTTTTTACGGGCGACACACTGTTTATCGGCGACGTGGGCCGGCCTGATCTTGCGCAGAAGGTGGTGCCGGATCTTACACAGGACAAACTGGCCGGCTACCTCTATGATTCACTGCGGACGAAGATCATGCCGCTAGCCGACGACATCGTTGTTTATCCGGCTCACGGCGCAGGATCTGCCTGCGGTAAAAATATGAGCAAGGAGACGACCGATACCCTGGGCAACCAGAAGAAAACCAATTACGCGCTTCAGGAGATGAGCAAGGAAGCGTTTATTAAACAGGTGACCGACGGGTTGACGCCGCCCCCGGCTTATTTTCCTGAAAACGTACGGATGAATATACAAGGCTATGAAAGTATAGATGAAGTACTGAACAGGGGGCTCAGGGGGCTTTCCCCGGCCGAATTTGAGGAGGCGGCCAATCAAACCGGTGCGCTGATTATGGATACGAGGGCAGCCGGCGTATTTGCCGATGGGTTTATTCCCAATTCAATCAATATCGGGATTGACGGAAGCTTTGCCCCATGGGTGGGAGCTTTGATCCCGGATGTGAAACAGCCCATTTTGCTCGTTACTGAGGAAGGCCGCGAAGAGGAAGTGGTTACCCGCCTGGCGCGTGTCGGCTATGATCATGTGGTGGGTTACCTGCAGGGCGGCTACAGTTCCTGGGCAGCCGCCGGGCATGAGTATGATACCATTACGTCGATCAGTGCAGAAGTGCTTGCAGAACGCCTCCTGGCCCACCCCGACCAGAAGGTGCTGGACGTCAGAAAAGATAGCGAGTACCAATCCGAGCACGTGGTAGGGGCAGAAAATGTGCCGCTGGATTACATCAATGAACACATCGCCGAAATACCGAAGGACGAAACACTTTATGTGCATTGTGCCGGGGGGTACCGGTCTATGATGTTTGTTTCCATTCTGCGCGCGCGCGGCTATGAAAACCTGATTGATGTAAAAGGCGGTTTCAAAGCCCTGAAAGAGTCCGGTAAATTCAGGCTGACGGATTACGTCTGTCCGACCACGCTTTCCTGACCGGTGATACGTACGGCGGCGAATGTGTTAAAACTTCGGACAGGACAATTCTTTGAGTCTTCTTTTGACCGGCTTTTTGCGGGGCGGAAAGTTTTCAAAGCGGTAGCTGAGTGAAATTTCATGTGCACCGCCGCTGCTGAACCCCAGTGTAGAGATTGTCGCGTCGTAGCTGTAACCGATAGAGAACTTGTCCTGCCGGTATCCTATCAACAATATTAATGCCTCGTGATTGTTGATGTTAATGTTGTATCTTTTAATAGGGAGCCCCCGGTACCAGGCGCCGAAAGTAAGCGGCGCATAGGTAACATACACGCCGAGGTCCAGTTGATCGTATTTCCCCTGCTTTTTGTACATGATGGCAGGGGAAATTGTTTTTTCAATATCTATTTCGTTGCCCAGGAAAGTGTATCCCGCAAATGGGATACGCAGCCCCGCATGGAAACTGGTTTTCATCGGCAGGCGGGCAATCTCCAGGTTGGAGAACGCCTGGTCGGGGCGGTTCATGTGGTGAACCGAAACGCCCGCCCAATACCAGTCCGAGTACGCCATCATCCCTGACGAGAAGTCGGCATACAGCAGCGAGGGAGAACCCTGGGCAACGGGGTCGCCTGTACTCGGGTTCTGGAGGTAGCCGTCCGGGGAAAACTGGTCACCGAAAGTAAGTCCGAAATAGTCCAGTTTTCGGGAGGCAAGAGACCCTTGTAAGCCCATGCGGAGAAAATTCTCCTCGTTTAGTTGAATCTGGTACGAATACTGGAGGCCCAGTTCGGTCGATTTGATGTTACCGGCTCCCTGGCTATCGGTGGTGACGAGGAAACCGACACCGCTGTTGACACTGGGCAAAAACATGTCAAGCCCGAAGGTCGTAGTAATGAAATTGGCTGAAAGAGAAGGCCATTGATTCCGGTAATTGAGCGTGGCCCTGGTTTCCAATGCGCCGCCCGCCATTGCCGGGTTAAGATACAGGGGGTTCGCGTAGAATTGTGAAAATTGTGGATCCTGCGTCCAACCTTTGTGGCAAATGGGAATCAATAGTAAAACCAATAAACAAAATTTTCTCATAATGTCCGTTCCTGTGTTCTGTCAAATCATCTCTTCTATAGATCATGCTACTTGTAACGACAGGGGTGCTTTGCCACAATTTGTAAACAATCAACGTAAATTATTTCAAATTTAAGGTATTTTAGCAGATAAAAATGTCTAAAATTTTGGGGATTGTTTTTCGTTTGGAGATAGGACAACGGGTATGGGAAGGTTAGGCATACAAAAGCGGAGGCGAACTTTTGATGAGAGGTTTAGATAGCAGCAGATTTTTAGCCATTTTGATTTGGTTGACCGCACTTTCGGGCTGCGGAAACTGGTTACATGCGCAAAGCGGACCCGGTTTTGTGGTGAAAAATCCGTGTATGGGCAACCCCGAATGCGACGGTGACGGTGCCACTTTCACGGATACGGTCGCCAAGGCAACGGCGTGGAGCTGGAGTTTCGGAGGTACCGGTTCCGCCACTACCCGGTCGGCAGTTCATGCATTTTCAGCTCCCGGGTCGTATCCGGTATCGCTGACCCGGACACTTTCCGACGGTACCACGCAGAGCGTAAGCCAGACAGTCGACATCGGGCAGCTCCCCGACGATTTCAAGAACTGGAAAACCGATACTACCATTTGCCCCGGAAGCACCCTGGAGCTTGATCCCTATCCCAATGGGGGCGCTCCCGCGGGAGCAAAATTCCTGTGGTACCCCAAAGGCGATACCACGCAGGTACTTTCAGTTACCGAATCCGGCTGTTACTCAGTGGAAGTGATCATGCCCAATGGCTGTAAAATACAGAACATGGTCAACGTGAAACTCTGTCTTGAACCTTCGGGGAACCAGGGCGCCAAATGGTATTTCGGGAATGGTACCGGGCTCGATTTCCAGGGGTCTCCACCAAGGCCCATTGCCGGTGAAGCCAATACGAGAGAAGGGACCTCCGTAATTTCCAACTCGAAAGGCGAGCTTTTGTTTTACACGGACGGGATTACCATTTACAATGCCGATGATCAAAAAATGCCTTGTCTTTCGGGAGATTGTAAAGACCTCCGCGGGAGCAAAGAGTCAACCCAGTCGGTTTTGATCGTGCCGCAGCCAACCTGCCGGGGATGCGAATTTTTGTACAACGTGTTCACAACGAGCTCTATCCGGGACAATGAAAAAGTGCTGACCGTAAGCGTGGTCGATATGCGCCAGAAAGAAGGCAAGGGGGCCATTATCGAGCAGAATACTATTCTTCACGCCAACACGACCGAGCGGCTTGTATCGTCGCGAAACGACCAGGATACTACTTATTGGACCATTTCGCATGATTTCGGCAGTAATACTTTCCGTATTTTCCACGCCACCGCCGCCGGGTTGGTTGAGTCCGGCACGTTTTCCGGCGGGATCAGCCACGAGCGGGAAACCCAGGGAGAAGGCCAGATGAAGTTCTCGGCCGCAGATTCCAGCGGTCAGCGCCAACTGGCGGTAGTGGTACCCGGCCCCGACCGGAATTATGTGGAACTGTTCGGGTTCAACGACCAGGATGGCACCATGTCCTTTATCAGGCAGCTTGATCTAGGGAAATCACCTCCGACAGCTTATGGTGTCGAGTTTTCGACTGACCGTAGTAAGCTATACGTTTCGTTTATGGGGAACGATACGACCGCTTCGAAGCTCGTACAGTACGATCTTAACGCGAATGACGATAAACTCATCGTATCGTCCGCGATGACGGTTGACAGTGTTCAGAATCTCATCTTCGGCTCCTTGCAGGCGGCTCCTGACGGTAAGATTTATATGGCCGTCAAAGACCAGGATTACCTGGCTGTTATCGGTGAGCCCAACGATTCCACCAGGGTTCTTAGCCGGCTGGAATATGACCGGAAGGGACAGCCGTTAGGTGGTAAGAACAGCCAGCTCGGTTTGCCAAACTTTGTTCAGAATTTTACAATGCCCAGCGACGGACCAGGGTTCAGCGCGGAGGGGTTTTGCGTGGAAGAACCGACGAATTTCACCATAACCCCGCTTTGTGATCCGCTGAAAGATACTTACACCTGGAATTTTGGTGACGGTACTTCCATGTCCGGGAAGGAAACGGAAATGTCGCATACCTATACGGTTGCCGGAAAATATACGGTCACATTACATGCACGGAATGATTGCGCGGACACGCTCTTTACCCAGGAAATAGAGATTTATGACGTACCCAAGGACCTGGAGCTGGGTGACAACCTGGAAGTGTGCAAGACGTCGCATGTGCTGGAGTCAAATGTTCCGGCCAAAAACTATGTGTGGGTGGACCTGAATACGCGGAGAATTGTTGGCCGGGACCGCAAACACACCGTTTATTTCCCGGGCGGCCGGTTTGCGCTTTACGCCTGGAACGACCCGGACGGTCAGTGTATCTTTGGCGATACGGTGTCGATCATGATGAGACGTCCTCCTGCACTCGATCTGGGCCCTGACCTGACCATGTGCCGCGACAGTTCCCTTACCATCCGTACCCCCGGACAGGCCTGGCAGCAGTTCCTCTGGAACAACGGAGAAACGTCGCGTGACCTGGTGGTCAGGCAGCCGGGAACTTACTGGGTCGAGGCAAGGGACGGGAACGACTGTGTCAACGGTGACACCATCCAGGTAATTGAAAGGCCGAAACCCAAAATCGTTGCCCAGTTGGTCGGTCCCAGTGGTTGTACCACCAAGGACGGGGAAATTACCATTCGCAGCGTTTCTCCGGGAACAGCCGGTGATTATACCTTTCAGTGGAGTGACGTTTCGGGAACGCCGATCGGAACTGCCAATGTGCTGCTCAATATTCCTGAGGGAGCTTACACAGTCACCATAAGCGGTTATGAGGAGGCATGTACTGCCGATACCACTTTACATTTGCGGTCGCCCGCCAATAAGCTGAACCTTCAACCGGTCATCACCAATGCCTCCTGTACCGATCCGCTCGGCGGCGAAATAGGCGTATCCGTATTGGGCGGAAACCCCAACAGCTTTATCTGGTACAATGAGGCCGGGGCGGAGCTGGGCCGTGCAGATACTGTTGCCAATCTCTCGCCCGGTGTATACAGCCTTCTCGCCGGTGATGCCGGCGGATGTACGTTTACGCTCAAGCCGATCGTGGTAGGAATGGACATGAATAATCTCGCGGATTTAGGGCCTGATCTGGCGAAATGTGAAGCCGACCCGCTCGAAATTGTCCCGCTGGCCATCGATTTTCCCCATAACCGCTATCTCTGGAGCACCGGAGAGACTACACCGACTATTACGGTAACCAAGGCAGGGACTTATAAACTTACGGCGTGGAATACAGAAAACGGCTGTAAGGGAGAGGACGAGGTTGTGGTAAGGCAGGCGCCGAAACCGGCAGTTAGTTTGCCGGCTATACACGGGCTTTGTCTCGACGACCCTGATCACAGTGTAACCCTCAGCCCTTCGGGCCGTAAAGGTTATCTGTATTACTGGCCTCACGCAGCCGATTCTTCGCAGCAAATCAAGGTGAATGAATTGGGTATCTATATAGTAGAGGTAACGAACCAGGAAGGTTGTAAAATTGAACTTTCGACTGAGGTCCAGGACCGGTGCGAGCCAAGGCTGGTCATCCCTTCTGCCTTTAGCCCGGACGGGAACGGACGGAATGATGTGCTGGATATGATAGGGCTGTATCTTACCGATTTCGATATCAAGATTTACAACCGTTGGGGTGAAGTGATTTTTGCCTCTACGAGCCTGGATAACAAATGGGACGGGCGGTATAAGGAGGTAAAAGTACAGCCCGGGGTATATGCTTATGTTGCAACGTACAGAAGCCAGGATTACCCGGAGCGGCCCAGGTATAAAGTGCGGGGTTCGGTGACGGTGATTCGTTAAGACAGGTATGGCGGAGATTGGTATCGGGTCCGGAGGAATTCTTAACTTTGGCTTATGAGAAAAGATTATCTATCGGGCGAAAAGAGTTCTTTACCGGGTTCAGCGGAGGGGGAAATAGAAAGGGCGCTGCGGCCCTTGTCTTTTGACGACTTCACGGGGCAGGATAAGGTATTGGAGAATCTGAAAGTATTTGTAGAGGCGGCCCGGCGTCGGGGGGATGCGCTCGACCATGTCCTGCTCCACGGACCGCCGGGCCTGGGGAAGACAACGCTGTCGCTCATTATCGCAAATGAGCTGACTGCGAATATAAAGGTTACTTCAGGCCCCGTTCTCGACAAGCCCAGCGACCTCGCGGGACTACTGACCAATTTGCAGGAGTTCGACGTTCTTTTTATAGACGAAATACACCGGTTAAACCCGGTCGTGGAAGAGTACCTGTACTCAGCCATGGAGGATTATAAAATTGATATCGTGCTGGATACCGGTCCCAACGCACGGAGCATCCAGATCGGATTGAATCCGTTTACGCTGATCGGCGCTACCACCCGTGCAGGAATGCTGACTTCGCCGCTCAGGGCGCGTTTCGGGATCAATGCCCGGCTGGAATATTACGATGCCCGCCTGCTGGCGTCTATCGTTCAGCGTTCCGCACGTATTCTGAAAACGGATATCAACGAGGATGCGGCTTTTGAGCTGGCCCGCAGAAGCAGGGGAACGCCCCGCATCGCGAACAACCTGCTCCGCCGTACCCGGGATTTTGCCGAGGTTAAAGGAACCGGGGTCATTACCATGGAGATTACGCAAATGGCATTGGCCGCTTTGGATGTCGATCAGAACGGGTTGGATGAGATGGATAACCGCATTTTGTCAACCATCGTGGAGAAATTCAAGGGTGGCCCGGTGGGATTGTCCACGATTGCGACGGCCTGTGGTGAGGAGGCGGAAACCATTGAAGAAGTATATGAGCCGTTCCTGATCCAGGAAGGTTTCCTGAAGCGGACTTCCCGGGGGCGGGAAGCAACAGAAAAAACCTACCGTCACCTCGGTATCCTCCCGAAGCATCGCACGGGCGAACTCTTTTAGAAAAAGAAAAGCCGCTCCCGGTGAGAGGAGCGGCTTTTCTTTATATCCCTTTCAGCCATTCTACATATTTGTCGCCGAGAATGGGCACTGTTTTCTCTTTTCCGTTGATGGCGTAAAGAAGCCCGGAGATCCACATGTAGATCAATACAAAAAAAGCAACAAGCCCTAGTAACCACCCGATAAAGGGGACCCAGCTTACGAGGCCTACGGCAAAGCCGGTCAGCATAATGCCGAGTGACTGCCTGATATGAAAAGAAGCGAACGCGTTTTTCTTGTCATTATTGAGGACCAAAGCAACTACCAGCCCGATTATTGTCAGGTAAGAAATAAGGGCAGTTGTTTTGCCTTCTTCCACTGTCTGGTTGGCAGAGCTGGGAACGGGAGAATCGAATTCAGTCATGGTTATTTAGTGAAAAAGTGAAAGGATTTGAGCTGTATGAACGTTTAAGTGAGTTCAGAAATTTGAAAAGCGTATAACCACATTCCTTTTCAAATATAGCAATTTAACTTTCAGGTTGTCAATAAATTGAGTGACTGGTTTTTGCTCGGTGAAGGCTTTGTTATTTTTCGGGCTGAGCTATTTTTTTGAAGTGCGCATGGCTTTTACTTTTTGAACCGCCGGGTCGTTTGCCAAAGCCCGGTACTCTTCTGATTCAAGCGGATAAATAGCAATCTTGCCTTCGTGGTTGGCATGGACTCCGAAGCCGTGACTTTTGGTGAGCGGCGAGGCACGGAAGCAGGGCTGTCCTTTAGAGAAAAATTCTTCTCTCGCTTCGTGGTACGCCGTTTTCTCAAGTTCGTTTCGCTCGGCGAAAACCCAGAACAACACATCGTCGGACGTGAATTCGTACGGGTGGTTGATCAGCAGCTCAAATTGTTGTTCCGCGATTGTCTTTTTGGATCCACGAGGCATTGGCATTTTAGCAAAAGTCGCGCCATAGTCTTCCGCTACCTCAATTAAGGTGTCTGTGTAGTTGGTGGTATGGATTTTGTCTTTCATCATGTGGTGGAACGTGGTAATGAGAAATCGGAAACCGGAAATCAGAAATCGGACTATCGCTCTGGCGGCTTGGTTTTGGACAGCACCGCAGATCCGATGTTCAAAGGTATAAAATCCCGGCAAAAAACGGAGTTTATGAAAAAGAGCCGGCCAAACCGAATACAACGCAGTGAAGCCGGGGAACCTCCGGCTGTCGTTCCGCGGACCAAACCTCCGGAGTCCTCTCTATGTTAAAAAATAAACTACAAAGCGCACAAAGTACGCAAAAGGGCGGTATACAAACCCTCACAGAAAAAAACTTCGTGCTCTTCGTGGCCGCTGTGGTGGAAAATAAACCACAAAGCACAATGAGCACAAAGGGCTACTAACAAACCTTCACGAAAAGAAATCTCTGTGTTCTCCGTGCTCTTCTATGTTAAGAAAGTAAACCACAGAGGACAAAGTACACAAAGGGCGGTATACAAACCCTCACAGAAAAAAACTTCGTGTTCTTCGTGGCCGCTGTGGTGGAAAATAAACCACAAGAAGAGCACAATGAACACAAAGGGCTATTCAAACCTTCCCGAAAGAAAATCTCTGTGTGCCGGAAGAACCGAGCGGCGACCTGTATGCATTTGGGCGGTCTGCCCGATAGTAAGAATAAGCGGGAAAATCGTATAATGTAATGCAACAAGAACCAAAGAACTAAAAATAAGAAAGATGAGAACGCTGTTACTTCTGCTGATCGTATTAAGCAGCCTGGCCGCCTGGTCCCAGGAAGCGCCGAAGACCTATGCCGAAATGCTCGGCTTTCCCAAGGGCAAAAAAGTGGTGATTCTACATATTGATGACGCCGGGATGTCCTACGACTCGAATCTTGGTACGATCAGGGCATTGAAAGAAGGCGTCGCCAACTCGGTAAGTGTGATGATGCCCTGTGGCTGGGTGCCGGGCTTTGTCCATTTCCTTAAAGATAATAAAGAGGTGGATGCGGGGCTACACCTCACGCTCACTTCGGAGTGGGCGCAATATCGCTGGGGGCCGCTGGCCGGGAAACCTATGGTCCGAAGCCTGGTGGACAAAGAAGGTGCGCTCTGGCCTTCGGTGGGCGATGTAGTGAAAAACGGCACGGCCGATCACGTGGAAATGGAAATCCGGGCGCAGCTTGACCGCGCGAGAACGATGGGCTTCGAACCCACACATATGGATTCTCATATGGGAACGCTCTTCGCAACGCCGGCTTTTCTGGAGCGCTATGTAAAAGTAGGGATCGAGGAGCAGATACCGGTGATGTTGCCGGCCGGCCACAATACACTGATTAAGGTAGACGAACGGCTTGAAGGCGATGCGCTCAATAGTATCAGGGAACTTGGAAAGAAGGTTTGGCAGGCGGGTTTGCCCGTTCTTGATGATTTGCATAATGTCAGCTATGGCTGGATACCCAAAGACGCTCATAAGCTGAGTAAAGCGAAACTCCAGAAGTATAAAGCGGATAAATACAGTAAGGCGCTGAAAGAGGATATCCAACCCGGTTTGACCATGGTCATCATGCATTGCACCCATCCGACGGAAGTTTTTGAGCACATATCCGGTTCAGGTATTACCAGGGAAGGAGACCTGTTGGCAATGCTCGACCCCGGACTCAGGAAGACCATAGAAACGGAAGGTATCATTCTCACTACCTGGCGCGAAGTCATGGAACGACGGAAGGCGCTGAAAGAATAAACCGGCACATGCGTATGTTCGGCTAGCAGCATGAATCCTCCTGGCTTTCTGACTATATTGCAACCCTAAAAGTTGCTTACAGGATGCCGGAAGTGAATCTCCATGTTTTTGATTTTAGAAATTTTGACATCTCGAATTGGTCCTACAGCAATTTGCTGAAATTGCTGCCCGCCGAGCTCTCCAGCCTTTCGCGGCGGTCACATAAAGCAGTGCCGGAGGAAGCGCGCGTAGGTGCGGTTTTACTCTCTATTTCGTCGCCTGCGACTGCCGCTATGGTGACGCTCACCGAAGAGGAAGGCACCCTGCACGTAGGCTGTACCTGCGGTGGCCAGGCCGGTAAGCTATGCGCCTTCCAGGTTCAGGGCGTGTTAAATTTGCTTGAAAATCCCGCCGTAAATGTTTTTTTTGACCGGGTAAAAAGGCATGTGCTGTTCCTGGAAGCAGCGCGGAAATATGGTTTGGAGGATTCCGACGAACTCGATACCCAATTTGAGCTTACACTAAGCCGCCACCTGCCCGTGGTGCGGCCGCTCAACAGCCACTGGCAGTCTGCCGATGAGGAAGATCTCCGGAAACTGGCACATCGCTTAACACCCGCAAAGCCGGGGTTGCCGGAATGGAAAGCAGATGCGATCAGAATATTGGTTTGGACCCAGAGCCGTTTCCAGGATAACTTCCAGTTGTCGGTTTATGAAGCCTTTCAGGCAGGCAAAGGACAGCTTCGCGGGCCACTAAAACAGCTCCATGCCGTGGACCTCCTGCTGGAGAGCGACACTACCGAACAGCTTAAGTTTTATGGCGCCGTTGCAAAGTTCCAGGAAACATACCGGAATAACGGGCAGGTTACAGACAAACAGGCATTTTACTGGATCTTGAAAAACCCGGACCGGCTGCCGGTTTACCTGCACGCTTTCGGCGTTAGCGAGACGGTAGCGCCGCATGCACTGCGGCAGGTGGAAATGGTGACCAAAGAAATGGAAATGGCTGTGACCGTACACCAGGCAGATGAGTTTTTTGAAATAAGCGGCCTGCTGACAATAGAGGGGAAACAGTTCGATTTGTTGGAAACCAGGTTGCGCTATGGCAATTTTCTGTTGGCAGGGGAACGCCTGCACCTCATCGAAAGGGAAGGATTCAAAGAACTGCTTCAATACCTGCAGCAGCACCGGAATAAAGTCGTGCTTCACCGGAGCAAATATGAGTCTTTCCGCAAGGAAGTGCTCGAAAAGGTTGAGGCACACACCCGTGTCATTTATACCTACCTCAAGCCGGCTACCAAAAAACAGAAAGCGGCGCTGGGGTTGGACCTGCCGCCCGAAAAAATGGTTTACCTGGACGATGCAGGCCAGTATGTGCACATCACGCCTGTTATGCGTTACGGCCCCGTTGAAATGCCGGTATTGTCACCGCGGGTACTTTACAGGGTAGATGATGAAGGACGGCCTTTCCGGATGGAGAGAGCCGCAATGGCAGAGATCGAATTCGCCACTTCTGTCCTGCTTGCGCATCCCGGTTTCGCCGAACAAACGGGACAGGACTATGTCTACCTGCATAAGCAGAAATTTCTCGACGAGAATTGGTTCCTGAAAACTTTCGAAAGCTGGAGACAGGCGGGCATCGGTATCTATGGTTTCAACAAAATACGTGGGAATAAGCTCAATGAAAATGCCGTCAGCGCTTCCGTTACCGTTGTGAGCGGGGTTGACTGGTTCGAGACCAAAGTGGAGATACGGTTCGGGAAGGAAATCGTACCGCTCCGGCAACTCTTTACTTCGGTGCGGAATAAAACCCGGTACGTGCCGCTTGCCGATGGGACAAATGGCATCTTGCCGGAAGAATGGCTGGAAAAGCTCGCAGATTATTTCAGGATCGGTTTCGCCCGGAATGAGGTGCTGGTGACACCGCGGCAACATTTCGCTGAGTTGAGGAGCCTCTATCCGGAGGAGTATCTTTCGCCGACGGTAAAAGAAGAAATTGCGGCTATTTCGGCACAATTGGATGATCTGGACGAAATTCCCGAGATCACATTGCCGGAAGGGCTGGTTACACCGCTTCGCGACTACCAGTACGAGGGAGTCAAATGGCTGAATTTTATGAGCCGGCTCAGGTTCGGAGCCTGTCTTGCCGATGACATGGGGCTCGGGAAGACGATCCAGGTAATTGCTTTTCTGGTTATGCAGAAGGAGCAATTTCCCGACAGCACAAGCCTGATCGTTGCGCCGGCCTCCCTGCTGTTTAACTGGCAGGTGGAGTTGAGAAAGCATGCCCCGGGGTTGGAATTTGCCGCCTATTACGGGGAAGGCCGGAAAATGAGCGCCGAAGTGCAGCAGAAACATGACGTAATTATCACTACCTACGCGGTAATGGTGGCCGAAATACACCGGCTGAAGGCAAACCACTACCATTACGTGATACTGGACGAGTCGCAGAATATTAAGAACCCTTCGTCCCAACGCCATCGGGCGGCGTGCCAGCTCCGGGCAGAAAACCGGATCATCCTGACCGGTACACCTGTTGAAAACAATACTATGGATTTGTATGGACAGTTTTCGTTTGTGTGCCCCGGCCTCCTGGGGTCTAGAAGGTATTTCAAGGACCAGTACTTTATGCCGATTGATAAATTCAGGGAGTCACGGAAGATTGAGGAGCTGCACAGTCGCATCCGCCCGTTTATGTTGCGCCGAACGAAAGAACAGGTCTCGGAGCAATTGCCGGGGAAAACAGAAATGGTGATTTATTGCGAGATGGGCGATACGCAGCGCAGGGTATACGATGCCTATGTAAATGAATTCAGGGAGTACCTGGCAGGAAAGTCGGACGGCGACATTGCCAGGGAAAAGCTACATGTTTTGCAAGGACTGACCAAGCTGCGCCAAATCTGTATCAGTCCGTCCATTCTCAATGACGAGGAATTTTATGGCGGGGAGTCTTCAAAGATCGTGGTACTGCTCGAACAGCTGGAAGGGTTGATCGGCAACCATAAAGTACTTGTTTTCTCTCAATTCGTGACGGTTCTCGATCTCGTCAGGGCGGAATTGGACAAGCGGGAGATCGGCTACAGCTACCTCGTCGGGAGTACCACCAACCGCGGCGCAGTGGTGGATGAATTCCAGGAAGACCCAGGCAAACGGGTCTTCCTGATCAGCCTGAAAGCCGGCGGGACGGGTCTTAACCTGACCGCCGCTGACTATGTATTCCTGATGGATCCCTGGTGGAACCCGGCGGTGGAAAACCAGGCGATTGACCGGGTACACCGCATCGGCCAGGAAAAGCCGGTAGTGGCCATGCGCCTGGTATGCCCGGATACCATTGAGGAAAGGGTGATGCAATTGCAGCAGAACAAAAAGGAACTAACCGATGAATTGATCCGCGAAGAAGAGTCAATTGTAAAAGCATTGGACAAGCAAGCGATAATGGGGCTTGTATGACCCGTTATCGCGCGCTGTGCTCACGCGTAATTTTTTTCCACCGGAAGTACCCCTGGACCGCTACCACGAAAAGAAAAATTGTTAACAACGCATATAGCGGGAGTTCTTTTTTGATGAGCAATGGAATGGCAAAGGCATTGCTGACGTTCAGGAAGAGCCAGTTTTCTACTTTTCTGCGCGCAAGCAGCCACATACCTGCCCACGCCGCAGCGCTTACCCAAGCGTCCCAGAAAGGTACCGTTGAGGGGGTGTAGTGCGCCAGAACGGTATACAGAACTCCCATTGATACAATGGTAATTGCCAGCGATGTTTTCCAGTCTTTTGATGACGAAAACGAAACCTGTACGATGCCGCCTCCGTATTTTTTCCAGTTCCACCAGCCAAAGATGGTCATTGCCAGGTAATACAGGTTCAGAAGGCTTTCGGCATACAGGCCGGCGTGAAAAAGTGTATAGGTAGCAATCACGGTGGAAACGATCCCGGCGGGGTATAACCAGATTTTGTTGCTCCGGGCCAACAGTACTTCCGCGACCGAAAACCCGACGCCGATCCACTGCAGCAGGGGCGTTTCTTTCAGTTGCTGCGCCAGTAATTTCATCCACTCGTAAAGGCTCATTTCTGATCGTTTAAAATCACATAAAGCCAGGTGGTGCGCTGCTGAATATCAGTTCTGCGATACACGATTCCCTCCGCCGGCATTATCCGGATCAGGTGTATGACAGACTCGAGGCCGATGCTGTCAACGGGTATGTTCTCAGCCTGTCACAACCATTGTGGTTTTTCAGGCACCCCCTGTGCTGCAGCAAAGGTAAGACTTTCGGGGTAATTTGGAAATGTATCCGCTACACGGCCACCCCTTGCAGGGCGACCGCGTATGCGGACAGGAATCATTGGTTTGTCGATGCAGGTGTTAGTTCCATCCCCCTGCTATGTCGCGGGCAACATTGGGGTTGTAGTTTTTCTCAACGTCCGGAATCGGAAGTAACACGTGCTTGTCCTGGAAGGGCTGCAGTCCGTCTCCCGGTTCCGCTTTTCTTTGGTTATTGATAGTTTCCTTCGCGATCCCCCACCTGATCAGGTCGAAATAGCGGAGCTGTTCCCCGGTAAATTCGAGCTGGCGTTCCCTGCGGATCAGGCTCATTGCATTGTTCTGGTCGCCAAGGGAGGTGTAGACGACGGCGCCGGCTCTTTTTCGGACTTGGTTGACTAACCCGAGCGGTTGGGCTCCGGAATTGCCCTGTTGGATATAGGCTTCGGCCAACATGAGCAAAACGTCTGCATAGCGGATCACATGGCCGTTGACGGGGCTTTGCGGACCGCCGTATGACTCTACATCTTCGTAGTACTGGTATTTACGCCAGACGTAGTACCCCTGCGGATCTGCGGCGTTGAAGGGGAAATTGATTTTTCCGCCGGCGCAACGGTTGCAGTAGTCAGTATCTCCGCCGCTGGCTGCGTTCCCGTAAAAAGTATATTTCGCACGCGGATCGATATAGGCGGCTCCATTGGCAGGGTTCGGATATTTGAACGAATTAACGACTGTAGTCGGGACGTAGGTATTGAACCAGTCGCGGAACCCGTATTCCTGTGCCCTGTCTGAATGGGTGGCTTTGCCCCCCCAGGTTTCCTGGCCGCCAAAAACGTAATACTGGTTGCCTATTCCCCAGTCTGTCCATTTGCCATTCATGATTTGGAATACATTCTCCTTACTGGTTTGATTTTCAAGGCTGAAAAGATGGTCGTAATCCGGGTCCAGCTCATATCCGAAGGGAGCTTTGGTGAGTTGTTCGAGGGTAGATTGTGCCAGCGCCCATTTTTTCTGGTAGAGATAAGCGCGTCCCAGCAGTGCGAGCGCGGCACCTTTGGTTGCCCGGCCAAGCCCGGTGGCCGCGTCGTACTCGACCGGCAAGTCGGCGGCGGCGGCGGTCAGGTCATTTTCTATGAATAGCCAGATGGACTCGGCAGATGACCGCGCAGGATAATTGTTTGCCGTTATACTGTCGTAAGCGGTAATCAGGGGCGCCCGGCCCCAGAGGTTTACGATGTTGAAGTAGGCGTAAGAACGGAGAAAACGGGCTTCGGCCATGTATTGTTTGACTTTTGCCTGGTCATCGGCCGATGTCGGCGACCACTTGCTTCCCCGGTCAATCACTACGTTGGAACGGAGCACCAGCCGGTATAGGCTGTTCCAGAGGTCGCCGATCTGGGTTTGGCTGGTGCCGAAGGAATAGTCTGCCAGTTGCGCCATATCGCCTTGTAAGTTGGTGGTTTTCTTGGCTTCGTACCCCAGGAGATCGAAAATGAAGTAGTACTCGCGTGACCACAAGCCGTTGTGGAGCAGCGTGGCATAACTTGCAATAGTGGCCTGATTCAGGATATCAGCCGAAGAAAAGTACGATTCGTAGTCATAGTTGCTCTGGCTTTTGAGATCAAGCCTGGATTCATCACAGGCCCATACGGCGAGGGCCGATGCGATGAGAACGGTGTATAGGTGGAGTTTTTTCATTGGAATGTCGCTTGAATGGCCTTGATCAGATTAAAAACCTATTTGCAGTCCGCCCAGGAAGGTGCGTGGCTGCGGCAGCTGCTGCCGGTCGTCGATCCCCCGGGAAAAAATGTAGTTTCCGTCGTTTTGTGTACTGACTTCCGGGTCATAGCCGCTGTAATTGGTAATTGTGAAGAGGTTTTGTGCGGCAACGTAAATACGCAGTGTACTGAAAACTTTTCCGTTCCCGATAGAACTGAGCATTGATTTGGGGAAGGAATAACCTAAGGTGATATTTCTGAGCCTTGCATAGGAGCCGTTTTCGAGCCACCAGTCGGAGGGCCTGAGGTTTCCGTCTCCGGTTGCGCTTTGCCCGGCACGGGGCAGGCTGGCGTTATCTCCGGGTTGCCGCCAGCGATCGAGCATAGCAGTCGAAGTATTGTGGCCGGTAGCTTCGTTGTGCGTGACAAATTTAAAGGCGTTGAGCAAATGAAGACCGGCGACGCCGGATAACACCAGGTTGAAGTCGAAGCTTCTGTAATTGAAACCGGCATTGAAGCCGAAGAGGAACCGGGGAATCGGGTTTCCGAGAATTTCACGGTCGGTCGCAGTCACCTTTCCGTCACCGTCGAGGTCCTTGAAAATAAAATCTCCCGGAAGCAGGCCGGATTGATAGACGGCATCCGATTGGCCGCTGTTTTCTCTGGCTTTCTGGTTAAGCGCGTCTATTTCTGCCTGGTCGCGGGCGACGTGGCTTACCCGGTGCCCGTAGAACGAACCGATGGGGGAGCCGGCAGCCGTATAGGTAAATGCCGGGAGGTTACTGAATGCCCCTGCCTGAATGGGAGCGGCGAATTCATCGCCTAGAGAATTCACGATGTTTTTGTTGTAGGAGAAGTTCGCTGAAATGTTGTACAGAAAACCTTTTCCGGCATCGTCACGGTAACCTACTGCAAGTTCTACGCCCTTGTTTTGTGCACTTGCTGCATTGGCATATTTACTGGGCTGCTCGGCACTGATCGAGGCGCCGGTGCTACCAGAAACCGGCACACGCACCAGGAGACCGGAGCTCTTCCTGTTGTACCAATCCAGGGCAACGGTGAGCCTGTTGTTCATGAAGGCAAGGTCTAGTCCGATATCCGTCTGGTCAGTCGATTCCCATTTGATGTTCGGGTTGGACAAGGTTCTTATGGTAGTACCCGATACAAATCCTTCATTGGTGCCGAGGGAGTAAACCAGGTTGCCATTGGGGTCGCCGCTGAAAGTGAGCACAGAGGTAATCCCGGTGGTGGGAATTGTATTGTTCCCGGTACGGCCCAGGCCCAGCCTGAGTTTTCCGTCACTGAGAAAAGGGAGACCTCTGCTGACAAAGGTCTCGTCGACAAAGCGCCACGCCAGTCCCAGGCCGTAGAAATTGCCGAAACGGTTGTTTGCGCCGAAATTGGAAGCGCCGTCGCGGCGGTAACTGGCGGAGAGAATGTATTTTTCATTGAAGGTATAACCTGCCCGGCCGAAATAGGAGATGATTGCGGAACGGGCATAGCCGTAGGTGCTTCCGGTGACCGCCTGTGACTGGGCGACGCTGATGTTCTGAATATTGTCGTTCGGGATGTTGCTCCCGGTGCCATTCAGCGATGCGGTGTTCCCGGGGTCGAGGTAGCTGTTCCCAAGGGTGGCCGAAATGCTGTGGTTTCCGAAAGTCCGGTTGTAGGAAAAATAGTTTTCCAGCGTATAATGCGCGTAGTTGTTGAAATTAAGCGTTGCGCGTTGAGGTTGCGAAAGGTTATTGCCGGACAGGTAATAGTATTGGTAGCTCTCGGACCGGCCGCCGCCTATTTCGGCAGATAGCTGTGTTCTGAACCGGAGTCCTTTGAAGAGATCGATTTCACCATACACCTGTGGGAAGAGAACGTAGTTGCCGGATTTGGGTTTGTTCAGGTAGACATTTGCCAGTGGGTTATCGCCGTTGCTGAAGTCGTCAACATTGGTGGTATTTGAAAAGCCCCCGGGAATGCTTTCATCATAAACCGGCTTGTAAGGGGCATAATAGACGGCATTGTAAATGCTGGCGCGGTTGCCCCTGTCTTTGATGTACCGGACGTTGAGTGCCTGCCCCAAACGCACCCGTCCAAAGTCTTCCTGCAGGGCCAGGCGCGCGTTGAGGCGGTTGTTCCGGTAGTCTTTTACAATGGCTTGTTGGCTGATATAGCTGACAGAGAAGTTGTAATTGATCTTTTCGGAACCCCCGCTGATATTAAAGTCATTCTGGGAAACAAGAGCATTCCTGAAAATTTCGTCCTGCCAGTTGGTACGATCCGTGCGGGTATCGGCGGTTTTGAATTTATCCGGAAGGGTAGAATTGGCCGTAGCAGCAAAATCTTGCAGCAGGTCCACATACTGCGACGCATTCAGGAGGTCCAGCCGTTTCCAGGCGCTTGCCACTCCCCACTGCGTGTTGAGGGTAATCCGTGGCGTACCGAGCCTCCCTTTTTTGGTCGTAATAATAACGACCCCATTGGCTGCGGCCGATCCGTAAATAGCGGTGGATGAAGCGTCTTTAAGAATGGTAATGTTTTCAATATCCTGGGCGGCGAGTGTGTTGAACATAGTTTTGTTGCCCTGTATACCGTCAATGACGTACAAGGGGTCGACCCCGGTAAAGGAGCCCGTGCCCCTGATCAGGATCTGGGCGTCCGCCCCGGGATTCCCGTTGCTTTGGAGAATCTGGACACCGGCAGATTTTCCGATCAGGAGCTGGGCGGGATTGGTAGCGGTATTGGCTCCTGCATCTTTAACACTGACAATGTCCAGTGCACCGACGACATCCTTTTTCCTGGAGCTTCCGTAGCCGATCACTACAACTTCCTCGAGCGATTTGTTGTCGGTCTGAAGCATGACATTGATCTGTGACCTGCCTTCTGCAATTTCTTCCTTGGTCAGGAAGCCGACAAATGAAAACACAAGGACGGGCATAACGTCGTCCGGAATAGTGAGCTCATATTTCCCCTGGATATCAGTTGTTGTCCCCTGGCTGGTGCCTTTCACAAGAATATTGACTCCGGGCAGCGGACTCCCGGTTTCGTCAGTGACCAGCCCGCTGATAATGCGTTTGGCGAAAACAGGCGTAATGGAAGGCAGCGACCTGGAAAGGTGCACCAGCGTAAAAAACGAACGCGCAGACTCGTTGCGAAGGGGTACCGCAGATTCGTCGGGAAAGGCAGGTTGGCTATTTTTGATAATGAGGAACGTATCTTTCCGCGTTTTGATCACCTGAAGCCCGGTGTCTTTCAGTGCCGTTTGCAACAGCAGTCCCACATCCCCGTTGAGGTCGCCCGGGCTCAGGGCAACGGTCTTACCGGTTAGCTGTGTATCGCTGAAAACAATGTTAACTCCTTTTTTTCGCTGCAGCTCCATCAGGAATTCACGCAGGCTCAGAAGTGCCTTTTTTTCGGATTGCCGTTTGGAAATTACGCCGTAGGCAAGGGTTTGCCCTTCTGTCGGCACCGCCGAATTGCACAGTATGCTCAACGCGCAGAATACTGCAGGTTTCCATCGAAACGTCATAATTGAAAGTTGAGGTTTTTTTGTAACAGGATTTCATGGGGGTGGGGCCTGCTGTAGCGCAGGTTCAGGATTGTACTGAGCATCTTCACCACTTCTTCGGCGTTGGCTGCGGGGTAGTTACCTGAAATAGCAGTTGCGGCAAGAGCAGAATCCGGGATCAGCAGGCGGATGCCGAATCGCTCCTGTAATTGTTCCCCGATTTCACCCAGGGAAGTGTTGTCGAAGAAAAAGCGGTCGTCTTTCCAACAGAAATGTTCGGCGGGGCGGGGAGACTGGCTGACAGCGAAATTGCCCCGGCTATTTACGTTTACTACCTGCCCGGGTTTCACGAGCAGCGGTGCGCCGCCTGATTTTAAAGACCTGAGCTGAATAGCCCCTTCAGTGAGAACGACCTTGCTTCTTTCTCTCCGGCTGTAGACCAGGAAATCTGTACCTAACACGCTTACCTGCAGACTGTCTTCGGTCTTGACAACAAAGGGGGTGTGGTCGCTTAGGTGCGTCACCGAGAAGGCTGCTTCGCCTTTCAGAAACGCTTCGCGTTGCCCAATCAGAGCCGGGAAACGCGAGAATTTCAGGTCCGAATTAGCGTTCAGGGTAACCTCGCTGCCATCGGGGAGCCTGACCGACTTTGTGCTGCCGTACCCCGTATGGTAGTGATGATACAGCAGAAGGTCGCGTTTCCAGTAGCCGGTTAAGGCCGCCACAAGGAGGGCAGCCGCCACCCAGTAGCGGCTTGACCGGATCAGGGGCCGCCAGGTCGGGGCAACGGTACGCAGGGAACCGGGTTGATTCAGCCGCCCGGATAGCGCCAGCCAGTCTGCCTCGGTATCAGGAAGTATCTGCGGGTTTCCAAGCTCCCACTCGTGCAGGAAGTCGTAGTAGGCATGCTGGTTGACCGGGTCTGCCAGTGCTTCCCGCAAGAGATGCATTTGTGCCTGGGTCAGCGTCCCTTCAAAGTAGCGCCGCAATAAATTTTTTAACTGGTCGATTTCCATAGGGTGAAACTGGGCATTCACTCAACATGATCCCTAAAAGTGTATTCACCCTAAGTCGTATTTTATTTTTTTATTCGAAGAAAAAATTTAACTTTTTTATCATAGTGAAGTTAGGGTGAGACGGGGCAGTTGGATCTTACTTGTTGAGAAGCATTGCAATCGTATGAGCTTGTCTTTACCACAGGATGGCGATGATGTTGAAAAACAGAATTATGACCGTGCAAACGCGGCCGGTGGCCGGATTGTGGATGACGGTGAGATGTTTATCAGGGCAGCATTTCAGGTAAACCCCGAAAAAGGACTCGAACTTTTGTTCCGGGAATACTATCAACCGCTATGCAGCCACGCCATAAGGTTTGTTTTTTCGGCCGAGGTGGCCAAGGATATCGTGGCGGAGATTTTCTGCAATTTTTTGCAAAAGGCTCATTTTTTGAAAGTTGAGCGCTCGTACAGGTATTATCTGTACAGAAGCGTGAGAAACGACTGTCTCAAATACCTCCAGCGGGAGGTGGGGCGGTCGCGGATTGATCTCGGGATAGAGGAGTGCCAGGATATGCCCGGTTACGAGACGCCGGAAAGCCTCCTGGGCTGTGAGGAACTTTCACGGAGGATCGATGCTGCTATTGCCAACCTGCCGCCGCAATGCCGCCGTGTGTTTGTCATGAACCGGTACGAGGGCCTCAGGCATCACGAGATCGCTTGTGAGCTGAACGTTAGCCTCAAAACCGTAGAGGCACACATAACCAAATCGCTAAAGGCGATCCGCCTCGCGATCCGCGACGGGTGGGACCTTTGGTAGCCCGCAGCCCCGCTATCCTGACCTACAACAACGTACCTACAATCGGAAATCGTTCAAATACGCTTTCAGTATGCGGCGCGTCCGGTAATTCTTCCGTGAGGTCCTGACCGGCCCAGTGCTCATAATGGTGCCCGTTGCGCCACAGCCGGGACGCGCTTACATCGTAAATTACACCTTTGAAAGCGCACCAAATCTCTTCCCGGTCCTGCCCGTTGCGTAGCGCGAGTTGAGATTTTGTATAGGGTTTCAACATTCTTTCTAATTTGTACGTATTAGTCAAAAGGCGTAATTTCCCCTTTTTATAAATATGTTTTCAAAACCTGTCAAAAATTGAGATTATTTTGTTGTTTTGTTTGCCTTAATGTAAGGGGATAATGAAATAGGCTTGAACTTTGAGGAATTCACTTTAGCAAAGAGAATGGAGCCTCACAGCTCATCGCTCAAACCTTAATGAACATGAATAGACATTTGCGTTTGATTTTAGGAGTGGCATTTTGTGTGCTACTGGGTTTTACTGCCTGCAAGAAGAAGAAGCCGGTTTCGGAGCGTATTGCCAAGGCCTGGGTAGCTCAGTCGGTGAAGCACGATGCTACGGAGGTATATGTGGTTGGCGGGAGCAACAATGCTGTTCCGGGTTATAGCAATTACCTGCTGATCCTGGACGCGAACAAGACGGCTACTCTTGAAGAATTTGACAATACCTCTTACACCGGCGAGTGGGAGCTCTCAGGAGAGACTACGCTTATTCTCAAAAACCTGGGTCCTGAACCGCCTACCGGCAGCAACGGGCGGCTTGAATTTACGATTAAGACGCTTGATGATGACAAGCTGGTGCTTTCCAGGTTATCGCCAAGTCTGAAAACCGGCAACACCGTAAATGAATACACGCTTAAACTGCGTTGATGTGCGGTCTCTGCAAAAAAAGAGGGCGGCGATCTTCAGATCGCCGCCCTCTTTTTTATATAACTACAACCGGTTCCGGAGTCTTTCCGGTTGAACCGGTCTCCTGAGGGGCGTCGAGGATAAACTCGAGTGGTTCGGATACTTTTTCAGGAAGAAGCGCTATCTGCAACACCTCATCGACTGTATCCACATAATGGAACACCAGATTCTCGATATAGCTGGCTTTTACTTCCTCCACGTCTTTGCGGTTCCGGCTGCACATGATGATCTCCTTGATACCCATCCGGCGGGCGGCGAGTATTTTTTCTTTAATACCGCCCACGGGAAGTACTTTACCACGGAGCGTAATCTCACCAGTCATGGCCAGGAAAGGCCGTACCTTGCGCTGGGTGAAGATAGACGCGATCGAGGTGAGCATGGTGATACCGGCCGACGGGCCGTCTTTCGGCACTGCGCCTGCCGGGACATGGATGTGCAGGTCGTAGGCGTTAAAAATCCGGTAGTCGATATTCAACTTAGCGGAGTGCGCTTTCAGGTAAGACAGTGCTGCCACCGCCGATTCCTTCATTACATCTCCGAGCTGGCCCGATAGCGTGAGCGTTCCCTTGCCGCGGTGCAGGCTCGATTCGATTGACAAAATTTCACCGCCGACCGAAGTCCAGGCAAGTCCGGTTACAACACCCGCTATGTCATCGTTCTGGTAAATGTCTTTATCAAAAGTCTCGGCGCCCAGGTATTTTTCAATATCCGCAGCTTTGATCGACTTGTTATACGCTTCTTCCATGGCTACGGACTTTGCAATTTTCCGTACAACCGCTCCGATTTTGCGTTCCAGCGACCGGACACCCGATTCCCGTGTGTACCCTTCGATGATTTTGAGCAATCCGCCGTCATCTATCTTGACGTCACTCGCCTTCAGCCCGTGGTCCTTCCGTTGTTTCGGAAGAAGGTACTTCTTCGCGATCTGGAGCTTTTCTTCAATGGTATACCCCGTGATTTCAATGATTTCCATCCGGTCACGAAGCGCATAATTGATGGTTTCCAGCGAGTTCGCGGTAGCCACGAACAGCACCTTGGACAAATCGTACTCTACCTCCAGGTAATTGTCGGTGAATGCCGAATTTTGCTCAGGGTCCAGCACTTCAAGCAGGGCTGACGAAGGATCGCCCCTGAAATCGGACGATACTTTGTCAATTTCATCCAAAATAAAAACGGGGTTGGAGGTTCCCGCTTTTTTGATATTCGTAATAATCTTACCGGGCATCGCGCCGATATAGGTTTTTCGGTGCCCCCTGATTTCGGCCTCGTCATGCAGACCGCCCAGGGCCATACGGATGTATTCCCGGTTCAATGCTTTCGCGATGGATTTGCCGAGAGAGGTCTTACCCACGCCCGGAGGACCATACAAGCAGAGAATAGGGGCTTTCAGGTTGTTTTTAAGCTTGAGAACCGCCAGGTACTCAATAATGCGCTCTTTTACCTCTTCCAGGCCGAAATGATCGGAATCCAGTATTTTTTGTGCCCGCGCAAGGTCAAAATTGTCTTTGGTGAAGTGGTCCCAGGGTAAATCGATCAGCGTCTCCAGGTAGGTCAGGGTTACCGGGTATTCCGGAGCCATTGGGTTGATCCGGAGTAATTTGGATAACTCCTTGTCAAAGTGCTGCATAACCGACTCCGGCCATTTTTTGGCAAGCGCCTTGGCTCTCAGATCATCAATCTCCCTCTCCGGGCTGTCTATCCCGAGCTCGTCGTGGAGGACCTTGATCTGCTGGCGGAGAAAATAATCTCTTTGCTGGGCGTCTATGTCAGAGCTGGCCTTGGTTTGGATCTCCTTCTTCAGCTCGAGCATCTCGATTTCGCGGAGAAGGAGCTGAAGCAGCAGATTGGCTTGTTTCTGCGCATTTTCTTCCTCGAGCAATCCCTGTTTTTCCTTAACGTCCACGTTCAGGTTGGACGACAGGAAATGGATCAGGAAAACCGGGCTTTCTATGTTGTCCAGCGCAATTCTTGCTTCCTGCGGAATTTCCGGGTTCAACCTGAAAATTCTTAAGGCGCTGTCGCGCAGGGACTGGATAAGCGCTTTCGATTCCTTACGGTTTCCGGTTGAAAATTTATCTTCAATCGGTGTTATTTTCGCCGTGATATTGGGTTCTTCACGGATGATCTGGTCAATCCGGAAGCGCTGGCGGCCCTGCACGATAATGGTGACGTTGCCGTCGGGCAGGACGATCATTTTCAGGATATGCGCCACTGTGCCGACTTTGAAGAGGTCCTCGGATGTCGGATCTTCTTTTTGCGGCTTCGCCTGGGTAACAACCCCTAAAATCCGTTGGTTGAAATCGGAATTTCTGTAAATCCGCTTCACAAGCCGTATTGCCTTCTGCCGTACCACAGTCACCGGAATTACCATCCCCGGAAAAAGGACGGTTTGGCGGATGGGGAGTATGGGCAGCTCGTCAGGGAGATTGAGTGGTTCTTCCTTCCCGTCAAGACCGCCTATTGGAATAATTTCCAGACTGTCTAAATCCCCTTCGGGAAGCAACAGCCGGTTGTATATTTCAGAATTTTCAAATTTCATAAACATGGTGCCAAAAAGGCGCAGTTGCATTTGTGTAGTGCCAAAAACCTCACGCTCTTTCCTGGAAAATAGTTATGCCAGACTTGACAACATGTCAGGCTGGCATACGCATGAGACGCTAAAGGGCGAACCGCATACGGTTGCCCCGGGCAGGCGCTTCGGTTAGAAGATAACTTTCCACACGTCGTTAAAGATCGCGAAAGCCATCAATCCGAGAAGAAGTACCATGCCGACCACCTGCGCTTTTTCAAGGAACTTATCGGAGGGTTTGTGACCCGAAATCATTTCGAACAAAAGAATTACCGAGTGCCCGCCGTCCAAAGCAGGGATCGGAAGGGCATTCATAAATGCCAGGATCATGGATAGAAGTCCTGTAAGGAACCAGAAGTGGCCCCAGTCCCAGGTGCCGCCAAACATCTTGGCGATCCCGATCGGGCCGCTCAGGGACTTGGTAGCCGAAACCTCACCCCTGAAAATTTTACCAAATGCCTTTACCTGGCTGAATACCGCATTGAAAGCTGTCTTGGCGCCTACGCCTACCGCTTCCGGGAATGTATAGTCGACTTTGACGTAGTTCAGCAGAAATTTCGCGGCGATACCAATCGTGCCATCGTCTTTCACCGGCGTTGAAACCGTCAATGTGTCATGGTTGCGAATTACCGAAAGGGATGCGTTTTCACCCTTTACTTCGTCAAGCTGCTGCTTGAATATCTGGAAATAGGGAGTGGGCGCCCCGTTGACGGCAATGATCTGGTCACCTTGTTTCAGGCCGGCCTTCTCCGCGGGCTGCCCCGCCGTCAATTCGCCGATCACAAAAGGTACGCCTGGCTGAAGAAAGCTGCTTCTGGCACCCGGTTCCGACAGTTTTTCGATAAAGTTGTTCGGGACATCGATCCGGATTTCCTTGCCGTCGCGAAGAACGGTGTAGTAGCTGTTCGTACCCAGGAAAACATCGGAAGAAGTGACCGCCTCCTCGAAACTCTCAAAATCCTTGCCGTTGATGTTAACGATCCGGTCACCCGTTTTGAAGCCTATTTCCTCTGCAAGATGGCTTGCAAAAACCCCGTATTTATTAACCTCTTCTTTTGTAATGTATTCTTTTCCATTGGTATAGGAGATGCCGATAAAGATAATAATGCCGACAATTATATTAACGATTATCCCACCCAGCATCACAATCAGGCGTTGCCACGCCGGTTTTGACCGGAATTCCCAGGGTTCTGCCGGACGATTAAGCTGTTCTTTATCCATCGACTCGTCGATCATCCCGGAGATTTTTACAAAACCGCCCAGCGGAATTGCCCCGATCCCGTATTCGGTACCGCCCCGTGTAATGCTCCATACTTTCGGTGGAAACCCGATAAAATACTTTTCAACCCGCATTCCGAACATTTTGGCGGCAAACAAATGCCCCAATTCATGTAACCCCACAATTATGGACAACCCTAAAATCAGCTGTCCTACCATTACCAAAACTTCCATTGAAAATCGTTAAGCTCTGAATGAATATTTATACTGGAACTTGTACACTAAAGTCATGCCATCTCCTGCAGGTACTGCCTTTTTTGCAGGATTGGCCGGGAATTGCTGCTTCGCCCCCGGTTTTTTTCGGCTCCCGCTTTTTAAAAACCGGTGCATTCGTGGCGCGTGCCCATGCCGGATCGCGACGCAAAGGTAAGGAAAGAAGCACGCAAATGACCCGGCGCCTTTTCTCTACTTGCATATTTGAGAAAAAAAACACCGGGCAAACGGTTCATAGTTTCTCTTTTAAAAAGGTGGCCGTATGATTATCCGTCAGCAGCACCATCTCTTCCGGGGTACCTGCAAAGGTCAGGTTGCCGCCTTTGTCCCCGCCTTCGGGTCCCAGATCGATAATCCAGTCGGCAGATTTAATAACCTCCATGTTATGCTCGATTACAATAACCGTGTCGCCCTGGTCGACAAGCGCGTTGATTGAATCCAGCAGTTTTTTGATATCGTGGAAATGGAGCCCGGTGGTAGGCTCGTCAAATATGAAGAGGGTCTTGCCCCGCGATACATTGCCTTTCCCCAGAAATGAAGCGAGTTTGACCCGTTGCGCTTCCCCGCCGGAGAGGGTATTCGACGACTGGCCAAGCTGTACATAGCCCAGTCCTACATCCTGTAGTGGTTTCAGCTTTTCGGCAAGTTTTTTGTCCGAATCCTGGAAGTAGGCAATTGCATCGTCTACCGTCATGGTAAGAATTTCGGTGATATCTTTCTCCTTATACTTGACATCCAGGATTTCCTGTTTGAAACGTTTGCCGGAACAGGCTTCGCAGGTAAGGTAAAGATCCGCCATAAACTGCATTTCTATCTTCACCTGTCCCTCTCCCTGGCAGATTTCACAGCGGCCGCCTTCAACGTTGAAAGAAAAATGACTCGGCTTGTAACCACGTGATTTCGAGAGCGGCTGATCTGCCATTGCCTGGCGCAGGTAATCGTACGCCTTGATGTAGGTGACCGGGTTGGAGCGGGACGACTTCCCGATCGGGTTCTGATCCACCATTTCCACCGCTTCGATGCGGTGCAGGCTGCCCGACAATTCCGTAAACTTGCCCAGATCGTCGTTGAATTCACCCCGCGAACGCATCAGGGCAGGGTAAAGTACTTTCCTGATCAATGTCGACTTCCCCGAGCCGCTTACCCCGGTTACGACCGTCAGCAGGCCGAGCGGGAAGCGTACATCCAGCCCTTTGAGGTTGTTTTCCGATACGCCTTTGATCTCGATGAAATCCCTCATTTTGCGCCGTAGTTTGGGGACGGGAACGGTGTCTTTTCCCAACAGGAACGAAATGGTATGGCTCCTGGCTAATTCCGGGGCCTCGCTGTTCTCCAGCGACTGTATCTTCTCCCAATCGCCCTGGAAAACAAGCTCCCCGCCGTGGCTTCCGGCATTCGGGCCAATGTCGATGATCTGGTCTGCAGCGCGCATAATTTCCTCTTCGTGCTCGACCACTATAACCGTATTGCCGAGGTCGCGGAGCGATTCCAGTACGCCGATAAGTTGCCGGGTATCGCGTGGGTGAAGCCCTATGCTGGGTTCGTCAAGGATATACATGGAGCCCACCAATGCGCTTCCAAGGGAGGTAGCCAGTTTTATTCGCTGGAACTCGCCCCCTGACAGGGTGCTGGTAAGCCGGTTGAGGGTGAGGTATCCCAGCCCGACGCGCTCCATGTAGCGGAGCCTTTTCCTGATTTCGGTAAGTATTCGCTTCCCGACCTTCTCCTGGTAGTCCGGGAGCGAAAGCGCTCTGAAAAAAGCACCGGTTTCAGAAACCGGCATGAGCACAAGATCGGTAATGGAATGCCCGTTTATTTTCACATATGACGCGTCCTTGCGCAGCCGGGAGCCGCGGCACTCAGGACATACCGTCCGGCCCCTGTATCTCGACAGCAGCACCCTGTATTGAATTTTGTGGGTTTGCCGTTCCAGGTCATCGAAGAAATCGTGAAGCCCGGTGAAATACTGGTTTCCGTTCCATAAAAGGTCTTTTTCCGCTATGCTGAGGTCTTTGTAAGGCCGGTGTATGGGGAAATCGAACCGGATGCCGTTGGCCAGTAACGGTTTCAGCCATTCGGACATTTTGTCGGTTCGCCAGGGAGCGATTGCGCCTTCGTATACGGAAAGCGATTTGTCCGGAATTACGAGCTCTGGATCAATGCCCAGCACTTTGCCGAAGCCTTCGCAGCGTTTGCAGGCGCCGTAGGGGTTATTGAAGCTGAAAAGGTTAATGCTCGGAACTTCGAAAGTAATGCCGTCCCGTTCAAATTTATCGGAGAAAATCCGGTGCTCGCCGCCCGGAATTTCTGTGATACACACTGAGTCGCCTTCAAAAAAAGCGGATTGCACTGAATCCGAGATGCGGAATTGCAGCGCTTCGTCATCGTGCTTAACCACCACCCGGTCGACCAGGATGCGGTACTCTGCTTCGGGATCGGCATGATCGTCAGCCAGCAGCGTTTCAATTTCTACGGTTTCGCCGTTCTTCAAAACCCGGTTGTACCCCTTCGAGAGCAAAATACTGAGCTCTTCCCCCAGGCTTCGGCCGTTATGAAGGAGCAGTGGGGCCAGCAGTAGCAGCCTGGTGTTTTCAGGCAGGCCGATAATATAATTAACAACGTCCGTTACGGTATCTTTTTTTACTTCTTCGCCTGAGACGGGCGAGTAGGTGACCCCGATCCTGGCAAAAAGCAGTTTGAGGTAATCGTATATCTCGGTGGTTGTGCCGACCGTGGAGCGCGGGTTCCGGGTATTTACCTTCTGTTCAATGGCAATCGCAGGTGAAATTCCCCTGATATACTCCACTTCAGGCTTTTCCATCCGCCCCAGGAACTGGCGTGCATAGCTGCTCAGGCTCTCCACGTACATGCGCTGACCTTCGGCAAAAAGCGTGTCGAAGGCAAGCGATGATTTTCCCGAGCCGGAAAGACCGGTAACCACCACCATTTTATTCCGGGGAATAGCTACATCCAAATTTTTGAGGTTGTTAACCTTCGCTCCTTTAATAAGGATATACTTTCGCGCATCAAGTGTGTCGAACAACACTTTTTCGTTTTCCAAGAGAGATTGTACTGGCATGTATGTTGATATGTGGGAGTCGTTTACGGATTTCCCCATTTAGTATAAACCGCTAACCGGGCAAAATAGTTTGTCAGGCGAAAAGTTATTTGACAGGACCGGCAAACCCGCCACAAAAGTAAGAAATCGTACCGGATTGGAGCCGCTCCCGCGTCGGGTTTCGCTTTATAGCCATGTGCCATAAGCGATTGAATAATTTAATTCGGTTTGAATTGTTTGTTTATCAATCGGAAATTTTTAACTTTGCCAGCCCAAATTGAGAATGGATCAAAGGATTTAGAGCTATAATTTTGATTATCAGATGAAACGTACGTATCAACCATCGAACCGCAAGAGGAGGAACAAACACGGGTTCCGTTCCAGAATGGAGACTCCGGGCGGACGCAAGGTAATGGCTGCCCGTCGCAGGAAGGGTCGCTGGAAGTTATCAGTATCCGACGAAAAGCGTCACAAACAGTAATATTGAAACAAACGTTTGGCAAATCCGAGAGACTTTCGAATCGTCGGATTATTGACAGGCTGTTCAAAAGAGGTAGTACGGATACTCAATCGTTCTACCTCTTTCCGTTTCGTGTGGTTTACCTTACCGACGAAACGAGTGATCTTCCTTTGCCCCAGGTCCTGTTCTCAGTCCCCAAGAAAAGCTTCAAACGCGCAGTCGACCGCAACCTGATCCGGAGGCGTTGCCGTGAAGCCTATCGAAAGAACAAATCCATCATTGCCGGTCTTTCACCCCGGAGCCGCCCGGTATACCTCGCTTTTTTATATCTTGCAAAAGAAAAGATCGAATCCGGCGTTATTGAAAACGGCATGGTCAGACTTTTCGAGAAATTGCGTGCAAATGCTGCCGCCGAAAGGAGCGGTCAGTGACGCGCCGGCGTAATTTCAAGGGATTCCTGTTCAAGTCTTTGTTGCTCAAACACTCTCACGATATGATTTCCTCGGTAATAAAAAGGTGGTGGCCGGTTTTTGTGATAGCGGGCGTGGCGTTGGTTTCATTCAGAAACGAAGACCGTCTTTTTGAAATAGCCCGTAATCTTGATATCTACGCGACGCTCTACAAGGAGCTGAATACCTATTACGTTGACGATGTTAACCCTAACCAGGTGATCAAGACCAGCATTGACGCGATGCTGCAGTCGCTCGACCCCTATACGGTTTATTATGCCGAAGATGATATCGAGGATTTTATGACACTGACAACCGGTAAATACAACGGTATAGGAGCGCTGGTCAATTCGGCCAATGGCAAATATATCGTCATGATGGTATATGAAGGCACTCCCGCCGAAAAAGCAGGCATCCGCCTGGGGGATGAAATTTTGAAAATAGACGGCGTAGAGGTCAATGAAAGACGGGGCGCTGACTCGGGTAAACTGTTGAAAGGGCAGACCGGTACGGTTGTTAAACTCACGGTAAGGCGCGTCGGGAACCCTACCCCCATTGACATAGAGGTTGGGCGGGACGTTGTGAAAATGACCAACGTGCCGTATTACGGTATGATGAATGAGGAAGTAGGCTATATTGATCTGAAAGATTTTACGGCTTCTTCAGCCAAGGAGGTCAAGAACGCTTATATCGAGCTCAAAGGAAAGGGAATGAAAAAGCTGATTCTGGATGTCCGCGATAATCCCGGCGGGCTGTTGGATATGGCTGTCCAGATTTCCAATTTGTTCATACCGAAAGGTAAGGAGATTGTTTCGACGAAGGGTAAGATAAAGGAATGGAACAAGACCTATTATGCGCGTGAAATTCCCGAAAATACCGAGATGCCGCTGATCGTGCTCACCAGCAACAGGAGTGCTTCTGCTTCCGAAATTGTGTCGGGCGTGATCCAGGACTATGACCGGGGCGTACTCATTGGCCAGCGTACGTACGGTAAAGGCCTCGTGCAGACCACGCGCGATCTTTCATACGGCACCAAGATGAAAGTTACCACCGCCAAATATTATATTCCCAGCGGAAGGTGTATCCAGGCGATTGACTACAGCCTCCGGAATGACGACGGCAGCGTTGCGAAAATACCGGATTCGCTCATGACCGCATTTAAAACCGCGAACGGCAGAAAGGTTTTTGACGGCGGCGGCGTATTGCCGGATGTTGAGCTTGAGCATGAGAATTTCTCGCCCATAGCCAACGCATTGGGCAGCAATCGCCTGTTCTTCGACTATGCGGTCAAATATCATTCTCAGCACGCTACCATTAAACCTGCCGCTGAATTTTCGCTTACCGATGCCGAATACAAGGAGTTTGAAAAATGGTTATCGGGCAAGGACTACGATTATGTGACGCAGGTAGAAAATGACCTCGCCCAGTTAGAAGCATCGGCGCGGCGGGAAAAGTCTTTCAATACCATCGAAGGACAGTTCAAAGCGCTTAAGGCGAAGCTGACACATAGCAAGGAAAATGATCTGCAGCTTCACAAGAATGAAATCAAAGCGCTCCTCGAGGAAGAGATCGTGAAGCATTACTACCTCGAAAAAGGCTTCAAGGAGGCTTCTTTTAGAAATGATCGTGAGCTGAAAGCGGCTTTGGAGCTTTTCAAGGATATGCCCCGTTATCATGAAATCCTGAAAGGAAGCCGGTAATAGTTAACCCCTCATAAATACTGTCTTTTGTACCTGGTAAGTGTAGATTCTTCAACAAAATACTGTTCTGTGGCCGTCCGTCAGGATGGTCGTGAACTTTTTTCTGTCAATAATTTTACTGAAAAATCAGCCTCGTCGATGCTGACGGTACTCGTCCGGACGGCTGTAGAAGGAGTCGGGATAGAGCTCGCGTCGGTAGATGCCTTTGCGCTCGGGATGGGGCCGGGGTCATATACCGGCCTGAGGGTGGCGACTTCGGTGGTAAAAGGATTGTGTTTTGCCCTTGACAAGCCCCTGGTGGCGGTGAATACGCTCGAAGCGATGGCGGTACAGGTGCGGAAAAGCCTGCAGGCTACCCGACAGGTACTCGGCGAAGGCAACGAGGTGTTGCTCGTCCCGATGATTGACGCACGCCGAATGGAAGTGTATGCGGCGGTGTTCGATGAGAAAGGAACAGAGATTGAGGGCACCCGGCCCGTAATTGTCGATGAGAACTCCTTCGGTCATCTCCTGGAACAAAGACAGGTGGTTTTCCTGGGTGATGGTGCGGACAAATGCCGCTCTGTACTCGGCAAGCATCCAAATGCCCGGTTTTGGCCCGATGTTATCCACCCCCGGGCATCGGAGGTAGGCGACCTGGCTTACGGGCACTTTCTGGCCGGTCGTTTTGAAGATGCCGCGGCTTTTGAGCCTTACTACCTCAAAGCATTTATGACCAAACAGAAAGCCTGATCATACCGCCCGGCCGCAAGGCCTGCTACGTCGGGAAATGAAAGGTGCAACCGCAGGATTTACCGCAGATCAACGATTTCGGCTCCCGGGAAGAGCTTTTTACTAAACGTAAAATCAGCATCTGCGGGGTCGGGGTTGGCTTGAAATCCGGTGACATCAAAGTTCATGGTATCACTTCCTTTCGCAAAAACTTTCCAGCCTTTAATGGCCTTATCCTGCTTGCCTATCTTCAATTCAACTTTGGAAATCGGCGCACTGCTGCCGGTAGGCGTCAGGCGAATGTTTTCAAAGGTCTGGCCGTTTGCGTTCGTTTCGCCGGTAAACGCATTTTTATATCCCTTTTTATAGGCGAGGTAAATGCGCGCCGGGCTCAGGTCGCCGATTTCCTGCGGATCGTACGCCTGCAGCGTTACTTCATTGGTTTCCGGGATATACGTGGCAATCGTTTTGCCGTCGGTAACGATCTCCTGGTCGGCCATTTTCAGCCTGAACTTTTGTCCTTTCACAATTGCCTCGCCTCTTGCCGGCCGGCCGCCGGCGGGCGCGTAAGTGAAGTTGATCTTGAACGAACTGTAAGCCTGGTAGCGCCTGCTCATCTCGTCCAGGATAGAAAGGGCTCTTTTTTCATCCTGTGCCGAAGCGACACCGGAGAAAAACATGAGTAAGAGAAAAAGCTTTTTTGCTGACATGGATTTTTTTTTGTTGGACAGGCGTGATACAACGGGGTTTAATCAAGCCCCATTGTCTTCAGATGATAATCAAGGCTGTCCAGGTCATGGAAAAGTACTTCTCGGGCCTTGCTGCCGGTGAAGGGACCGGTTATTCCAAGCGTTTCCAACTGGTCCATGATCCTGCCGGCGCGGTTATAGCCCAGTTTCATTTTTCTTTGAATCAGCGACGTGCTGCCTTGCTGGTGAGTAACCACCAGTCGTGCGGCGTCTGGCAGCAGCGGGTCGAAGCTGTTGATATCGACGTCTTCTTTTAACTCTCCGGTATCGTCGCCTTCGAATTCAGGCAGGGCATAGGCTTCGTTGTAGCCGCGCTGGTTGCCAACGAAATTACAGATGGCTTCTACCTCTTTGGTATCAATAAAGGGACACTGAAGCCTGAGCATTTCCGAGTTGAGCGACAACAGCATATCGCCGTGCCCTACCAGCTGCTCCGCACCGCCGGCATCCAAGATGGTCCTTGAATCGATGCTGGAAGTTACCTTAAACGACAGGCGCGCCGGGAAGTTGGCTTTGATCAAACCAGTGATGACTTTCACCGAGGGACGCTGCGTGGCCACAACCAAATGAATTCCTACGGCCCGCGCCAGCTGCGCCAGCCGGGCTATGGGTGTTTCGACTTCTTTCCCGGCCGTCATCATAAGATCGGCCAGCTCGTCGATAACCAATACGATGAAAGGAAGGAAACGGTGCCCCTTTTGAGGATTGAGCTTCCGCTCGACGAATTTGGCATTGTACTCTTTGAGATTTCGTACTGCAGCCTCCTTCAACAGGTCATAACGGCTGTCCATCTCGATACAGAGGGAGTTCAGCGTGTAAATCACCTTTTTGGTGTCGGTAATAATGGCTTCGTCGCTGTTGGGGAGCTTGGCCAGGTAATGCCTTTCCAGGTGGTTGAACAGCGTCAGCTCCACCTTCTTAGGATCAACCAGCACGAATTTTAGCTGGGACGGGTGCTTCCGGTAAATAAGCGACGCAAGGAGAACGTTCAGCCCGACGGATTTTCCCTGCCCGGTAGCCCCTGCGATCAGGAGGTGCGGCATCTTGGCGAGGTCAGCTACGTAGATCTCGTTGGAGACAGTTTTACCCAAAACAATGGGGAGGTCATAAGTCGCTTTCTGAAACCGGTCGCTGCTGAAGACCGACCGAATATAAACCGTCTCTCTCCGCTTATTGGGAACCTCAATCCCGATTGTGCCACGCCCGGGCATAGGTGCGATGATCCTGATCCCCAGAGCGGATAAGCTCAGGGCGATGTCTTTTTCAAGGCTCTGGATTTTGGAAATCCGGACGCCGGCTTCCGGTATAATCTCGTAAAGCGTGACGGTCGGGCCGATAGTAGCCTTTATTTTAGCGATACGGATGCCATAGCTGCCGAGGGTTTCGACGATCCTGTTCTTATTACCCTCCAGTTCTTCATGCGAAACTTTCTCCTGGGGATTGTCGTCCGGAAGGGCCAGTAAATCAACCCCGGGGTTCCGATAGGTAGGAAGGTCGAGGGTAGAGTCATACTCACCGAACTCTTCTACAAGTTCCTCGCTCAGTGTTTTTTCCTCCGCTACGACAGGCTCAGCGGGTTGCTCTTCCTCAATTTCAAGCTCCAGAGGGCCTTTTGGCAGCTCAGGCTCAATTGCCGGAATTTCTTCATGCAATACTTCGAATGCAGGGCCGGTTGGCTGCGAAGGCGGTTCGTTTTTGGTAGACGAAATAATAAAGGGCGCACGGGCCGGTACAGGTTCGCTCGGTTCGAAAGAGTTGCTGCCGGGCGTAAAAAGCGGGCGCGGCGATGCTTCTGTTTCCGGGTCTTCTTCCGGCGAGTCGGAATGCCTGCGCCTGAAATCGGGCAATGGAAGGTTTTTCAAAAAGCCCGGCGATGTGATGTCGTAGGCAGAGAGCGCAAAGAAAAAGAGCGCCATGAGAATAACGATAAAGCTGCCCCATTTCAGGAAAGTAAAAAGAATGAGGTTGGCTTCATAGCCGAAACCGCCGGAAAGAAACCCCCATGTGGCCTGACTTTCGCTCATCATCACGAAATAGCCCATGAGAAGGCTTATCCATAGGGTGTAAAAAACCACATGCCGGGATATGGTGGCGAGGGGAAGGCGTTGCTCTCCCGAGAGAAGCGTCCAGCCGGCCAGTATGGGGATAATCGGGATGAGAAGCGCTCCGATCCCGAACCACCGGTAGACAAACACCTGCGAGATGACGGCGCCCCAAAGCCCCAGGGCGTTGTCGGCCTGCCTGACCGTTTGGTCGGTCCAGAGGCCGTCGATTGCGCTTTGATCGCTGCTGCCGGTAAAGACGTGCGATAAAAACGCGATAAACATTAACAAGCCCAGTGTCAATAGAATCGCGCCCCAGAACAGCGGCCTGTTTTCACCATAGAAAATACCCCTTACCGAAAATCCACCGGGCTTCGGAGCCTGCGTGTTTCTGGTCCGGGTACTGTTCCCTCTTTCTCTTCTCTCAGACATTGCAGCGCAAACGTTCTTTATGATTTGACAAGTCCTTTACAAATTCTGCTCGCCAGGCCAGGACCTTCGTAGATAAAACCTGTGTAGACCTGGAGGAGGGATGCGCCTGCCGCTAATTTGGTTTTGGCGCCGGCAACGGAAGATATGCCGCCCACTCCGATAATCGGGAATGCCCCGGACGATTTTTCACGAATATAGCGAATGACATCGGTACTTGCTTGCTCAACGGGCGCACCGCTCAGCCCGCCTGCGCCGATTTCTTCAATTGCGGATGCCGCGGTTTTAAGGTTGCTTCGCGAAATGGTGGTATTGGTGGCAATTACGCCGGCGATTTTGGTTTCCAGGACAATCTCCACAATATCGTCCAGTTGCGCCATTGTCAGATCCGGGGCGATTTTGAGGAAAACGGGACGGGGAGCGGGTTGGGCTGCGTTCAATTGCTGCACGGCGGTCAGAAGTTGTTTCAACGGGCCTTTTTCCTGTAGCTCCCGGAGGCCGGGCGTATTGGGAGAACTCACATTGACAACGAAATAATCGACGAAATCATATAGCTTATTGAAGCAGTAGATATAGTCGTCCAATGCTTTCTCGTTGGGTGTATCTTTGTTTTTTCCAATGTTGCCCCCTACGAGAATGGAAGACTGACGGTATTTCAATCGCGCGGCAGCTACTTCAACTCCGCGGTTATTAAAGCCCATCCGGTTGATCAGCGCTTTGTCTGGTTTGAGGCGGAAAAGCCTCGGTTTTTCGTTTCCGGGCTGCGGTCTCGGGGTAACCGTGCCGATTTCCACAAAGCCGAACCCGAGTGTTTCCATTATATCCACCAGTTCCGCATTTTTGTCGAAGCCGGCTGCCAGTCCGACGGGATTTTTAAAAGTGAGCCCGGCAACGGTGACCGCAAGAGCGGGATGCTCAAAGGAATACAGGCGCTTGAAGATGGATTTGATAAACGGTATCCTGAATAGAAAATGCAGAATGCCGGTAACAAAACCGTGCGCTTTTTCTGCATTCATGTTGAAAAGTAGGGGGAGAACCAGGTGCTTGTACATGAGAACAAAATTAGGAATAATAGAAGTGGGGACTCCAAAAAGGGCGGGTAATTATTTTTGAGCCGGAGTGGATTCCCGGCGGGGATGAGCGTAAAAAGAAAAGAGCGCCCCGGGAGGCGCTCTTAAAGGAAATATACTATTTGTGTCTAGTAACGGTAAGTGTCCGGTTTGAAGGGGCCCGCTACGGATACACCGATGTATTCTGCCTGGTCAGCTTCCAGAACTTCCAGCTTGGCGCCGACGTGCGGAAGGTGCAGGGCCGCAACTTTCTCATCAAGAATTTTCGGCAATACGTAAACTTCTTTCTGATATTTTTCGGAATAATTCCAAAGCTCGATTTGTGCCAGGGTCTGGTTAGAAAATGAGCAGGACATAACGAACGACGGGTGGCCCATGGCACAGCCCAGGTTAACGAGGCGGCCTTCTGCGAGGATGATGATCTCCTTGCCGTCAACGTTGAAAATATCTACCTGGGGCTTGATCTGGTTTTTCGTCTGGCCGTAATTGGCGTTCAGCCACGCCATATCAATTTCGTTATCGAAGTGACCGATGTTACATACAACGGCTTTATCGCGCATTTTTTTGAAGTGCTTTTCCGTAATAATACGCTTGTTCCCGGTAGCGGTTACAAAAATATTAGCCCTGGAAGCGGCTTCGTCGAGGGTAACTACCTCGTACCCGTCCATAGCCGCCTGGAGCGCACAGATCGGGTCGATTTCAGTTACGAGTACGCGACAGCCGGCTCCGCGCAGAGACTCGGCAGAGCCTTTTCCTACGTCGCCGTAGCCGGCAACTACTGCTACTTTCCCAGCCAGCATCAGGTCGGTTGCCCTTCTGATGGAATCCACAAGTGATTCCCGGCATCCGTATTTGTTGTCAAATTTCGATTTGGTCACCGAATCGTTGACATTTATGGCAGGCAGGAACAGAGTCCCTTTTTTCTGGCGTTCATACAGCCGGTGTACACCTGTAGTGGTTTCTTCCGAAAGTCCCTTGATGCCGTCGATAAGTTCCGGGTAAACGTCAAAAACCATATTGGTAAGGTCGCCGCCGTCATCCAGGATCATGTTAAGCGGTTTGCGCGCTTCGCCAAACCAGAGGGTCTGCTCAATACACCAGTTGAATTCTTCTTCGTTCATCCCTTTCCAGGCGTAAACCGGAATACCTGCTGCGGCAATTGCGGCAGCGGCGTGATCCTGGGTAGAGAAAATATTACATGACGACCAGGTGACTTCGGCGCCAAGGGCGGTAAGTGTTTCGATCAGAACTGCGGTCTGAATCGTCATGTGAAGGCATCCTGCTATCCGTGCTCCCTTCAATGGCTGTGAAGGGCCATACTCGGAACGGATGGCCATCAATCCCGGCATCTCAGCTTCAGCGAGTGCTATTTCTTTCCGTCCCCATTCAGCCAGGGAGATATCTTTCACCTTGAAAGGCACGTATTCAGTGGCTACTGACATAATGTTTTTCGTTTGTATTTGAGTGAATGCTATTCAAAATGTAAAATTAGTAATATTATAGTCTTGGTGTATGTGAGATAGATGATTAGTTGGATATTTGGGTAATTTTTAGATATTATCACTATTGTCGTTGCCTGCCATAACTTTTTTGTAGGGCGTTGCGCGGCAAAATCACGTGCTTTAGATAAATTGTCTTGACGTGCCGCCGACGCGGGAGCAGCGGCGGGCTGCGTAAGGGATTTAGCCGGCGATTATAGGTGTATACAAAGATTTTCTGAGGCTTTTTTTAGGGGTGGAAATCGGGGCCCGACGCCGGGAAAGTATTCCCCTTATTTATATCTCTTCTTTGCTTTCAATATTCGTAACTTTATGGTCACATTGGCGAACTAATTGTACACACAACAGGTTTTCCAGTTATTCGTTACAGTCATGGAGAGGACGGGGCCGTCCATCTTCGGGTTGCATTAGAAACTAGTATGCGTTAACCATGAGCGATGCTATCAAGCATGAATGCGGAGTCGCACTGATTCGATTACGCAAACCTTATCAGTATTTTATTGATAAGTACCAAACGCCACTCTATGCGGCATACAAGCTTTCCCTGATGATGGAAAAGCAGGTAAACCGGGGGCAGGACGGAGCAGGAGTGGCCAACATCAAAATGGAAGTCCCCCCGGGCAAACGCTACATCAGCCGTTACAGATCAGTAGGCGCTCAGCCTACCAACGAGATTTTCAAAAAAGTACACAAAAAGTTCCGAAAAGCTCTTAAGGGAAACAAAAGCAAGACTTTTGACGCCAAATGGCTCCAGGAAAACGTTGCCTTCACCGGGGAGCTATGGCTCGGTCACCTGCGCTATGGTACACACGGCGCCAACGAGATTGAGAACTGTCATCCTATGCTGCGTCAAAGTAATTGGCGGAGCAGGAACCTGGTCATGGCGGGTAACTTTAACATGACCAACGTAGACCAGCTGTTCAATAAGCTGGTATCGCTGGGACAGCACCCCAAAGACACGGTTGACACGGTTACCGTGATGGAAAAGATCGGTCATTTCCTGGATGAGGAAAACCAAAGGGTATTCGATCGGTTCAAAGGAATTTTCGAAAATCCCACGCTTTCGGACGTCATAGAAGATAACATTGACATCCAGCGTGTGCTGCATCGGTCCTGCCGCGATTTTGACGGCGGGTACGTAATGTCCGGATTGCTGGGCCACGGGGCTGCATTCGTTATCCGGGACCCCTCAGGGATTCGCCCGGCATTTTATCATGCTGATGACGAGGTGGTGGTAGTAGCTTCCGAGAAGCAGGCCATTAAAGCAGCGTTTAACGTTGATTTCGATGAAATCCGGGAGCTTACACCCGGCAGTGCCCTTATTATTGATAAGTACGGCGGGTATTCGGAAGTTCCTATACTGCCTCAGCGGGAGAAAAGGCCGTGTTCGTTTGAGCGCATTTATTTCTCCCGGGCTACTGATCCGGATATTTACAACGAGCGTAAGATGTTGGGGAAATTGTTAATCCCCCAGATTCTGAAAGAAATTAATTACGATCTCGAAAATACGATCTTCTCCTATATCCCCAATACAGCGGAAACAGCTTTCTTCGGGATGATAGACGGCCTGGAAGAGTACCTCTACCAGAAACGGAAGCAGGCGATTGTCCAGGGGATTCTGTTTGAGGAGGAGCTGGACAAGGTGCTTTCGTTCAGGCCCCGTATAGAGAAGCTTGTGGCGAAGGATGTTAAGTCGCGTACTTTTATTACTGCCGATGAGTTCCGGGACGAAATGGTTTCCAACGTTTACGATACTACTTATGAAGTGGTGCGGAAGGGCGTAGATACGGTGGTGGTAATCGACGATTCCATTGTAAGGGGTACCACTCTGGAGAAAAAAATCCTGAAGATGCTGGACCGCCTCGGTCCGAAGAAAATCGTGATTGTTTCTTCAGCACCACAGATCCGCTACCCCGATTGCTACGGGATCGATATGTCCAAAATGCAGGAATTCGTGGCTTTCCGGGCCATGTTGAAACTGCTCGAGGAAAATGACATGAATTACCTCAAAGAGGAAACCTATACGCAGTGTGTTTCAGCGCTTGCCTCTAAGAATGCAGGCTCCAGGAACATTACTTCGGCGTTGTACGAGCCGTTTACCTACGAAGAGATTTCGGAGAAAATCGCCGGGATTATTCGTCCCGATGACCTGAAAGCCGAGCTTTCAGTGGTGTATCAGACCGTTGAAAACCTGCATGCTGCCTGCCCTGAGCACAAAGGCGACTGGTATTTTACCGGGAACTATCCGACTGAAGGCGGGAATCGTACCGTAAACCGCGCTTTTGTTAACTTTTACGAAGGGAGAAAGGTCAGGGCTTATTAACCCCGGGCTGCTTTCTTTGAATCACCTGGAAAAGCTCCTGCATGATTGTCTCATTGCAGGAGCTTTGACGTTGTCGCCTCGGGTTTTCTGCAGGCAGGCGTAGCCACTCATCTCTATCACCGTGCAGCAGCAGCCTATATACGAAGTCAAGGTGGAGCCTTTTTTAAGTGTCGATCCGGACAGGCCGCACGTCGCTGAATACACCTATTTTTCTAATCTGAAGAAGGCGGTTGATACCATTCGGCTGGTGCTGGAGGCAAATGGGTGGCCGGTTACGGTCAGCTATTCATCGGTATACCGCCAGATTCCTGAAAAGGGTTTTTTCTCGACAGTTTTCACCGTTGAAAATGTCCGCTATTTCCGGTTGACGATTTCCCGCAGGATGATTAACCCGGTGCTAACCGGTTTGGGGATAGAAGAAATGCCTCGCCGGAGGCGAGGCATTTGATGCTGATATGATTTTTACTATCGATCCCTATCCTGCGTCGTTAAATTATCTTCTGCTAACACTTTTTCTTCTTTTTCTAAATGTTTTCTAAAGATCACTCCAAACGTCGTTAGATAGGCCCTAAATGGCATTTTTGATATGCTGTTCTTCTAAATCTTCTTCTAAGTCTTCTTCTAAATTGTCTTCTTGGAAATTATCCAACTGGGATCTCTGTACGTCCCCATATTTTTTATTTTACCCAGAGTCCGTAATTCATAGACCAGATTTTTTACCTTATTTTTTTTCTGAACTTCGTCCATCCAATCGGGTAGCTTCATCCAGAGCAACTCATCTATTTCTTTTCTTGACATGCTTCCATGCTCTGCTATTGCTTTTTGAACCAAGTCAAGATAATTTCATTCAAAAAGCGATAAATGGTAATATCTCAAAGCTCCTGGTTAGCATACGCAAAAGCATTACACGCCAATGGATAGGGTGTAATGCTTCATAACGAAATAAAGCAAGGAAGGCGTTTAAAGATCTGGGAAAAGCCCGGGTATCTCCGGATTTAAAAAGTCCGAAAGCAGCGCTGACTAACCCTTGCTTACTTGTTATCGCTCCCCTGGTGTAATTTGCTGTGTTTTTTGCTGTAGGACCAGTAAATCACAAGTCCCAGTGCAAGCCAGATGGCCAGCCGTGCCCAGCTTTCGTTCGGGAGAGAGTACATCAGGTACAGGCAAACTACAATTCCCATCAGCGGTACGAAAGGCACCCAGGGGGTTTTGAAGCCCCGGGGGAGATCCGGGCTTTTGACGCGCATGATCCAGACGCCGATACAAACCAGGCAAAACGCAAACAAAGTCCCGATGCTTACCATATGCCCGAGGTCGCTGACGGGCACAAAGCCCGCAAAGATGCTTACAAATCCCATGAAGAACAGGTTGGTTTTCCAGGGGGTACGGAACTTCGGATGAACTGCCGAGAAGAATTTCGGGAGGAGCCCGTCACGGCTCATGGTATAGAAAACGCGGCTTTGACCGAGCAGCATGACGAGCATTACCGAGGTATAACCTGCCAGGATGGCGATGATCAGGGCGTTCTGGAGAAAATCATACCCGGTTACGGCAAAAGCCGTCGCTGCAGGTTTGGCGTCGCCGGCGAAGTCCTTGTAATTCACCAGGCCGGTCATGACGTGCGCAAACAAAACATAGAGAATAGTGCAGACGACCAGTGATCCGAGGATTCCGATAGGCATGTCGCGTTGCGGGTTTTTAGCTTCCTGGGCTGCGGTAGAAACGGCATCGAAACCGATAAAAGCGAAGAATACTACCCCTGCACCGGCAGCGATTCCCGACCACCCGAAATGCAGGTAATCGCCTGTGTTTTCCGGAATATAGGGAGTGTAATTCGCCGGGTCGATATGGCTCCAGCCTAAAACGATAAATACCAGTACTACCACCACCTTCACTACGACGAGAAGGTTGTTAATGAACGAACTGCCTTGCGTACCGCGGATAAGCAGCAACGACAGGAGGCAAACGATGAAAATGGCGGGGAGATTGATTATCCCGCCGTCGAGTACTTCTCCGTTGCTTAATTTGAGTGTTTCAAAGGGAGAGCAGACCAGTTCGGCCGGCAGATGAATGCCGAAATTGGAAAGAAATTCAAGCAGGTACCGCGACCAGCTTACGGCCACCGTCGCTGCGCCTAGAGCATACTCAAGCACGAGGTCCCAGCCTATAATCCATGCCAGGAACTCACCCAGCGTGGCATAAGAGTACGTATATGCGCTTCCTGCGATGGGAATCATCGAAGCGAATTCGGCATAGCAAAGTCCGGCGAAAGCGCAGCCAACCGCGGCTAAAACGAAGGAAAGGGTAACAGCAGGGCCTGCGTGCTCGGCTGCAGCAATTCCTGTCAATGAGAAAAGTCCGGCCCCGATGATCGCACCGATTCCAAGCGCGACGAGGCTCGTGGCGCCCAGGGTACGCTTTAACTGGTTGCCTTCGTTGGACGATTCAGTCAGGAGACTCGAGATCGGTTTTTTAGCCCAAAGTTGGTTTGCCATGCTGAAGATTGGTTAGAGGTAAAGTACGCCGTCTATAAAACTAACTAAAAAAGTGTAAACGGTCCGGTTTGTGAAATAAAAAAGGGGAAAGCACCCGCTTCCCCCTTTTTTATTTCACAAATCAAGACTTTGTTTTCTTCGCTGCCTTCGCCGGTGTTTCCACAACCGCCGCAACCGTTTCCGGAGTCTTGGCACGCTGACGCTGGAGTGAATCAACTACGATAGGCGCTGCGATGAACAACGACGAGTAGGTTCCGACGATTACCCCGATCAGCATTGAGAACGTAAAGCCACGGAGAACTTCACCACCAAAGATCATGAGCACCACCAGTACCATCATGGTCGTAATACCTGTTACGGCCGTACGGCTGAGGGTCTTGTTCAAGGCGTTGTTGATAATGACCGGGATGCTTTCTTTCCTGCTTTTCGGGTCGTTCAGGTAAGAACGGATACGGTCAAAAATTACCACGGTATCGTTCATGGAGTAACCCATGATGGTAAGGACGGAACCGATAAATGCCTGGTCTATATCCAATGAGATAAAGGGAATCCAGCCGTTGAAGAGAGAGAAGACTACGAGCAGGACGAAAACGTCATGCGCGAGAGAAATCAGAGCTGCATACCCGAACGCAAGGTTGCGGAAACGGAGGAAGATATAAACAAAGTTCACCACAATGGCCAGCAACACGGCCCAGAATGCGGAGTAAATCATATCGTTCGCAATAGTAGGCCCTACTTTGGATGAGCTCACAATTGTACCCTTGTTACCCGGAACCTTAGCGGCTGCATCGGCGATCAGGTCCTGGGCTTTCCGGTCGGCTTCAACGGAAGTGTCCTCAATAAGGTAGTCCGTCGTCAGCTTGATCTGGTCAAAGCCGTCGAACGTTTTTACTTCGGGGGCTTCGCCTAAAGCGTCGGTGAAAACCTGCCTTACGTCGTCGGTGCTGACATTCTGTTCAAAACGAATGGTATAGGTACGGCCGCCTTTGAAGTCTACGCCCAGGCCGAATCCTTTGAAGATGAACGAAGCGATCCCGATCACGAGAATTACCCCGGAAACAATGTAGAATTTCCTTCTCTGGCTGACGAAATCAAACTGGGTGTCTTTGAACCAGTTTTTGGTCAGGCCGGAAGCGAATGCCAGTTTGTTCCCTTTTTGCACCTGGTAATCCAGAAGCAATTTTGTGATAAAGATGGCAGTGAAAAGCGACGTGATCAAACCGATCACGAGCGTTGTGGCAAAGCCGAGGACAAGCCCTGTACCAAAGATGAAGAGGATAGAACCGGTAAGCAGTGTAGTTACGTTGGAGTCGATGATGGCAGTAAGCGCGCCCTTGAAACCGTCCTGAACTGCCTGCCCGAAAGGTTTTCCTTCTTCGATTTCAGCTTTTATCCCCTCGTAAATAAGCACATTGGCATCTACCGACATCCCTATGGTAAGTACGATACCGGCTATCCCCGCAAGCGTGAGAACGGCTCCCAGCGATGCCATAATCCCCATCAGGAAGAAAAGGTTAATGAACAGCGCGATGTCGGCAATCCACCCGGCTTTGCTGTAGTAAACTACCATGAATGCAAGTACCACGATAAGCCCCACCAGTGAAGAAATGAGCCCTTTGGTTACCGCTTCCGAACCAAGTGTAGAACCTACTACGGCTTCCTCTACGATATGGGTAGGGGCAGGCAGCTTACCTGCTTTCAGGACGTTGGCCATGTCCTTGGTTTCATCAATTGTGAAGTTCCCGGAGATACTTGAATTACCGGTAGGGATTTCACCATTTACGTTCGGCGCGGTGTAAACCAGGTCGTCAAGAATAATAGCGACCGGGCGGCCGATGTTCGCAGCAGTGAGGGTCCTCCATTTGCGGGCGCCTTCACCGTTCATGCGCATGGTCACTTCGGGTTTGCCGTACTGGTCAAAATCGCCTACGGCATCCACGATCACATCACCTTCAAGCGGGGCAACACCACCCGGCTTTTTGATGAAATAAAGCGGGAGCAGGGTTTGGCCCGGTGCGCCGCTCATTTCTTTCCTGTCCCACATAAAGACCAGGTCGCCCGGGAACATGGCTTTTACTTCCGGGTTGCGTAATATTTCGTTGGCTCTTGCGGTATCTTTTATCTGAACGCCAAGTGCGCTGTTGGATATCGGGATAAAAAGATTGGTAAGCGCGGCATTTTGTTTGTTAATCGCGCTGGTATCGGTAGCCGTAGAATCTGTAGTGGAGCGTTTTGCCAATTGTGAGGCAAGGTCGCTGCCGGCAGCGGTCGTATCTTTGGCTGCGGTGGCGGCGGTCGTTTTGGCGGCTGCGCTTTCGGCTTCCTGCTTTTTGAAAAGGAACGCGCCCAGCTGATCAAGTCCGAACCCGATTTCGTTGAGGTTATAAACTTCCGCGAACTCAAGTTTAGCAGCGCCGGAAAGGAGCCGGCGTACGCGCTCAGGGTTGTCGATACCCGGAAGTTCAATTAAAATGCGGTTTGAACCCGGAAGACGTTGGATATTGGGGTTGGCTACCCCGAATTTGTCTACCCGCGCCTGCAGGATCTTGAACGCGCGATCGACCGACCCGTCCAGTTCGGTCTTAAGAAGGCTGATTACCTCGCTTTCCGAAGAGTTGATATTGATGTGGGTCCTGTTGGCGCTATTGGAAAACAGCAATGCCAGGTTGGCATCCGGAGCCAGCTTTTTATATTCCCTCACGAAAAGGTCCACATAATTTGACTGGCTGCTGACGGCAGCCTGAGTGGCATTCTTGAGTGCCTGCTGGAAAGCTGCGGCTTTGGCATTGTTCCCGCCCATGCCTTTGACTATGTCCGCAGGAGATACTTCCATTACCACGTGCATACCACCCTGAAGGTCCAGGCCGAGCCCAAGCTCCCTTTCTGTGACCTGCTGCAGCGTCTGACCGAGGTATACTTTCTCTTTCCAGAGAGAGTCAATAAAGCGTTGTTTTTTTGTAAAGTCTACTTTTCCCTCAGCATCGGTGGCAAAAGCCTGCGCCTTGTCTTTGTAATGTTTGGAAACAAACGTAAAAGAGAGATAGTAAATACTGATTAGCCCGAGCAGGACGGAGAAAAATATAACTCCCGATCTATTACTCATTTGGTAACTTCTTTAATTGGAACAATTTGTTAGTAAGGAGAATACAACTATAGCAGGCCACCTGGAACAGGTTGCCGATTGGCCATATGCCGGCTTAGCGCTAGGGTGCGTTGGCGGCTATTTGTTTGCCGAATACTTTTTGGAAATAGGAGAAGAAGAATAGCGGCTCCGAGAAACAGGCCGCGAAAATGGCGCTGGCAAGTTCAGGAAAGCCTGTTGAAAGCTGCGGAGCAGGAAGGAAATATTGCGAAAAGTGAAAGCTGAAAACCGAAATAACGACGGCATCCAGCGTAAGCGCCCGTACTTCTGTTTGTTCGGAGGGGGTTTCAGAAGCGGCTTTCCCTTCCTTTTGCCGGGTAATTTCGTGAGAACTCGTCCCCGCTTCAGGGGAAACCGTTGGAAAACCAATAGATACCACCAACAGGATGGTCGCAACCATCCAGCAAAAAAAGGACCTTATTCCCTTTGTATGTGGCATTACCGGAGTTCTTTGATAATTAGGGTGCAAATTTTAGCTTAAATATTTAAAATTCCAAACGGCCGGCTTCTCCATTCAGGGGGAAGCCGGCCGTGAAGAGGTTTATGTTTTCGGAAATCTGCGCGGTTTAATCGCCTTCTTCCAGTCTTTTTTGCAGGGCAAGATCATCCGTTCTGCGTTGCCGTTCTACCCGCGCAGATACAAAAATACCCACTTCGTACAGCAGGAAAAGCGGCAATGCGACGATCACCTGGCTGAAAATATCCGGTGAAGGGGTGATAATTGCAGCGACGATCAGGATTACTACTACGGAATGTTTCCGGTATTCCCGCATAAAGGCCGGCGTAACGATACCCGCTTTCGATAATACAAAAATAACAATAGGCAACTGGAAGGCCACCCCGCAGGCGAGGGTCAGCGTTGCTATCGTCGAAATGTAGGATTTGATATTAAATTCATTGACAATAGATTCATCCAACGTGAAATTGGCAAGGAAGTTAATAACCAGGGGGGTGACGACATAATACCCGAATAAAACGCCGGAAAAGAAAAGGAGCGTAACAAAGAATACGGCGCCACGTGCTGCTTTTTTCTCACTGATTTTGAGACCCGGCTTAATAAAGCGCCAGATCTCCCAGAATGCATAGGGGAAGGCAAACAACAAGCCCACAATACCTGCGGTTGTAAGCGCCATTTTAAACTGGCCGCCCACTTCGATGTTTTGTAATTTAAAGTTGATAGACTCTACGCACAGGCCGTCAGTTCCCATCATGTGTCCTACTTTACACATCATCTGGTAGGTCCAGAATTCCGGTTTGCTGGGGCCGAGTATCACTACGCCGTAAATCCATTCCCGATAAACCCATGCCAGAATAGCGAAAATTACAATAGAGCCTACTGCCCTAATAATGTGCCACCTGAGTTCTTCGAGATGTTCCAGAAAGGTCATTTCCTGACCCTCATCAATTTCACTTTCAAAGTCCTGATCTGAAGCCATTTGTCTCTTACCAAGGTTGCACAGACAACCATCTGAATAGTTTTTGGTATATTCCGGGGTTGAAATTACTCAATTCAAATTGTTAGTTAAAATAACCTAAAGAAAAAACAGAATAATAATGTCGAAAAGAAATCATTCGGGAATTGTTTATTCTACCGATCCGGATTTTAACTTTGACGAGGATCTGTCGGACGAATCTGAGACGCCGCCGCCGGGGAGCCAGGACCTGCGCATATGGCTGGAACGAAAGGGCGGAGGCAAGGTCGCGACCGTCGTACGCGGCTATGCCGGAAGGCTCAGCGACCTGGAGCAATTGGGGAAACAATTGAAGGCGCTGTGCGGAAGCGGTGGTACGGTAAAGGATTTTGAAATCATTGTCCAGGGGGATCACCGCGACAAAGTACTGTCCTGGCTGATCTCGAAAGGGTATAAAGCAAAAAAGGCGGGTGGTTAGCCAGTCCGCCTTTTTTGCTTTATACCGGATTTTGTTTCGTGCAGGTTACAGGGTAACGGCAGTGGTGTCTGCCGGTGTCTGCCTGGGCGTAGTATCTTCGGGTGTCGCCGGGTTGGGAACGACGCCATTCTGGTAAGGCATAATGCCCGGTCCTGATCTGAGTACTTCTACATCGGTGATAAAGAATTTTGTATCACCATTCCAGGGTAATACAAAGAATTTCTCTTCATAAGTCAGTGAGGCGCGTTGACCGGTTGCGATCGCTTCTTCCAGTTTTTTGATGGCTTCCTGGTTGTTCGAGGCTACGGAAAATGCCCACTCTGTGGCGTTCATGGTTCCTTCTCCGTCATAGAGTCCACCGATACGGAGCTCGCCTTCGTAGGTTTTGAAAACGTATCCCTTTTTGCTGAGTTTCAAAACGAAACCTGCGCGGCGGCCTTCACTGTAGGAACCGAAACTGATGTAATACAGGATTCCCAGTAAAAGAGCCAGGAAAATAATAAGGAAAGTCCACTTGCGCATCGTTGAAAGTCGGTTGGTTTTCGGCTGCTAACTTCGGAATAAGTTTGTTGAATTGCAATACGGGCTATTTGGCGCGGATGGCCACCACCGGATCCATACGTGAAGCCATCATGGCGGGTATGAGACCGGATAGCATACCGATCAGGGAAGAAACCCCAAGACCAAGGATGATGTTGCCCGCCTTCATCACGAGCTGGAATTCTCCCAGGGGGATCAGCGTGATCAGGTAAACCAGCAGAACACCTACCAGGCCCCCGACCAGGCTGAGCATAATTGCTTCAAACAGGAATTGCAGCAGGATAAAGTAGTTTTTAGCCCCCAACGATTTCTGGATTCCTATGAGGTTGGTTCTTTCCCGGACTGATACAAACATAATGTTGGCGATTCCGAAACCGCCCACCAGTATTGAAAAGCTGCCGATTATCCAGCCGGCCAGCGTGAGTACGGCGAACATTCCATCGATAGCTTTTGCGGCCGCATCGGGGCGGTTGATGGAGAAATTGTTCTCGTCACGGGGCTTGAGCGCACGCTTGGAACGCATTAGCCCGGTAATTTCTGCCTCTAGTTCCTGCAGGCCGTGATCCCGCTCAAAACCTTTTACGGCGATATCTACATTCATTCGCCCTGAAGAAAAGTACTTGGCGAAGGCCCCGTAGGGGATATAGCATTTTTCATCCGCTTTCCCGTTGAACTCCAGCATACTGCTTCCTTTGCGCTTCTGGAGACCTATTACGGTAAATTTATTCCCGGCTATTTTTATAACCTGCCCCAGCGGGTCCTGTCCCGGAAAAAGCCAATCGGCTACTTTTGCACCGATTATGGTGACGTTTTTGGAGGTATTGGTTTCAAGCGGGGTAAAATAACGGCCGCTCTCAATTTCGATTTCCGAAATCTTGTTATAATCCTGGGTGATCCCCCACACGCTCCCTTTCCCATTGTTTGACCCGTGTTTGAAGTCAATGGACCCGCGCGCATCAAGCACGGCAACCGCTTCGGCATTTTCCAGTTTGTCTGCCAGGAAGCGGAATTCGTTGTAGTTCGGTTCCGGCCACCTGAAATATTTCCACCAGGCATATTCTCCACCGAATCCCCAAGGCCATTTTTGTACATATACCACCCGGTCGCCAATTTCTTTCAGGCTTTCTTTGACATTTTTTTCGAGAGAATCGACGATGGTAAATACCGCTACAATAGCAAAAATGCCCACCGTAACGCCGAGCAGTGACAAGGTAGTGCGGAGAATATTGGATTTTAACGCCTGCCAGGCGAATATGAAGCTTTCTATGACTTGTCGGATGAATACCATGCGGGCGATATCGGTTTTCCAGCTAAGAGCACAAATTTTGCGCAAACAAAAGGAAAAAAGCAATTTAATTCATGATGAATGGTTCATGCGGCCTTTGAGCTGTGTTATGCGGTCGTGATGACGGCGGGTTTTCCGGACGAGACCACTTTTTGTTAATTTCACTGTTCCCTTGTTAACCAGTCCCTGAATACGTATGAGGAAATTTATTGTGGCCTTTTTGATGTCCGTCACCGTTGGGTCGGCAGTTCTTTCGCAAAACCCGGCCAGGGAGCCCGGCGGCTTTTACAGGTTCCTTTCTGATGAGCCCGGTCACCACCCCTTTGTCAGTGACCGTGAGGGAGTAAGGGGCCGGAACGGGATGGTGGCCTCGGCGCATCCTTTGGCCTCGGAAGTAGGCGCCGAAATACTGAAAAAGGGTGGAAATGCCATTGATGCGGCTATTGCGGTACACTTTGCACTGGCAGTGGTGCACCCTTCCGCCGGAAATATTGCAGGCGGTGGTTTTCTTGTTTTCCGATCGGCTTCGGGTGAAAGCTTTGCGCTGGATTTCAGGGAGAAAGCCCCGCGAGCGGCATCGAGGGATATGTACCTGGATAAGACTGGGAATGTGGTAGAAGGTTTGAGCACACTGGGCCACCTGGCGAGCGGGGTGCCCGGATCGGTAGATGGAATGGCGGCTGCCCATGGTCGCTTTGGCAGGCTTCCCTGGAGGGAACTGCTGGATCCGGCGATCAGGCTGGCCGCAAACGGGGTTCCGCAGACGGAGAAGGAAGCGCGGGGGCTCAATGCCTTTAGACCGACGCTGGAGGCGGTGGATCCTGCCAACCCGTATTATGTGAAGCCCGGCGGGACCGATTGGAAAGCCGGGGATACCTTGATTCAGAAAGACCTCGCGCGGGTGCTGAGCCAGATCAGGAAGAAGGGGCGAAACGGGTTTTACCGGGGGAGAACCGCGCGGCTGCTGGTCAGGGAAATGCGTAGGGGGAAAGGGTTGATTACCAGAAAGGACCTGGCGGAATACCGTTCTGTCTGGCGGGATCCTATAGTAGAAGGGTACAAGGGATATCGGGTGATTACTATGTCGCCGCCATCGAGCGGCGGCGTTGCGCTTGTGCAGTTGCTTCGCCTGGTGGCGCCTTACCCGTTGAAGGAATGGGGCTGGAATACGGACTCTACCGTCCAGGTGATGATTGAAGCCGAAAGGCGGGTATATGCCGATCGGGCGAGGTATATGGGCGACCCCGATTTTATAAAAATACCGGTGAAGCAAATGGTAGATGAAGCCTACCTTCGCCGGCGCTGGGCGGATTTCGATTTCAGCCGGGCAACCGAAAGCAACAGGGTAAGCGGGGGGAGTATCCCAGGTTTCGAAAGTATGGAGACTACGCACTTTTCTATCGTGGACGGGGCAGGCAATGCAGTTGCGGTTACCACAACGTTGAACGGGAGCTACGGCAGTGGTGTGGTGGTTCGGGGCGGCGGGTTTCTCCTGAACAACGAAATGGATGATTTTAGTGTGAAGCCCGGCGTGCCCAATATGTTTGGTTTGGTCGGGAACAAAGCCAATGCCATCGCTCCGGGGAAGCGGATGCTCTCGTCCATGACCCCGACCATTATCGAGAAAGAGGGCAGGCTGCTGATGGTGGCCGGTACCCCCGGCGGCTCAACGATTATTACATCCGTTTTCCAGACCATCCTGAATGTGTTGGAGCACGGTATGACGATGCAGCAGGCGGTGAATGCACTGAAGTTTCATCACCAGTGGCTGCCGGACAAAACAGTATTTGAGTCCGGGGCATTTACACCCCGGACTATCGAGATGCTGACCAGCCGGAATTATGTACTGGAACCGCAGTTTAATACGATAGGGCGTATGGACTGTATACTGGTGCACCCTGACGGAACGCTGGAAGGCGGATCCGATCCGAGAGGCGACGACACCAGCGTAGGCTACTAAGGTTGCTGGGCCGTTAGCCGGATACTGTAAAGTGTCTGGTTATATACTTTCTGATCGACCTTTCCGGTGTAGCCGCCTACCAGGTAGAGCACATCGTCGAGATAATACAATTGCGGCTCACATACAGCAGGCCCGTCGGTGATGGTGGCGGTGGTTTTCAAATCGGTTACCATCAGTTTATTCTCCGGAACATATTGTCCGTCCGAAACCCTGGGCGCCCACCCGTAAACCAGCCTGCTGTCGAGAGACGTCATGGCCGGAATTCCGTTATCAGCAGGGTGATCCAGCTGCAGGTCAACACCGGGGGCATCCTGGAGCTGGTTGTTTTTTAGTTCGTTTACCTTGCCGTCGCTGAAGAGCAGGTAAATTTTCTCGTCTACTTTGAAAGTCCTGGCCAGGTCGACTGAATTGTCGATTTTTACTTTGAACAATACTTTGAAAGCCAGGTCGCAGGCATAAATGTATTTCTGGTAAACCGTGGTGTTTGTCCCCAATTGCCTTTCATTGACGACAGTCAATAAATGGTCGGCAACGGTATGGATTTTGCCCGGGTAAGGCGCGCCGAAGTATACGTCAGGGATACTTTCCGTGGCCTTGAGATTGCCGTGTTTGTCGTAGCGGTAAAATGCCCAGGAAACGTACGCCTCTCCCTGCCTGTAACCGCCGCCGGTAATCAGGTCCCCATTCTCCGCCACGACGGCAAATTTGTCGACAATGTTCTGTTGCGGATATTCGGCAATTTTAGTAAAGCCTTCAGACGTATGGGTATAAATACTGTTGCCGACGTAGTAAGCGATTTTGTTGTTTGAGGCAACCGTTGTGTAGGCGTCCCAATGGCTGCTATATTCCGAACGCCACGTATTGGTTTGAATTTCCTGATCGATCTTTTCTTTCCGGCATCCGTAAAAAGCCAGGGTAAGGAGGCAAAGAAAGATGGCTTTCCCGCGGAACGGGAGAGTGGTAACAGGGTGAAGCATAGTGAATCAATTTAGTGCGTAGGAAGAACCCATAAAGCTATGGAAGAAAACGGGAGAAAGCCGGAACCGGCTTTCTCCCGCAGGAAAGCGCTAGTCAATCGTAAACGGGTAATTTTCCTCCAGATACACGTCCGTATAGGCCTCTTTGGGGTCCGGGAACGCGGACTCTTCGGAGAACCGTACTGATTCGGCGACGATCGCTTTTATTTTGTCTTCAATCGCGGTAAGGTCTGCCTCGGTAGCATATTTCTCTTCAAGAATGATGCTGCGTACCATTTCGATAGGGTCAAGAAGCTTGTAGGACTCAACCTCTTCTTTGCTCCGGTACTTTTGAGGGTCAGACATGGAATGACCGCGGTAGCGGTAGGTCCGGAATTCGAGGAAAGTCGGGCCATCGCCTTTCCGGGCGCGTTCGGCGGCCCTTTCAACCGCGTCGTGCACGGCTTCCACATTCATGCCGTCAACAGGTTCCGAAGGAATATCGTAGGCATCACCGATGGTATACAGTTCGGTTACGTTGCTGGACCGTGCTACCGAGGTGCCCATCGCGTAGCCGTTGTTTTCAACTACAAAAATTACAGGCAGCTTCCAGGTAACTGCCATATTTACCGCTTCATGGAATGCGCCCTGCCGGATCGCACCGTCGCCGAAGAGGCAAAGGCAGACTTTTCCGGTTTCCAGGTATTTTTCTGCAAATGCAATACCGGCGCCAAGCGGAATCTGCGCGCCTACGATACCGTGGCCTCCCATAAACCCGCGCTCCTTGTCGAAAATGTGCATGGAGCCACCTTTCCCTTTTGTGGTGCCGGTTTCTTTCCCGTAAAGCTCAGCCATGATTTTATTGGGGTCAGTGCCGAGCGCCAGCGGGAAACCGTGATCCCGGTAGGCCGTGATATACTTGTCGCCTTCCTGCAGGGCAGAAACCGCGCCGGAGGAGCATGCTTCCTGACCAATATACAAGTGGCAAAAACCCCTGATTTTCTGTTGTCCGTAAAGTTGGCCTGCCTTTTCTTCAAATCGCCGCTGCAGGAGCATGTTTTCGAACCAAAACAGGTATTGCTCTTTCGTATGCCTGCGTTTTTTTTCAGGTGCTTTCGTTTTGCCTTTTGCGGTAGCCATTTACTTGGTTCTAGATGTTAAAGACAGTACTTTGTCTGCCATTTTGTACAAAGAAAATTAACAGTTTTGAGGTGATACGAACGGGATACCCAAAAGTTTCACCCTATTTTTACCAGCCCTTTTCGGTTCCGGCAAGCTGAGCCCCGAAGGGGAATGCGTCTAGCCGGCCGCTTCCGGCCGACTGCGAAAATAAGTATAAACACCCGAACAACAAAGTAGCGGTGAGGATAGAGAAACTATTGTTGAGACAATTTAAGAATTACCGGGAAGCAGATTTTGAGTTCAGCAGCCGGTTAAATTGCCTGTTGGGTGAAAACGGTTCGGGGAAGACCAACTTAATGGACGCTATTTATTTCCTCGCCCTTACGAAAAGTGCCTTTCACAGCCAGGACCCGTTTTGCATCGCCCATGATGCGGAATATTTTATGCTGGACGGCACTTTCGCAGAGGAGGACCGGCGCACAGCCGTGAAATGCGTCGTTCACCGTACGCAGCGGAAGGCTATCTGGGCGGACGGCAAGCTTTGCGATAAATTCAGTGAGCATATCGGTCGGTTTCCGGTGGTGCTGGTCGAACCCGCTGATACCGACCTGATCCGGGAAGGCAGCGAGGTCAGGCGCAAGTTTTTTGACGGGGTGATGTCGCAGATTAATAGCGGCTACCTGGTTGATCTGCTGGCTTATAACCGGTATCTCTCCCAGCGGAATGCCCTTCTTAAAATGGCGGTATCGTCAGGCGGGTATGATGACGCGGTGTTGGGGATGTACGACGAGGCCATGATTGACCTCTGCGAGCGGTTGAGCAGGCAGCGCGCAACCTTTATCGGGCAATTTGAGACGGTTTTTCAAAAGCATTACCATTATCTCAGCGAAGGCAGGGAAGCAGTGGCGATTTCCTACGAAACCGGGTTGCTCGAAAATGATTTTCCTACGCGGTTCAAGCTGCAGCATCAGGCTGATTTGCAGGCCCAGCGTACTACGTTGGGGCTGCACCGGGATGACTACGGTTTTACATTTGACGGGGTTCCCGTCAAAAAATTCGGGTCCCAGGGCCAGTTGAAGTCTTTTGTACTGGCCATGCGGCTGACTCAGTTCGAGTTAATGGAACAGCTGAAAGGGGTTAAGCCCATTCTGTTGCTGGATGACGTGTTCGACAAGCTGGATGAAAAACGGGTAAAACGGCTGCTTTCGCTGGTGGAAAACGGTTTTTTCGGCCAGGTATTTATCTCGGACGCCCGCCCGGACCGTTCCAGGCAAATTCTCGACGGGTTGGCATGCGAGAAGCGTTTTATCGAAGTGAAGCCCGCATCATAAGCAGGCTTGCCGGTTAAAACCCGACACCTGACCGCAGGCGGGATAGAAAATGGTATTTTGTTTTTTTGTCAGAACTGCCGCCTGGCAGTCACAAGGTAAAAATTGCATTCCGCAGTTGCATCGTATAAGGGTTCGGGTGAATGGGAGAGGATTAGGCCGCTTTAGAGGATTAGGCCTTTATTTAATTATCACTATATTTTGCTCGTGCGACTTCCTGGCTTTGGATAGTTATTGCACTTTTTTGTAACGAATTGATTCCCAGATAATTTTCTTGGATACAATAGGATATATCTCAGAAAAAATGATTTATTTTGATGAGGTTGTTGCGTGAACAGGTTCGAGGTGCTATGTTCTGAGGGAAGAGGTGGTTGGCAATATCGCACGCGCCAATACCGCCTGAGGCATCCTCTCTCTGCAGGTACTCGTACCATTCGCCGATACGACTCAAACCTTTTTCGAATAAAAAGCCATGAAAACGATATCCGGGGTGTTGGTGGTGTGGCTGACCTTGTTTGCCGCCGTCTCCACAACGATAGCCCAAAAATCAAATGAAAATGAACAGGATCGCTACGGCTATTTTCTTACTGATCATAAAAAGAAGCTCAAAATTCCATTTGAGGTTCATTCCAACCTGATTATTGTTCCGGTCCAGGTCAACGGTGGTGATACCTTGCGTTTTATCCTGGATACCGGTGTGAGCACGACCATCATTACCGAGCCTGCGGCACTACGCCCGGAAAATCTCAGGTATACCCGTAAAGTAAGCATTTCGGGAGCGGGTGAGGGAAGCGCCGTAGAGGCGCATATTGCAATAGGCAACACCATCAATATGTACGGGATGCGGGCGAATCACCAGAATATGGTGGTGCTGGAGAGCGATGTGTTGCAGCTTTCAGAATTTGTGGGTATTCCCGTGCATGGAATTTTCGGATATGAAATATTTAACAATTTTGTCGTTACCATCGATTTTCAGCACAAGGAATTAACCCTTCGTGTACCGGGAACGTACCGTTTCAAAAAACGGCACGGGGACATTTACCCGATAACCATAGAAGACACCAAACCGTTTACGCAGGCTGTGACACTGCTGGCCGACGGCCGGGAGCGCCCCATTAAGCTTGCGATCGATACCGGCGCCGGCCACGCTCTTTTGCTGGATCGGAGCGCCGGTTCACACATAGAGCTGCCGCAGAAAGTGATTTACACCCAGTTGGGGCGGGGCCTGAACGGTGTTATTAACGGGAATCTGGGGAGGATAGAAATGATTAAAGTGGGCAGGCACACGATCGGAGACGTCGTGGCCTCTTTTCCGGATAGTACGTCTTTCGGCGTAAAGCTCCCCAATCACGACGAGCGGCAGGGGAACATTGGCTGTGAATTGCTGCGGAGATTCAGGATTACGATGAATTATCGCGAGGAGTATATGGTCATGAAGCCTGTGAAGAGACGGCTCCGGGAAAAATTTGAACACGACATGAGCGGGTTGGAAATAAGGGCAGGCGGAGAAAAGTTCAAGGATATTTTTATTACGCATGTGCTTGATAAATCACCGGCCAATGTAGCCGGGCTACAGCCCGGTGATCAGTTGATGTTTCTGAACAATCGCCCGGTGCAGGAAATGAATATCAGCGAAGTGTACAAGCTGCTGCAAAGAGGACATGGGAAGTCCGTCGAAATGCTGGTGAAGAGAAAAGGGGAAGTGTTCTTTACGCAGGTGGTCCTGCGCCGCCTGATCTGAACCGAGCGCGCGGGCATTTGGCCGCTGCGGTATATTTTTCCTGGGAGTTGCGTATTTTTGCCGGATGAAATCTCCGGAAGATCTGGCCCCTTTTCCTGTTCCTACTGCCGACGGCTCGCACACCCTGTTGCACCCGGTACTAAATGAACATTATCATTCCAGGCATGGCGCCATTCAGGAGTCAGAGCATATTTTCATAAATCTCGGCCTGCGGCCCAAACTAACCGGGTCGGAAGGCCGGGCAGTGCGGGTGTTTGAAATGGGGTTCGGCACCGGTCTGAACGCACTGCTGACCTGGAAGCTCGCCGATCATCTCGGGAGCGTGGTCCATTATACCGGTCTTGAAGCTTACCCGGTTGAATCAGCTGCCCAACGGCTGCTCAACTACGATACTTTGGTCCGGAAGCAGGGCTTTGACCTGCTTCATGCCTGTTCCTGGGAAGAGCAGCACCAGCTTTCCGCTTTTTTTTCTTTTACAAAGCACGAAGGATTTCTTCACCGATACCAGGCAGACAGTGCGTATGACCTGGTCTATTATGACGCTTTTTCTCCCGGCGCTCAACCCGAACTCTGGACAGTTGAAATTTTTGAAAGAATTTCGGAAATGATGACAGCGGGGGCATTCCTGGTCACCTATTCTTCGAAAGGAAGTGTAAGACGGGCTTTGGCGGCAGCGGGCTTTTCTGTTGAAAAACATCCCGGTCCCAAATGGAAACGTGAGGTGATCAGGGCGGTCAGAAAGTAGCGCCGTTCGTGTCATTGTATTAGCTAACTATTCATATATGCCATTCTTTTGTTATTTCCGGGAGCAATTTTACCCGCTTGATACGCCGATTCTGCAAAGCAATGACCTTGGGCTGCTCCGGGGCTATGGACTGTTTGATTATTTCAGGACCTACAATGGCATTCCTTTTCGTTTTGAAGATTATTGGGCAAGATTCACGAATTCTGCGGCTTCGCTGGGGCTTGAGGTTCCGTTAAGCGAGGTCGGGGTGCGTAGCATCCTGCAGCGTCTCTATGATCTTTCGGAGGAAAGGGAAGTGGCCTACCGCCTGCTTCTGACAGGAGGTTATGCACCGGATGGACTGTCTGTCAGTCAACCTAACTTTATCATCAGAACCGAGGCTTTGCCGGTTGACAATCCGGAGGGGCGGAAGAAGGGAATCAAGGTAATTCCATATGAATACGTGCGGGACCTTCCTTATGTAAAGTCCACCGGTTATGTGCACCTGATTAAAATGCGGACGGAGTTGAAACAGGAGTCCGCTGCGGATTTGCTGTTTTACAAAAACGGCCTGGTAAGCGAACTGACAAGAAGCAATATTTTCATAGTCCGGTCGGGGATACTGATTACCCCTTCAAAAGATGCATTGCGGGGAATTACGAGAAAAGTGGTCATGGAAAAAGCTGTCGGAAGATACCCTGTAGAGGAGCGTGACATAACGCTGGCGGAAGTCCTCGCTGCCGATGAGGTGTTTACTACGAGCACTACCAAATGGGTAATGCCGGTAACGATGGTAGGCGATACTAAAATCGGTTCGGGCCTTCCCGGCCCTGTGACGGCTGAATTACTGGCGGCTCTTGAAAACGAGTTTGTAGCGTATGGGAGGTCGGAAATCGGAAGTCGGAAATCGGCGGGCTGACCTCTGATTTCCGATCTCCGATCTCCGATTTCCGACTTCCGATCTCCCATTCCATCCTCACACCCTGATGCGCCGGATGCGAAGCAGCGTCAGGGAGATAAAGAAAAAGATCAGGCTCAGGAGATAGATCACGTTCCTGGAATCGATTAGCCCTTTTCCGAGTGCTAGGTACTGCCGGTCAAGGGCAAGCCAGCCGAAGAGGTCGGATAGCGGACCTGACACCAGCAGGTCTGAAAGTGCTCCAAAGCCCATATACCAGATAAAACCGACGAAAACACTGAGCACGAAGGCGACTATCTGGTTGTCATTGAGCGCTGAAATCCATACGCCCATGGCAACGAGCGCACCGCTTAGCAGGAAAAGTCCTATGTAGGAGCCGGCGACGGCTGCGCCGTCAATATTACCCCGCGGGTTGCCAAGCTGGTACAAACTGAAATAATAAACTACTGTAGCGAGCAGCGTAACTGTTACCAGCAGCCAGCAGGCCAGCAGCTTGCCCAGGACAAGCTGAAGGTCATTCAAAGGCTTGGTCAGGAGAAGTTCCAACGTTCCGTTTTTGCTTTCTTCGGCGATGGTGCGCATGGTCACAGCCGGAACCAGGAACAGCAGCACAAAGGGAGTGAGATTAAAGAACACGCCCATATCCGCATACCCGTAATCGAGTACATTGGAATCCGGAAATACCCACACGATGAGTCCTACCGCGATAAGAAAAACCGTGATGACGACATAGGCGATAACGGAACCGAAAAAAGCACTTACTTCCTTGCTGAAAATAGCGAACATGTAAAAAAGCGGAATTGCGGAAGTTGAATATGTCGTTTTTTACTATTCGAAAGTCGGGCGTTTCCGCTGGAGGACCGCAGAGATGATCAGGGCAAGTATGAAGCCGATCAGGATGGATCCGAGTACAGAGAAAAGGAAAAGAAGCCCCGGGGACTGGAATGACTTGCTCATCTCGAGGGCTTTTTCGATTTCTTCGTCGCTCATCCCTCTTTTCTCAAGTGTTTCCCGGGTTACATCGGCAATTCTTTGAAGCGGTGTATTGTCGATCACCTGCAGGTAGAAAGTGTTCAGCATGCCGCTTATCAAACCGATGATCGCGCCGGTCAATGCACCGATCCCGAGCCCCTGGCCATAGGATACAAATCCCTGGTTCTGGCGCCTATAGTCTTTGATGGCCTGGGTGATAGCCAGGATCAGGAATATCCAGGCGATGTAGGGCAACACGGGGTTGGTCTCCAACTGGAAAACATATAGTAAGATGCCATAGATACTGGATACGAGACCAAAAATAAGCCCGTAGCGAATGGCAACGCGGGTGATTGGTAAGTCTTCTTGCATGGTGACGGTTCGTGAAAAGGTGTTAGAAAGGGATGAAACTACGAAATGTTCAAACCTTCTGCAACGAAATAACCCGGGCCAGTAAAATTAACGCTGAGGTTGCTGCCTTCTGAAGAACAGGGAAATCAGCAGGATCGGAATAATTCCAAGCATGAATTTTTTACTGATTTCGTCTGTAATAAGCGTGCTGGGCTGATTTTCCTTTACCTTGTTGAGCAAAACACCGAACTCTTCTTCGCCGATCTGTTCAACAAGCTCGGTTTTCTTGGAGAGGAGCAGGTCCTGCATTTCCTGCAGGTAATTTTGAAACACCTGCGGGTCGATATAGCTAACAAACAGGTAGATAAGCCATCCGGTAACGAAGGCGGCCGTCATGTTGATCACATAGCCTATGGTCAACCCTTCCCACAGGTGCATCCAGCCCTGGCCGTATTTTTTCCGGTAGTGCCAGCAAGCGTAGCAAACCAGGATAATGTGTATCCCGAAGTCGGGTGTACGTACATTTCCCAAGGGAGAAACGTTGAGCAGGTAGAGTCCTAGAAAGTAGAAAAAAGCCAGCACGCCGGTTAGGAGACCGAAGAGCAGGGGAACCTTCAGGAGGGGTTTATTAAAGTACTCGAAAAATGTATTCATGAATTCCGGATGCTGTTAGAACCAAATAAGCTCCCCGCGGTTGCAGATGCCGTTTACGGCTCCTTTGAGCTCCTGGTTCAGGAACGGCGAGTTCTGGGAAAGGGAGCGTGATTGCGCAAACACCCATTTTTTCCCGGGGGAAAAGAAGGTAAGGTTGGCGGCGGCGCCTTCCGAAATGCTTACTTCAGGCAGACGCAGAATTCTTCTCGGGGCGTGAGTGAGGCTCGTTATAAGCGTGTCCAGTGAAGCTCCGCTGTGCATAAGTGCTACAGAGAATGCTGTTTCCAGCGCCGTGATTCCAAACTCCGCGTGGTCAAACTCGGTTTCCTTGTTTTGCGGCGCATGAGGTGCGTGGTCCGAAACGACAGCGTCGATGGTTCCGTCAGAAAGCCCTTTTTGCAATGCCAGCCTGTCGGCCCGACTGCGGAAAGGCGGGTTTACCTTGAGGTTGGTATCAAAGCCCAGCAGTGCGTCGTCTTCGTAGGCGAACTGATGAGCGGCGACATCGCATGAAACCGGCAGCCCTTTTTTCTTGGCTTCGCGTATGAGCGCTACTGACTTTTGGGTGGAAAGCATGGCAAAGTGCAGCACGGGACCCCCGAGGTCAGCGCTGTCAGTGCCCTCCAGGGCATATTCGAGAAGTTTCAGATCACGGATGATCATCATTTCTTCAGCCAGGGAAGGAATACCTTTTAACCCGAGCAGGGTACTGGTAATGCCTTCATGCATTTGCCCGTAGAGCGAGAGGTATTGTTCTTCCGGGCGATTGATCAGCAGCGCGTCAAGCGGCCTGAGGTACTGCAGCGATTTGAGGAGTATATCGCTGTTATGAAGGGGATTTACACCGTCAGTAAAGGCGACTGCACCGGCCTGGTGAAGATCGATCATTTCGGTGAAGTCTTTCCCTTCGGCGCCTTTTGTGACGGTAGCGGTCGGAAAAAACTCTACCGGACCGGTCTGGCCTTCCCGCAGCAGGTAAGTGAGCGTGCCTTTGGAGTCTACGGCCGGTTGGCTGTTGGGCATCAGCGTAAGGCCGGTAAAGCCGCCTCTGGCGGCGATCTCCTTCAGACTGGAAAGGTTTTCATCCTGCTCCCGTCCCGGGTCCCGGAGACCGGTTCGCATGTCCAGCCAGCCGGGCGAGGCATGAAGCCCCTCCACTTCGAAAACCTTTGCCTTCCCGGCTTCGAGTTTTTCCCCGATGGCGGTAATCGTTCCGTTTTCGATCAGTAAGTCCTTTATTTGTGCATGGTGCACGCTTCTTTTATCGACAATCTGGACTGACCGGAACAATAATTTCATCTGTATACAAGATTTGAGCAATGAGTGGTCAGGTTCAAGCGGGTTTTATTCATCGCAGGTTCGTGCGCCGGCCCAAACCTGATACCTCACCGCTCATGCCTATATTGGAACACCATTAAAAAAGCCCCATAGAAGGAGCTTATTGACTTACAATCCTATTAATGCCTGGTAGGCGTCGGCCGTTAGGAGCGAATCAAGTTCGTCTGCGGAGCTTAATTTTACCTTTACAATCCAGCCAGCCTGGTAGGGATCTGAGTTAACCAATTCGGGGGCGCCTTCCAATGCGGAGTTGAATTCAATAATTTCTCCGCTAATTGGCAGGAAAAGATCGGACACCGTTTTTACGGCTTCTACTGCTCCGAAAACTGCGCCTTGTTTCAGCGTTTCGCCTACCGTGGTTACATCTACATAAATAATGTCGCTCAGTTCATTCTGCGCGTGGTCGGTGATGCCAACGGTTGCAATGTCTCCGTCTACCAGAACCCACTCGTGGTCCTGCGTGTACTTTAGCTGTTGAGGAAATTCCATGAGATCGTTTTAAGTTGTCATGCTGAAACGGTGCGCAATTTACTGAGCTGGCGGCTAATTTTCAAATGTGTTTGTGCCATTGCGGTTGCGGAAGGCACGGCAAAATGCTTTTGACCGGAAGTCAGGCCAGGAAGAGGTCGGATGAGATCCGGTCGGCGAACAATTTGCCTGCGTCAGTTACAAAAAGTACACCGTCGGTTACCTGCATCCAGCCGCGTGCCACCAGCTCTTTCACCGTGCTTCTGTGTATTTCGCGGAACCGGCCCTCAGAAAGCTGGTCCAGTACATCAAGATGGCAGCCCCATTTGGTACGGAGCCCCGTGAGGAGATATTCGTTGACCTGGTCCTCGGCAGTGAGGAGCTCGACCGTGGCGGGAGATGTTCCCGCTTCCATGGCGGCCAGGTATTGGTTGTTGTTGCTGACGTTGAATTGCCGGTTGTGCCCATTGAAGCTGTGTGCGCTCGGGCCGATTCCAAGGTATGGTTTTCTTTGCCAGTAAGCCGAGTTGTGGCGACTGTATTGGTTATCGCGGGCAAAGTTCGAAATCTCGTACTGTTCGTAACCGGCGTCGGTCAGGCTTCTGACGGTGATCTCAAACTGTGCGGCGGCAAACTCTTCATTGACGGGCTGCATTTTGTCCTGCGCGACCCATTTCCCGAAAGCCGTTTCCGGCTCGATAGTAAGGCAATAGGCCGAAAGGTGCTGGGTGTGGAGGGACTGTAATTTCTCCAGGTCCAGCAGGAGCCTGCTGTGATCGGGAGCGGGCAGGGCATAAATGAGGTCGAGCGAAAGGTTGGTAATCCCGATTTCCTGGGCATTCCGCACGGCGTTCATGGCTTGCTCACCGGTGTGCGCCCGGTTGAGGAAAAGAAGCATTTCATCGTCGAAAGTCTGAATACCGATGCTGAGCCGGTTGATGCCGGCCCGGAGGAGCCGGAGAATGGTGGCGGTATCAAGGTCGTCGGGGTTGGCTTCCAGGGTTATTTCCGCTTTCTGATCCAGGCTGAAATTGGCGGCTGTCTCACTCAAAAGCAGGTCCAGTTCCTGGTCCGTTAGCAGGGAGGGAGTGCCGCCGCCGAAATAAACCGAAGTCAGCGGCTCATCGGGGAGGTAGCTTTTTTGCCGGCGTATTTCTTCAGCCATCGCCTTTATAAGCCGGTTTTTTTGCGATAGGTTGGTACTGAAGTGGAAATCGCAATAGTGACAGGCCTTTTTACAGAAAGGAATATGAAGGTACAGATGCATGCCTGGAGTGATAAAAAAATAGCGTGAGAACCGCAGGTCCTCACGCTACAAAGGTAACTAAAACCGGTTGCTTAGATCGCAACGATTTCGAGTGCCACTTTGTGTTTCACTTCTTTGTGAAGATCGATCAGGGCACTGTGGTTGCCGAGCGTTTTGATCTCGTCAACGGTGATTTTTTTGCGATCGATTTCGAATCCTTTGGCCCTGAGCGCGTCAGAAATCTGGGTAGTGGTAATACGGCCGAAGATACGTCCGCTGTCACCAGCCGCCGCCGGGATGGTCAGGATGGTTTCGCCGATTGCTGTTGCCAGGTCTTCAGCGTCTTTTTTGAGTTTCTCCGCTTTGTGCGCGGCTTGTCTGATGTTTTCTTCAACCACCTTACGGTTGGTTTTGGAAGCAAGAACGGCGAATCCCTGAGGGATCAGGTAGTTACGACCGAAACCGGGCTTCACGGTTACGATGTCGTTTTTATACCCTACGCCCGCTATATCTGTCAACAGAATAATTTCCATGTTCTAATACAAAAACCTTTATGATTGTTACTTCAACTGATCACCTACGAATGGCAGTAATGCGAGGTGACGGGCTCTTTTGATAGCCTGCGACACTTTGCGCTGATATTTCAGGCTGGTGCCGGTAAGTCTCCTTGGGAGAATCTTGCCTTGCTCGTTTACTAACTTCAGAAGGAAGTCAGCGTCTTTGTAATCGATATATTTGATACCTGCTTTTTTGAAGCGGCAGTATTTCTTTTGGTTGCGGCTTTTTTCAACCGGTTCGTTTACGAGTGTCATGGTTATTCTGCGGTTTTAGCTTCTGCTGAATTTTCTTTTTTCTTGCCAACTGCGCCTTTCCGACGTTTTTCGCTGTAAGCGATCGCGTGTTTGTCCAAAGCAATAGTGAGATCGCGGATAATGCGCTCATCCCTGCGGAACTCTGTGTTAAGAACTTCGATTGCAGTACCGGGAGCAGTGTACTCCAGCAAATGATAGAACCCTGTGTTCTTTTTCTGAATCGGATAAGCAAGCTTGCGAAGGCCCCAATCCTCTTCATTGATGATGGTAGCTCCATTGTCCGTCAGGACAGTCCGGAACTTGTCAACGGCGTCCCTTACCTGCGTTTCAGATAAGACGGGAGTTAAAATGAACACCGTTTCATACTGTTGTGACATGATCAGTTACAGTTAATATTGATAAATAAATGTTAGAACTCCGGTAGTCACGCTTTTAGTGAATGGCTGAAAATCAGCTCAGAACACATTTTTATAAACGTTTTTCCTGAAAGTGGGTGCAAAAATAGCTTTGTTGCTGCTCTTTTCCAAGTAGTTGGCGTAAAAAAGAGCGGTTGCAGGCGAGGTCAGGATTCGTTTGCGACCTTTTCGGTGACCGGTATAACATTCTCATAGAGATAGGCCCCGAGCATTTCGCCCAATTTTTTTACCGGAAGATTGCTGTGCAGTTCTGACTGAATTGCCAGCCCGATCCGCCCGGTCTGTTCGGAGATCACAATAACTGCGGCATCGGTCGACTCACTCATGCCGAGGGCTGCCCGGTGGCGGAATCCCATCGAGGTCGGGACTTCAGTTTCTTCATTCACCGGCAAAACGCACCTGGCCGCTACGATTTTGCCGTCGGCGATGATGACCGCTCCCTCGTTGAGTGCACTGTATTGACTGAAAATGGAGAGTAAAAGCTGCTTGGAAATCTGGGCATGCAATAGTACCCCCGTTTCGGCATACTGCGTGAGGTCGTCCTGTTTGGTGACCACAATAAGAGCCCCGTTGAAATCCGACGCTATACTCCGCGCCGCCTCAATAACGGTGGCCAGGTTTTCTGCTTCGATATTTTTGACCGCGTTTCCGAAAAACCGCGACAAGAACCTGCTGTTTGTGATCGTGGCATTGCGGCCGAGAACAAGCAGAAAACGGCGTATTTCCTGCTGGAAAATAACGATCAGCGCTATAGCACCCACCCCCATAAAGTACTGCAGAATGGCCGTCATCAGGTTGAGGCCCAGTGCTTTTATGATGAGGTAGAAGACATACAGCAACATGTAACCCGCAAACACACGGCTGGCAATGCTCCCCCGCACCAAATAGTAGACCTGGTACAGAAGCAATGATACCAGAAAAATGTCGAGAATGTCAGTCCAGGTAATCTTGATGAACCCTATGTCCATAGTAATGCAGGCGGGTGGTGTAATGTTAAAGGGTAAATATATCAAGTTTAACGATGATAAGGCACTATTGTGATACGTTATGGGTTCAAAGTTTGATTTTTTTGACTTTTTCTGTGAGAAGAATAGCTTCCCGGGCCGCTTTGGGATCGTGTACCCGCAGTATTTGCACGCCTGCCATCAGGGCCAGGGTGTTCAGGACTGTTGTGCCGTTCAGCGCATTTTCAGCGGTAGTACCGAGGGTTTTTACTATGGTTGATTTCCTGGAAACGCCCAGCAAAATGGGGCAGTCGAGGGTATGAAAAATCTCGAGGTCGGCTACCAGTGAGAAGTTCTGTTCAGGAGTTTTGGCAAAACCGAAGCCAGGGTCCACGATGACATCAGAAACGCCCATTTGTCTGAGCCGGAAAATTTTCTCCCTCAACTCCGTCATCACGTCCGCGGTTACTTCGTTGTATTCTGTCAGCGTATTCATGGTAGCGGGTGTACCGCGCATGTGCATGAGTACATAGGGGACCTGAAGAGCGGCTACTGCAGAAAACATTTCCGGGTCAAGCGTACCGCCGGAAACGTCGTTGACAATATGTGCGCCTGCTGCAACGGCCGCAGTGGCAACGTCGGCGCGGAATGTATCAATCGAAATAGGGGTTTCAGGGAAAGCGCCGGCGAGCAGGGCAATTACCGGGATGACGCGCTCCAATTCGGCTTCGGGGTCGACCTGCGCCGCCCCGGGGCGGGTTGAATAGCCGCCCACATCGAGAATGTCTGCGCCCTCGGCCAGCAACCTGGCCGCACGCTCCTTTATCTGCGTAAGATCGTCGGTCCGAAGTCTGCTTTCCGCGAAAAAGGAATCGGGTGTGATGTTCAGGATTCCCATCACCAGCGGGGGCTCGAGACGCAGTATTTTCCCCCTCAAGTTGAGTGTTTTTTTACTAACTTGCCGCACAATTATGTTAACTGAGGCCTTTCAGCCGGTGTCAAATGGTTGTAAGTTCTCTTTCGATTCCAGCAAATAACGTGAAATCCACCGAATCCGCCTACCAGGAAATTATAACAGAATGCAGGGACTTGTTTGAAAGGAAGAACCTTGACTACGGTACTTCCTGGCGGATCCTGAGGTTGCCTTCCATTACCGATCAGATTTTTATCAAAGCCCAGCGGATCAGGACGATCCAGGAGAAGGGGGTGCAGCGGGTAGAGGACGGAATTCCCGGCGAGTTTGTGGGAATTATCAATTATTGCGTAATGGCGTTGATCCTGTCGCAGCCGGGCGGGCTCCCGGCCGAAATTTCGCCGGAAGAGCTGCTGTCACGTTATAACGCCCAAACCGAGGAAGTAAGGGAGCTGTTGTTCAACAAAAATCACGATTATGGCGAGGCCTGGCGTGATATGCGTGTCAGTTCCATGACCGATATTATTCTGATGAAACTCCTGCGCATCAAACAAATCGAGGAGAACCAGGGACAAACGCTGGTTTCGGAAGGCGTACGTGCAGGTTACCAGGACATTATTAATTATTCAGTTTTCTGCCTGATTAAACTCAGAGAGGTGTGAGCTGCGAGGTTTTTGGCTTTAGCCCCATGTATGGGGCCAGCCACAGATGAACAATCAGTCCACGACTCACCCCTCAAGGCTCAAACCTAACTACACCATGAAAATAGTTTCCCGGATTGCCCGGTTTTTAGTGGGCATTGTGTTTATTTTTTCCGGTCTTATCAAGCTTAACGACCCGGTTGGAACACAGATAAAACTGGAGGAGTACTTCGAGGTATTCGCCCATGACATGGCGTTCCTGCATGGGTTCTTCCATGCCATTGTACCTTTTGCGCTTTATTTCGCCGTTTTCCTTTGCGTAGCCGAAGTTGTTCTGGGAGTAGCGCTGCTGGTCCGGTACCGTCCCAGGACCACCAATTTCCTGTTGCTTCTGATTATTATTTTCTTCTCGTTCCTTACGTTCTATTCCGCATACTTTAACAAAGTCACTGACTGCGGGTGTTTCGGGGATGCATTGAAGCTCACCCCCTGGACTTCCTTTACTAAGGACCTCATTTTGCTGGTTTTGATCGTCATTATCATCTGGTACCAGCGGGATATCAAACCGTTGCCGACGGCCATGGTCGTGGCGGTGGCTACCGTAGGGTCGCTTGTGCTCGCCTTTTATGCAATTACACATCTGCCGCCGCTGGATCTGCTCCCTTATCGGGTTGGCAACAGCATCCCGGAGCAGATGAAGCCCTCCGAACCTTATCAATTTGAGTATATCTTTCTGAAAGACGGCAAGACCCACCGGTTCAAGGAGTTCCCGGACGACAGCACCTATGTGTACCAGGATATGGTCACGCTAAACGCAGATAAAGCCAAGCCCAAAGTAACCGACTACCGGGTATGGAATGACACGACCGACTACACCCAGGAGAGTTTTAAGGGGAACAAGCTGATTGTTATCGTTAAAAACCTTAAAGATATCAATGCGGCGGCTTTCCCGACGATAAAGAAGCTCGTCGACGAACTGGCGGGCTCGGATATACAACCCCTGATCTTTACGTCGGCTGCGAGCAATGAAATAGAAGATTTCCTGCATGCCCAACAGCTGTCGGTGCCTTATTACTTTGCCGATGCGACAGTTTTGAAGACAATTTCCAGGTCAAATCCGGGGATTTGGCTGCTTTCGGACGGTGTGGTGAAAGGAAAGTGGCATTATAATGATACTCCTGCCGCGGCAACCGTAAGGAAACTCGTTAAGCCGTAATTATGCAGAATATATTTTTGATTGGTATGCCTTCGTCGGGCAAATCCACGCTCGGCCGGGAGCTCGCGGCTTCACTCGGATATACTTTTGTTGACCTGGATATCAGGATTGCAGAGGACCAGCAAATGACCATTCCCGAGCTTTTCGGGAAGTTCGGCGAGGGGTACTTTCGCGAAGTTGAGCGCCGCTTGCTTCTTGGTTTGCCGCCGGACAGCGGCTTGCTCGTCGCAACAGGCGGAGGAGCCCCCTGCTTTTTCGACAATATGGACTTTATAAAGAAAGCGGGCTTAAGCATTTTCCTGGATGTGCCCGCCGCCGAGCTGGCCGGCCGGATCCGCGCGCATGCCCGTGACGACAGACCGCTCCTGTCAGGCGTTTCTGACCTGGAAGCCGACCTGGAGGCCAGGTTGAACGCCCGCCGGGCTTTCTACGAGCGGGCCGATCTGACCATTCATGCAGGTACGGATATCGCTTCGCTGCTGCAGTTGTTACGGAATTCATTGAAGCATAGTCGATAAGAATTTTGGAAAAAATATACTCTATCTTTTTTATAGATTTTATAGCTTATATATATTTGCCCTGTAAATCAGTCGGCAACTACAAAGAGGTTATGGAATGTCGGAAAGTAAATCTGCAGTTTTGAAGCAAAGCAGCGCAATTTGGTGGGCACTGGGGGCGGCCGTGGTCTTTTTTCTGGGTGTCTTTTTTTGGTTGGGCGGTGCAACGACACTGACATTGGATCGTGTCGGCGATTTTCTCTCCGAGGATTTCTTTTTTTACCTGCTGGTGGGTTTAGGCGCGCAGTTGGTTGACGGCGCGCTGGGGATGGCCTACGGAGTTACCTCCACTTCCTTTCTCCTGTCGTTGGGAGTACCGCCGGCCATAAGCAGCGCCAGTGTGCATGTGGCTGAAATTTTTACTACCGGAGCATCGGCCATTTCGCATTTCAGGTTCAAGAATATCAACAAAAAGCTTTTTCGTTCCCTGTTGATACCCGGTATCCTGGGGGCTGTAACAGGCGCCTATATTCTTTCCGACCTGATTGACGGTGCTGTGGTCAAGCCTTTTATTGCCGCCTACCTGGCTTTCCTGGGGATTCTGATATTGCGGAAGGCGCTGGCCGTCAAGCGGAAAAAAACGAAAACCAAACGGATTGGTGTTTTGGCTGCAATCGGCGGGTTTATGGATTCTATTGGCGGCGGCGGCTGGGGGCCTATCGTTACTTCCACACTTTTAGGGCAGGGCCGCGACCCGCGCTATACCATCGGCTCGGTAAATGCGGCCGAGTTTGGCGTAACTTTCGCGAGCGGTATCACATTTTTGATCCTGACCGGCGTAAGCAGCTGGCAGGTGGTCGCCGGGCTGGTCATTGGCGGCGTGATCGCCGCTCCTTTCGGCGCGCTGCTCGTAACGCGGATAAGCAAGCGCAGTTTGATGCTGATCGTAGCAGTACTGGTAATTGCTTTGAGTATCCGTACCATGTGGATTTCCTGGATGTAAGCTTCAGAAGCTGCATTTGCCGGGAACTTCCTTTCTATCTCAATCTCTCTAATCCAGATTGCCCAAAAGAAAAATGGTGGGCCGCCGGTTAAGGTCGGGCGGGTTTCTGCGCCATTGCGCGATGGTTTGGGTAAGAATCAATTCGTCTGGTCCGGTGATGTTGGCTGCTACGCACAAGCGCGTGCCCGGGTTGCAGGTCTCCAGTAACGACTGTAACAATTGGTTATTACGATAAGGCGTTTCCATAAAGATCTGGGTCTGACCCGACGACATCACCAGCTTCTCCATGTGCAGGATCGCTTTCGCCCGCGCAGGCCGTTCTATCGGGAGATAGCCCGTGAAAGCAAACGACTGACCGGAAAAGCCGGACCCCATCAGTGCCATTAAGATGGAAGACGGCCCTACCAATGGTCTGACGCGGAACCCCAGTTGATGTGCACAGGCGACCGCGATACTCCCTGGATCGGCTACGCAGGGGACACCGGCTTCCGAGATCACACCGGCGTCCGACTGCAGGTTCTCCAACCTGCTTTTTATTAAATGCGGAGGGGTGTCTTTATTGAGCTCGACGAATTCCAGGTCGTCAATTACGATCCCAAGCTTAAGGCTGCTGATAAAACGTCTTGCCGTCCGGATGTTTTCTACGAAGAAAACATCCAGCTTCCTGATGGTTTGAATCACATCGGCAGGAATGGTAGCAGATGCTGTGCCTTCGGCAAGAACAGTCGGAATCAGGTAAAGTGTAAACGTGGAAGACATGCCAGGATATTGGGTGCTTGAAAATTGGACCTGTAATAATTACAGGCCCTTTAGGCTTTTTTCCCGGATTTCGCGAAACTCCGAACCTGCTTTCCAGCCGGGAAAGGTAGTCTCGTTCGATAGTTTTTCGCCTACCTCATACAGTAGCCGTATGTCTTCGAGAATACCGGAAGTATCCCAGTCGGGGCGGTATTGATCGGAGGGTGAATGGTAGTGGTTTTTCCCGTATTCTTTGTGTTTGGCATCGCCTGCCGTCTCGCCTCCGTTTCTCAGGTCTGTACCGCTGTTTGCATAGAGCGCAGGCACACCGATTTTTGCAAAGTTGAAATGATCGGACCTGAAGTAGGTCCCCCCGGAAGGATTCTTTTCCGGTTTCAGGTAGCGGCCCTGCTTTTTGGCGGCCGCTTCAATGTATTCGTCAAGCTCTGATTGCCCTTTTCCTACGATAATAATGTCTTTCGTGCGTCCGAATGGGGCAAGCGCGTCTATATTAATGGCGGCAACCGTTTTGGAGGCGGGGAAAATAGGGTGTGCAGCATAAAAGGCGGAGCCAAGCAAGCCCTGCTCTTCGGCGGTCACGGCAAGGAACAGTACGGAACGAGCGGGTTTTACCGGGTTCCGGGAAAATGCACGGGCTATTTCCAGGATAGCGGCAACACCGGTGGCATTGTCTACAGCGCCATTGTAAATGGAATCTCCGTCTACTTTTTCGCCGATACCGAGATGATCCCAATGCGCAAGGTATACAACGCACTCTTCAGGGTGTTGTTCTCCCGGCCATACGGCTGCCACGTTGTGCGAGACCGACTTTTTAACCGCGTTGCGCACGGTTAATGAAGCGGTCAGGCCCAGGGGGATTGCTTTAAAAGATTTTTGAGCGGCTTCTTTTAGGAGATCTGTCGATTTGCCTGCTGCGCCGAAGATTTTTCCGGCAGCTTCCATGGAAATCCACCCTTCTACCAGCGTTCTCTCGCCTTTCCCGTCCTCCAGGCTCAATTTTGGTCCCGACCAACTACTCCTTACCACCTTCCAGCCATAACTTGCCGGGCCCTCATCGTGAACAATGAGTACACCGGCTGCTCCCTGGCGTGAGGCTTCCTCGAATTTATAGGTCCAACGACCGTAATAGGTCATGTTTTTGCCGCGGAACAATGTACTGTCGGCGTATCCCGGATCATTTACCAGCACCACCACGGTTTTGCCTTTTACGTCAAGTCCTTCATAGTCGTTCCAGCCAAATTCAGGTGCGACGATACCGTAACCCGCGAAAACCATTTCGGATTTTTTCAGGCTTACGAGGGCATCCGTTCGCCTGGAATTGATCACGTAGTCGTCCAGGTACCGCAGCGAAAGGGACGATTTTCCGCCTCCAATCTCCAAGTGGCCGGTTGGCTTCGAGTCGATCTCTACCAGCGGGACTTCCTGGAAGTAAGAGTCGCCGTTTCCAGGCTTCAGCCCGAGCGCAGAAAATTCTCCTGCGAGATAGGCAATGGTTTTGGCTTCGCCGTCAGTGAAAGGCTTTCTGCCCTGGAGAGAATCGTCAGCCAATACGGAAACATGGCGGAGGAAATTCTTGTCATCCGGCAGGTCCGCAGTGTTTTCCACCGTATTTGCACCGCCGCAGCCGGCAAAGAGGGCCGCAGCCCCAAATAGAAAGATTGTATTTTTCATATGAATGTCTTTGTCTAGGTTTGAGGGGTGAGGTTTGAGCTGTGAGCGCACTCCAACCTCACCCCTCAAACCTCACACCTACTTTACTGTTTCTTCCAGCCAGCCGAAAAATTCGCGGTGCCAAAGGAGCGCGTTTTGGCCGGTTAATACCCAGTGATTTTCATCGGGGAGGTAAAGTAATTTGCTTTTTATACCACGTAATTGGGCTGCCTGGAAGGCCTGTAAACCCTGTTCAATCGGCACCCGGTAATCTTTTCCGCCCTGTATAATATAGATAGGGGTATCCCATTTATCCACGAAATTACTCGGCGACTGGCTGAAAGACCGCTGTGCCACTGCGTTTTGTTTGTCCCAATAAGGCCCGCCTTTCTCCCAGTTCTCGAAAAACATTTCGTCTGTTGTGCCGTACATGCTGCGGAAGTCAAACACCCCGTCATGCGAAATAAACGATTTGAAGCGTTTTTCGTGTACTGCAGCCAGGGCAAAAACGGAGAAGCCGCCAAAACTAGCGCCTACACAGCCCAGACGGTTCTTGTCGACATACGGTTGGGCGGAAACATGATCAATTGCGCTCAGGTAGTCTTTGATGACCTGCCCGCCCCAGTCTTTGCTTACCTGCTCGTTCCATTCAGTTCCATGCCCGGGCATCCCGCGGCGGTTCGGCGCTACGATGATATACCCCTGGGAAGCCATCAGCTGGAAATTCCATCTGAAGGAATAAAACTGGGTAAGAGCTGACTGTGGACCGCCCTGGCAATATAAAAGTGTCGGGTATTTTTTAGCCGGGTCAAAGTCCGGGGGATAGATCACCCAGGTAAGCATTTTCTTTTGATCTGTGGTCGGTACCCAAATCCGTTCTGTTTTTACCGGTCTGAGGTTGGCAACCGCCGATTGGTTGGCATGTGTGAGCTGTGTCATTTTGCCCGACGCTATGTCCGCGGTAAATAATTCGGGCGCGTGGTTCATATCTGCCCGTGAAACCACCAGGAGATTGCCTGACTGTCCTACGATCCCGTTCACATCAAAATCGCCCCTGGTTATTTGTCTTATAACCGGCATCATTCTGGTTCTGCCGGGATCCTTTACTTCGAAGAGCTGAAGCGTCCCGTCTATGGGGGCGGTAAAATACAGGAATTGCCCGTTATCCGCCCATACAAAGCTCTCTACGTGCAGCTCGTCGCGGTGTCCGGTTAAATTCAGCCTGGCTCCATTGTGGAGCACGACGAGGTCTTGCTTGTCGGCCTCATAACCGTCCCTTTTCATTTGCAGCCAGGCGAGCGTACCCTGCTTGCTGTAGGCAGGCGCTACGTCATAGCCGGCATTATCCGGTGTGAGGTTCCGGGTAGTGCCGCTTTCGAGGTCGTACTCGTACAGATCGGTATTGGTGCTGACGGTGTAGTCGGTGCCTGTCTTCTTTTTTGAAACATAGAGTACCTTTTTGCCATCGGGGCTCCAGATGTAATCTTCTCCGCCGCCGAAGGGCTTTTGGGGGCAATCAAATTGCTCCCCGGCCATTAGATCAAGGTCCTCAGCCGTCTTTCCATCGACTATTTTCGAAAGAAAAACGTGGTCGTAACTGCCGTCTCTCCAGGTATCCCAATGACGGTAGTCCAGCGATGTGTAGACATACCCGTCAGACTTGGGGAGGTCGGCGTACCGGTCTTTCCCGGTTATTTTTGACAATTTGACTGCCTTGTGGTGCAGCTTGAAGCGCCCGTCCGGTGATATCTTCTCATCGGGTACAACGGTAGCGGGGTCGGTAACCTCCACGGGCTGCCCGCCCCCGACGGCGATCATATAGGTTTTTCTGTTTGACTTATTTTCGGACACGTCTGGCGTAGATACCGAGTAGACGACTGATTTCTTGTCCTTACTTAATCCGACGGCCGAAACGCGGCCGAGCTGCCATAACTTTTCAGGGGTCAATACCGACTGACCAAAAATCGGGAGAGTGAGCAAAAAAAGGGATGCCGATAAAATTGTCTTTTTCATTTTTAGCATGCTGATGTTAAAATCCAAACATACGAATTATGGGGAGAAATCAGAGGCTGGAAGTCGGAAATCGGAGGTCGGAAATCGGAATCGCGCTGATTTCCAATTTCCGACCTCCGATTTCCGACTTCCCATAGCCAGAATCCCAGTGATTTCCGTATTAAAATTAAGGGTGTTACCTGCTAAATTTCGTTTTTATTTAAAACGTATTCTATCAAAGCATGTTCAAGAAATACAAAGTTTACGCGCGGGCCTTTTTTTATGCGTCCGCTCTGGTAATGGTACTGTCTGCACAGGAGGCAGCAGCGCAGAAGAAAGAGGCCGGTTGGGTCTCCCTTTTCAACGGAAAGGATCTGAAAGGCTGGAAGCAACTTAATGGAAGTGCTAAGTATGAGGTAGTTGACGGCGCGATTGTTGGTACATCGGTTGCCAATACACCTAATTCGTTCCTGACTACGGAGAAGAACTACGGCGATTTCATTTTCGAGTGCGATGTCCAGGTAGACGATAAGCTGAATTCCGGTATTCAGTTTCGCAGCCTGTCGAAACCGGATTACCGCGATGGACGCGTTCACGGGTACCAGTGCGAGATCGATCCTTCAGACAGGGCCTGGTCCGGCGGGATCTATGATGAGGCGCGGCGCGGCTGGCTTTATCCACTGGACGGTAACCCGGAGGGCAGGAAAGCTTTCAAAAGAAATGCCTGGAATCACTATCGTATCGAAGCGATCGGCAATACCATCCGGACCTTTGTAAACGGGATTCAGACGGCGCACCTGATCGACGACCTGACGCCGAGCGGGTTTATATGTCTCCAGGTGCACTCAATTCCCAATGCGGAACTTGCGGGTACCCAGGTGAAGTGGCGGAACATCCGGATCAAAACAACCGGTTTGCAGCCAAAGGCGGTCCAGAAGACCATTCACGTGGTTAATCTGATTCCGAATACCCTGAACGAAGTTGAGGAGGAGCAGGGGTTCAAACTTCTTTTCGACGGTAAAAACGCAGATCAATGGAGGGGCTATAAGCAGGAGGGGCTTCCTGCAGGCCGGTGGGATTTTGACAACGGCGCCATCACCATTGCCAAAAAGAATGAGAACAGCAAGGGCGGCGGTGATTTGATAACCAAAGAGAAATTCGGCCCGGTCTTTGATTTTAAGTTTGAGTTCAGGCTCACCGAGGGAGCCAATAGCGGCATCAAATATTTTATCGAAGAACTGCCTGACAAAGGCTCTGGGCTGGGGCCGGAGTACCAGGTACTCGATGATGAAAAGCACCCGGATGCAAAAAATGGTGTGGTAGGGAACAGGACTCTTGCTTCCCTTTACGACCTGATCCCTGCTGAGAAGCCTAAAAACAGCTTGAAGCCGATTGGCGAATGGAATTCGGGACGGATTGTTGCGTTTTCTGACGGAACGGTGCAGCACTTCCTGAATGAGCAGAAAGTGGTCGAGTACAAGCGGGGAAGCGCTATCTGGAAAGCCCTGGTCGCCAGGTCCAAATTCAAAGATGAAAAAGATTTCGGGCTGGCTCCGGCCGGGCATTTGTTGCTCCAGGATCACAGCGACCAGGTCTCGTTCAGGAGCCTCAGGGTGAAGCAAGGACTTTAATCACAGGGGTTAGCTGTGAGGGGCTAGCAGTGAGGTATGAGGTATTAGCTAAAAGCGCCTCAAATCTCACCCCTCAAACCTCACACCTCACCCCTCACCCCTCACCCCTCAAACCTTTTATACACTTGAAATACGATCTATCAAAATGAGTAACAGGAGAGATTTTCTTAAAAAGGCTGGATTGGCAACGGCCGGGTTTGCGCTGGGCGCCAACTCCCTGAATGCTGCCAGCTACCGTCGCATACTAGGTTCAAACGACCGTGTGAGAGTCGGTATCGTAGGTTTTTCGGATCGTTTCAGAAGCTCGCTGGCGCCGAGTTTCATGGACCACGCGAAAACACTCAATTTTGAATTTATGGGCGTGTCCGATCTTTGGAATCGTCGCCGGGATGAGGCCGAGCAGTACATGACGTCGAAGGGGTGGGCAGCGCCGAATTTTGTCAAGGCCCGCAACAATGAAGAACTATATGCCCGGAAAGATGTGGATGCGGTAATCATCAGTACCGCCGATTTTCAGCATGCGTTGCATTGCGCCGAGGCCGTGAATTCAGGTCGGGATGCGTATGTCGAAAAGCCTTTTGCAGAGTCGCTGGAAGACGCGAAAATTGCGTTGGCCGCCGTTCAGAAAAACAAGAAAATTGTACAGGTTGGTTCGCAGCGCCGCAGTGCGCCGAACTACTGGGCGGCATATGATTTCATAAAATCGGGCAAGTTCGGGGATATTACCACCGTTGAGATGACCTGGAACGTAAACCAGCCGGGACGTTGGCGGAGACCGCAGCTCGTATCCGAAATCCGCGAAAAGGATACCGACTGGAACCGTTTCCTGATGAATCGGCCTAAAGTCGCCTGGAACCCCCGGTTTTACCTCGAGTACCGTCTTTTTTACCCCTACTCCTCCGGAATTCCAGGGCAATGGATGGCACACCAGATAGACACCGTACACTGGTTTACAGGGTTGGAGGCGCCGCGCAGCGTGGTCGCCAACGGCGGAATTTACACCTGGAAAGACGGCCGGACCAACCCCGATACCTTCACCGCGGTGTTCGAGTACGGACCTTTTGACGATAAGAACAAGGGGTTCCAGGTGATATATTCCTCGAGGTTTAACAACTCAGCCGGTGGTACCAAGGAGTACTATTACTCGAACGGCGGGATGATCAACCTCGATACGAATGAGATTACGCCAACGGGTGGACTTGACGAAAAGAATGCGAAGCCGATGGGGCTTTCGGCCAACCAACTGGTCAAACAGGAACTGAAAAGCAATGTTAAAATTGAGACGGATGCCAATACCGGCGCAGATCCGATGACTTCGCTGCATATGCGGAACTGGATGGAGTGTGTTCGGAGCCGGAAAGAGCCGAATGCACCCGCAAGCGCAGGTTTTAACCACTCGGTTGCCAATATTATGTCGACAAAAGCGCTTCATACGGGAAAACGCGTAAGCTGGGATCCGAAGAATAAGGAAATCGTCCTGAGCTAGGAGACGGAGTCTCTTCTAAGAGGGTGCGGAGCGTCAACTGATGCCCCACACCCTCTTTTGTTAAATAAAATACAAAAATGTCTTTTATTTAATTGCTGCATTGTTTAGATTGGGCTGGTATTCCTTCAGACATTTTTACGCAAATGAAATCGTTACCGGCCCGACTGGCTTTTTTGGCTGCGCTAGTTTCCTGGTTGTTTTCGGTATCATGTTCAAGAGAAAAACCGGCGGGCGAGAGTAGGAAAAAGAAGACAGTCGAAACCCTGGCCGATCTGGGGGCGTTGCCGCTTCAGGCGACGGACCCGGCCGATAATGTGAGCAGCCCGGAAAAAATAGCGCTGGGCCGCCTGCTTTTTTTTGACCCGGTACTTTCCGGCAATAAAGACGTTGCGTGCGCAACCTGCCACCACCCGGATTTCGGCTACGCCGAGTTCCTGGAAACGTCAATAGGGGTTAATGGCGTAGGAACCGGTAGCAAACGCCGTTTTAAAGAACCCAATGATATTCCGAGGGGCAGGCGCAATTCACAATCTGTGCTGAATACCGCCTTTAATGGCTTGAATCTGACAAGTTCCTACCACGCTGCATCTGCACCCATGTTCTGGGATTTGCGGGCCAGCGGATTGGAGGAGCAGGCCCTTGCCCCGATTAAAACCCTTGATGAGATGCGGGGACACGGTTTTGCGGAAAGCGAGATTTTGGGCGTAGTGATCCAGAGGTTGAACGGAATCCAGGCCTACAAGCCTTTGTTCGCAGCCGCCTTCCCGGGTGAGGATAATGTGATTAATGAAACCAACCTGGCGCGTGCGATAGCCGCTTTTGAACGGACGCTCGTCAACGGGAATACGCGTTTCGACCAGTACATGCGCGGCGACAGTGCCGCGCTTACCGCCAGCGAAAAAGACGGCCTGAATCTTTTTCTTTCTTCCGGATGTGCAAAATGCCACAACGGCCCGATGTTCTCAGACTTCAAGCTGCATGCGTTGGGGGTGCCCGATGCTGATCACCTGAAAGAAAGTGACAAAGGGGCCGGGGAGGACTTTACGTTTCGTACCCCCACTTTACGTAACCTCAGGTACACCGCCCCATACATGCACAGCGGCAAGTTTGCAAACCTGAAACAGGTGCTTGAGTTTTACGAAGACATAGGTGGCGGAAAAATCAGGAACCCGCACATGAAGCCGGAGCAAATGGACGTGCTGGTCAGGGACCTGGATGTGAACTTCAGGGACATCTCCCGGATTGTGGAGTTTATCAATGTTTTGAGCGACGATAGCTTCGATCGTACCGTCCCGACGAGCGTGCCCAGCGGGCTTCGCCCCGGCGGAAACCTGTGACGGAAGCGGCAGATCTTCTGCTTACATCCCGGCCGGGATGTTTTTTTTATCACTTATTCCAAACAAAATATCAAAAAACCTTTGCGGGTTACAGAATAGTGCCTAATATTGTAGGACATATACCATAATTAGGATATACAGTACATAAACATGGGAACAGAAGTGAAGAGTACCACGCTCGTTGACTGGGTTGAGAGCAAGTTGATCCAGGAAATCCGGGACAACCAGTTGGAGTCGGGAGCGGAAATGCTCAATGAAAAAGAAATCTCTGAAAAATATGAGGTGGGCCGGAATGTTGTGAGAGAGGCGCTCAGCCGCCTGAGGATGCTCGGGATCATCGAGAGCCGGAAAAAGCGGGGTACGGTAATCGCTCAGCCCAATGTAATGTTCAGTTTTAAGAAAGTTATCAACCCGTTCATGCTGAGCAAAGCTACCATCCTGGACCTGCTCGGGATGCGGGTGTCACTCGAGATCGGCTGCGCGCGCATGATCATACACAACATCACCGACCAGGACATAAACGAGCTTAAAGACATTGTGGCAAGAGAGCGGGCTATCGATAGCATGAAGGTGGACATAGAAATGGAGCGGGCGTTTCATTCCAAACTGTATGCCGTTTCAAAAAACAAGGTAATGCTTGATTTTCTTGACACGTTGCTGCCGGTATTCAAGTACGTAAACGAAAACTTCGAGGATTTCGACCAGTTCAACCGGGAACGGCGGGGCAAAGGCCGGTTCATCCGCCATAATGATTTTATCCCTTACCTCGAGCAGCGCGACGTAGAGGGGTATCAGCGCGCTATGGAGGACCATTTGGTCGCTTACATCGATTTTATTAACCACCACAATCAGAATCCCGGTAAATAAACCAATCATTACAGTTATCCAAGATGCAGAAATTTAATAAACTCGAAGGCCTGATCGCAGCAGTCTTTACCCCCTTTTCCCAGGACGGGGCCATTCGCCCGGAAGTTGTGCCCGACTACGCAGCGTTGCTGTCGCAGCGCGGTTTGGCGGGAGTATTTGTGAACGGTTCCTCCGGTGAGGGGGTGTTGATGACTCCGGAGGAACGGAAAAAGCTGGCTGAGACCTGGAAGGAAAATGCAGGGGATCGGATGAAAGTGGTCGTGCATGTAGGCAGTACCAGTGTTGAAACCAGCAAGGACCTGGCGGCGCATGCCTCAGCCATAGGTGCAGATGCTATTTCCTGTATGGCCCCGCCCTTTTTGTCTTCTTCCAACGAGAACGTGATGGTAGAGTATTGTCGCCAGGTGGCGGCTGCGGCGCCCGATCTGCCGTTTTATTACTATCATCTGCCTGTCGCCACGGGCGCGCACATCAAAGTAAACCGGCTCCTTTCCAAAGGAAGTGCGCTCATTCCCAACCTGGCCGGGGTAAAATATACTTATACCGACTTTATGGATATGCACCAATGCGTCGCGCTGGAGGGCGGGCGGTTTGATGTCTTGCACGGCCATGATGAAATTTTGCTGAATGGGCTTGTCCTTGGAGTTCGGGGCGGAATCGGGACTACCTTTAATTTTGCCCCTGAAATCTACAGCGCTATTATCGATGCTTTTGTAAAAAATGACCTGGCAGAAGCCAGGAGGCACCAGCAGGTTTCCATCCGGCTGGTCGAAATTATGCTGGGCTATGTGAACGCAATTGTAGGCGGGAAAGCCATGATGAAACTGGCGGGCATTGATTGCGGGCCTTGTCGCCTTCCCTTAAGAAACCTGACTACAGAAGAGGAAAGCGCCCTTTATCGGCAACTCGAGGAAACCGAGCTGTTGCCGGTGTTACTTGGCGGCTATAGTTTGAAATAAAATGGGAAACTGGAGAATGTCCATACTGGCGTTCCTGCTCGGTGCATGTACGCTTCAATCCAACAGAGAAATGGAAAATGCATACCCGGCCGCTATTGAGGCAGTTGGTGCAGAAAGTACGGATTTTTGGGTGCGGGTACACGCAATTGAATTTCTGATAGATCTTGGCCACCGGGACCAGGCCCGGAGGCTCATCGAACAGTGCCGCGTTTACGAAGATTCGGTCCCGCAGAGAATCGGCTACTGGCGCATGATGTACCGGGTGAGCGAGGGGACCGGCCGGCAGAGCTGGCTGCAGAAAATTAAGGAAGCCTACCTTGATTCGACCGGCCATGACCGGATTCATGCCGCAGAGACCCTGGCCAAACTCGACTTTTCACTCGCGTCGCAGGACCGCGGGATAACGGCCCGCGACTTGAATGACCCGGGGGCGCTGGGCGCCTATGTAAATTGGGGAATGGCTCTTCGCGAAAACGCGGAACCGGATTATGAACGGATCCTGGCGGCATTGGAAGACACGTCGGCTGTCCGGAAGAGAGTAGCGGCTTACGCGCTGACCTTTATGAAACCGCTCCCTGCGGCATACGCACAAAGGCTCTTCCATATTGCAATAAAGGAACCGGCCGGGTCAGGTGCGCTGCCCTATCTCCTGCATGCGGCCTTTATTCAGAATGACGACTCAGTGGTTACACCCGATCGGGAAGCGCTGAACCGGCGGCTGTATGATTTGGCGGGCCTTCCCGGTAAGGACGGACCCATATCGTTCTGCAAGGCCGTGGCCGCAAAGGGAGACCGCGGCGCGGAAGCAGTACTTAAGAAGATTTATTCGGAACCGGTTTCCCCGACGGAACCGGGTCTTTCCGGGATAGCCAAAGCAGCACATGACGACATACGGGTTGCTGCTGCTTTTGCGCTCGCAAGCATTTTTTCAAAATAACAACTCCTAAATTCTTAAAACTTATGCGTGCATTTACGAAAATTAAATTCATGTTTCGCCTGCTCCCGGCCTTTCTGTTTTTGGGTTCGATCACCTTGCCGGCCCAGCACAAGGGAGATGTAGAAGTCTGGAAAATCTGGGACGGTTCGCCGCACAGCGCTTTTACGGACCTTTTGTTTTTCAAGGGGAACTACTATTGCTCTTTTCGCGAAGGGTCGGGCCATGTGCCGGGTACGGACGGAACGGTAAGAATTCTAAAGTCACCGGACGGCAAGCGTTGGGAAAGCATCGCCGACCTTAAAAAGGAAGGAATCGATTTGAGAGACCCCAAGCTTTCAGTTACGCCTGCAGGGAAAATTATGGTCATTATGGGCGGTTCGATTTACAACAACGGAAAGCTGGAAGGCCGGAAGCCGCAGGTGTCTTTTTCCGATGCAAACGGAGGAAATTACAGTGCGCCGGAGGAGGTACGCGTTGATCCCGCGATTACATCCTGGGGAGACTGGCTTTGGCGTGTTACCTGGCACAATGGTGTAGGCTATACCATAGACTACCAGATAGGACCCCAGGAGCGGAAAGGCCCGACCGCTATGTACCTGCTTAAAACCACGGACGGGAAATACTTTGAAAAAGTCTCGAAGATTGAAATGGACGGCTTTCCCAACGAGGCTACCATCCGCTTTGACAAAAAGGGCGTTATGCACGTGCTGATCAGAAGAGAGCTGGAAGACCAGATGGGTGTTCTGGCGGAGAGCAAGGCTCCTTTTACCAACTGGACATTTCACAAACTCGATCAACGCCTCGGCGGACCCAATTTTGTTTTTACAGAAAAAGGGAAAATACTCATGGGTACCCGCGTGCATGAGGGGAGTGTCGTATATACAGGATTGTTCCTCGGAGATACGAAGGGGAATTTCCACAAGGTAGCCACTTTTCCTTCTTCCGGCGATACCAGTTACCCTGGAATGGTGATCAGGAATGGTTCGCTATGGTTTTCTTACTACTCGTCTCACGAGGGGAAAACTTCCATTTACATGGCTTCGCTTCCGCTGAAAGCGCTGGAGAAGAAATAAGGTGCCGCAAACGATGCGGCGCTTCAAATAAAAAGGAGCTGCGCCAACAGCTCCTTCATTAAAACCCGTAAAACGAAGTCTTAATCCTTACTAATTTTCAAAATTATGAAAAAAAAGATACCGACCCGAATCGGTAGACTGCGGTTGCGGCTATGTCGGGTCCCGGGATCCAGGCTAATGACCGGGCTTATCTGCCTGCTCATTTTTTTGATCCCGGCCGGAACTCTTTTTGCCAATGTCCCGGCTGTACAGGAGGTCGCCGGAAAAGTACTCCACGCAAAGAGCAGGGAACCCTTGCCGGGGGTGAATATCCTGGAAAAGGGTACCAGCAACGGTACGATCAGTGACGCAAACGGCAGGTTCAGCCTGGCTGTTTCTCCCCAGGCTACCCTCATTTTTTCCTTTATCGGCTTCGCGACCCGCGAAGTATCTGTCGGCGCAGCATCGGAAGTAGAAATTTTGCTCGAAGAAGATGTCAAAAGCCTTGGGGAACTGACGGTGATCGGCTATGGAAGCCAGAAAAGTACACAGGTTACCAGCGCCATTGCGAAGATAAAAGCATCGGACCTGGACGAACGGCCAATAGGCCGCGTGGATCAGGCCATGGCGGGTAAGCTGGCGGGGGTGCAGGTGCAGGAGGTTAGCGGCGCTCCGGGCCGGGGCCTGGCCGTGAAGGTACGCGGTGTTGGTTCTGTGAACAACTCCACCGCCCCGTTGTACGTAGTCGACGGATTCCCGGTAAATAGCGGGCTGGATAATATTAACCCCAACGATATCGAATCGATCGAGGTCCTGAAAGATGCGGCCTCGGCTGCTATCTATGGTTCGCGGGGATCAAACGGTGTGGTGCTGATTACCACCAAAACGGGTAAAACAGGCAAGCCGACGCTGCAGCTTGACACCTATTACGGTGTACAGGAGCGGTTCAGCAAGGTAGATGTACTTAACCGGGACGAGTACATTGATTTTGCGATAGAGGAAAGAAACAATACCTGGATTTTGCAGGGAGGAAAAGCTGACGACCCCAATTCTGTCCGTACCAATGCCAATTACTGGATTGACCCGCTTTGGCTTACCAACCCGAAATCGTTCCCGGATCATGACTGGCAGGACCTGATTTCGCGTTCGGCCCCGGTGCAGAACTACCAGCTGTCGGCGTCCGGCGCCAATGATTTTGTCAACTATTTTGTTTCGGGAAACTATTTTGACCAGAAGGGAATTATCATCGGTTCGGATTACAGGCGTTTCGCTTTCCGGGCCAATGTGGAAACCAGGCTGGGTCGCCGGGTTAACATCGGGCTCAACCTGTCAGCCTCCTCGATGGACCGCAACGACTCGGAGGGCGACAGCAACCAGGGCCCGGTAAGTCGTTCGGCAAGGGTGGCGCCCATAGTGGGCCTGGACCAGCAGACGCAGCGGGGTGGGTATTATCCGTACCATGCCGCATTCTACCTCAACCCCCTGGCGTTGGCACGCGAGCTCACCAACAACACCAACAGCCGCAATATCCGCGCCAATATGTATGCTACGGTGAAGCTTGCCGAAGGACTGAAATTCAGAACTTCTTTCGGCGGAGATTATTTGTCGAATCTTACCCAATATTTCAAACCGGACAATATCAACCGGGGCACCGGTCATGTCGGATCGGTTTCAACGGCGACGAGGGATAACCTGCTCAACGAAAATACGCTGACTTATGATCTGAACCGCGGGGACTGGAGTTTGAATGCACTCGGTGGGTTTACCTACCAGCAGGACCGGCTTGTGAATACGAGTCTCTCAAAAACCGGCTTCCCGGACGATGAAATTACCACGCTCAATATGGGATCCATCCTCAGAGACGGCTCGTCCAGCGCAACAGAATGGACGCTGCTTTCATTTCTCGGGCGCGTTAACATGGCCTGGAAAGACAAGTACATGGTCTCGGCGAGCATTCGGCGCGACGGCAGCTCCCGTTTCGGGGCCGACAATAAATGGGGCTGGTTTCCGGCCGGCTCTATCGGGTGGCGCGTTTCCGAAGAGCCATTCCTGCAGGATGTGAATGCCATCAGTGAATTAAAGCTGCGTGCGAGCTACGGCGTGGCGGGCAATAATAACATCGGGGACTACGCTTCAATCGGGACCCTGTTGGGGTTAAATTACATCCTCGGTTCGAGCCAGTCTGTGGCTTCGGGCTTCGGACCGGGTTCGTTCAGCAACCGCAACCTGGGTTGGGAAAGGACCTATACTTTCGACGGCGGAGTTGACCTCGGCCTGTTGGGTAACCGGATTAACCTTGCGCTCGACTACTACCTGTCAGACACCAGGGATTTATTGCTGAATGTACCGATTCCATCTGTTTCCGGCTTTTCTACTACGTTGATGAATATCGGAGCGGTAAGGAATGCCGGTGTTGAGGTAGAATTGTCGACCGTCAATACAACAGGCGCATTAAAATGGACTTCGTCCGTCAACCTTTCCCATAATCGGAACAAGGTACTGGAACTGGGCCCGGGCGGCGCTCCTATCTACACCACCGGCGATGGCTTTACCACCATTACGAAAATCGGGGAGCCTATAGGCAGCTATTTCGCTTTTGTACAGGATGGTGTCTTTCGTGACAAAAACGAACTGGATACTCACCCGCATTACCGGGTGCAGAACGTAGGCGACATTAAATTCAAGGACATCAATAATGACGGTGTCATCAACGAAGACGACCGCACCATAGTCGGCAACAACAACCCGAAAGTGTTCTGGGGCATGCAACATGTGTTCAATTACAGGAATTTTGACTTTACCGTTTTTGCAGACGGGCAGTGGGGCAACAAGCTGCTCAACGTAGCGGTGGGGCAGCACGGGCAATCAAGGGGCAACGTTGACGGCTACTGGCGTGACCGCTGGCGGTCCCCCGAAGATCCGGGAAACGGCTGGGTGCCAAGAGCGGCAGTAACGGCCAACCTTACAACACCGTCTACCTTCTGGCTGAGAAGCGCAGCTTTCGTCCGCCTGAGAACCATATCGCTGGGTTATAAAGTGCCGGTTCCTGAAAGCTTTCCCGGCATATCTTCTGCCAGGATATATGCCAGCATCGACAATGTCTGGATGCACGATCACTACAACCGGAACCCGCAGACCGGGAGCTACTCCAACAGTAACACGCGCCCGGGTGTGGATTTCGATGCGACTTACCCGCTCGCCCGTACCTATACTTTTGGCCTGAATATCAAATTCTGACAAATCATGAAGTTATATCCATATGCCTGTTTGCTGCTGATCCTGGCGGCGGCGGGCTGCAATCAACTCGACCTGGTACCGGTGTCTTCCAAAAGCGTGGAAGGCTTTTATAAAACCGAAACCCACTTTGACCAAGCGGCCATCGGACTTTACAACGGCCTCAGAAGTACCTGGGTGAATTCGGAGGCGTCGTACATGTTAACGGAGGCCAGAAGTGACAATGCATTTCAGGGGACGGCCTATGATGACGGGCCTATCAGCAGGTTCCAGGAGACTTCGATGCTCCCGGTGCTGAGTTCGGCCTGGTCGGCCTACTATGCGGGCATTAACCGCTGCAACCGGATTATCGAACAAATAGGGAATATAGAAATGCCTGCCGAAAGAAAATCCCAGTTTGAAGGCGAGGCGAAATTTGTGAGGGGCGTTCTTTACTTCGATCTCGTTCGGATTTTTGGCGGGGTCCCTATAGTTACCACCTCCCTTTCCATCAGCGAAAGCCAGAAAGTCGATCGCGGAACGGATGAAGCCGTATATGACCAGATAGTCAGCGACCTGAAGTCAGCATCGGAATTGCTCCCGGCGGCTCACAATGCGGCCAACAAGGGGCGGGCTACCAGCTGGGCCGCCAAAGGTTACCTGGGAAAAGTTTACCTGTTCCGGAGTGGGTACCCGCTTAAAAAGAACGAATGGAAACAAGCCGCGGACTTGTTCAGGGAAATTATTGACTCCGGCGAGTTCCAGTTTTTTGACCGCTACGAAGACGTGTACAGTTTCGAAAAAGAAGGTGGCAAACAACAGGTTTTTTCGATTCAGTTTAAAGCCGGTGTAAGCGGTCACGGAAACCCTTTCCCTACCAGAAATGCTTCAAACGACATTGTACCTTTACCGGAAGCGCAGGGAGGGCTTCCATTTGGCGGAAGCCCGTTTAACCTTTTCCTGTCAAACGACCTGCTGAAAAGTTTCGAAGCAGGCGACCTCCGGAAAGACGTAGCCATCCGTCAGTCGTGGCGGCACAAATCGGGAGAGATCATCACCACCCTGCCGACTTGCAGGAAGTACCAGAACGGGCCGGTAGTGGCCGCCAACGACTGGGACGTAGACTGGATCGCGCTTGGGTACACCGACGTACTGATGATGTACGCGGAATGCCTGAATGAAATGGGCTTTGTCCCCGACGGTGAGGCGTTTGACCTGCTCAACAAAGTGCGCAAGCGCGCCGGGTTGAAACCGAAAACAGCGGCCGATATCCCCGATCAGTCGGCTTACCGGCTGTGGATGGAGGCGGAGCGCCGCCATGAATTCTGTTTTGAAAACCTCCGCTGGTTTGACCTCGTCAGAACGGACCGCGCATTGGATGTAAAAAAGAAGTTCCTGGAGGCGTACGGAATGGCCGACAACCTGCGTGACCGCAACCGGTACCTGTACCCGATCCCGCAGTCCGTGAGGGACGTTACCCCTCATATTCAACAGAATCCGGGTTATTGATGTTTTACCGGCATCTTCCTGTGGCGTTCACGGGAGGATGCCACCTTTTTGACTGTCATCTGTGGAAATGCAAAGTGAACATACGCGCCCTCCGCTGAAAGCCTGGCTGATACTGGGGATGCTTTGCGTAGTGGGCTGCCTCAACTACATAGACCGGATCATGATCACTACCATGCGTGGCTCGATTATGGAGGCCATGCCCATGACTGATGCGCAGTTCGGCTTGCTTTCGTCTGTTTTTTTGTGGGTTTACGGCGTTCTAAGCCCATTTGCGGGGTTTCTTGCCGATAAATTCAAAAGAAGCCAGGTGATTATCGTAAGCTTGTTTGTCTGGTCTGCAGTTACCTGGCTTACCGCCCATGCGGGCACTTATGGCGAACTATTGCTTACACGTGCGCTCATGGGCGTGAGCGAAGCCTGCTACATGCCGGCCGCGCTGGCGCTTATCGCTGACTATCATCGCGGACCGACAAGGTCGCTGGCCACAGGGATTCACATGATGGGCGTGGGCCTCGGGCAAAGCCTGGGTTTCGTTGGCGGTGCGCTCGCCGAGCAGCATGACTGGACGTATGCTTTCAGTCTCTTTGGCGGGATAGGGATAGGGTTTGCCTTTCTGTTGGCATTCGGACTCAGGGATGCCCCGAAGCAGAAGACAGAGTCCGCTGCGACAAAGGAAAAGACAGACCGGATTGGTTTTCGCAATGCCCTTGAAAAACTATTTGGCAGGAAAGAATTTTTGCTGATACTACTGTTCTGGGGGCTTCTCGGGGTGGTTGCCTGGTTGATTGTCGGCTGGCTTCCGACTTTTTACAAAGAACGTTTCGGGCTTTCGCAAGGGACGGCCGGCCTTTATGCAACCGGGTACATCAACGTGATGGCCATGGCGGGTGTTTTGCTCGGCGGGTTCCTGGCAGACCGGTGGTCAAAAGTGAACCGGGGCGCCAGGATCCTGGTTCCGGCTATCGGGATGCTGGTGGCGGCCCCGGCAGTATTCGTGGCGGGTTATGCGCCGGTCTTGTGGCTGGCGGTAGGCGGTTTTATGCTGTACGGTCTTACCAAGGCTTTTACCGATGCGAATATGATGCCTGTTCTTTGCATGGTGGCCGACGAACGCTACCGCGCGACGGGTTATGGGGTGTTGAACATGTGCAGCTGCATCGTCGGTGGTATCGGGCTTTATGCGGGCGGCAGCCTGCGGGACGCGGATGTGCCGCTAGGCCTCATCTTCCAGTCGGCATCGGGACTTATGCTTGTATGCGCCGTGCTGATGTTCGGGCTGAACCGGAGGTTAAAAAAGGGCGGGTAAGGTGATAGCTTACTACCGGAGCTGTCAGCGATTACTTTTCCGCTCACGTGACAAATATTTTGCAAAAAAAGAATCAGGCGTGCCAAGCTGTTGGTCTATTAAGTATCCCTTGTCAAATTGACTAAAAGTGGGATGATTTCTGAAGTCGATCTGGAAGTTTCGTACACTATAATTTATTTCTTCTATCGCAGTTAGCCAGCTTATTGAGAGGGTCGCCACGATTAGAATTCCGAAATAACGAAATCTGAAAGAGCGGACTATTATCAAACCGGTTATGATGCTTAAGAAAAAAAGTGGGGTGATAGCATTTTTTATACACCAGTCGCTCCAAAGACCTAGACGAACAAACGGGATTAATAATAGCCACAGAAAACTAACAATTGTTAATTTCCGCTCGAGAGGCGATAGACCTTTGAAACCATATAAAATAACTAAAATAGATGCCCCGAGTTCTACGAGGAGGAAAAGAGGATATTTCGTCCAAAAATTGGGGAAGGAGTGAGGCGCCCATTCCAATGGAAAGGAAAATTCATTAGACAAGATAAATGAAGCCAGCACTGAAAAGAGAACAATGGATACAAAAGTAGAAGCTGAAAAAATCAAACTACGATGCTCTCTGACCAAATAGATAAGTAAAATAACCACAAAAGGCAGGAGGCTGATAAGCGACAAGGGAGACCACAATGTAACCGAGACAAGAGAAATGGAAGCCAGGGATAATATCCTCGGGGACAAGGACCTTAGATGCAATATAGTGCAACCAAAAAGCCAGATAGGAAGGGAGTGGTGCGGTGACCAAAATAGCGTACGCGTATTGGAAAAGAAGAAAAAAGGCATGCTCCACATTTCTGACTGATCGGAGGTAATTTTGAAAACGAAATTAAACGCGGAATCTAACCCACCGAATAGAATAATTCCTAAGAGAAGAAGACCCATCCTGTACACGTTTAAAGATGCATAGATGCATATAAGGGAGAATACCACGAAAAGACATAGCCAGGCCCAGCAGAAGAGGGCCAAATTAGCAGCCGTCCAACCAAATACTTTACCCACCAGGGCCGCCGGCAGATAGTACGCGAGAGAAAATACAAAAGGTTTATCTTCGCCGATATCCAGGTATTCCGCATCGAACCAAATGGGCCATGGCTCGTTTACAATATGCCAGAACCTCGCATCAATTATGGGTGAATCAAAATGCTTGTATCCGATTCCTCCGATACTTGATATGAACAGCCAGGCCAGAGACACCATGATTGATAAAATAAGTACGCTGCCTTGGCTGCGTACCGCCTGAACCAGGGTATTCAGAAAGTGCACCCAATAGCTTTTTCTTTTCCCAGGCAGATTACCACTTTCAGGTACTATTGTAGAATTCAAATATGAGCGGATTTTACTGCTTAAAATAAGCAGTAGCGAGAGTAATATTGGCAATGAAATAATTAGTCTCGTATAAAAAAGTAGAAAAATAACGACGGGAAGTACTAAGAGTAAATACGTTAGCAGAATCAGAAAATTAATCAGAAGGCGTTTTTGAGGGATCATATTTATTGACGTATAGTGTATTAGGTGGTTTTTCGCGGCATGACTTTCCTGGCTGGCTTAGACCGGCGTAAGTAAAATTTCGATTTCTTCCGATGGCGGGCCGATAGGATTAAGCTGCCCGGGCTCAGCCCCGGTGGTGCCGGAAGAAACGCCCGGGCAGCAGATGACGGTATGACCGTCGGTATTCAGTAGTGTGTGTTCAGAGTTGGGTTTAGTATCAATTTCCTGCAATTCTCAGATTCATACTCAAGCCTACCAATAAAGGCCTGAATCGGAACTCTGCATTTGTACTTTTTAGCCTTCCTATACTGTATTCTGCATAGGGTGCAACCGAGAGTTTTAGATTTGGATTTACCATAATATTTTTTCCGCCGCCTATGGAGAGCCATCCGGATTTTCCGGCGGATTGTACATCAATATTTCCCGAGACGCCCAGATATCCATAAAAATCCCGCAAACCTGGCGAGCGGAAATACAATTGTTTTTTTAAGGAAAGTCCGAGCAGATTGAAATCGGCACGCTCCTTCACCGGGATTCCTTCGCTCCTGGCCGCGTAATTACCCAGATGATCTTTCACAAGCACATAGGCGCCGGTTGCAATTTCATAAGATAATTCCTGCTGAAAACGACTATACCCGGCTGTCAGGCTCATGCCTTTTTTCTCAATTCCCAGGTGGGCTGAAAACCCGGTATTTTGAAAAGAGACGGGTACGTTAAAATTTTGAAGCCGGGCGGTAGGGTTTGGCATGACTATTAACTTTTGAAAGGTATTTATCCCCGCTAAACTGACTACAAAAGCGGTTTTAGAAGGCGGGTGATGCGTAGTTTTATCCGGTTTTCCATTTGCTGAATCTGTTAGGAAGGCGTGATTTGCGTCGGAAGCCAAGAGATTCGCCGGATTCAAACTGACTGCGATTGACGGGTAAGGGCGCCGTTTCTCGATAACGTCCAATTGAATCGTTTTTTCATTTGTAAGTAATCCGGTGTCGTTGGAAAGGCCAGGTTGCTCACTGGCAGAGACCTGTATTTCGCTTTGTTGCGTGTTGCTTTTTTGTAGAGGGCCGGGGAGCCTGTTTCGCGAAGTCCCGCGACCCAGCGCCGCTTCCTGATGGTGGGCCTTATTGGTGGTGCCCTGAAAGCCTGTTATCTGTTCGTCTGCTATGTGCCGGTCAGGTGTAATATGAAGTTTCGTGTTTTTGCCGGCTTCAACCGGTTTAACCGTTTCCTTTCCGTTTTCCACAAAGAGCAGGGCGGCAAGGAAAGCCAGGATAATTACGCCTGAGAGAACCAGTAGTTTATTGGGCGCCGGAGGGCGTGGTGTGCCGATATGGCCCAGTATCTTTTTATCGAGTTCCGGGTCGGGCGTTGCTTCGAAATCTTTGAATTTTTGCTGGAAGGCCCGCTGCAAATCCCGGTCTGTGGGGTGTTTTTCAGTGTTCATTTGCTGTTATGCCTGATTCCTGTAATTTGAGCATCAATAAGTTGCGTGCACGCATGTACTGCGACCGCGAAGTATTTTCCGACATGGAAAGCATTTTCGCAATTTCCGCATGCTGATAACCGTCGATGAGGTACAAATTGATAATCAGCCGGTACTTTTGCGGAAGAGCGTTGATGATTTCGAGCAAAGCTTCCACATTGGTTTGGTCTATAATCCTTAGGTAGTCATCGTTTTCTAGTTCGTAACTGGCTTCATCCAGGCCAGTATTTCTGAGTTCCTGCCGCGTGGTCCGGTTGTAATAGTTGATCGCGGTACGTATCACTACCGACCTCATCCAGGGATCGAGGAGCTCGGGTTTTTCCAGGTCGCTGATCCGGTTGAATATTTTGAGAATGGCCTCTTGGAATATGTCTTCAGCCTCGGCAACCGTGTGGGCGTACCGGAGACAAATGCCTAATAATTTTGCCTTCGATCGGTCATAAAGCGCTACCTGAGCCCGGCGTTCGCCGTTCAGACATCCCCGTACCAGTTCGGAGCGCGTTTTATAGGTCTTAGGCTTGAAGAAGGACATAAGTGTTTAGAACTTGCCTGCTTTTCTAATTTGGAATAGGGCTTAGTACCGGGAATATTCCATCCAGAGAGGCGTCCCGTCGGGCTTGAATTCCAGGGAAAGGCTTTCTGCGGTGGCGTTGTTGGTGAAAACTGCCCCATACACAATACCTGTTTCTGTTGAATTTCGTCTGCCACCGGAAAACTTGAGATTGCTCAGGAATGTCTGTTTTTGCAAAGTGTTTTTAACTGCGGCCGGAAGTTCGTCTCGCGTTTGAAACAATTGATCGGGACTAAAATTTGTTCCCACTATTTTTTGCTGCGCATTGAACCGGATCCAATAAATGGTGGTTGGGCTTTTTGCCACTACGTGGTATAGTTTATTATTGTTGTTGTCGTACCGAATCTCGTACCCGGTCATCGAAAGATAATTGTCGGATAAATATTGTTTGATACGGGAGGGTAGTTTGTCTTTGTTTGGCGAGAATGAAGATCCTGCCAGCAGGATTTTTGAATGTGGACTAAGTCTGATTTTAAACATGTGCCGATCCCACATGATTCGATATTGCTTACCTTGAAATAAATATTCGCCGTAGTTTACAAATTCATTTGCAAAACTGTTGGGCTGTATTACCTTCATATTGTCAATTGTTCCACCGGCAATCGTAGAGTTTTCGATATATTTAAGTACGTTATCCGGTGCTGGGGTGTTAGTAATTAATGCATTGTATACAATTTGTTCCCGATCAGTTGCTGTAAAATAGTTCAGACCATTCAGCGAATAGGTCGCTTCCCACAAGCTGTCCTTCTCTACGGTTTTTATCAGGATATCTTCGGCTCCAGAGAATTGGGAAGGAATAATCTGAGTTACAGATTCAGGAATAGGTTGATCTGCGTTTTGAAGGTCTTCCACCTTGCAGCCGTAAATTGACAGCAAAATGGCTAGCGCAAGTAGCGTAACGGGTAGTTTTTTTTTCATTGCAGGCTCAGTATTTCCGATCGTGACCGGATGGTGAAACGTGTTAATACAGTACCCGGAAGGTCATTGATTTCTGTCGATCGTTGGATAGAACCTCCAGGAACCATATTGCGCGCAAGCAATACACATAGGAGATCACTGAATTCCGGTTACCGTCCGGGTGTAGGATAAGCCTCATTCTCTCAGGATGTCCCAAAGCCTTTGCTTCCTGTGCATTTCTGCAGGTAGGTAGCCAGTTGGTATCAAGGTGTCCGCTCAACGTTCTTTTCGGAAAAAAATTGGAAAGCTGGATCGTCTGCCTGGCTTCATCCCAAAACCATTGTCCTTTGCGGTCTTCAAAAGACATAGAGCCGGTAGACAATCTGTCCTGGTCGCTGTAGTCTGTTTCCCCAAACGGTCCGATGCAGTCTTTTGCTACCAATTCCATTTTGTTTGAAAACTGGTAGGCAATATATTTGGTCCATGTCAGCGAGTCATTCGTTCCTTCGTGATGAACCAGGTAAGTGCTGTCCTTTCCTTTTACCTCAATAATGTATTCGATTCTCCAGAATCTTTCATTGGCGGTTAGCCTCGACAGCAATTCCGTTTTGTCAATTTGTGGTCTTTCCACTCCCGTTATGTCACTATCCCTGCAGGAAAACGCCAGCAGGACAATCACTGCGAATCGTGAAGCAAGTAGCAGGGTTTTCATTTATGTAAGTTTTTTAGATGCTGATCGTGGTATAAAGGCGATCGAGAATATTAATGTAAAACCCGAAACGACTTTGGTACTCCATGAGTGCTACCATTGGTCAGACGCTCAAGAGCCCACATTGCGCGCATACAATAGACGTATGATATTTCTGAATTCTGATTCCCTTCCGGGTACATAATAAATTTTATTCTTTCAGGGTATCCCAACGCCTTCGCTTCCTGCGCATTTTTACAAGTGGGTGGATGATTTGTATCGAGGTATCCATTCAGTGTGTTGTGCCGAAAGACATTGGAAAGTTGAATCGTCTGCCCGGTCTCGTCCCAAAACCATTGTCCCCTGTGTTCTTTATTATACATAGTTCCGATCGACACTTTTTGTTGGTCGTGGTGGTCCTGTTTTCCCCACAATCCAAAACTTACTATTTCCAATGATACTTGTGTATCCAAAAATTGGTAGGCGTAACCGTACCAAGTCATTGGATCGAGCGTATCTCCTGGATTAACCAGGTGAGTGCTGTCCCTACCTTTGACCTCGATTATATATTCGACTCTCCAGAATCTTTCACTGGCAGTCAGCCTGGCAAGTAATTCCGCCTTGTTTATTTTGGGTTTTTCTACTGCAGCTACTTCACTATCCCCGCAGGAAATTACCAGCAGGGCAATGCTCAGAAGAAACAATACTCGAAATCTCATAGAAACCGGTCAAATCGGAGATACATCTACATGACACCGGATGAGGGGGTGTGCGTTGCAATTTTGCTGCAACTATCGCAAAAAAAATGAAAGCGGTCGGTTACGGGTAATTAAAAGGGACGTAAACGCAGACTTTGTTTACTCCCCCCTTCTCAGTTTGGCAATCAGCGCAGAGAATTTTTCAAAATGCGCCTGAAGCCCGGTCCAATCTTTACGGTCAATTAGCGTCTTGTCAAACAAAGGGCTGCCGATCCCGTAGGCTGTGGCGCCGGCATGGAAAAAACCGGGGAGGGTATCAAGCGATACCCCACCCGTAGGCATTAGTTTTATTTCGTTCAGGGGGGCGAGCACATCTTTGAAATACCCGGCCCCGAGAGCTGTAGCGGGGAATACTTTCACTACCGACGCCCCCCAGCTCCAGGCGCGGTAAATTTCCGTGGGCGTATAGGCGCCCGGGAAGACCGGGACGTCGGACCGTACGCACTCTTTGACTACCTGTTCGTCGATAATGGGTGTGACAATAAAAGTGGCGCCCGCCTGTATGGCCAGCTCAAGGTCATACAGGTTCCTGACCGTTCCCGCCCCTACATTTAGGCGCCCCTGGTACTCGTGCCTTAACTGAGATATCATCTCAGCTGCACCGGGGGTGTTCATGGTAACTTCCAGGGTAGTCAGGCCGGCCGAAAGAAACCCGGGAACGATGCTGAATACTGATTCGGGCGCTATGTTCCTGACAATGCCGACAATCGGCATCTGTTCGAGAAGCGCCCAGGAAAAGGAACCTTGTGACAATTTCATAAGTTATTTCAACCCGTTCAGATACGCAACCGATTTAGGGATTTGCTGCATATAGCTCGGGCTTTCATCTTCAATAAAGTAATGCCTGATACCGGCTGCCTCGGCGGCCCGCATAATAGCAGGGAATTTGGCCTGGCCGGTACCCAATGCTACATCGTTGGTCTTTGGCGTCGACCCTGACAAATCACCTTTCACCCCCTTCTTCAGGTCTTTGAGGTGCATCAGCTTGAAACGGCTTCCGTACTTTTTGAGTAATTCGGCCGGATCTGCGCCGGGGTGGATCGCCCAGAGAATGTCCAGTTCAAAGGAAACATATTCGGGGTTGGTATTTTCTACCATGTAGTCGAACAGCGTACCCGTGCCATGCGGCGTGAATTCAAATCCGTGGTTGTGGTAGCAGAAAGTGATGCCGTTTTCTTTCAAAACTTTTCCGACCCGGTTGAAATCTTCTGCGGCCCGCATGGCGTCGTCGAGCTTAAACGGGCCCTTGTGAGGAATGGAGGCTACCATCACGAATTTGGCCCCCAGAGTCCTGGCGTTTTGAACAACAGCCATCGGGTCTTTCACGATTTCATTATAGTCGGCCCCGGTTCCGACGATCTTCAAGCCGCGGGCGTCTGTCATTTTCCGGAATTCGGCATGCGTTACACCCTTCGGTGGATTGGCTTCGAGCTCCACGAAACCCAGAGATTTGATGGTATCGAGCGTGGCTTCTACTCCCTGGGGAAAGCCGTTGCGGAAAGTATAGGTTTGCAGACCGATTTCGCCCGTAAATGGAGCTTTCCCTTTTTGAGCCATCAGCCCGGTGCAGGCCAGCGTGCCGGCGGTTAGCAGGGTAAGAAAGAAACGTCGCATACGATGTTATTGAATTAGGTGGATTGCGTCAGATAAAAATAATTCTTTTTGACTGCAAAATACAATTAAATAGCGGGTTTGAGAAATGGGGGTGAGGGGTAAGGTGTGAGGCCTGAGGTTGGGGGGCCGGGCGGCATCTCAGTAGAATGGCGATTTTAATGGTTCTTTCCTGAAAATGTGATTCCGCCAGTCGTAGAAAGTCTGCATATAGACAAGAACCCGAATCCGGTAATACATACCGCTAACCGGCTTGAGTGAAGCGATGCCATGGTTGTTGAAATAGTAGCGATAGCCTGCCTGAAGTCCCGTTCCGAGCCAGCGGGTTGCTTTCCATTCCCCGTACATGGCTAATTGAAGCGGAAAGATTCTCATTCGTTCTGTATGCCCGGTACCGGATTCAAACGGCGCTGTGAATTTTGCCCGGCCAAGTCCGGCTTCTATAGGGCTTGAAAGCTTCCATCGCCGCCAGTCGTGGAGAGTCAGCCAATAGCCCAGGCTGACAAATCGAATGTCGGTGCTGGTTCCCGCGGGCAGTTGAAACGGGAGATCGAAATTCCGTAGCCCCATCACGTCATTTCTTCCTCTCTTGCCTGTCCAGTAGTAGCCTACCGTAATTTCATCCCTTTTCTTGCCCCATTCCCAGCCCACGCTGGTCCCACCCATTCGCAGCCGCCGGTTTTGGGAAAGCGACGTGCGCATATCAAGATGGACCTTTAGCAAGCCGGTTGTATCGCCCGCACTTTGCCCCGAACTCGCCGAGAGTGAAACCAGGCAAAACAAGGTGGCGGTAACGATCCGGAAGTAGTGAGGCATTTTCATGGGTTAGGCATAAAGGTGATCTTTACCCGGCTCCGTGGTGCGATCGAAGCTCAATATTAGGCAGTATTTTCCTGATTTTGAGAAAAATCAACTTTTATAACGAAGCTTGCCCGGTATATCGTTTACGGAAAACCCGCGCCAGTTTTGTTGAATTTTGCCCTATTGGTTAGTTTTGTATTGACATTTCCTAATGGAATTGGATGAATATAAGTTTACATCGCTTTGGACGAACCCCGTGACCCGACATTAGAGCAAAGGCAGCACAGTTTGCTTTGGGATCGGTTTAGAGCAGGCGATGAGGGGGCTTTTCGTGCTTTGACCGAAACCTACTACCGGGTTCTGGCCAATTATGGGATGAAGCTCAGCCGCGATAAAGATTTTGTGGCCGATTGCATCCAGGAGCTTTTCCTCGAATTATGGGAAAGAAGGCGATTTCTCGGCGATGCCGTTTTTGTCAAGTCCTACCTGCTCAAGGCTGTCCGGAATAAGATTATCAAGGAGAGCATTAAACTGCGGCGTTTTAAGGAACCTGAAGACCTGGAATTCGGCCGTGGCGAATACCATCCGATTGAGCTTGAAATCGTTTCTACAGAAGCCGAGCGCGAAAAAATAAATCATCTCAAAAGCCTTCTGGGTGATCTCACCAAACGGCAGCAGGAAATTATCTACCTGCGGTTCTATCAAAACCTTGAGTTCGATGAGATTTCGGAGGTCATGGGGCTCACCCGCCAGAGTGTAGCTAACCTGCTTCATCGTACCATCAAGGACATCAGGAGCAAATGGATAATATCGCTTTTTTTCTGGATTTTGCTTTAGGGTATGCTCTTGTAAATCAGAGAGATAAGATAATAATAATATTTTATTGAAAAATAATTGTGGGATTTTGGGTATGAAACCCGGAATCGCAGACCCTACCTGTGTAGGTATGGGAGTAAATAACTTTTGCTAAGCAAACGCAGGTAAGCGTACGAATGAAAGATCCGAATTTCGATGTTGAAGACCTGGCCGGCGATCCACGTTTTAAGCAGGTAATTCTTAATCCTGATGAACATGCGGTTCAATTCTGGAACCAATGGCGGGCTTTATCTCCAGCGCATGAATTGCGTTACCAGCGGGCGCGCCTTTTGGTGCTCGCAGTGACGGAGAAATATGACGAGCCCGTTTCGGACGAGGAAGTTGAACTTCGCCTGAGCCGTCTGGAGCAAAAGAGGCTGGACCGCACCGGGAGGACCGACCGCAAGATAGGGAAGCGCGTAAGCTGGTGGTGGGCTGCGGCCGGTTTGCTTGTTGCCGGTGGGCTTGCAATAGGTATACTTCGGCTGAACGGGCCCTTTTCTGCTGATTCTCCGGGCAAAGATACGTTCGCAACCGGCGGATTGATCCGGGCTGAAGAAGAAGCCGGAGCCGGTTTGGTAATAAGAGAAAATAAAACAGGCGCCAACCTGACGCTGATGTTGAATGACAGCAGTGTGGTTACGTTGTTCCCGGGCGGGGTGTTGAAATTCCCGGGCCGGTTTGACGGCGCTCAGCGAAAGGTAGAGCTTGTAGGTGATGCTTTTTTCGAAATCACTCCGAATCCCGAAAAACCTTTTTTAGTATTTGCCCGGGAAACGGTTGTGAAAGTGCTGGGCACGAGCTTCAGGGTTCGGGCGCTTCAAAACGATCACGAGGTCAGGGTCAGTGTGACATCCGGTCGGGTTTCGGTTTTCCGAGCGTCCGATTTTGAAGACGTCACCTCAAAGCGGATTACGGATGAGCGGGCGGGTCTGGTGCTGGTGCCGCACGAGGAAGCCATCATGAACCGGCAAACGTTGAAATTGAAGAAGTCGGGGCTAAAAAGCGGGCTTTCACCCGGCAGGCAGGATTTGGTGCAGGAGCTTATTTTTGACGATACGTCAATTGCCGACGTTTTTCATGCGCTGGAAAAAACCTACGGCATGGAAATCGAATTTGATGAAGACGCTTCGCGCAAGTGCCCGATTACGACCTATTTCAGGGAAGAATCCCTGTTGGAACGGATTAACACCATTTGCCAGGCAGTTGGGGCGACCTACCGGCCTGAGAACGGAAAAATAATAGTGACCGGGATCGATTGCACCAGTTACTGAGGGGAATTAAGCCTTATCGTTATACGTATAAACCAAACGCCTATTGAGAAAAACCTACGATTTTTAAAAAAAATGAGCTAATGGTGATTGCAGCACCACTAGCTCCTGCCCCTTCCAATGTTCGACGAGTGGACACCAATTAATTGGTGACAGGGGGATTTTTGCCTTCAATCTTTCAATGATTTTAACAAAAACGATCAAAAATATGGAAAAAAACCAGGGAGCAATGCGTCTCCTGCGAAGTCTTATGAGAATTTCGATGTTTCAAATCCTGCTGGGCCTTGCATTTGTGGGGAGCAGCCTGGCCCGCCCGGTGGACGCGCAGAATGCGCTCAGCCAAAAGCTGACGATTCGGGCCGAAAACAGGGATCTGAGGCAAGTGTTGATTCAGTTGCAAAGGATTGCTAACGTACGTTTCACGTACAGTTCCGCGATTATTCCATCGAGACAAAAGGTGACTGTAAACGCTGTTAACCAACCGCTTTCAGATATACTGGACCAGGTTTTCCGCAGCAGTGGTGTGCGGTACAAACTCGTGGGCAGGCAAATTATTCTTCAGAAGTCGGTAACGCAGGGGGTCCGGAGCGAGGAGCTGCGGCTGAACCTGCGGAATAATCCGTTTTCAATCCCGGACCGGACCATACGCGGTACCATAAAGGACGAGAGCGGAGAGCCGCTTCCCGGCGTAAGTATTCTTGTAAAGGGCACGCAAACGGGAACTACTTCTAATATCGATGGTACTTTTCAAATAGAAGTTCCTGAAACCCCCAGTAACCTCGTTTTCAGCTTTGTCGGATATGAGTCAAAGGAGATCGTGGTGGGGCCCGAATCGGTGCTGGATGTGGTGCTGAAAGTAGATGTAAAGTCGCTTTCCGAAATCGTGGTAGTGGGTTATGGCACCCAGAAGAAGGTTAACCTGACCGGATCAGTATCGGTTGTAAATGGGGATCAGCTGACACGCCGTCCGGTAGGACAGGCTTCATCGGCGCTGCAGGGTACAGTTCCGGGGCTTACCGTGACCCAACGGTCAGGACAACCCGGAAGAGACAATAGCAACCTCCGGATCAGGGGTGTCGGAACAACCGGTGACTCCGACCCTTTGGTTATCGTGGATGGGGTAGAAGCGAACATTAATAGCGTGGATCCCAACGAAATCGAGAATATTTCTGTGCTTAAAGACGCATCATCGGCCGCCATTTACGGTTCTCGCGCGGCAAACGGCGTTATCCTGATCACTACCAAAAGAGGGAACGAAAAAGGCTTCAGCGTAAACTACAACGCTTATACGGGTTGGCAGAGCCCTACCGATATGCCCAAGATCGTAAACGGCCTCGATCACATGAAGCTGATCAATGAGGCGTACACCAATACCGGGAGAAGCGCTCTCTATACCGATCAGCAAATCCAGGACTATATCACCAAAGGGCCCGGAGACCGGGACCAGTTCCCCGACACCGACTGGCAAAAGCTTACCATGACGCAAAACGGGTTCATGCAAAGCCACTATGTGGGGGTAACAGGTGGTACTGATCGTTTGAAAGTTCTGGGTTCGCTGAGTTATTTTGACCAGGACGGGATTATTCCCAATACCAATTTCAAACGTTATAACCTTCGGGTGAATACCGACGCTAAAATAACGGACAAGCTGAGCACGTCGATGGATATTTTCCTTCAGCGCCGTGACCTGACGGAACCGTCTGTAGGAACTGCGTACATTTTTCACTGGATGCGCCGCATTCCTTCCAATCAGGCAGGTGTACTGTCTACGGGGCAGTACGGCGAGGGCTGGAACGGCGATCATCCCCTCGGGAAAGCAAGGGACGGCGGTCTCGCCCGCGAGAACGAAATCAGCTCGATTATTAACCTTAGCCTGAAGTATAAGCCGACCGACTGGTTGACAGGAAGTGTAATGTATTCTCCCAAGTTCGGCCTTCCTTATGTCAAGAAATTTGTAAATACCCTGCAGACCTATCGTTGGGACGGAACACCGAGCTATGCCACCCCGGTGCGGAATAACCTGCGGGAGCAGATGGACAGAAGCTGGTACAATAACCTGCGTGCTACCATTGCAGTGGATAAATCGTTCAATCAGGTTCACAATCTGAATGTGCTCGCCGGTTATCAGCAGGAAGACCAAACTGACCGGCTCCTGTCGGCTTATCGCGAGGTATTCCTCCTGCCTGACTACGAGGAGATCAATTCTGGGAACCGGTTAAATGAAATGACCGGCGGAACTGCCAAGCATTGGGCGCTTCGGTCGTTTTTTGGTCGGGTGAATTACAATTTCAAAGAGAAATATCTTTTCGAGGCCAATGCCCGCTATGACGGCTCGTCCCGATTTGGCAAAGGAAACAAATATGCGCTTTTTCCATCTTTTTCAGCCGGGTGGCGTATCATTGAGGAGCCTTTCATGAAGTCCTTGTCGTCGACCGTGACCGATTTGAAGCTCCGGGCATCCTGGGGTAAACTCGGAAACCAGAACCTCGTGGACGATAATAAAACGCCTATTCTCTACCCATTTGCTGCCTTTGTCGGCATCGGAAACAGTAACTACGTCATTGGCAACTCCCTGGTGACTGGTTCTGCGCTTAGTGAGTTGGCTAACTCGAACATCAAGTGGGAAACTACGACTGTTTCCAACATCGGACTGGACCTTGCCTTGTGGAACAATTTCAATTTCTCTTTTGAGTACTACCAGCGCCGGACAACCGATATCCTTTTGAGACTCGACGTGCCTACCATGATTGGTCTGACTGCGCCTTTCCAGAACGCCGGGATTGTCGACAACAAAGGATGGGACCTGACGGCTTCCTACCGGAACAAAGCCGGCGACTTTACCTACAGCGTAGCGATGAACCTGTCTGATGTGAAAAACAAAGTGGTCGACATGCGTGGCGTTTCCCGTTCAGACCGCCAGGTGAACAACGAAGGTTCGCCAATCCAGGCGTTCTACGGCTATGTGGCAGACGGCTTCTTCCAGACTGCAGCCGAAGTATCGGAGCATGCTACCCAATTCGGTAATGTTGCCGCCGGAGACATTCGTTACCTGGATCTCAATAACGACGGAAAGATCAATAACCAGGATCAGCGCGTGATCGGCAGCAATATTCCGAGGTATACTTACAGCACCAACATTGACCTGGGTTACAAAGGCTTTGATCTCTCAATTTTCTTCCAGGGGGTAGGTAAGGCCGACGGTATGCTGACAGGACATGGTATTATGCCTTTCTATGAAGGAAGCACCATCCAGGAATATCAGCGTAATAGCTGGCGGCCTGACAACACCGGTGCTGAGTTCCCGCGGTTGGCATTTAATGAAGCAAACAACATCCAGAATTCGTCGTTCTGGCTGAGAAGTGCTTCTTACCTGAGGCTGAAAAACCTTCAGCTTGGGTACAATTTCCCGCAGGAGTGGCTGAAAGGGCGGGTTCAAAAGCTGCGCCTTTATACCAGCGGCCAGAACCTGCTGACCTTCGATAAGTTTTATCCGGGCTTCGACGTGGAGGCGCCGGTAGGGAATGCCGGTTGGTACCCGCAAATGAAGGTGTTTACGGTTGGTCTTGACGTTCGGTTCTAATCTGATTTTCTGTCCAAATATGAAGTCTTCTAAATATATATTGCTGATTTTAGGTGTGTTGACACTGTCGTCCTGCCAGGATTATCTCGAGCGGTATCCGCTCGACAATCCTTCCGACGAAACTTTCCTGCGCACCGAAGCGGAGTTTGACATGGCTGTGACAAGCGTGTACAACTCGCTCTGGTATGACGGTTCGGGAGATGTGGCCGGCCCGTTTTTCCCCCTTATGGATGCCGCTACTGATATTGGCTGGGACCGCAACACCAGCCAGCTGCAGTACATGGGCATGGGTAGCGCCAATTCCGACAATACCTGGGCATCCAGTTTCTGGAGCCACTTCTATCGCGGAATCGGGCGGGTGAACTACATCCTGGCCAAGGCCGAACCTTTGGCCGCATTGGTCCCGGAGGCCAAGTACAAGCGGCAGCTTGCGGAAATACGCTTCCTGCGCGCCTTTTATTATTCGCTCCTGAACGAGGGATTTGGCGGCGTTCCCCTGGTTATAAAACCGCTTACGCTGAATGATTCTCAACTGGCAAGAAGCACGAAAGCCGAAATTACCGACTTCATTCTGTCGGAGCTGACAGCAATTCAGGGCGACCTGCTTACCGAAACCGGTGCGTCCAATAAAGGGCTGGTCAGCAAGGGTGCGGCGCTGGCATTGAAGTCGCGTATTGCACTCTATAACGGACGTTGGGATGTGGCCGCCGAAGCTGCCGATGAGCTGATCAAAATGGGGACCTATACCCTGCATCAGAACTATGCGGAGCTGTTCAGGTATGCCGGCCAGGACTCGCGCGAAATCATTCTTTCCGTGCAATACCTGAAAGGTTATAAAGTTCACTCCTACCCCCGTTTCTTCGGTTCGCGTATGTCATTGGGGCATTCCAACAAAATCCCGGTTCAGGCACTGATCGACTCGTACGAGTGTACCGATGGCCTTAACATCGACAAATCGCCTCTGTTTGATCCGAAGAAGCCCTTTGCTAACCGTGACCCGAGGCTCAATTACACCATCGTGCTGCCGCAGACGCGTTTTGAAAAGTATATTTTTGAAACGCACCCTGACAGCCTCATGACGTGGGACCTTTCGACGACACCGGCCCGGCGGGTGCAAAACACCGAAGCGACACATGCATACGCTACTTTCTCAGGGTACCTCTGGCGGAAGTATACCGATCCGGCCGATTATCCGGATATCAACAACAGTGACCTGGATATCATTATGTTCCGTTATGCCGAGGTGCTGCTCAATTATGCAGAGGCCCGGATTGAGGCGAACAAGATTGATCAGAGCGTGTACGACGCGATCAACGCCGTTCGTGGACGGAAAAGCGTAGAGATGCCTGCCATCAAGGCCGGCAAGACCCAGGCAGAGCTCCGCTCCATAGTCCGCAAAGAGCGTAAGTACGAATTTGCGGGCGAAGGGCTTCGGTTATTCGATATCCGCCGGTGGGGAATCGGGGAACAGGTAATGAATGGCCCGCTCCTCGGACGCGTGCGGAATGCTTTCCTGACCAATGCGCCTGCTATTGATGAAAACGGAACTCCCAATTACAGCAATGTCGGCAACAGGGCCGCTATGCGGGTGATTGAAGTGAGGAGCTTCCGTAAAGACCGGGATTACGTATGGCCGATCCCGCGCCTGGAGGCCGAAGTCAATAAACTGCTTGGGCAGAATCCAAATTACTAATATCTTGTTCTTGTTAGCCCGGGATCGACGGTTCCGGGCTAATTTAGCCCATCTTTCAAGTTGCAGTTCTGCATCATTAAACCCTGAAACGTTTTTAGTATGAAGAAAATTTTGGTTTTGTCAGTAGGGGCCTTGTTTTGCCTGGTCTCGTTGTTCGGTGTAGTGGGGTGTGGAAAAGGCAGCAAAGCAAATGAATATGACATTGTAGTATATGGCGGCACCTCTGCCGGGATTATCGCCGGTTATACAGCCAAGCAGTTGGGGAAGTCGGTGCTGGTAATTGAAGCCGGCAACCACCTTGGCGGGCTCACTACCGGGGGCCTCGGCGCCACAGACATTGGCAACAAATACGCGGTCACGGGGCTGGCTAAAGATTTTTACAGGAGAATTGGGGCGCATTACGGCAAGTTCGAGCAATGGACGTTTGAACCCCATGTGGCGCAACAGGTTTATGACGACTACATCCGGAAAGCCGATCTCGAAATAGTGAAACTTCACCGTCTGAAGGAGGTAAAAAAAGAAGGCGACCGGATTACGGAAATCGTGGTTGAAAACGCTGAATCGCCTGACGCTTCAACGGATCGTGCCATCAAGGCAAAAATGTTTATCGACGCTACCTACGAAGGTGATCTTTTGGCAAAAGCCGGGGTGAGCTACACCGTAGGCCGGGAAAGCAACGAGCAGTACGGTGAAACCTACAACGGCGTTCAGATGTCGCTTTACCACCAGCTGCCCGACGGCGTAGACCCTTACAAGGTGAAGGGAAAGCCTGAAAGCGGGTTGTTATGGGGCGTGGCTGACGGAACGCTCGCTCCGGCCGGTAGCGGAGACAAACTGGTACAAGCATATAATTTCAGGCTTTGTCTTACCCAGGACGCTGCCAACAAGATTCCGTTCACCAAACCCGAGGGATATGATTCGACGCACTATGAATTGTTGTTGAGAATCCTTGAAAAAGAGACCTGGACGACTGTCAGCAGCAGCTATACGAGAGATACGCTGGCCGGCGGGCGTATCGTGGTTAACCATTCCGGTAACTACCTGATCAAAGCTATGCCGAACGGAAAAACGGATGCCAATAATTTCGGCGGCTTTTCGACCGATATGATCGGCGCTAATTATGATTACCCCGAGGCAGACTATGCTACCCGTGCCCGTATCTGGAAAGAACATGAGATTTATACGAAAGGCCTGCTTTATTTCATGGCAAACGATTCGCGCGTGCCTGAACATGTCAGAAAAGACATGGGAACCTGGGGGTATACAAAAGATGAATTCAAAGATCACGGCGGCTTTTCACCCCAGCTTTATGTGCGGGAGGCGCGCAGGATGGTGAGTGACCTGGTGATGACCCAGCACCATTGCCAGGGCAGGGAAGTCGTGGAAGACGGTATCGGGATGGCGGCCTACGGAATGGACTCGCACAATTGTCAGCGTATTGTTGTGAATGGAATGGTGAAGAATGAAGGAGATGTGCAAATCGGGTTGGGCGTTCCTTATCCGATCAGTTACCGGTCTATTGTGCCTAAAAAGAGCGAATGCAGTAACCTTTTTGTCCCCATTTGTCTTTCGGCTTCGCACATCGCTTTCGGTTCCATCCGCATGGAGCCGGTGTTTATGGTGCTGGGACAGACTTCAGCGGTTGCCGCAGCAATGGCCATTGACGGCGGGGTGTCCGTCCAGGACATTGATGTAAAAAAATTACAGGCAAGTCTTTTGGAAAACCCGTTGGCGGACGGAAGCCAACCTGAAATCCTGGTTGACAATGACCATCCGCAATGGGTCGAGAAATCAGGAAACTGGCTGGAAAAACGCGGTGGTTACGGTCGGTCACACCTGGAGCTGCAGGCAAAAGCCGACGCAGCAGATTTTGTACGCTATACGCCCGAAGTGAGCCGGGATGGTGAATATGAAATTTTCATGTACTTCTCCAATTTTGACCGCCTTGCTGACGAGATTGCCGTGAAAGTGACTACGGCGACGGGAGAAAAAGAAGTGAATATTAAGACCGGTGAGGTTCAGGAGCTGGGCCTGCCGTCAGGTGACTGGATTTCATTGGGGAAATACAACGTACAAAAGGGAAAAAGCGCCAGTGTTACCGTTTTAGGTAAGGGTAATTCGAAGGATGTAGTTGCCGACGCGCTTATCTGGCGGCCTGTCCGGTAGAGCTCCGGCCGCTCTTCGGTTCTGGCATCTTTTAAACCGTTTATATTCAGGTATCTAATAAGGTAATTATGGGAAAAATTTCAATCTTTTTACTTTCTCTTTTTTGTGTGCTGATGTCGGGCGCTTTCACGCCTGTCGCCCAAAAAACTACCGCTGCTTCAGAAGCCGATGTGGTGGTTTACGGAGCGACTTCTGCCGGCGTAATTGCGGCTTATACCGCAAAAAAAATGGGGAAGTCGGTTGTTTTGATCGAAGCAGGCGGGCATTTGGGGGGAATGACTTCCGGGGGGCTGGGCTATACCGACATCGGCAACAAGTACGCCATAACGGGCCTTTCCCATGATTTTTATAGGAAAATCGGGAAGCACTACGGTCGTTTTGAACAATGGACCTTTGAACCCAGTGTCGCCAAGAAGTACCTCCAGGAGTATCTCGATGAGGTTGGTATCAAGGTGCTTTATCATCACCGCATTGTCTCAGCCCGGAAAAACGGCGCCAGGATCCGCTCTATTGTAGTGGAAAGCAGCAAACAACCGACTGCCGCCACTAACCTGGAGGTAAAGGGGAAAATGTTCATAGACTGTAGCTATGAAGGCGACCTGATGGCGCGGGCCGGAGTTTCCTATACCGTCGGCCGTGAAGCCAATAAGCAATATGGTGAGACCATCAACGGCGTTCAATTCATGAAGGGGCACCAGTTTCCCGATGGCATTGATCCGTACGTAAAACCGGGGGATCCGGCAAGCGGCCTGGTGTGGGGGGTAGCAAAGGGAGAGCTGGAGAAGGACGGCACCGGCGATAAAAAGGTGCAGGCCTACAATTACCGCATTTGTCTTTCTTCAGACCCTGATAACAGTTTGCCCATAACCCGCCCGGACAATTACGACCCGGCACATTTCGAGCTGCTCGCCAGGTTAATGGCCCATCAGCCCGGGAAAGTGAAGTTGAACGACTATCTGATTTGGAGCCATATGCCCAATAATAAAACAGATATCAATAACAGGAACGGGTTTTCGACCGATATGATCGGCGCCAATTACAACTATCCCGATGGTACTTACGAGGAACGGGCGAAAATCATAAAGGCGCACGAGGACTATACAAAAGGGCTGCTGTACTTTCTCGGTAACGATCCGCGGGTGCCCGAAGCGCTCCGGAACGAAATGCGCAAGTGGGGCTATCCGAAAGACGAGTATACCGACTCCGGGAACTGGAGCCCGCAGCTATATATCCGCGAAGCGCGGCGGATGGTGGGGGACTATGTAATGACCCAGGCCAACTGCGAAAGTAAGGAGATTGTCCCGGACGGAGTTGGCATTGCCGCCTACACCATGGATTCGCACAATTGCCAGCGGGTGGTCGTGAACGGAATGGCAAAGAACGAAGGTAACGTGGAAGTAGGTGGCTTTGGTCCCTACCCGATTGCCTACCGCTCGCTTACGCCGAAAGAGGCGGAGTGCCAGAACCTGCTGGTACCGGTTTGCCTTTCTGCTTCGCACATTGCCTATGGATCTATCCGTATGGAGCCGGTGTTTATGGTGCTCGCCCAGTCTTCGGCCGTTGCGGCTGTTATGGCGATTGATGGAAAAACTTCTGTTCAGAAAGTGCCCGTAGCCGCATTGCAGAAGGAGCTGCGAGAGAACCCCCGTGCAGATGGAAGCACAGCCGAAATTCTTGTTGACAACAGCGACAAGGCCCTGGTGAATACAACGGGGAGCTGGAAGGAAGTGAAGCGGGGCGGTTTCGGTCACGGATATTTTACTGCAGAAGGAGGCGGTCAGGAGGACAATACCATCAGGTACAACGCTGCTATTAAGAAAAGCGGGCGCTACAAGCTGTACGCCTATGTTTCCAAGATTAAGGGACTGGCCAGGGAAATACCTTTTTCGGTACACGACGGAGCGAAAAAGCATGAGTTAGTGCTTGACACGGAGTCGCTGGCGGTGATCGGGCAAACCTCCGGGGAGTGGTTCCCCGTAGGTTCGTTTGACCTTTCTTCCGGGAAACAAACCTATGTGGAAGTAAGCAGCAAAACGGCAAACGGAGTCATAGTGGCTGACGCAGTATTGCTCGTCCCTGAGTTTTGACAGCCGGAGGACGGATTCATTGATCTTTTGGTTTAAACAGAAACTTTATGCACAAAATTTTTCTAGCGGCGGCCTTGTTCGCCACCACTTTTTTGGCTTGCACGCCTAAGCCTTCCGACGGGAATGAAGCGGATATCATCATCTACGGCGGGACTTCAGCCGCTGTAGTTGCAGCCGTACAAGCTGTGAAAATGAATAAGACGGTTATTGTGGTTTCGCCCGATGTCCATCTCGGCGGACTTACTTCCGGCGGGCTCGGGTTTACCGATTCCGGCAATACCGGCTCTATCGGCGGCCTGTCGCGCGAGTTTTATCAGCGTGTTTACCAGGAATACCAGAAAGATGAAAACTGGAAATGGCAGAAAAAAGATGAGTTTAGCAACAAAGGGCAGGGGACTAAAGCGATGAATGAAAGCGACCAGACCATGTGGACCTTTGAACCGCATATCGCTGAACGTGTGTACGACAACTGGGTTGCTGAACTCGGAATTCCGGTACATCGGGACGAGTGGCTGGACAGGTCCGGGGGAGTGGAAGTAAAGGACGGCAAAATAACAGCCATCACTACCCTAAGCGGTAAGACTTTCAGGGGTAAGGCGTTTATTGATGCCACCTATGAGGGTGATCTTATGGCTGCTGCCGGGGTGAGCTTCCATGTCGGGAGAGAGGCCAACAGTGTGTATGGAGAAGAATGGAACGGCGTTCAGACGGGTGTCCTTCACCATCGCCATTGGTTTGCTGCGAACATTAGCCCTTACAAGATTCCGGGGGACTCTACGAGCGGTGTGCTACCCAGGATTTCTACGGCCGACCCGGGTGTAAAAAACGAGGGCGATGATAAAATTCAGGCTTACTGTTTCCGGATGTGTCTCACCTACGACCCTGAGAACAGGATTCCTTTTCCGAGACCGGCCGATTATGATTCCACCCAATACGAATTACTCGCCCGGGCGTACAGTGCAGGTTGGCGTGAGACTTTCGACAAGTTCGATACCATTCCCAATCGCAAAACTGACACCAACAACCATGGCCCTTTCAGCACCGACAACATCGGGATGAATTACGACTACCCCAATGCTTCTTATGAACGCCGGAAGGAAATCATCAGGGAGCACGAAAGTTACCAGAAAGGGCTGATGTACTTCATTGCCAACGATCCCCGCATTCCCAAGGATGTACAGGAGCAGTTCAGAACCTGGGGGCTGCCTAAAGACGAGTTTACAGACAACGGAAACTGGTCGCATCAACTTTACATCAGGGAAGCTCGTCGGATGGTGGGGGAGTCCGTAATGACAGAGCACGAAGTATTGGGGAAGAAAGAGGTAAACGATCCCGTTGGAATGGGCTCCTATACCCTGGATTCGCACAATATTCAGCGTTACATCAAAAAGGACGGCTATGTTCAGAATGAGGGAGATATCGGTGTGAAAGTACCACGCCCCTACAAGATTTCATACCGGTCGCTGATTCCAAAAAAGGAGGAGATCCAAAACCTGTTGGTACCGATCTGTCTGTCGAGTTCTCATATAGCGTTCGGCTCTATCCGTATGGAGCCGGTCTTTATGATCCTCGGTCAAAGTGCAGCTACAGCGGCCGCAATGGCCGTTGAAAAGGGAAGCGCTGTCCAGGACATTGATTATGCCGAATTGAGAGCGAGACTGGAAAGTGACAAGCAACGCCTGGAAGTGGCACAGAAGTAACTACACCTTTCATTTCGACCAAAAGAGCACTAATTACACAAAGGAAACGCTGTGTACTTAGTGCTCTCTCCGTTGAAATACAACCGCAAAACCCCAAAGAACGCAAATAAACCTCTGTGCTCCCTGCGCTCTCTGTGGTTAAAAAAGTACAACCACAAAGCCCACAAAGAGCGCAAAGAAAACTCTGTGCTCCCCGCGCCCTCCGCGGTTAGAAAAGTACAACCACAAAGCCCACAAAGAACGCAAAGAAACCTCTGTGCTCCCCGCGCCCTCCGTGGTTAAAAAAACAACCACAAAGCCCACAAAGAGCGCAAAGAAAACTCTGTGCTCCCCGCGCCCTCCGCGGTTAAAAAAATACAACCGCAAAGCCCACGAAGAACGCAAAGAAAACTCTGCGCTCCCAGCGCGCTCTGTGGTTAATTTTTTAAGTTCCGGAGCCCGTAACCTCGCGCCGCCAACCTTTTTACAGGGTTGAATGGTTTTTATAATTCTTTGTCGAGACTTTTGTATTAAATTAGTGTTTTACTAACATACTGCGCGTGGTTTTGACAGAACGGGATCTGCTCAGGCAATTGGGTACGGGGGATAGGATTGCCTTTGAGCTTATTTACGAACAATATTGGGAGCGCCTTTATCGAATTGCGAGAGAAAAAGTACTGTACCCCGAAAATGCCGAAGAGATTGTTCAGGATATATTCGTAGATCTGTGGGAGCGGAGAAAGGGACTCGCTATACACGACCTGGAGCACTATTTATTGCGTGCTGTAAAGTATAAGGTGCTCGATTATGTGCGGGCGCAAATTATTAGAAGACAACACGAAAATACCGTTATCACCACACTGTCGGAGCAGTTTGACTCCGAAACCGAAGAGGAACTGGCCTACAGAGAGCTCCGCGATGCTTTTCAGACCGCCCTCGGGGATCTTCCCGAAAAGACCAGGGAAATCTTTCGCCTCAGCCGCATCGAACAACTTTCTTCCCGCGAAATTTCCGATCGCCTTCAGATACCCGAACGCACCGTTACCTACCACCTCGCGCAGGGCTTGAGGACACTCCGCGTCCATCTCAAAGATTTTGTCGTCCTGGCATTATCCTGTCTATTGATCCGGTAGTAGTTTGATGACTGTATTTTTTAAAGAAATATTGCGCTTTTTCACGCAATACGTATAATTTATTGTAGTTTTTTTATCTCTATTTGCCGAAAATCCACGTCGGGACGACTTATGTCTAAAGCAGGCGAATGCCCTTAACCCGATATGCGCATAAAAGGATTTCTTTCATTGTTAAAAAAGTACCGGCAGGGGACTTTGCCGGACGAAAAAAAGAAGGTAATGGACACCTGGTATGATGCCTTTGGAGCGGAAAACTCCGAAGAGGCAGACAGCACGCCGGTGGTGAAAGAGAGGATCTGGAGTGCAGTGGTGAGAAGGACTGCCGGAAATGATTCCGAGGGCGTGCAACCGGTGAGAAAAAGGACTTTCCTCCGTTATTCCGGTTGGGCGGCGGCTCTGGCCGGAATTGCCTGGGCCGGCTGGATGTATTATGCGCCCCCACCGGAGCAGGCACTCGCAGAAGGCGATAATACCGTCATAAGGAAGGAAGGGTGGAAATTAGTGGAAAACAGCCTGCAGACAGAGAAAGAGACGCTTCTCCCGGATGGCAGTAAGGTGATTCTGAAACCGGGAAGCTCGGTTGAGTTCCCGGAAGTGTTTGCCGGCCGGGAGCGATTGGTTTATATGCAGGGAAAAGCTTTTTTTGACGTCGTCAAAGATCAAAACCGGCCCTTTCTTGTCCATGCCGGCGAGCTTGTTGTAAGGGTGCTGGGAACCAGCTTTACCATTTCCGAGCTGGGCGGTACTGCAGCAACGGAAGTAGCGGTGATGTCAGGCCGGGTAGTGGTTGAAAAAACGATCCTCAAAGACCGTAAACCAAGTGCCGTTGAAAGCAAGCTGGTGCTGACGCCCAATAAAAAAATTACATTTTTCAAGGATACCGGACATTATATCACCGGTTTGGTGGCGAAGCCGGTCATCATCGAAAAAACCGAGGAGTTCGTTAACCCCGATGCTTTCGACTTTGATGAGGTCCCGTTGCGGCAGATTCTCTCCAAAATGGAAAAGGCTTACGGGGTATCAATTGATTCCAGTAATGAAACCTTGCTGGACTGCGTTATTACCGCCGATCTTTCTTCCGACAATTTATATGGGAGCCTGGAATTAATCTGCGCCGTTTTAAACGGAAGTTATGAGGTGATCGGGAATTCTATTCTGCTTTCGGGTGGTGTTTGCAATGACTGGAAAAAGATCCCCTGAGATACAAACCTGAATTATTTAATTGACCTAATCCAACCAATATGATAGCTAAAATCTATTAACCTCCAATCTTAATAAAAAAACCGGAAGTGAGGGAAGCACCTCCGGTTGATGCTTCCTCAGCCAGAACTGGTCTGATTACTTCGTTTGGCGACGAAGCAGGAAGCTTTTTGTCAAATCTTACAGGATCTAACAAAACAAATTAATGGAAAAAAAACAAAAGATTCTACCACCGATAGGTACTATTATGAAACTTACGGTTATGCAGCTTGCAATTTCATTTTGCACGGCTGTTTCTACATTCGCCAATGTGGTTGAAGCTCAGGAATTGCTGGCGAAAAAAGTTTCGCTTCAAATTGAGCACAAGGAGCTGAAAACGGCTCTGGCGGCAATAGAGCTGAATACCGGGGTAAAGTTCGTATATGGTGCAAAGGCGCTTCCTCTGAAGCGAAAGGTCTCATTCTCAGTGGCCAACAAAAGCGTAGCCGAAGCACTCGATGAATTGTTCAACCCCGACAAAATCAGCTACCGGGTGGTACGGAATAAGATTGTCTTAAGCCTGGAACCTTCTCACGGACAACCTTCCGCAACGGCTGAAACCGGTATGGTAATGCCGGTTGATAAGACTTTGAAAGGAAAAGTGACAGACGAGAAAGGAGAGGGCCTGCCCGGAGTAAGCATTATCCTGAAGGGAACCCAACGCGGGACGGTCACTGATATTGACGGGAACTATGAGCTGAGCATACCCGATGCGGATGCCGTTCTGATTTTCTCTTTTGTGGGGTACTTGTCGCAGGAGCTGCAGGTAGGTACCCGGACAACGCTGGATCTGTCACTTCAGACCGATCAGAAGGCCCTTGAGGAAATTGTGGTGGTAGGATACGGTACACAGAAAAAGCGGGATGTTTCTACCGCCATTTCATCGGTTTCAAGCAAGGAGTTGAAAGACAAGCCCATGGCTAACTTTGCTTCTGCCATGACCGGGAAAATGGCCGGTGTGAGAATCGTCAACAGCAACTCGGCGCCCGGCGGTGGTACTACTATCCGTATTCGTGGGGTGAGCTCACTCAACGCCTCCAATAACCCGCTGATCGTGATTGACGGGTTTCCGCTGAAGGACGGGTTTGATAAAAATGAAAACCCGCTCAACAGTATTAACGTTGCCGATATCGAGTCTATCGAAGTGCTGAAAGATGCTTCCTCAAGCGCAATTTACGGTACTCAGGCGGCTAATGGGGTGATCATGATTACTACGAAAAAGGGGAAGAAAGGGAAACCCACGCTCAGCATCAATGCGAGCACCGGCTACGACAGGATGATCAATAAAATTGATGTGCTCAACCGCGAGGATTTCCTGAAATATATCGACCACGCCCGTGCTGCCGCTTATGTCCTGGAAGACCCGAACTTTGGTACGAATAACCCGGAACTGCCCCTGTGGAAATGGACGGACTCGGATGAGCTGCGGGTTGAAAACTGGAAGAAGTATTCCAGCAATGCACCCGGTATGGCCGCGCCCGGTAACTTGTTCAACCGTTGGATCACCGTTATCGATACGGTCCGTAAAATGCCTTACGATACAGACTGGCAGGACGTGATTACCCGTACCGGCAAGACGACAGATCTCCAGCTTTCTGCTACAGGCGGGACCGACAATGTGAGTTATATGCTGTCGGGAGGATACTTTGACCAGACCGGTATTGTCATGAATTCAAACTACAACCGGTTCTCTTTCAGAGCGAATGTTGACCTTAAGATTACCAACCGGTTGAGAGCAGGGCTCCTGTTGGCGCCAAGCCTGGAGAATTCCAATGTACTGCCCAATATCGAAGGCAGCCCGACAACTAGTCCGACAATCAACCCGTTTTACAATGCGGTGGCTATGCCGCCGATCTGGAACCCGAGAAATGAGGCCGGCGAGCCGGTATTTTACGGCAATACGCTGCTCGATCCATGGGATTGGAATTTCGCGTTCTTTGTTAACCCGCTTCATTTGTTCCTAAAGCAGGACAAACGCCGGATTTTCAAAAATTTGTCAACCTTCTACGGGGAGGTGGATATCATCAAAGGACTGAAGTTCCGTTCTGAATTTCACACGGAGTATCGCCAGCGCGAGCGGAATTATTTCCAACCCAGCTCGGTTCCCACCCAGTCGGCTACTTTTTCCAGGTCACAGGGGATTAACGAGATGCGCAACAGGTTGTACTGGAACTCACAGAATTTCCTGAGCTACCAGCGCGAGTTCGGAAAGCATTCGGTCAGCGCCGTAGCGGGATATTCGGTGGAGGAAACCCAGTACCGGTCAGTTGATCTGATCAAGTATGACTACCCTACCGACATTTTACCCACACTGAACGAAGCGATTACCATTCTGAATGCACAGAATGATGCGCGGAATAACCGTTCGAGCGAGGCGATGATCGGCAGCTTCGGGCGGGTGATGTACAATTATGCCGGCAAATATTACCTTACCGGTAGCATACGCCGCGACGGATCGTCCAAATTCGGGGCCGACAAAAAATGGGGCGTGTTCCCGTCGGTGTCCGCTGCCTGGCGTATTTCCGACGAAAAGTTCTTCAGCCCGTTCCAGAAATATATCAGCGATCTTAAGCTTCGCGGCGGATGGGGTATTATCGGGAATGCCGGTATCGACAACTACCTGGCCCTGGCTACGCTCGAGTCCAAACCCTATGTGCTGGGGGGCGGAGCGGCGGTTTCCGCGGGCTATGCCGAAGGGAAAATTGCCAATTCAATCCTGGGCTGGGAGGAAACAACCGACTGGAGCGCGGGAATTGACGCCGAGATACTCAACAACCGGATCAATTTCAGTATCGACTATTTCTACCGGCATACCCAAAATATGCTGTTCAAAATGCCGCTCCCGGTGTTGACCGGGTTTGGGGAGTACATGGCCAATGTGGGCGCAATGCGCAACCGCGGCTATGAGTATACCATTACGTCGCGCAACCTTACGGGCGCATTAAAGTGGACGACCAGTGCAAATTTGTCCTACTATCGCAACCGCGTGCTGGACACCGGGAAGGACAAAAGACCACTGATAAAGGACGATGGTTATACCTCGGAGAACCGCCCGATTGCAGGGATTTACGGCGGGGTTTACCTGGGCCCGTACCGCGACTGGCAGGACGTGAAGACCTCGCCCATTGTCAATGCCAACAACCCGAGCTGGCGTTTCAGGTCCAGCCCCGGTACCCCCAAGCTGGCAGATGTAAATGGTGACGGGATAATAGATGCCAGTGACAACACGGTGATCGGATCCAATATTCCTGATTTTATCTGGGGAATGACCAATACTTTTGAATACAAGGGGCTCGATCTGACTGTCCAGGTAAATGGTACCCAGGGGGGAGACATTTCCATGCGCCAGATGGAAGGTGTGTTCGGGAGAGGCGCCGGTAACATGAACACCACTTATGACTATTACCGGAATTACTGGACTCCGGACAATCCCGATGCCAAATATGCGGCGCCTAACCGGAAGTCGTACGACGGTACCAACACCAGCGGTACGCTCCTGTACAAGGGGACGTTCGTGAACATTCAGAACATTGCGCTGGGCTACACACTCCCGGCACATCTGACCGAAAGACTGACGCTTTCAAGGGTAAGGTTCTATACCACCATCCTGAATGCCTGGTACATTACCAAGTTCCCGGGTTATAACCCTGAGGCCAATGCCATGGGTGACAGCGCCTATTCGCAAGGGATCAACCGTGATTCTTATCCGATGTCGCGTTCCGTATCCTTTGGTGTCAACTTGTCCTTCTAAACCGGTTTTAGCATTATGAAACAGCCATGAGCTTTGAGGTATTAGCTACAAGAGGCACACAAACGGCTGATGAATAAATAGCTCACCCCTCACAGCTCAAACCTCAAACCTCACGGCTCAGAGCTCACAACTTTTATACAGATGAAAAAGATACTGTTGATAATATCGTCCTGTTTTCTGATGATGGCCTGTTCGGAGGAGTTTCTGAACCGCCAGCCGGAAGATGCACTCTCGCCGGGTGCTTTCTACAAAAACCAGGCACAGGTGAAGGCCTCATTGGTAGGCTGCTACAAGGTGTTACAATCCATCTACAACCAGACCGATTTCCCGTTGGTGCCGGAGCTGATGTCGGATGACGGTAAAGACCGCTTTCGAACCGATGTCTGGCAGACTTTTAAAAAGACCAATGCAGATTCCAGGATCAATATCTGGGTCAATAACTATAAGATGATTGCCAATGTCAACACCCTCCTGGGGGTGATTGAGACTTACAAGGCCAAGGATGCGGCTGAAGAGAAGCAAATACTGGCGTATAAAAGCGAAGCCATGTTTTTGAGAGCATTGGCCTATTTCAATCTCGTCCGGATCTATGGCGATGTTCCCCTGGTCAGCAAGAGTTTTACCGATCTCAACACCGCCTTTGGTATCGGCCGGACTCCCGTTGCGGAAGTCTACAGTAAGCTGATTGTCCCCGATCTGGAATTTGCAGCCGCCAATGCATTGAAAAAGAGCGAACTGAAAGGGGAAGAGGCCCGGGCTTCGAAAGGCGCAGCGCTCACCATGCTCGGTAAGGTGTACCTGACGCTGAACAATCACGCAAAGGCAGCCGAAGTGCTGAAAAGACTGGTAGAAGACAATGAAGCCGGTACCTACGCGCTGTTGCCTAACTACCAGGATGTATTCAGCTCAACCAATAAGTTTCACGCAGAGTCCATTTTCGAGGTAAATTTCAATGTGGCCGCGGGGCAGCCAAGCTATTGGTTCCGGTGGGTCAACAACGATGTAGGACTCATCTGGGGCGTTTCCGGGGCTACCAACCTTTTGGTAGAACATAACCTGATGCGGGAGTTTGTTAACAGCGGGGAGTCTATACGTTACAAGACGACTGTGGATTCCGGATACATCGCTTCCAGTACGATACCCATTCAGGCCTGGGTGATCAAGCACTGCCCGCCGCCGGCCCAACTGAAGCCTTTCAATAACACGGGCACCGATAACAATTGGGTGGTAACCCGTTATGCCGACGCGCTGCTTATGTATGCGGAAGCACTTCTCGCACTTGGCAGGAAAGAGGATGCCGCTAAATATGTCAATATGGTAAGGGTAAGGGGGAAAGTGCCGCCGATTACTGCGGCCGGCCTTGATCTTGACGCCATTCTCCATGAGCGCCGAATGGAGCTTGCTTTCGAAGGGCACCGGTATTTCGACCTGGTTAGAACCGGCAAGGCAATTCCGGTCATTACCAAAGCGTTGATGACGCCATTGGATTATGATACGAATATAGCCATCTCCGGGCCTATTTCTGAAGAGCAGTTAATTCTGCCGATCCCGGTGGCTGAGATTGAAAAGGACCAGACACTTCCGCAAAATTCAGGTTATTAAAATAGTAATGAACAGGCATGAAGTGTGAGGTACCCGAATACATACGGATCGCTTACCGGTCTCCGGGCGCGTACCTCACACCTCAACGCTCAAAACTTTTATACAAATGAAGAACATCCTGTGCAGTTTTGGAATTATGGCCTTAATGTTTCTTACTTCCTGTCTGAAAGAAGATATCATAGAGACACCGGGAGTGAAAGAGGTTAAAATTTATATGACTGACAAAGCCGGTAAAGATTCACTTGTGACCGAGGTCCCCAGTGGGAAGCCCGTTAAAATCGTCGTAGGAACCGATGCCGATATGTGTTCCGTATGGCCGGGCGGCATACGTGAAATTATGAAGAAGAAGGTGAGTACAGATGGCGGCGTTACCTTTCCGGACTCAATTGATATGTTTAATAACCCGGTCCTGGTTAAAAGTGATCTTTATTCCGACTACGGGTTAGTAGGTGCCCGCGGGTTGAAAACAGCATTGTCGGCAGAAGGGTGGTACTGTTCTTATACCTATCCCAAGCCGGGGAGTTTCGACCTGGTAGTTGTGGTCACCAATCATGGGTACGACAGCTACAACTTCAAGCCGGCAGTTGTGCCGATAGGCAAAATAGACGTTCGGTAGCCGCCCGCGAATGGTCGGGCACTGGCTGTTTGGTCCGGGAGAGAAGCTTGCTTTACTCCCGGACTATTTTTTGTGGCTTCAGGTACCCCTTTGTTTATGCGCGCGGGTCAGGCATCCGGATTTAGCCTGAGTTCATTCAGGTGTTCCGTAATGGAAGATACCTCGCTTTCCGAAAGTGAAAGCTCAATCGCTTTCGCATTGCTGATGGCCTGGGTGGCATTTCGGGCGCCGCATAGAAGTACGGTAATCCCGGGCTGGGCCAGCGTCCATCTGAGCACCAGCTGCGAAAGGCTCACCCCTTTTTCGTCCGCAATCGGCTGGATGGAGTCTAAAAAGCGTTGAATACGCGTAAGATTTTCGTCTTTGAAATAAAATAGCCCGGCCCGGTGATCTCCTGCTGCGAAAACATGCCCCGGGTGGATTTTACCGGATAAAACCCCCCTTTCCATCGGGCTGTAAGCCAGAATGGATTTCCGGTTTTCAATACAGTAAGGCACAAGCTCTTTTTCAATCCCTCTCTTGATCATGCTGTAAGGGACCTGGTCGGAAACCAGGTTGATGTGCTTTGCCGCCTCTTCCATTTGCGTGGCATCGTAATTACATACCCCGGCGTGGCGTACCTTACCTTGCCTGATGAGGTCCGAAACGGTATCCATGGTCTCCGCGATGGGCGTGCTGGTGTCGGGCCAGTGGATCTGGTAAAGGTCGATGTAGTCGGTTCCGAGCAGGCGGAGGCTATCTTCCACCTCCTTGATAATACCTTCCCGGCCCGCATATTTATGCATGTTGATGTCCTGCCCCTGGTTGTCCTTGCTTTTAAAGTGAAATACCCCTTTGGTAGTATCCCAGCGAAGCCCATACTTGGTTAGAATCTGCACTTTATCCCTCGGCAACTCCCTGATCGCCTTGCCTACAATGCGCTCACTCGCTCCTTGTCCGTATGCGGGCGCGGTGTCAATACTGGTTACACCGTGGTCATAAGCTGCTCTGATAGCTTGAATGGCGTCTTTTTCTTCGTTTCCGCCCCACATCCAGCCCCCGGCCGCCCAGGCGCCGAAAGTAATGGCCGATAGTTTCAGGTCTGAAGTGCCGATAGATGGATATTCCATAAGTCTGGTGGTATATTAAGCGTTGAACCGGTAATCAAATACGCGAATATACCAATCAACGACTGGTAAACCCAATGTTTCCCGTAGCCGGGCTAGGCTATTTTCTGCAGTTCGGTAAGCTTGTGGTAGACCCCGGTCGGCTGATCGAGCAATTCATAGTGATTTCCCTGCTCAATAATCTCACCATTCTGAAGGACCACAATCTCATCGGCCTCCTTGATAGTGCTGAGACGGTGAGCGATCACCAGGGTGGTCCGGCCTTTCATCAGGTTATTGAGCGCGAGTTGAACCGACTTTTCTGACTCTGTATCCAGGGCGGAGGTTGCCTCGTCGAGAATCAGGATGGCAGGATCCTTGAAGACAGCCCGGGCTATGCTCAGCCGCTGGCGCTGTCCGCCGGATAACCTGATGCCTCTGTCGCCGATGATGGTGTCATAGCCGTTCTCAGTTTGCATGATGAACTCGTGCGCATTGGCAACTTTGGCGGCTTCTATCACTTTTTCACGGTCCGCATCCGGGTACCCGAGCGCGATATTGTTGAAGATGGTATCGTTAAACAGGATAATTTCCTGGGTAACAAAGCTCATATTCGACCGGAGCGATTCCATCTTGATTTTGTTGACATTAATGCCGTCGATCAGGATGTCGCCCGCGGTGGCTTCATAGAAGCGTGGGATCAGGTCGGCAATGGTTGATTTTCCAACCCCGGACGGGCCGACCAGCGCGATGATTTTTCCTTTCGGGATACGGAGCGAGACATTTTTAAGGACAGGGCGGTCAGAGTATCCGAAAGAAACATTTACGAACTCTATCTGGGCTTCGAAAGATTTCATTTCTACCGCGTCAGGCGCGTCTTCAATTTCCACGGGTTTGTCGAGAATCTCGAGGATGCGCTCCCCGGAGGCTTGTCCGATCTGGATGGTGGATAAAGCGGTGACAATCGCCTTGGCGGGCCTGAGAACCTGTGAAAAGATAGCGATGAACGCTATGAAGGAGCTAGCCTGCAGGCCGTTTGTCCCTTCGAGCACGAGTGAGCCGCCATAGATAATGATACAGGCTACCACGAAAACCCCGGAAGCCTCGGAAAAGGCCGGCGCCAGTTCCCGTCTTTTGAAGTTGGAGAGGCTGGCTTTCCTGTAGAAGTCGTTCTCCTCGCTAAAGCGGTTGATAAGGAAGTCGGTAGCATTGAACGACCGGATGATGCGCATGCCGAGAAGTGTTTCATCAATCATGGTGAGCAATCGACCGGCGGAAGCCTGCACTTCGCTGGCCTCCTTCTTAAGGCGCTTGGTGACGGCGGCTATCGATACCGCGGAAAGAGGAATTACAAACAACGTAAAAAGTGTCAGTTCAGGGCTGATTGCGAAGAGCGCTATAAAGTAACCGAGCATGACATAAGGCTCCTTGAAAATCACCTCCAGCGAGCTGGCAGCCGCGCCTTCAACGCCGTAAACATCATGATTAAGCCTTGAAATCAGGTCGCCTTTGTGCTCCTTGGTAAAATATCCGAGATGAAGGTGATTGATTTTACTGAACAGCGCTTCGCGCAATCGCTTCACCAGCAAGGTCCGCGCGTTGATCATACTTCTCTGCGCGAGATAACGGAAAAGGTTCGTCAGGATCACGGCCAGTACGATCATTGCGGCCAGGAAATAGAGCGCGTTTTTCGGGTTAGTCGACTTGAAACTATAAACCAGGTGGTAGAAGTAGTCTTTGAAATAGGCGGCAGAAAGCTGGAAATCAGGCGCCTGAATGTACTTTTCATGCCCGGCCACCGAGTTGGGGTCGAACAGGAAGTTGAGAAGCGGAATGATTAGCGCGAATTGAAATACACTGAAAAAGACGCCCAGAATGGTGAACGTCACAAAGGGAACAATGAATTTTCGGAAAGGCTTCGCGTATTTTAGTAACCTCAGGTAAACTTTCATATGGGTTCGTCCTGCATACCATGCAAGGACTTTATGTTAATGACAAAGAGCCGACTTCTACAGAGAACGATAAACCTCTATATATTGTTTTGCGGCCTTGTGCCAGCAGAACGAATTTGCTCTTTCAATAATAGCATCCTCCATGTTTTTGGAGCTGTATTCCTGCATTCCGTTTTCAAAAACGTTCTGCATGTGGGTTTCCGTAAAGTCGGAGAAGTAAAAAGCTGCATTGCTGCCGATTTCGGGAAGCGAGGTCCGGTCTGAAAGGAAAACCGGCTTGCCTACCGACATCGCTTCCGCTACGGGCAGGCCGAAGCCCTCAGCGATAGAGGGAAAAGCGAAGGCATAGCAGTTGCGGTAATACCAGGATTTCTCGGACTCGTTGATGCTGCCGAGCAGGCGGAGGTTGTCTTCTACCCTCAACCTCCTGGCAAGCGACCAGATGTCATTAAGATAGCTCCTGTCCTGTGTCACCCCTGCAATAAGCAATTCCAGGTGGCGGTTAAATTTGAGCAACGGCAGCAGCACGTGAAAGTTTTTCTTACGGCAGATGGCGCCCAGCGAAAATAGGAACGGTTTCTTGGGGTGGTACGAGCGGCTGTCCAATTGCGGGTTACTCAGGTGGTTGTTCCCGTTATGAATCATATAGACCGGTTTGTCGCCCACTCGGCAGTGGTTGAGCACATCTTTCTTGCAGAATTCCGAAATGCAAATGATAGCGTCGCTCCTGTCTATGTTGTCCTGGAGATGGTTGAGGTGTTTTTTTGTTTTCCTCGGATTTTTTTCCTCGTAAAGGAAATTTAAATCGTGGATAGTCAACACCACTTTAATTCTTTTATTACGTCTTGGGAGGTAATTCGAGCTCTGGTAAGTAGCGTGCCACACGTCATACCCATCCAGGGCGGGCATCCAGAATTTTTGCATTGAATTCTGCATAATTCTGTTTTGACGGCTCCATAAATTCGCGTTTTTATTGGGAGAAAAGAAGGTTAATTTCTCCTTTTCTCCGTCAATATTTTCAACAAGATGATTGCCGAGCTGATAGCAGAAATGATACAGGCCTGAATGCTCATATTTCATTCTTTCGCAATCAAATATGATATTTTTTAGCATATGTTATGAACTAAAAATTCACATAAAAATACCGTTCAAAACCCATGATAAGGCTTTTGAAAACATAAGAATTTCTATGAGGGTGTCCGGGTGAGTAATAGGTGTATTGTTACCGGATTATCCGGTGCTCCCGATTTTTTGTAGGTGGCTATTACTTCCCTTTTGTTAAACTCTCCGGCTTTCGGTTCATGGCTGGGAACCCCATGCAGAGTTAAATAAGCTTTTGAACGTTTTCAAGAATAAATAGTTTTTTGTGTTTTTCTGTGGTTGTTATAAAATCTGGGTATTTGCCGTACTTAATGGTAAGAGTTGTTCGTTGTGTAAATGGTTGTAATAAAATTTAAAAAAATAATGTGCCGTATGAGTCCGTAGATATGAAACGTAAACTGAAACTCCTAAATTATGTCATCCGTTATTTTAGATTGCGATTTGATGAGATTTCCCAATTCCGGGCTATTTCATTATTGTAAGAATCTGGGTGAGAACATTGTAGCTGACAGCACTGACGGGCTTGACGCCCCATTAACCATGTATGTTCCTTCGACTGCAGCCACTGCCTTCGAAAGGAGTTCTATACGCACTATTGTCGAAACTGCCTGGCACAAGGTATGGAAGCCTTTTCTACTGGATTGCAGGGTGTGGCACGCACCTTTTCAATCCGGTCGGATGGTGCCTAACCGTAAGCTTTTCAGGCATATCAGCACCGTATTGACCATACATGACCTGAACGCACTGCATGAAGACAAGCCGGAGGAAGAGCAGCTCCGCAGCGTCAGGCATGTCCAGAAAATGATTGACCAAAGCGACGTTGTCGTATGTATCTCAGAGTTTACCAGGAAGGATGTGGAAACGCATTGTAACCTGGGCCGGACCAGGCTGAAAGTGATTCCCAACGGGATTAACCCGCTCGCAGCCCCCAGGGCATCCGTATTGACCTATAAGCCCGAGCGGCCTTTTTTGTTTGGAATCGGGTATGTGAACCGCAAAAAGAATTTTCACACGCTTGTAGAGCTCCTGCACCGGCTCGAAGGCTGGGAAGTAGTAATTTCCGGCCGACTGGATGAGCCTGAATATATCGCTTCTATCCAGGAAGAGATTGAGCGGTTGGGACTGACGGACCGCTTTCATCTTACAGGGCCGGTGAGCGAAGAAGAAAAGAGCTGGTACCTGCACCATTGTACCGCATTCGTACACCCTTCACTTGCCGAAGGCTTCGGGCTGCCCGTGCTGGAAGCAATGTCCGCCGGGAAGCCGGTTTTCCTTTCTGACAAAACCTCGCTTCCTGAAATAGGTGGCGACGCGGCTTTCTATTTTCGGAATTTCAAACCCGATTATATGGCTGAAGTTCTTCATGACGGGTTGGAGAAATTCAACACGAATCAAATGGAATCTGTAGTGAAAAGTCATGCCAATAGTTTTAGTTGGGGAAGAACGGCAGATGCCTATGCCAGAATTTACAAATCTCTGCTTTGATTTTCGGGATACCGGCCAATTACTTAAAAGCCGCGAATTGTTTTCTGCGGTTGTATGTTGTGCGCGGCATTTCAAATAATTTTTGTCATCATCTTTCAAACGGTTATAGGATCCCGGGGATCATTACAGGGTCTTATTACTTTACATATACTGCTAAACACCAAATTGATCAAATGGAAGTTGTCAAACCGAACGTCGAAAGTTGGAATGCCGCACAATTAAAGGATTCCGGCAGAAGAAATTCCGAACTATGCAAGACGGCCCACTTTAAACTGGATTGGTATAAAAAATGGTGCGACGCCATCAGGGAAACACCCCGGTTGCATCGCAAGCAATGGGAGTATGTTTACATTTTGCAGGCACTTCACGAACGCGGATGTCTGCGCGAAGGAAAGCGCGGTCTCGGCTTTGCAGTCGGTACAGAGCCGCTGCCTTCGGTAATGGTGGGGCACGGCTGTACAGTAATGGCGACCGACCTGGACTATGAAAGGGGGGAGTCGCTGGGATGGGATTCCGGCGATCAGCTGTGCAAGGGCTTAAATTCTCTCAATGAGCGAAAGATCGTGCCGGATGAAGTTTTCGGACAGAAAGCCGACTACCGCGCAGTCGATATGAATGCCATCCCTCAAGACCTGACCGGCTATGATTTTAACTGGTCCAGCTGTTCCTTCGAGCACCTCGGTTCGATTAAGAAGGGCTTGAAGTTCTTAAAAGCCCAGCTGGATACCCTGAAACCAGGAGGATGGGCAGTTCATACGACAGAGTACAATGTGTCGTCCGAATTTGATACCACTACAGAGCATCCCAACACGGTTATTTTCCGCCGGAGCGACCTTGAGGAATTTGCAGACTGGGCTGAACGAGAGGGACATTATGTTGAAAAATTAGATTTTTCACTTGGTACTTATCCTACTGACTTTTCGGTAGATTTGCCTCCCTACGTCTCAGAGCCGCACGTGAAATTGCTTTTGCATGGATATGTGGTTACTTCTATCGGGCTTATCATCAGAAAAGGAGACGCGGGTAAAAAGAAAACCTTTTGGTCTCGCTTGACCGGTACCTAAGACTTCAGGTCTGTGTTTGCATTTTGGAAAATCAAGGGGCGGCAGTTGCGATCGCCCGAAGCAGGCCGGCAGGTTCGGCACAAACCAATCCTTATGAATCCATTATTGGACCTATCAGATATTAATCGGCTGACCAGCTACGAATTTGAGTCGGTCTGTCGTGGCTTTTCCAGTTTTGCCAGGCTGGAAGGGCGCACGGGGCTGACAAGAGTGCTTACCAAGTATAAAATTTTTGTAGATATCAACGACATCAGCCTGGTCCCCCATTTGGTGATGGACGGGTTCTGGGAGACGCCGGTCACACAGTGCCTTGCGCGCCTGGTCCGGCCGGGGGACACCTGTATCGATGTCGGTGCTCATCTCGGGTATTTTTCGGTGCTGATGTCGGCGCTAGCCGGCGGGTCCGGGAAGACCCTGGCTATTGAACCCAATCCCCGCATTGCAAGTTTGCTGAAAAGGACTTCCGAAATTAATCATCCCGGCTTCCGGGTTTGGGAGGGAGCGCTGAGTAATCTTTCCGGTCGCACCGAGATCCACATCCCGAGGCTGCATACCGGGGATTCCAGCCTGCTGGTGCGGAAAGAGGCAGGGGAGGAGGGCTTTATCCGTGAAGAAGTGGCGGTGGATACACTCGACCGGCTTTTGCCTGCTTTCGGATTAGGCCAGGTCGATGTGATGAAAATCGATGCTGAAGGAGCGGAACCGCTGATTTTTAAAGGGATGCCCGAAACATTGTCGGCAAATCCCGACCTTAAAATCGTGATGGAGTTTAGTCCCGGGTTATACCACGACGCGCGGGAATTTTCACGGATACTCTCGGAAAGGTTCGATGCCTATACAATTGAATCAGGGTTCCGTTTCGTACCGTTTCACATAACCGAGTTCCTGGAGAGCAATGAGGCAGGGACTCACACAGATCTTTTGCTATTGGCAAAAGGAGCCCAGATGCCTGATGATTAGGCCGGTTACGCGTTTGCGGATCTGCGACCGGTTGCAGGTTGCCTAAAAAAACAAGGGCGGATGTTGTCGGTAATATTGTTTTTCTTACCTTTGCAGTCCTTTAAAAGGGGAAATAGCATTGTTAAACAAAATTCAGGTCGGGTGACCGCCGGTCTGATGTAAGGAGGTCCTTAGAAGAACTAATTTATGGCAAAGAATTCAGCAAGCCAGGGTAATCCCGATTTTGATTGGGATTCAGTAGATCAGAGGGGTTTTGGACATGGATACTCAAGCGCGGAACGCGAGCGTTTGGAGAACGTTTACGGTGAGACTTTATCTACCATTCAGGAAAAGGAAGTCGTAAAAGGAACAGTCGTAGGTATTACCGACCGCGAAGTAATTTTGAATATCGGTTTCAAGTCTGACGGTATCGTCTCGTTTAACGAGTTCCGTGAGATCGCAGGGTTGAAAATCGGTGATGAAATAGAAGTGTTCGTTGAAAGCCAGGAAAACGCGCAGGGTCAGCTTGTGCTTTCCCGCAAGAAGGCGAAAGTGATTACCGCATGGAGCAATATCCACAAATCTCATGAGGAGGATCTGGTAATCGAAGCCAACGTGAAGCGCCGTACCAAAGGTGGTTTGATCGTGGATATTTTCGGGATCGAGGCATTCTTGCCGGGATCGCAGATTGATGTGAAACCTATCAGGGACTTTGACGTGTTTGTTGGCAAAGTGATGGAGGTTAAGGTAGTGAAGATCAACAACACGAACGATAACGTAGTAGTGTCGCACAAAGTGTTGATCGAGAAAGATCTTGAGGAGCAACGTCAGCAAATTCTTACCAACCTTGAAAAAGGTCAGGTACTGGAGGGTGTAATTAAGAACATGACCAACTTCGGGGTTTTCATCGACCTCGGCGGTGTGGACGGTCTTCTGCACATCACAGATATTTCATGGGGACGTATCAGCCATCCGTCAGAGCTTTTGTCGCTTGATCAGAAGCTTAACGTTGTGGTACTCGACTTTGATGACGAGAAGAAGCGTATCTCTCTTGGGTTGAAGCAATTGCAGGCACATCCCTGGGATTCTCTCGCAGAGGATATCCAGGTTGGGTCGAAGGTGAAAGGACGTATCGTAAACGTTGCAGATTATGGTGCTTTCCTCGAAATTCTGCCGGGTGTCGAAGGTTTGATCCACGTATCGGAAATGTCCTGGTCGCAACACCTGCGTAACCCGCAGGAGTTCCTTAAAGTAGGTGACGAAATCGAAGCGGTCATCCTGACCCTCGATCGCCAGGAGCGCAAGATGTCACTCGGTATCAAGCAGCTTACTGAAGATCCCTGGAACCAGCCTGGTTTGAAAGACAAGTACGCTGTTGGTACTACGCATACAGGACTTGTACGTAACCTGACTAACTTCGGATTGTTCATCGAGCTTGAAGAGGGTATCGACGGTTTGGTACACGTATCGGATCTTTCCTGGACCAAGAAAGTGAAACATCCTTCGGATTTCGTTAAAGTTGGCGAGAACCTGGACGTAGTGGTACTTGAACTGGATACGGAGAACCGTCGTCTGGCCTTGGGTCACAAACAGCTCGAAGCCAATCCTTGGGATACTTTCGAGTCTATTTTTGAAGTAGGCAGCGTTCACCGCAGCACAATCGTTTCAAAAGGTGATAAAATAGCTGTTCTTGAATTACCTTACGGTATTGAAGGAATCGCTACGATCAAGAACCTGGCGAAAGAAGACGGTTCGGTTGCCGAGGTAGGTGAGAGCCTTGACTTCGTAGTGCTGGAATTCTCGAAAGACGACAAGAAAATTGTACTTTCACACAGCAGATCATGGCAGCAGCCTACAGAAGCCGAGAAGACTTCTAAGAAAGCATCGGGTACAAAGTCTGAGAATGTGCTGAAAGAGGCTGAGAAGTCTACGCTTGGCGACATCGATATTCTTTCTGCTCTGAAGACCAAGATGGAGCAGTCGGAGAAGAAAGCCGCAAAAGCTGCAGCCGGTAAAGGCGATAGCGACGAAGCTTAATTTTCGAAAAATATAGCCGGAGTTCACCGAGGTTAATTCGAACCTGAACTCCGGCCAACGGTTCCGTGGCCGAGTGGCTAGGCAGAGGTCTGCAAAACCTTGTACAGCGGTTCGAATCCGCTCGGAACCTCTGAGTTGCAAGTCCAGATTCATTTGAGTCTGGACTTCTTTTTTTGGTCAACGCCGATAGAGGTTTATCGTAAAGTGTCGTTTCCGGTTTGGTCTAACCACGGAGGGCACAGTGAGCACAGAGGTGTTTGAGCCGATGGAATGCTCACTTTCCTGTTTATTTTATCCTCGGATGATTCTTTTGTTCCCGCGAAAGCTTTGTGTGCTCCGTGCACTCTGGGGTTTTTATTTTAACCCATGGAAGCATACAGTATTTGTTGGCTATTTACTGTTCCGGAATTCAGTACTGCTTCCTGGTGTGGAGTTAGTTTCAAAAACGCTTTCGGCTGCCCTCGATTCCGCGGTATTTTCGACGCCTATTTCCCTCAGTTGTGCGGAGCAGATCCGGTTGCGTATGTATGGTTAACGTGTATCCTTTTATTATACCGTTTGAGGGGCTTCCGGCAGGCGGGTTTCCTGGTTAATTTGGGGTTAATAAATATAAATATTCTCAGAATTGATCCCTGTCAAGGCGGGGGGCTTCATTCCTTTAGATTAGAAGTGATATAAATAAGACTCTCCCCTAAAATAAGGTATCAATACTTTTGCGGAAAGGAAATCGTGCATTAGTTTTGCGGGATAAGTATAATGTATTGTGGACTATGAATTCAATTTGTAGGAATTTTTACTCTTTACGCAAGCGCCCGTACCCGACAAGTTTTTTACCCAAGTGTACTTCCGTTCTTTTAGTTCTGGTGTTTTTGGTTTTTGCCAATACGCCGATTTTGCGTGCACAGGACGCTGAGGCGCCTGCTGCAGCCGCTGCCGGAGGCCTTGAAGGTGACGTAGCAGTAGGCGAGGCGCTTTTCAAATCCAACTGTTCTTCGTGTCACGAAACCGGGACGACCAAATCGGTAGGACCAGGTTTGAAAGATGTGCACAAAAAGCACGATTTCCAATGGTTGGTCAAATGGATTCATAACTCCCAGTCGATGGTGGCTGCGGGCGATCCGGCTGCACTGAAAATTTACAATGAATTTAATAAAATTCCTATGACGAGCTTTCCGACCTTATCGGAAGACGAAATCAAAGGAATTTTGGCGTATATAGAAAGCGCTAACAACCAGCCGGCCGCCGCCGCCGCTACAGGAGCCGTTGCTGCAGGCGCGGCGCAGTCGGAAGGCCCGTCCACTCTGTTTGTGGTATTGCTGGTTGTTCTGGTTGTGGTGGTAGTACTGCTTTCGATAGTTTTGCTTGTGGTGTTGAATTTACTGTCCAGGTCGGTAGATGGCGGCCGGGAGGTAAAGAAGTCCGGGGAAAGCTTCGGAAGTCTTTTGGGCAGAGCGGCCCGGCACCCTGCGATCCTTTCAGCGACCGCCTGGGTATTTGTTTTGCTTGTTGTCAAAGTAACACTTGACGGAGCCTTCAATGTAGGTGTTCAGCAGGGTTATGCACCCAAACAACCCATAGCATTCTCGCACAAGCTGCATGCAGGAGAATATGAAATCGATTGTAACTACTGTCATACCGGTGTGAATAAAAGCAGGGCCGCTACTATTCCTGCCGCCAACATCTGTATGAACTGCCACGGCGTTATCAAAAGAGAGTCGCCTGAGATTCAGAAAATCTACGCTTCTATACAGAATAACCAGCCCATTGAATGGGTACGGGTACATAACCTTCCGGATCTGGCCTACTTCAACCACTCACAGCACGTAAATGTCGGTGGGGTCGAGTGTGAAACCTGCCACGGAGATATCAAGAAAATGGAAGTTGTTGAGCAACGCTCCTCACTTACCATGGGATGGTGTATCGATTGTCACAGGACTACCGACGTGAACGCCAAAGGAAATGCATACTATGACAAGCTTGTACAGGTGCATGGCGAAGAAGGAAAAGGTACCTTGAAAGTTGCAGATATTGGTGGTTTGGAATGTTCTAAATGTCACTATTAAGAAATTTGGTTGATAGAGTCTCCGAAAAAAGAAGTATTGAATAGGATTTATGGAAAATAATACGAAACGGTACTGGAAAGGGCTTGAAGAGCTTAGAAACGATGCAAGTTTCATTAAGAGCTCCGAAAAGGAATTCAATGCTCCGGCCGAAGGCGATGTTTCTTACGAGCACCTTTCTGATGGAACCGGTTCTCATCGTCGGGATTTCCTGAAGGTACTGGGTTTTGGTATGGCGGCCGTTTCTCTGGCTTCCTGCGAAGCGCCTGTTCGTAAGGCGGTCTCTTACGTGAATAAGCCAGTGGATGAGTATCCGACCATCGCCAACTGGTACGCGTCTACTTTTGCCGAGGGTGGAGATTATGCCAGCATTCTGGTGAAGACACGGGAAGGAAGGCCCATAAAAATCGAGAGCAACAAGTTATCCGGTGCGTCGAAAGGGGTAAGTGCACGGGCGCATGCCTCTCTGCTCAACCTCTATGATATCGAAAAGCTGAAAGGACCGCAGAAAGGAGATGCTGCAGCAGATTGGGAAACTATCGATAAGGAGATTTCTGAAAAGCTTTCTTCGATAGCTGCGGCAGGCGGCGATATCCGTATCGTTTCGTCTACAATTCTCGGCCCGTCTACCAAAGCGGTTATCGCTGAATTTATTGCAAAGTACCCTACGACTACGCACGTAGTTTATGATACGAATTCGACTGCTGCCTTGGTTGAAGCCAACAGCCGGTCATTTGGAAAGGCTGTTCTTCCCACCTATGCTTTCGATAAAGCGAAAGTAGTGGTCAGCATTGATGCCGACTTCCTCGGTACGTGGGTTGCACCGGAAACTTTCTCCGGCCAGTTTGCAGAAACCCGGAAAGTTAGCAGCGCAGAGGGAGGAAAACGCGAAATGTCGCGGCATTACCAGTTTGAGTCCATCCTCTCGCTTACAGGATCCAATGCAGACTACAGGACTGCTGTGAAGCCTTCACAGTCGGGTCTGGTCGTTACGGCGCTCTACAACAAATTGGCGGCCAAGCTTGGCGGTACTGCAGTCTCTACCCCGGCATTGGACGTCCCTAACCTGGATAAGGCTGCTAACGACCTGATCGCTGCCAAAGGCGCTGCATTGGTTGTTTCAGGTATTAACGACCCGGCGGTACAGGTGGTTGTCAATGCGATCAACAGCCTGTTGGGAAGCTACGGGGTAACCATTAACCTGGATAGTCCGTCGAATCTGCGTCAGGGGAACGACGTTGCCTTTAATCAATTCGTGAATGATGTAAAAGGCGGGAAGGTTAAGGCCGTGCTTTTCTATAAGGCAAACCCGGTTTACGATCATCCTCGTGGCGCCGAATTGGCTGCTGCATTGCCTAAAGTCGATCTTAGCGTGAGCTTCGGCGATCGTGCGGACGAAACCGGCAGCCTGGTTAAATATATCGCGCCCGCTCCTCATTACCTGGAAAGCTGGGATGATGCGGAGCCGCAGGCGGGGTATTTCAGCCTTGGTCAGCCTACCATTAATTTGATTTATAATACACGACAAGCCCAGACCAGCTTGTTGAAATGGGCGGGATCTGCTGTAAGCGATTACCACGATTACATCAAGCAGTACTGGCGCTCAAATATTTATCCGAAGTCAGGTCAAACGGATTTCGCACAGTTCTGGATCAAATGTCTTCACGACGGGGTCCTTGAACTTGGTGGAGCTCCGGCTACAGCCGGCGCTACTTTCGCCGGTGATGTCGCTGCAGCCGGTCAGGCGGTAGCGAAGCGCTACAAGGCTTCCCAGTCGGGTATCGAGCTTGCCATCTACGAGAAAATCGGGGTGGGTAACGGTGCGCTGGCGAATAACCCCTGGCTCCAGGAGCTTCCCGAACCGGTGAGCAAGGCTTGCTGGGATAACTACGCAGGCGTCTCTCAAAAGACTGCAACCGACTTGGGCCTTCAGCAGGGTGATGTTGTTAAGATAGAGGCGAACGGAAAGGAGATTGAGCTGCCGGTCCTTGTGCAGCCCGGACAGGCGAACGATACAGTGTCGGTTGCTATCGGCTATGGCCGTGAGAAAGCAGGTAAGGCCGCCAATGGCGTAGGAAAGAATGTCTATCCTTTTATCCCTGTGGTCGACGGCTTTATCAGCTTCAATGGCGGAGTCGTAACAGTAGCCAAAACGGGCGGATTCAGGCAAATCGCGCAGACGCAGACCCATAACACGGTTATGGCCCGCAAGTCTATTTTGCAGGAAACTATCCTCGGCGAGTATCAGAAAGACGTAAAAGCAGGAAGATTCTTCCCCAAGATCCATACTTCGGAAGGTCCCGTAGATCCTACGGATATTTCTTTGTGGAACGGACATGAGTATAAAAACCACTCGTGGGGGATGGTTGTAGACCTGAACCTTTGTTTCGGTTGCGGCTCTTGCGTGGTGAGTTGTAATGCTGAAAACAATATTCCCGTGGTAGGTCGCCAGGAGGTGATCAATTCACGTGAAATGCATTGGATGCGTATTGACCGCTACTACAGCAGCGATGCGGAAGTTGGTAACTACAGTGCCATGGAGATTGCTTCGGAAAATCCGGAGGTAACTTTCCAGCCTATGATGTGCCAGCACTGTAACAACGCGCCTTGCGAGACGGTTTGCCCGGTGTTGGCAACGACGCACAGCTCTGAAGGTCTGAACCAGATGGCTTACAACCGTTGTGTCGGAACGCGTTATTGCGCAAACAACTGTCCTTATAAAGTTCGTCGCTTCAACTGGTTCAAGTATTTCGATAACGAGAACTTTGACTACCACTTCAACAACGAGCTTGGGAAGATGGTTATCAACCCTGACGTGACGGTTCGTTCAAGGGGTGTAATCGAAAAATGTTCGATGTGTGTGCACCGCATCCAGGAGGGCAAGCTTCGTGCGAAGAAAGAAAGAAGGCGTGTTACCGATGAGGACGTGAATGTTGCCTGTGCTTCTTCCTGCCCGACCGACGCTATCGTTTTCGGGGACATGAACAACCCTGAAAGCAAGATATCGAAATTGCTGGCGGTAGAGGAGAAAGCAAGGGCTTACCACGTGCTGAGCGAAATCAACGTCCGGCCGCAGGTATCTTACCTTACTAAAATTCGGAACAAAGAAAGACAGGCTGCGCCCAAGGCGTAAATCGGTCAGGGTATTATAGAAAAGGAATAATTTTTAGTTCTAGATAGTACATCAGATTATGCAAGTTACTTCTCCGGTAAGGACCCCTTTGGTACAAGGTGGCAAGACCTACGCCGATATCACAGAAGATATCTGCCGGCACGTTGAAGCCAAACCGACCAAAGAATGGAAAATGGCATTCGGTCTCTCACTTCTTGTCCTGGCTTATGGTACCTACTGTCTGGCTTGGACCTGGTGGGAAGGCTTGGGTGTATGGGGGCTCAATAAGACTGTTGGCTGGGCCTGGGATATCACCAACTTCGTTTGGTGGGTGGGTATCGGTCACGCGGGAACCCTGATTTCCGCTATTTTGCTGCTCTTCCGTCAGAAATGGAGAACTTCCATTAACCGTGCTGCAGAGGCGATGACGATTTTCGCGGTAATTTGCGCAGCATCCTTTATCCTGATGCACATGGGCCGGCCCTGGCTTGCCTACTGGGCGCTGCCGCTGCCTAACGCATTCGGTTCTTTGTGGGTAAACTTCAACTCACCACTGGTATGGGACGTTTTCGCGATCAGTACTTATTTCTCGGTGTCGCTTGTTTTCTGGTACATCGGGCTTATTCCTGATCTTGCTACGATCCGCGACCGTGCAACCAATAAAGTTTCGCGTTTCTTCTACGGCGCTTTCTCCCTGGGATGGAGCGGGTCAGCAAAAACCTGGGCGCGTTATGAGTACATAAGCCTTATCCTGGCGGGTCTTTCAACTCCGCTGGTACTTTCAGTTCACACCATCGTAAGTATGGACTTTGCCACTTCGGTTATCCCGGGTTGGCACACTACTATCTTCCCGCCTTACTTTGTGGCGGGTGCAATCTTCTCCGGGTTCGCAATGGTACAAAACCTGATGCTGATTACCCGGGTGGTGTACAAACTGGAGGACTATATCACGATCGAGCATATCGAGACGATGAATAAAATCATCACGCTTACCGGCTCGATAGTAGGTATTGCCTATATCACAGAATTCTTTATTGCCTGGTACGGCGGCGTGGAGTATGAGAGCTATGCGTTCCTGAACAGGATGGGTGGCCCGTACTGGTGGGCATACTGGGCTATGATGACCTGTAACGTAATTTCGCCGCAGCTGTTCTGGTCCAGAAAGCTGAGAAGAAGCGTAACCTGGACTTTCTTTATCTCGGTGATTGTAAATATCGGGATGTGGTTCGAGCGTTTTGTAATCATTGTTACTTCACTTCACCGCGATTACCTGCCCTCAAGCTGGACGATGTTCTCACCGACCATGTATGACATTGGTGATTATATCTTCTCGTTCGGGCTGTTTTTTACCTTGTTCCTCCTGTTCTCCAAATACCTGCCGGTTGTGAACATGGCGGAGGTGAAGGCCGTTCTGCGTTCTTCGTCCGAAAGGTTGCCTGAAAAAGTAGGCGGCGTGGCCAAGCCCCGGGCAACTGTAGTAGAGGATTAATCGAGAGACCTGATTTTAAATATAGAAAACCGCATATTAACAGAGTATGGCAGCATTAAGCGGAAAGTTTTTAGTGGGAGTTTACGACGACGATGAAAAGCTCCTTCACGCTATTCCGAAAATTCGAAAAGAGGGTGTAAAAATCATGGAGGTTTACACGCCGTTTCCAATCCACGGTCTGGATCATGCTTTGGGGCATCCCAGAACGAAAATCGGTATCGCCGCTTTTTTGTTCGGCTTGCTGGGGTGTACCTGCGTGCTGACCCTGATGATATGGACCATGGGTGTGGACTGGCCAATGATCGTCGGCGGTAAAGATCCTATCTCGATTCCGAACTATATCCCTATTTCTTTTGAGGGAACTGTATTATTTACTGCTTTCGGGATGGTAATCACCTTTTTGATTACTAACGGGCTGAAGCCGGATCCCTATCCGCAGCTTTTCGACAAGCGGGCTACCGACAACAAGTTTGTGATGGCTATCGAGCTCCATAACAACAGAATGTCGGAGGATGAGATTACCAGAGTGCTACGGGATAACGGAGCAGAGGAAGTTAACCTAAAGCAATTTTAATGGCGGCAAATATGAGTAAGCGTATATTGGTCAAATTGATTGGCGGCTGTCTGGTTGGGGTAACTTTCCTGGCATCCTGTGGCAAGAACCCGAATAGCCCGGGTAAAGAATTCGCGCCCAACATGTATAATGGTGTAGGCTATGAGCCTTACCGGCAGATTGAAAAGAACCCACTTAACCCTCAGGGATCCAACCTTTGGCTGCCCGTAGACGGCACTGTTGCGCGCCGTAATTATACGACCAGTTTCGGCGAGGGCGATTCGGTACGGAAAGATTTAATGATTTATAACATCCCGGCCGACAGTATTGATATTGCGTCAAGGGTATTGAAGAACCCGATTCCCAAAACCGATGCGGTGGTAGCAGAGGGACAGGTCCTTTTTGAACGTTATTGCATGCACTGCCACGGAGCTTCCGGGGCGGGCGACGGAAAAGTTGGAAAAGCGTACAAAGGGGTACCTAACTACACGTCAGATGCAATGAAGAGCCTTTCAGAAGGCCATATTTTCCACGTGATCACCTATGGGAAAGCACGGATGTGGCCACATGGTTCTCAGGTTAATCCCGAGGAGCGGTGGAAAATTGTACATTACGTGCAGAAATTGCAAAAGGGGTCTTAATCTATTGAAATAAGCGTTATTTATATTTCCAATGGCATCAGCAGTACATTCCATACCTTCCGTAGACGAACAATTCGTTTTTACAGCGTCAGCAAAGAGAAAGTTGCTCATCGTTGGGGCTGTAGGTGTTGTTTTAGTCCTCCTGGGGGTTTTCTTGATGGCTTCGGGCGGACATGATGTTGCTCACCACGCAGCAGAGGGTCACGGGGCTCACGGAGGTGAAGACCACGGCCATGGTTATCACTGGATCAAAAGAGTTTGGGCCAATTTGTGGCTGAACGGCATTTTCTTCACCGGTATGTCCGTTGCGGGCATGTTTTGGCTTTCTTACAATTATCTTGCTCAGGCAGGCTGGTCAGCTGTTTTCAAACGCATTCCGGAAGCAATGCCGGCGTTTTTGCCGATTGCCGGCGTTGTAATGCTGATTACCTTTATCCTTGGTGGGCATGACTTATTCCATTGGACGCACGCCGGTCTTTATGATCCGAACGGTCCGGAATTCGATCCTATTATTAACGGTAAGAAAGGATACCTGAACACGCCTTTCTTCCTGATCAGGATGGTGATCTATTTTGCGGGATGGTACGGTTTATGGCGGATGATGCGTAAGGCATCATTGGAGGAGGACCAGGTCGGCGGACTTGACAATTACCATAAAATGGTGAAGATAGGGGTGATTTTCCTTGTGTTCTTCGCGGTAACCTCATCTACTTCAGCCTGGGATTTTATCATGTCAATTGACACCCACTGGTTCAGCACCATGTTCGGGTGGTATACCCTGGCAAACTGGCACGTAACCGGTCTGGCAGTAATTGTGCTTTTCGTTGTTACGCTGAAAGAGAACGGTTACCTGAAGGCGGTTAATGCAAGCCACCTTCATGATCTGGGAAAGTTTGTATTCGCATTTTCCATCTTTTGGACTTATGTGTGGTTTGCCCAGTTCCTGCTATACTATTACGCAAACATTCCCGAGGAGGTAGTCTACTTCTGGGAGCGCTTCAACGGGTACGGCGGGGCCTATAAGGCCTTGTTCTTTGTGAATATATTCATGAACTTTGTATTCCCGTTCCTACTCCTGATGACGAGGGACTCAAAACGTACCCCGATTATTATGAAAGTAGCGTGCTGGTTCGTTATCCTGGGGCATTATGTGGATTTCTTCAACAATATCATGCCCGGAACAGTGGGTGCTCACGGCGCCATTGGTCCTTTCGAGATCGGCTGTCTGGCCGTATTCGGAAGTGCTTTTGTGTGGACTGTAGCCAGCCAGCTGGAAAAAGCGAAGCTCATCGCAGCGAACCACCCGATGTTGCAGGAATCTGTTTATCACGATATAGAATAGCCTTTTGCTTATTAGTAGTTTAAAATTATGGAGCTTTTACTTGTCCTACTTGTCTTAGTCGCAGTTGTACTGGCGTTTTTAGTGCTGGGAAGGCTTAGCGGAATAATCAAAGGGCTTAATCCGTCGTCCGATTCTTATGTTGAACCCGGCCAGGCAAATCGTGTGAACGGGATGATGTTTCTGGTGCTGCTGGTGTTGGGAGGAATCGCGATAACCTGGTCTTACCTGCATTCGGCGAAGTTTTATCTGCCGGAGGCTTCCTCGGTACATGGAAGGAGAACTGACGACCTGTTCTGGTTTTCGATGGGGCTGCTGACCATTCCTTTTATTCTTGTGAATGCCGTCCTTTTCATTTTTGCCTGGAAATACCAGTACAGGAAAGGCCGTTCCGCAACTTTCTATCCGGAAAACCACCGCCTGGAGCTTCTATGGACTACTATTCCGGCTGTGGTGATGGCGGTTCTGGTGCTTACCGGCTGGAAAGCCTGGAGTGACATCACTTCGGAAGCTCCCGAAGATGCGGAAGTGATTGAAATTACCGGTAAGCAGTTCGGCTGGATTGCACGCTACGGCGGAGTGGATAACAATAAGCTCGGAAATTACGATTTCCGGCTTATCGATGCTCAGAATGAAGTAGGTATTGATTTTTCAGATGAGAATTCATTCGACGATTTTACAAACCCGAGTGAGCTGCACATTCCGGCCAATCGCCCTGTATTGTTAAAGATCCGCGCCAGGGACGTTTTGCACAGTGTTTTTATTCCTCATATGCGGGTTAAAATGGATGCTGTTCCGGGGATGCCCACCAAGTTCTGGTTTGTCGCTGACAAAACAACTGCTCAGATGCGCACGGAAACAGGTAATCCTGATTTTAAGTATGAAATCGCTTGTACGGAGGTGTGCGGACAGGGCCATTTCGGTATGAAAATGGTTCTGGTAGTTGATGATGAAGAGTCCTACCAGAAATGGGTGGCTTCACAGCAGCCTTTCCTGAAAACTTATCCGGAATATATGGAGCGGGTTCCGGCAAATCTGAAAGCGAAAGCCGCCAAATACGCGGGAGATCAGCAAACGGCCAGTGCGGAGTAACTTCAGGTTGAATTCTGTTTTGTATCGAGAGTCTATAAGAATTACGCGAATATTATTGCAATAAATATGTCAGTTGTAGAAGTAGTCGAGCACGGACACACGGAAGAACATGTGCATCATGAGCTTCCTTTCTGGAGGAAATACATTTTTACGGAGGATCACAAAACCATCGCGAAGCAATTCCTGATTACCGGGATTTTTTGGGCGATTCTTGGGATCACACTATCTATCCTTTTCAGGATTCAGCTTGGCTTTCCCAATGCAGATCTTTCATGGTTAAAGCCGGTTCTGGGAGGCTGGATAACGGAAACCGGTAAGATCGAGCCGGAATTTTTCCTCGCATTGGTAACGATGCACGGAACGATTATGGTGTTTTTCGTGCTTACGGCCGGATTGAGTGGTACCTTCAGTAACTTCCTGATTCCGCTTCAGATTGGCGCCAGGGATATGGCATCCGGTTTCATGAACATGCTGTCGTACTGGTTTTTCTTCGCTGCCGGGCTACTGATGTTTGTTTCGCTGTTCCTGCACACGGGGCCTGCCGCCGGAGGTTGGGTGATTTACCCGCCGCTCAGCGCACTTCAGCAGGCGCAGCCCGGATCAGCACTCGGGATGACGCTTTGGCTGGTCAGTATGGCGTTGTTTATAGTTTCGCAGCTTTTGGGCGGTGTTAACTATATCACAACGGTCATCAACCTGAGAACACGGGGTATGACTTTCAGCCGTTTACCGTTGTCTATCTGGTCTTTCCTGATTACTGCGGTTCTGGGACTTATTTCTTTCCCTGTATTGTTGTCGGCAGCGTTGTTGCTGATCTTTGACCGGTCGTTCGGAACCAGCTTCTATCTTTCTGAAATTTATATCGGTGGTGAGGCGCTCTCCAACGTTGGAGGTAGCCCGATTCTTTTCCAGCACCTTTTCTGGTTCCTGGGCCACCCTGAAGTTTATATCGTTATTCTTCCGGCTTTAGGGATCACCTCCGAGGTAATAGCAACCAATGCGCGCAAACCCATTTTCGGATACCGCGCCATGATTGTGTCTATGTTGGGTATTGCGTTCCTGTCCTTCATCGTATGGGCGCACCACATGTTCGTGACGGGTATGAATCCCTTCCTGGGATCGGTGTTTATGTTTTTGACTTTGATTATTGCGGTTCCTTCTGCAGTAAAAGCATTTAATTACATTTCAACGCTCTGGAGGGGAAATCTTCATTTCACCCCGGGCATGCTGTTCGCAATCGGGATGGTGTCGTTGTTTGTTTCCGGAGGGTTGACCGGGATTATTCTCGGAAACAGCGCTCTCGATATTCAGCTTCATGATACTTATTTTGTAGTGGCGCACTTTCACCTGGTAATGGGGGCTTCGGCAGCGTTCGGGTTGTTTTCCGGGGTTTATCACTGGTTCCCGAAGATGTACGGCAGGATGATGAACCAGACCGTCGGCCAGCTCCATTTTTGGTGTACCTTCATAGGGTTGTACCTGATTTTCATACCGATGCACTATGTTGGTATCGCAGGCTTCCCGCGTCGGTATTACCAGTTTACCAGCTACGATTTTACGAGCATATTCTCGGACATGAATACGTTCATTACAGTGGCTGCCATCTTCACTTTCGCATCGCAGTTCCTGTTTTTGTTCAACTTCTTCTATAGCATTTTTAAAGGTAAGAAAGCACCGATGAACCCGTGGCGGTCTACTACACTGGAGTGGACCACCGATAATCCCGGTCACGGTAACTGGGAAGGTGAAATACCGGCAGTTTATCGCTGGCCATACGACTACAGCAAGCCGGGTGCGAAAGAAGACTTTATCCCGCAGACTGTTCCGCATTCTCAGACGCCAGAGTCCAATTTCCCGAGTGATAATGAACTCATAGCGGAAGAGAGGCAAATAGAATCGCAAAACTATAATGACCAATTTAAAACCGGTCATTGATAACAAGGCGGTAGCCAGGTATAAAAGATGGGCGGCCTGGACTTTAGTCACCTTGTACCTTTTGATCCTCGTCGGGGGAATCGTGCGGGCAACGGGGGCGGGAATGGGCTGTCCGGATTGGCCTAAGTGTTTCGGAAGCTGGGTACCACCCACAGACGTCAGTCAGCTTCCGGAAAACTACAAGGAAATATACGGGGCAAAGCTGAAGGGGGAGATTGAGTTCAACCCCGTAAAGACCTGGATCGAGTACGTGAACCGCCTGTTCGGCGTGTTTACCGGTGGTTGGATTTTCCTGACGCTGCTCGCTTCGGTACCGTTCCTGAAGTCAGACCGGAAGTCGATATTTTTCCTTAGCTTATCGGCGTTCCTGCTGGTAGCGTTCCAGGGATGGCTGGGGTCGAAAGTAGTCTCCACCGAGTTGCATCCGGTGATGATTACATTGCATATGATACTTGCGATCGTAATCGTGTTTGTACTTTTGTTTGCCTATGCAAAGGTATCGTACATCGATCGCATCAGGCTTGAGAAGGTGAAAGAGGCGGACAGGCGTAAATTGAATACCTGGGTGGTCGGTGCCATTTTGATCGCGACGGTGCAGGTCATCATCGGAACCCAGGTGCGCGAAGGGATTGACATAGTAGCAGCCTCACTCGGATATGGCGGACGCGGGCGTTGGGTGGAAGAAGTAGGAATGGCATATTGGGTGCACAGGTCGTTTTCGATATTAGTTCTTTTGTCCGTCTTGGGATTGGGCAACGGGATTAAAAAGTTGACCGGGGAGAGGGGTGTTATGAACAGGCTGGTGCATGTAATGTGGGGTTTGCTTGCAGCTGAAATTGTTACCGGGATTATATTGGGCTATTGGGCCGTTCCCGCAGTTCTGCAACCGGTACATCTTACGCTGGCGATAATTATTCTGAGTATACAATTTGTGTTGTTCCTGTTCCTGAACGCAAATAGGATTTTTGAGAAGCGCAATACCGGTATCCCGGCTGCGTCTTAAGAAGAGAGGATGATGATTACAACTTCTGAACAAAGCATACAGGATTCTTCGGGGCTTTCGGCAAAGGCAAAGGCCCTGTTTGAATTGATGAAATTCAGACTTTCGGCGCTGGTTACTTTTTCGGGTGTGATCGGATTTTGCCTGGGAGCTCCTCATGTGATCTGGACAGACGTATTGCTTTTCGCAATTGCTGCTCTTGCGATAACGGGATCGGCGAATACCATCAACCAGATTTTCGAAAAGGATCTCGATAAATTGATGAAGCGTACCTGCGATCGCCCGTTGCCGACAGGAAGGCTTACCGTAAACGAGGCTATCATTTGGGCGGTCTTCCTGGGCGTGTTGGCAACCGCTATCCTGGTTTTGTTTTTCAATATCCGGGCTGCTGCCCTTGCGCTGTTTTCACTGGTTTTGTACGGGTTTGTGTATACCCGTCTGAAGCGTGTGGGTTCAGTTGCCGTGCTTGTCGGGGCTTTCCCGGGAGCGTTTCCGCCAATGATCGGTTGGATCGCTGCAACGAATCACTTCGGGCTTGAACCCGGTATTTTGTTTGCCATCCAGTTCTTTTGGCAGTTCCCGCATTTCTGGGCAATCGCCTGGGTGCTTGACGATGAATATAAAAAAGCCGGATTTAATCTTTTGCCGTCTCAGGGTGGCAAGGATCTTAATACCGCTATCCAGATAATGATCAACGCATTGTTGCTCATACCAATCGGTTGGCTGCCTTATAAGTTGGGCATGACCGGCATCAATTCCGCGTTTATCGCGACTGTTTTTGGTGTGTTGTTCCTGGCACAGACGTTTCACCTGATGCGCAAGTGTAACGACAGGACGGCACTTCAGCTGATGTTCGGGTCATTTGCGTATCTGCCGATTGTACAGATAGCGTTTTTATTGGACAAGGTTTGAAAATTGATGATGTGATGAAAGAAGGACGTTCAACTGTTGCAGAGTTCGGGAGTAAGCCAAATGACACCCTCAGCATGGATCCGGTAAAGTTCATGGTTTGGTTGCTTCTTTTGGCAAGTGTGATGCTGTTTGCGTCTCAAACCAGTGCATATTTAGTAAAAAGAGCAGAAGGAAACTGGCTTGAATTCACTATTCCGGGTATTTTTACCTATAGCACAATTGTTTTGGTGCTGAGTAGCGTAACCATGCATTGGGCATATCTGGAAGCAAAGAAGGATAATTTCTCCAAATTGAAGCTCGCCGTGACCGTTACCTTTTTGCTGGGCGTGGTTTTCCTGGCAATGCAGGTGCTTGGCTGGGGAAAGCTGGTGGAGATGAATGTTTATTTCGTGGGCAACCTGGCGGGATCGTTCTTCTATGTGTTTACGTTTCTTCACCTTGTGCACCTCATTCTGGGCTTGTTAGCCTTGTTGAGCACATTGTGGGCAGCTACCAAAATGAAAGTACATTCCAAAAGACTCAGAAGAATTGAGGTTTGCGCGACGATCTGGCATTTTCTGGACATTTTGTGGATTTATCTTTTTGTGTTTCTTTTGACTTTTAATTGAATTTATAATTTGTATTAACCAATGGCGTCGACTGTTACATCAACTTCTGGTGAACCTAAACTTTGGCTTGGTGGGGTAGAACCTATGAAGGCAAGCTACGGGAAATTGATGATGTGGTTTTTCCTCATCTCTGATACTTTTACCTTCTCGGCTTTGCTGGTCTCATATGGGCTAATCCGTTTCAGCTTCCCTGCCTATTCGGGTGAAGTGGCAGATTTTGCATTCTCTAACCTGTATTGGCCAATCCCCGAAAAAGTTTTTGCAGCGGTGCCGTTCCTGCATGGCGTTTACCTGCCACTGGTATTCGTCGGGATCATGACGTTTATCCTTATTTTCAGTAGTGTCACAATGGTTCTGGCTGTAGAGGCCGGGCACCGGATGGACCGCAAAAATGTTGAAAAATACCTGCTTTGGACCCTGTTGGGTGGAATTACCTTCCTGGGTTGCCAGGCTTGGGAATGGGCGCACTTTATTCACGGAACCGATGAAGGGTCTGTAGTGAAAGAGCTCATTAATGGCCAGTGGATTGAACGTACTGTTTTTGGCGCCTCGCTGAAGGAAAACCAGTATGGACCGGTACCTTTTGCGGATCTGTTCTTTTTCATAACAGGCTTCCACGGAACCCACGTATTCAGCGGTGTGATTTTGAATTACCTTATTTTCTACCGGACGTCCACAGGATTTTACGACCGGAGGGGAAGCTATGAAATGGTTGAGAAGGTCGGTTTGTACTGGCACTTCGTTGACCTGGTTTGGGTATTCGTTTTCACGTTTTTCTATCTGGTTTAAAAATTTAAAGTATAGCTTACTGTTATGGCAGATTCGCACAGTCACCACATTCCTGCAGATGGCGGGGCAGCTCAGAGAAAAGTCATTTGGAAAACATTCTGGATCCTGCTGATCTTAACAGGGCTCGAGTTCCTTATCGCGTTTACAATGCATCATGGCGTACTGAGAATTTCTATTTTCGTAGGGATGACCATCGTGAAAGCGTTCTATATCGTGGGTGAATTCATGCACCTTAAACACGAAACCAAATCACTAATATGGACCATCCTGGTGCCGTGCGTGCTGGTACTCTGGTTGCTGGTAGCTTTAATGGTTGAAGGCGGTTCGATTTTCCAGGAAGTGCAGGTTTTTAAATTCTTCAATTAGGAATGTCCAATATCAAAAAGGCCGGGATGCTGATTGTCTTATTAGCATTACCGGCTTTTTTCTTTGTTTTTCTGAAGCTTTTCGGTTCTAATCACTACGACCTTCCTTACTTTCACCCCTTGCGCGACCCGGGCAACCGTGTGCTAATGAATGGTGCTGATACGGTGTATTACGCGCTTAGTGAACCGCTGGGACGGACCGGCGCCGGCGATACGCTTACCGCCGGTGTGCTCGAAAGCCATATCAATCTTTTTTTGCTGCCGGCGCGGCTTGAGGGGACGGGTGAACGAAGGGTGGCTGCTGTCGAAAGATTGGAGGAACGGTTGAAGGATGTAGCCGATGTACAGCTTTTCGTCCTGGATACACCCGGACGGGATACACTTGCTTCGGCGCAGTTCCCGGGTTTGGCCGTGACAAGTCTTCAGTTATCCGCCCCGGCCTGGACCACTTTGCTGAAACTTGATAACCTGAGCACGGTGGAGGGAACTTTAACGCACGCAACGTCATTGGTATTGGTAGACGGGAAGCGGCATATCCGGGGTTACTACGACGTATTAAACCCGGATGATTTTGACCGGGTCCTGGCTGAAGTAAAAATATTGGCTTATCAAAAGAAGATGGCCGCTAAAAAGTAAGTAACGTATGAATTTGGAAAAGCAGGCCGTCTACAATCGTTGGATTAACATCCTGGCAGTTGTGATCCCCCTGGTGGTGGCCCTTTTATTGGGTATCAGGCAGAAAATTGATTTAGGGGAATGGACGAAGGCGCTCCCCCACCTGAACGGCGGTATCAACAGCCTCACTGCTGTGTTGCTGCTGGTAGGAAGATGGTATATCAAAAAAGGAAATATTGCCGTACACCGGCGGGTCATGACCGGTGCATTCCTCCTGGGTTCGGCTTTCCTGGTTTCGTACGTTCTCTACCACGTTTCGAACGATTCGACGAGCTTCGGCAGCGTTAACCCGTTTGTGCGCGGCATCTATTATTTTCTGCTGATCAGCCACATTGCGCTCTCCGTTGTAGTGGTGTGGTTCGTATTACGGGCCGTCTATTTTGCTTTCAGCGGCCAGATCGAAGCGCACAGGCGCGTAGTGAAATATGCCTATCCGATCTGGTTGTATGTGAGTATTACCGGTGTAGTTGTATATTTGATGATAAGTCCGTATTACTCGTGAAGGCGAGGAGGGGCGCGTGCAGCCCGGCTACCCGAAATCGGCCCACGCCTCAAGACTCATGCCTCAAACCTGTCTACAGATGAAAAAGCTATTTTTTAAATTCAGCGGGATATTGTTGATCGTTTTGTTGAGCAGTGTGGATATCCTGGCTCAATGTGCCATGTGCCGCGGGTCCGTCCAGAGTACCATCGGAAACGGCCGGAACAGCGTGGGGATCGGAATTAATACCGGCATCGCCTACCTGTTTGTATTTCCTTACCTGGCCATTGCTTTTATCGGGTACTTCTGGTACCGTAATAGTACCCGCCAGCTAAAAGAAAGGCAAATGGTTTCCAGCCGCGTTCAGCAGGCAATGGGCGGTCACGACCAGCAATAGCGTCAATCCCAGATCGGGTAATGCTGCAGTTGGATTTTTGATCCGAAGAAGATCTTGGTAGAGGATTCGAACGAAGTAGTATAATCCGATACAAAAAAATCCCTGGTGCCATTTCCGGCAGGGTTTACCAATGAGTTTTGCTCCAGCCATGTTTTTACCGACCGGGCTACAATCTCGGAAGTATTGAGTACCTCAACCGCTCCTTTGTAATAAGATTCTATTTCCGGTTTCAGCAGCGGGTAGTGGGTGCATCCGAGTATCAGCGCGTCGATGTCGTTCAGCTCCGGGTCTGAAAGGTATTGGTTCAGAACACTCAGACTGATGGAGTGGTCAAAGAAGCCTTCCTCAATCATGGGGGCCAGTAATGGTGTCGCCAGCGACTTTAAGGTGATTCCCTTTCCCAGAAGATCAATTTTCTTTTTATAGACGTTCGATTGAACGGTCTGCCTCGTTCCGATAAGCCCGATGGTACGGTTGCCGTGATGGGCGCCGATGTAATCGATCACCGGGTCGATCACGTTCAGTATTTTTGCTTTTGACCCCACATATTCCCGTACCAGGTCGAATGCAGCGGCAGATGCCGAGTTACAGGCGATCAGGATGAGCTTACAGTTCTGCTGTAGCAGCATGTTGCAGATTTTGATGCAATAGGCCTGGATCGCAGCCGTTGACTTGTCACCGTAAGGCAGGTGCGCGGTGTCGCCGAAGTAAATCATGTTCTCGTCGGGAAGCAGATCGGCCAGTGCTTTTGCGACCGTCATGCCGCCAATACCGCTATCAAAAATCCCAATTGGTTCGCCGGCGTCCGCCATAGACAAAAAAAGTTTTAACCAGGTGCAACTTGAAACATGCGAAGATGCATCTTGTTGTTGAAAGTCTTTAAAATAGATGGGTAAAATTTTGCAGCTGTTCAGCCACGAGACTCAATTGATCCGCGCGCTCCGGGCACGGGATCCGAAGGCACAGCGATTGCTGTTCGAAAAGTTTTCCGGCAGGATGATGACGGTTTGTGTCCGTTACGTCGGTGACCGGATGACGGCTGAAGACATTTTGGTGCAGGGTTTCATGAAAATTTTCGACGCTATCTCCCAATTCAGGGAGGAGGGAAGCTTTGAGGGATGGATGCGGCGTATTATGGTAAATGAAGCGCTCGCTTTTCTAAGGCAGCAACGCAGGCTTCTTGAAAATGCGGACCTGGCGGAAGCACATTCGATTCCGGATTACCAGTATGCAGATGAGCATCTCCATGCATCGGAGATTATCCGGATGATCGAGAAGCTTCCTCTCGGTTACCGGACTGTCTTTAACCTGTATGCAATTGAAGGTTTTACTCATATGGAAATCGCAAAAATGCTCGGTATTACCGAAAGCACCTCCAAGTCGCAATTGCATCGGGCCCGGGCAAGTTTACAGGAGATGGTGGCGAAATGGGAAGCCGATTCAGGAAATGGAACAAATTTGAATGACAGCTTGTCGAAATCGATATAGTGATGGATAGCAAAGCAAATAACGAGCGACTGGACGAATTGTTCAGGAGTAAACTGGAAACCTTCGAGACACTAGCAGGAGACCGGGCCTGGGAAAAGCTGCAAAAGGCGCAACGCCCCGCCAGTAGGTTCCCCGCGCCAACGCGGTGGATAGCGGCAGCGGTGGTGGCCGGCGTTTGCCTGGCAGCCGGGTTCTGGTTCGGTATAGAGCGGGAAGAGGAAGCCATGCTGACGGCTGCAGATGCTCCGGTCCGGAAGGAGAATACGGGTCGTCTGGAAGAAAAGGAAAAAGCGGCTCCGGCCGAAAATGGAATACAGGCAGTAGTTTCCGAGCATGAAAGGAAGGACGAAACAGCCCAGACAATGGCTGCCGAAGAGAAGCGTGAAAAGGAGGTGGTGGTGTCTTCACGAAAAGGGTCTGGGGCGAAGGATAGCGTGTCTCCGCCGGTGGAATTACCTCAACCGGTTCCGAGTGACAGCGGCAAGCTAAATACGCCGGTCGGTGCAACCGGCGAACCGGCAACACGGGTTTTGGTGGTGTACGTTACGCCGGTCCCGCTTGATGAGACCCCGGCGATGGAAAAAGAACCGGAGATAGTGGCGCAGGCTGCAGCCGTAGAGGAAGCTCCAGTTAAAAAGAAACGTGGGATTCAGCGCTTTTTCAAGCAGCTGAGGAACGCGAAGACGGGCGAGAAAGTGGATTGGGAAGAACTGGGCCTGTCACCGCAAAAAACTTATGCCAATGTGGAAACTCCCGTCGGCAGCCGGCAACAGCATTACCAGAAGAAAGGAAATTAAACGGGGTCGAATATGAAAAGCAGTTGTATTATTCTGTCGGTTGCCGGTCTGTTGGGCCTTCAGCTGGCACAGCCCGCAGCGGCACAGCACACATTAAAGGATTCCGTTATTATCTCCTTTAATGAGCAAACCAAGATGGTCATCTACGGAACGGACCGTAAGGAAATTGAAAAGTTGTCTCAGTACGATTTTAACCGCCTGATAAAGGATGTGCTGTCCAAACTGGATTCGGTCACTCCCTCGAACGGGGTTTCAAAGGATTGGGTGGATGGACAGCACTACCTGAAGGAGGAGGCGAAGAAGCCGAAAGCGGAGGAGCAGCGGCAGGAGGATAAACGACCTTCGGGCAAGGGGCAGGTGGCGCCGGATGATGACGCCGGGTTTGACGAGGGAGAGACCATTATCCGGGTTACAAAAACTTTCAGAACGTCTGACGGCTACCAGGAAGTCACTACTGATACGGTTGTGGTGAGCCCGCAGATCCGCCGGATACGAAGAAGTCCGCGCCAGGGAATTGATTTCAAGATCGGGTTGAATACCTATGGCGACAGAAGTCCCGAGGGATATCGGCCGGAGGAGTTTGACCTGCGGCCCGGTGCGTCACGGTATATCAGCCTGGGCGGTGTGAAGAGCATACCATTGGTGCGCGGGCGGCGAAGCGGTTTTTTCATGGACCTGGGCTTGGACATATCCTGGTATAACCTGATGTTCCAGGGGAATGAAGTGATCAGGAAGGAAGACCAGCGGGTCGCCTTTCCTACCTTGCCCGATGGAAACGGCGTGCTGGCTTTGAAGAAGAGCAAGCTGGTTGCGCCACACGTCAATTTGTCGGTGATGCCAACGCTTACCTTTGCCGGATCGGTTTTCTCACATGTAAGCGCCGGGATGTACGCGGGTTACCGGTTGGGCGGGTATCATACGAGCAAGCCGGTTGGCGGGGCGAAGTCAAAAGTATCGGGCGACTATTATATGCGGGACATCCGTTATGGCGCTGCTTTTGAATTGGGGCTCCGGGCGTTCCCCGACCTTTTTGTCAACTACGATTTTAATAGTCTGTTTGAAGCCGGACGAGGCCCCCAGGTTAGAATGCTGAGCTTCGGGCTGAGAATTTAGGCGGCCAGAATGGAGAGTTTTGATCGCAGTGACCGGCAACCGGGGAGCATTTGCTTTTGCGGTTGCCGGTCACTGTGTTTTCGCCGGAGGGTCTAAATGCCTGATAACGTGGGTCTTTTGCAGGTCTTTGGAGAGCACCCCGGAGCAGGTGCGAAAAAAAAGAAAATATTTTTTGTAAAAGGCTTTGGATCTATCGCAAAAGCCGATAATTTTGCGACTCCAAAATCTTAATGAAGGTTTTGGCAGGCAAGTAAAAATTGCAATCGGGGGTGTACCAGAGTGGCCAAATGGGGCAGACTGTAAATCTGCTGACTTATGTCTTCGGTGGTTCGAATCCATCCGCCCCCACGATCCGGTTAGTTTTTTTGCAAAGGGTTAACCGGGAGTACCAAGAAATGCGGAAGTAGCTCAGTTGGTAGAGCGATAGCCTTCCAAGCTATAGGTCGCGAGTTCGAACCTCGTCTTCCGCTCCACTAGAAAGCAAGCCCTGTCCCATTAAGGGCTTGCTTTTTGGGGTTTATCGGCCATCGGTTTTGTAAGTGGAACCAAGTGCTAGGCAGGAGTGGGATTTACACAGCCGATGTGTTTTTTCTCACTTTCAGACTTTTAGGCCGGATACAAAATATTGCCTTTGTAGCTCAGGGGTAGAGCACTTCCTTGGTAAGGAAGAGGTCAGGGGTTCAAATCCCCTCAAAGGCTCGGAGAGGAAGAAGATGTGTGTTCTTCATCACTGTAGTGTTGTTTATCAGTAATCATAAATTAAGCATAAAATCAAAATGGCAAAAGAGACGTTTGACCGCTCGAAACCCCACGTGAATATTGGTACTATCGGGCACGTTGACCATGGAAAAACCACCCTTACTGCTGCGATTACTACTGTATTGGCAGATAAAGGTTTCGCTCAAAAACGCGATTTTTCCACAATTGATAATGCCCCTGAAGAGAAGGAGCGTGGTATTACAATCAATACTTCACACGTAGAATACCAGACTGCAAACCGCCACTACGCGCACGTTGACTGTCCGGGTCACGCTGACTACGTTAAAAACATGGTGACTGGAGCTGCCCAGATGGACGGCGCTATCATCGTGGTAGCTGCAACAGACGGTCCTATGCCGCAAACCCGCGAGCACATCCTTTTGGCTCGTCAGGTAGGTGTGCCTCAGCTGGTAGTTTTCATGAACAAAGTTGACTTGGTAGATGATCCCGAGTTGTTGGAGCTTGTTGAAATGGAAATCCGTGAGCTGCTTAGCTTCTATGACTTCGATGGTGACAACATCCCTGTAATTCAAGGTTCTGCTTTGGGTGGTTTGAACAACGAGCCGAAGTGGGTTGCCAAAATCGAAGAGTTGATGGATGCAGTTGATAGCTGGATTCCGATCCCTCCGCGTATGACTGATCTTCCGTTCCTGATGCCGGTTGAGGACGTATTCTCAATCACTGGTCGTGGAACTGTAGCTACAGGTCGTATCGAGCGTGGTGTGATCAACTCAGGTGAAGCAGTTGATATCCTCGGTATGGGTGCAGAAAACCTTAAGTCTACTGTTACCGGGGTAGAAATGTTCCGTAAGATTCTTGACAGAGGTGAGGCTGGCGATAACGTAGGTCTGTTGCTCCGTGGTATCGACAAAGAAGATATCCGCAGAGGGATGGTAATCTGTAAGCCGGGTTCTGTGAAGCCGCACGCTAAATTCAAGGCTGAGGTTTACGTTCTTTCGAAAGAAGAAGGAGGCCGTCATACACCGTTCTTCAACAAATACCGTCCGCAGTTCTACTTCCGTACAACTGACGTAACAGGAGAGATTTCACTTCCTGCAGGTGTTGAAATGGTTATGCCTGGTGATAACATCACGATTGAAGTAGCATTGATCAACAAAATCGCTATGGAGAAAGGACTTCGTTTCGCGATCCGCGAAGGTGGTCGTACCGTAGGTGCTGGTCAGGTTACTGAAATCTTAGACTAAGTCTTTCTGCTAAGGCTACAAAAAAGAACAGTGCATTTCTTCGGGGTGCACTGTTCTAAGTGTAAAAAAATCACTATCTTTGCAGCCCGAAACAGATAAAAAGGGAAACACGGGCATAGTTCAAGGGTAGAATAGCGGTCTCCAAAACCGTTGATGGGAGTTCGAATCTCTCTGCCCGTGCGTAACTCAGAACAAGAATGAACAGAATAGCTGAATTTTTCAAAGCCTCCTGGGAGGAGTTCACACAACATGTGACCTGGCCTACTTTCAAAGAGCTTCAGGCCAATACTACGTTGGTGTTAATTGGCTCTCTGATTTTTGCTCTGGTAGTAGGACTTATGGATCTGGCGTTCGAAAACGGGCTCAATCTTTTCTATAGGTCATTCTAAAGTATTAAGGCTTTTAAACAGGAAACCAAGCGGATATGGGCAGTGGACTAAACTGGTATGTATTGAGAGCGGTCTCAGGTCAGGAGAAGAAAATCAAATCCTACATCGAGAATGAGATCACGCGCCAGAAGTTAGGAGAATATGTTCCTCAGATCCTGATCCCTGCAGAGAAAGTTTTTGAGCTTAGAAATGGTAAAAAGCGGGTTCGGGAAAAGAACTTTTTTCCGGGTTATATTATCATTTCCGCCGACCTTTCGCAAGGGGAGGTTTTTCACATTATCACCAGTATTCCCGGGGTAATCGGGTTCCTGGGCAGTTCTGAAGGTACTTCCAAAACACCCATCCCGTTGCGCCAGTCCGAAGTGAACCGGATCCTGGGCAAGGTAGATGAGGCCTCCGAGGAAATAGCAGCACCGGTAGTGAGCTTTTACGAAGGCGAAACAGTTAAGATCGTCGACGGGCCATTCTCTTCTTTTATCGGTGTCGTAGAAGCTGTTTTTGACGAACGTAAGAAATTAAAAGTAGTTGTAAAGATTTTTGGGCGGAGTCAGCCCGTTGAGCTAAGTTACGCGCAAGTAGAAAAGGATAGTTGAGCATAAAAGCGGCAGGTGCTTCCACTGCTTGAACGCTGATATGAACAATTGACCACATTTAATTAAAACAATGGCAAAAGAGATAGCTGGATACGTTAAACTCCAAGTGAAGGGGGGGCAAGCAAACCCATCTCCACCCATTGGACCTGCCTTAGGTTCGAAAGGGTTGAACATCATGGAGTTCTGCAAGCAGTTCAACGGCCGTACCCAAGACAAGCAAGGGACGGTGTTGCCTGTGGTGATCACCTACTACAAAGACAAGTCTTTCGACTTCGTCATCAAAACTCCTCCGGCAGCGAACCTTCTGTTGGAAGCAGCGAAAGTGAAAGGTGGTTCTGCTCAGCCCAACCGTAACAAGGTAGGTGCTGTAACCTGGGAACAGGTTCGTCAGATTGCCGAGACCAAACTTCCTGACCTGAACTGTTTTACAGTGGAGGCCGGAATGAAAATGGTCGCCGGAACTGCACGCAGTATGGGTATAACGGTTACAGGAACCGCTCCCTGGGAGTAAATAAACTTGGGTGCTTAACCCTGTAAGTAGCAAAGAAATGGGAAAATTGACCAAAAAGAGAAAAGAGGCGCTCTCCAAACTGGAACCGGGTAAAGAGTATTCTTTGGTTGAAGCTGCCGATGTCCTGAAAAGTATCACTTATACCAAGTTTGATGCTTCTGTTGACATCGACGTACGCCTGGGTGTAGACCCGCGTAAAGCCGACCAAATGGTACGCGGGGTGGTTACCCTGCCTTACGGTACCGGAAAGGATGTAAGAGTGCTGGTACTTTGTTCTCCGGATAAAGTGGAAGAAGCAAAGGCCGCCGGTGCAGACCATGTTGGGCTTGATGATTATATCCAGAAAATCGAACAGGGATGGACGGATATTGACGTAATCATTACCATGCCCAGCGTAATGGCTAAAGTTGGTAAGCTTGGAAAGGTACTGGGCCCTAGAGGTCTTATGCCCAACCCCAAGTCGGGAACTGTAACCGCTGAAGTCGGGAAGGCAGTCCAGGAAGTGAAGGCGGGTAAGATTGACTTTAAAGTCGATAAAACCGGTATCATTCATACCAGCATAGGTAAGGTATCCTTTGATTCGGAGAAACTGGCTAAGAACGCACAGGAGGTGATCAACACCCTGGTGAGACTGAAGCCTGCTACTGCAAAAGGTACTTATTTGGGTTCGATTCACTTGTCAAGTACGATGAGTCCGAGTGTGTCAATCGATAAGACAACGATTCCAGGAATTTAATTATGACAAGAGAAGAAAAATCGGCGATCGTAGAAGAACTGAGTGCTAAGTTCGCCACTACGCCTTATTTCTACATTGTTAAGGCAAACGGGATGTCTGTAGCGGAAACTAACCAGCTGCGCCGCCTTTGCTTTGAAAATGGTGTCGAATACAAAGTCGTAAAAAATACACTTATCAAAAAAGCGCTGGATACCCTTGACACGGATTATTCCGGGTTCGATGACAGCGTGCTGAAAGGGTTTTCCGGTATTCTGTTTCACCCTGAATCGGGTAAAGTACCTGCGCGTCTCATCAAGGAGTTCCGCGGGAAAACAAGCGCCGACAAGTTTAACTTGAAAGGAGCTTCAGTTGATTCCTCCGTTTTCGTAGGAGCAGATCAACTCGAGGCTTTGATCGCCCTGAAGTCCAAACAGGAACTTTTGGGAGAAGTTATCGGTCTCCTCCAATCTCCGGCTCAGAATGTTATTTCTGCGTTGAAAGGTGGTGGAAACAAAATCGCTGGTATCTTGAAGACTTTGTCCGAGAAAGAGGAAGCATAACACAATTATTATTTTAAAAATTTCGTAATCAATTTAATCAAGAATAAAAATGGCAGATTTAAAAGCTTTCGCAGAGCAGCTTGTTAATCTTACAGTTAAAGAGGTAAATGAACTTGCTGGTATCCTGAAGGATGAGTATGGTATCGAGCCTGCTGCTGCTGGTGCTGTTGTAGTAGCTGGACCTGCTGGCGGTGGAGCTGGTGATGCTCCTGCTGCTGCTGCTGAGCAAACTTCTTTTGATGTAATTCTTAAATCAGCTGGTGCAGGTAAACTTGCTGTTGTGAAACTGGTGAAAGACCTGACTGGTTTGGGATTGAAAGAAGCTAAAGAACTTGTTGACGGAGCTCCGAAACCATTGAAAGAAGGAGTTGCTAAAGACGAAGCTGAAGCGCTGAAAAAGCAGCTTGAAGAAGCTGGTGCTGAAGTAGAAGTTAAGTAATTTTAGCTTTATACACCGTTTTTAGGGAATAGATCCTTCTTTTGGATCTATTCCTTATTGTGTTTTCAGCTAAAAACGTGTGTTTTTCCGGGAGTTCAGCTCCGCTTTCTGAAAACACTTTTCTTCATCGGGCCCATCCGAAACACTGCCTTGCTCGTAGAAAAGGACAGTAAAGGGGTGAGGTTCGATCCACTACGAGGCAAATTAGTATTCGGCGCCCTGCAAGCTGCGCGGGTCCGGATCATTTCTTTCAACCAAAAGCAATTTGGCCTTGGCTACAAAAACTTCACCCAGAAAAAATTTTGCCCGGATTAGGCCGGTCATTGATTATCCTGATTTTTTAGCCGTTCAAGTACAGTCTTTCAGGGATTTCTTCAGTTTGGACACGTCGGCGGAAAACCGTACCGACGAAGGTCTCTACAAAGTGTTTGCAGAGAACTTCCCGATCGCTGACTCCCGCGAAAACTTCGTACTCGAATTTGTGGACTACCTTCTGGAGCCACCGAAATATTCAGTTGACGAATCAATCGACAGAGGGCTTACCTACGCAGTGCCGTTAAAAGCCAAGCTGCGACTGATCAACAACGACACCGATAACGAAGACTTTGAAACGATCGAGCAGGAAGTGTTCCTGGGGAATATCCCGTACATGACCGAAAAGGGCTCGTTCGTTATTAATGGCGCCGAGCGTGTAATCGTTTCCCAGCTGCACCGTTCACCGGGTGTGTTCTTCTCCATGAGCAAGCACACCAATGGTACTAAATTGTATTCGGCCCGGATTATCCCGTTCAAAGGGTCCTGGATTGAGTTCTCTACGGACGTTAACAACGTGATGTACGCTTACATCGACCGTAAGAAGAAGTTCCCGGTTACCACGCTTCTGCGTGCCATAGGGTTCGGGTCAGATAAAGATATTTTGGATCTTTTCGGACTTTCGGAAGAGATTGACGCTACCAAGACCAACCTCAAAAAGGCCGTCGGCCGTCGCCTCGCTGCCCGGGTTTTACGTACCTGGACAGAAGACTTCGTTGACGAGGATACCGGCGAGGTGGTTTCCATCCAGCGGAATGAGGTTCTCCTGGAGCGTGACTCCGAGATCTCCGAGGAAGATATCAGCCTGATTTTAGACTCCGGCCACAAATCGATCATTCTTCACAAAGAGGATATGAACGTGGCCGATTACAATATTATATACAACACCCTCCAGAAGGACAGCTCCAACTCGGACAAGGAAGCGGTAGAGCAGATCTATCGTCAGCTCCGGAACGCGGAAGCACCCGACGAGCAGACTGCCCGCGAGGTAATCCAGAGCTTGTTCTTCAGTGACAAGCGTTATGATCTGGGGGATGTTGGCCGTTACAGGATCAACAAAAAGCTCGGTTCCGATACCAGCCTTGACGTGAGGGTTCTGACAACGGAGGACATTGTTTCCATCGTGAAATACCTGATCGGTTTGATCAACGCCAAAGCGGTTGTCGATGATATCGATCACTTGTCCAACCGTCGTGTGCGTACCGTAGGTGAGCAGCTGTACGCCCAGTTCGGCGTAGGTCTGGCCCGTATGGCGCGTACGATCAAAGAACGTATGAACGTTCGCGATAATGAGGACTTCAAGCCTGTGGACCTGATCAACGCGAGAACGCTTTCGTCCGTGATCAATTCATTTTTCGGTACCAACCAGCTCTCGCAATTCATGGACCAGACCAACCCGCTGGCCGAGATTACGCACAAAAGGCGTATGTCGGCACTCGGGCCCGGCGGTCTTTCGAGAGAGCGGGCAGGTTTCGAGGTTCGTGACGTTCACTACACGCACTACGGCCGTCTTTGTACAATCGAAACGCCGGAAGGACCTAATATCGGTTTGATTTCGTCGCTTTGCGTTTACGCGAAAGTGAACGGCATGGGCTTCATCGAAACGCCTTACCGCGTGGTGAAGGAAGGTGGCAAGATCACCAACGATATTGTTTACATGACCGCGGAGGAGGAAGATGGCCGTTACATTGCCCAGGCAGACGCTACGGTAGATGACGGTGGTACTTTCTCCGGAGATAAAGTGAAGGCGCGTTTTGAGGGCGATTTCCCGCTGGTAGAAGGCGAGCAGGTGTCCTTTATGGATATCGCGGCTAACCAGATTGTGTCCGTAGCGGCTTCGCTTATTCCTTTCCTGGAGCACGATGATGCGAACCGGGCCCTGATGGGATCCAACATGCAACGCCAGGCAGTGCCTTTGTTGCGCCCTCAGGCTCCTATTGTAGGTACCGGCCTTGAGAAGAGCGTGGCCATGGATTCACGTGCGCTGATCGTTGCGGAAGGCGAAGGCGTGGTTGACTTTGTCGACGCCTCGAAGATCGTTATCCGTTATGACCGTACCGAGGAAGATGACCTCGTGAACTTCCAAAGCGCAGTTAAAACGTACGACCTTGTGAAATTCCGTCGTACCAACCAGGATACCTGTCTTAACCTTCAGCCGCTTGTTCTGAAAGGTGAGAAAATCAAGGCGGGACAGGTGCTTTGTGAAGGTTATGGTACCCAGGGCGGCGAGCTGGCGCTAGGCCGGAACCTCCTGGTGGCGTTCATGCCGTGGCAGGGATACAACTTTGAGGATGCGATTGTGATTTCCGAAAAAGTGGTTCGGGATGACATCTTTACCTCTATCCATATTGAGGAATTCGAGCTGGAAGTGCGGGATACGAAACGTGGTGAGGAAGAGCTTACCGCTGAGATCCCGAACGTAAGTGAGGAAACCGTAAGAAATCTTGACGAGAACGGTATCGTCCGTGTTGGTACAGAGGTGAAGGAAGGCGATATCCTGATCGGTAAGATTACACCGAAAGGAGAATCGGATCCGACGCCTGAAGAAAAGCTTCTCCGCGCTATTTTCGGCGACAAAGCCGGTGACGTGAAGGATGCTTCGAAGAAAGCGCCGCCTTCTATGAAAGGTGTGGTGATTGATACCAAACTGTTTGCACGTCCTTCCAAAGAGGAGCGTTCCAAGCATAAGGATGAGCTGAAGGCACTCCTGAAGAAGTACAGCCAGGATCTTACTGCGGTAAGAGAGGTGATGATCGAGAAACTGTCGACATTGCTTGACGGCGCTACCAGCCAGGGTGTTAAGCACAAGTTCGGTAACGAGCTTTTGGCGAAAGGCGTGAAGTTCAGCAAGAAGAACATCACCGATGCCATATTCCCGAATGCCAACCCTTACCGGGATGAGAGTCAGTATGCTGTCCCTGAAGAAGTTAATATTCTTGCGGATATTCTTACTGACAACTGGACGGAAGATGCGCATACCAACAACCTTGTATCTGCTTTGGTACGCAACTACCTCGGCAGAAGGAGCGAGCTCATGGGACGTTTCAAACGCGAGCGTTTTGCCCTGGAGGTGGGTGACGAATTGCCGGCCGGTATTGTGAAGCTTGCAAAAGTATACATTGCCAAGAAGCGTAAGCTGAAAGTAGGGGATAAAATGGCGGGCCGCCACGGTAACAAAGGGGTAGTTGCCCGTATTGTTCGTGATGAGGACATGCCATTCCTGGAAGACGGTACGCCTGTTGACATCGTATTGAACCCGCTCGGGGTTCCTTCGCGGATGAACATCGGTCAGATTTACGAAACTATTCTGGCATGGGCCGGTCTGAAACTCGGACGTCGTTATGCGACACCTATTTTTGACGGCGCCTCAGAAGAGGAAGTAGAATCCGAATTGAAAGACGCGGGACTGCCCTCACTGGGCCGTACCCCGCTTTACAACGGTCTGACCGGGGAATTGTTCGATCAGCCGGTAACCGTGGGCGTAATTTACATGTTGAAACTGGGTCACCTTGTAGACGACAAGATGCACGCCCGTTCCATCGGACCGTACTCGCTTATCACGCAGCAACCGCTGGGAGGTAAGGCGCAGTTCGGGGGCCAGCGTTTCGGAGAAATGGAGGTTTGGGCGCTCGAAGCTTTTGGCGCATCACACATCCTCCAGGAGATCCTCACTGTAAAATCAGATGACGTAGTGGGTAGGGCAAAAGCCTATGAGGCCATCGTAAAAGGTGAAAACCTTCCGAAGCCGAGCATTCCTGAATCATTCAACGTATTGGTTCATGAATTGAGAGGTCTGGCACTCGAAATTACTTTGGAATAAGGCAAAGGTCCTTTTGCAAAACTGTAAAAGGACCGGCTTTTTCAACTGGTTTTAGTGATGGGGTGCGGGACGGACCGGCCGCTGGAAAGCGCCGGCCGGCAGGGGCACCCGGGTAAACATTCTTTTCGCAACAATTCAAAAGGATATGTCTTTTAAAAAGAATAAAAAGCTAAATAATGACTTCTCCAGTATCACCATCAGTCTGGCGTCGCCGGAATCGATCCTGGAAAGTTCATATGGCGAAGTAACCCAACCGGAAACCATTAACTACCGTACTTACAAACCCGAAATGGGCGGTTTGTTTTGCGAGCGGATTTTTGGTCCCGTGAAGGATTGGGAATGTCACTGTGGTAAATACAAACGTATCCGCTACAAAGGCATTATTTGCGACCGCTGCGGGGTTGAGGTCACCGAGAAAAAGGTGCGCCGGGAGCGTATGGGACACATCGAATTGGTGGTACCCGTAGCTCATATCTGGTATTTCAGAAGTCTTCCGAACAAAATCGGCTATCTTTTGGGAATGTCAACCAAAAAGCTTGACCAGATCATCTATTACGAACGGTATGTGGTCATCCAGCCGGGCGTGAAAGAGGAAGACGGGGTGAAGCAGCTTGATTTCCTGACTGAGGATGAGTACCTCGAGATTCTCGATAAACTTCCGCGCGACAACCAATTGTTGCCGGATGTTGATCCGAATAAATTTATTGCCAAGATGGGCGCCGAGGCATTGGAAATGTTGTTGGGACGTACGCAGCTCGACCAGTTGTCTTACGACCTGCGCCACCAGGCAGCTACTGACACTTCGCAGCAACGGAAGGCCGATGCGCTGAAGCGTCTGAAAGTAGTAGAGGCTTTCCGCGACGCCAATACCCGTATTGAAAACCGTCCTGAATGGATGGTGATCAAGATGGTGCCGGTAATTCCGCCTGAATTGCGCCCGTTGGTGCCTTTGGACGGCGGACGTTTTGCAACATCCGATCTTAACGACCTTTACCGTCGGGTAATTATCAGGAACAACCGTCTGAAGCGCCTGATCGAAATCAAGGCGCCTGAAGTGATTCTCCGGAACGAAAAGCGGATGCTCCAGGAAGCAGTTGACTCGCTGTTCGATAACAGCCGCAAAGTCAATGCAGTGCGTTCAGAAGGTAACCGTGCCCTGAAATCGCTTTCGGATATGCTGAAAGGTAAGCAGGGACGTTTCCGTCAAAACCTGTTGGGTAAGCGGGTTGACTATTCAGGTCGTTCTGTTATCGTCGTGGGTCCTGAGCTCAAATTGCATGAGTGCGGGTTCCCGAAAGATATGGCGGCCGAGCTGTTCAAGCCGTTCATTATCCGCAAACTTATTGAAAGGGGTATCGTTAAAACCGTTAAATCGGCGAAGAAGATTGTAGACCGCAAGGATCCTGTCATCTGGGATATTCTTGAAAATGTGTTGAAAGGCCACCCGGTATTGCTTAACCGGGCTCCTACACTTCACCGTTTGGGTATCCAGGCATTCCAGCCCAAGCTGATTGAAGGAAAAGCGATCCAGCTTCACCCGTTGGTTTGTACCGCGTTCAACGCTGACTTTGACGGTGACCAGATGGCGGTGCACGTGCCGCTTGGTCAGGAAGCCATCCTGGAAGCTTCTCTTTTGATGCTGTCTTCTCACAATATTCTCAACCCGGCCAACGGAGCGCCCATTACCGTTCCTTCGCAGGACATGGTGCTCGGGCTGTACTACGTGACCAAGGGCAGAAAAGGTTCGCCTGAAATGCCGGTTGCGGGAGAAGGGCACACCTTCTATAGCGGGGAAGAGGTAATTATTGCGATCAACGAAGGTAAAGTTTCCAAACATGCGCACATCAAAGTCCGGGCGGAAGTCCGGAACGAAGACGGTACGTTTGAAACCAAACTGATCGAAACCGTTGCCGGCCGGATCCTGTTTAACCAGGCTGTGCCGAAGGAGGTAGGTTATATCAACGAGCTGCTGACCAAGAAAAAGCTTCAGCAAATCATCGGGCACGTATTTAAACTGGCCGGCGGTGCGCGTACAGCTCAATTCCTTGACGAGATCAAGGAACTTGGTTTCCAGATGGCCTTCCGCGGCGGTTTGTCGATCGGGCTTGGAGATGTGATGATCCCGGCAGAGAAAGAAAAGCTGATTGCCGAAGCAAAAGGCGATGTGGACGTGGTATGGAGCAACTACCTCATGGGTCTCATCACCGAAAACGAACGTTACAACCAGGTGATCGATATCTGGACACGGGTTAACTCACGCATCACCGAAACGCTGATGAAACAGCTGGAAAGTGACCAGGGCGGCTTTAACTCCATTTATATGATGATGCACTCCGGAGCACGGGGTTCTCGCGAGCAGATCCGTCAGTTGGGTGGAATGAGGGGGCTTATGGCCAAACCTCAGAAGAACATCGGCGGCGGTGTTGGTGAAATCATCGAAAACCCGATTCTTTCAAACTTTAAGGAAGGTTTGGACGTATTGGAGTACTTTATCTCTACCCACGGCGCCCGGAAAGGTCTTGCTGATACGGCTTTGAAAACGGCCGATGCAGGTTACCTGACCCGTCGTCTCCACGACGTTGCCCAGGATGTGGTAGTAAACGAGGAAGATTGCCAGACACTCAGAGGTATCCAGATTTCGGCGCTTAAGGACAACGAGGACATCGTGGAGCCTTTGTCTGAAAGGATTCTGGGACGTGTGAGCGTGCACGATATTTTTGATCCGCTTACCAATGAGCTGATCGTAGAGAGCGGTGGAGAAATTACGGAAGAAATTGCGGCTACGATTGATGAAACAAGCATCGACACCGTTGAAATCCGTTCAGTACTTACCTGCGAAACGCGTAACGGGGTTTGCTCCAAATGTTACGGCCGGAGCATGGCAACTGCCAGGATGGTTGACATCGGAGAGGCAGTCGGCGTAATCGCTTCGCAGTCTATTGGTGAACCGGGTACACAGCTGACGCTTCGTACCTTCCACGTAGGGGGTACTGCTTCTAACATTGCAGTAGAAGCCAACATTAAGGCGAAATTCGACGGGTTGATTCACTTCGAAGACCTTCGTTTGGTAAAATCTACCAACGCAGAGGGAGAGGAAGTCGTTATCGTAATGGGCCGTTCGGGCGAGGTAAGGATTCTTCACCCCGAAACCAAGCAGCTGTTGATCGCCAACAACGTGCCTTATGGCGCTGTCCTGGCGGTGAAAGACGGGCAAATGGTTACGAAAGGGCAGGAGCTTTGTACCTGGGATCCTTATAACGCGGTGATTCTTTCTGAATTTGACGGGGATGTTTCTTTCGAAGCCATCGAAGAAGGAATTACTTATCGCGAGGAGTTTGATGAGCAAACCGGCTTCCAGGAGGCGGTAATTATCGAAACCCGGGATAAAACGAAAAACCCTGCCGTAGCGGTTAAAGGAAAGAGCCCGCTTCTGAAAGAGCAGACAGGCAAGTCTTATAACCTGCCGGTAGGCGCTCGTCTTGTTATCAAAAATGGCAGCAAGGTGAAAGCCGGACAGCCGCTGGCGAAAATCCCGCGGGTAGTTGGTAAGACAAGGGATATCACCGGAGGTCTTCCGAGGGTTACCGAGCTTTTCGAAGCGCGTAACCCGTCGAACCCGGCGACTGTCACCGAAATCGACGGCGTGGTATCGTATGGTGGCGTGAAACGCGGTAACCGTGAGATCCTGATCGAGTCGAAAGACGGTACGCAGCGCAGGTACCTGGTACCTTTGTCGAAGCATATCCTGGTTCAGGATGGCGACTTTGTGAAAGCGGGAGATCCGTTGTCAGACGGTGCCATTACGCCGGCCGATATCCTTTCTATCAAAGGGCCTACCGCGGTTCAGGAATACCTGGTGAATGAAATTCAGGAGGTATACCGTCTGCAGGGTGTGAAGATCAACGACAAACATATTGAATGTATCGTTCGCCAGATGATGCAGAAAGTTGAGATTATCGACGCTGGTGATACCAACTTCCTGGAAATGCAGCCGGTTGACCGTTGGGTGTTCCGCGAGGAGAACGATAAGGTTTTCGATCTGAAAGTGGTGGAAGATGCCGGGGATTCCGAAAGTCTTCGCCCGGGTATGATCCTCAACCTTCGCAAGCTGAGAGACGAAAACTCAAGCCTGAAACGTCGCGATCTGAAGATCGTGAAGGCAAGAGACGCCCAGCCTGCAGTTGCCCGCCCCACGCTGATGGGTATTACCCAGGCTTCATTGGGTACCGAGAGCGTTATGTCGGCAGCTTCCTTCCAGGAAACTACCAAGGTGTTGAGCGAAGCCGCTGTTCGTGGCAAGCGTGACGACCTGCTGGGTCTGAAAGAGAACGTGATCGTAGGTCACCTGATCTCGGCCGGTACCGGTATGCGTAAATACACCGAGCTGATCGTAGGCTCAAAAGAAGAGTACGAAAACCTGCAGGAGTCAAAAGAGAAATCTTCCCGCAAGAAGAAAGAAACTGTGTAGAAGCACCGCAGTTTTGAAATAAAATTTAAAGCCGGCTCTCGCAAGAGGGCCGGCTTTAAATTTATAACCGGATTATTTCAGGTCAATCAGCGCCGTTAAGGGCCGGTGGTCCGAGTAATGCACCGCGGGCGCCGAAACACTTTTTACCTGTTGCAACGCAGCGGGGCTAACCAGGATATAATCTATTGTTTTTGCAGGCAGCGTATCGGGGAAGGTCGGTGTTAGGGAGGTGTTTACGGACTGCAGATGCTGCTGCAATTGCTGTATTTCATCCGTATCAGGCGTTGCATTCAGATCTCCGGTAAATATGACCGGCAACCGGACGTCGGAAAGATATTGAAGCGTTTCTTTGACCTGCGACTGCCGGGTAGCTTTGTCGAACGCGGAATAATGCGCCGTTACAAAAAGGATTTTCTTTTCGCCGGGTAATTCAACCGTGGCGAACAACATCGAGACCGATTTCCCGTTCGGGCCTTCCTTTAAGAGCTGCAGCTTTTTGCTTTCCGTTTTTAATATCGGGTATTTTGAAAGTATCCCTAAACCGTAGGCGCCGCCCTGGTACGGAAAGTGCCGGATAAAGGCATAATGCATACCCGTGAGCTCAGCGAGTCTTTTCATCTGGTCTGTTTTCCCGGACCGCTCACACAAGCTGTCCACTTCCTGCAACCCCACTATATCGGGCTTCCTGCTGTTAATGAAGTGGCCCATAGAATCCAATGAACTTCGCTCATGTTTGTCTGCGCCGTGGTGTATATTGTAAGACATCACCTGCAGCTGCTGCGACCACCCTCCCGAAAATGACAGGCAGAACACAGCTATCATCAAATACGGTTGTAATATTCTCATTTTCTATCCCTTAGTTCCCGTTATTGGTTGCGCCATTTTCCCACCCGGGATTTTGAATAAGTTGCGGGTTCAGGTTGATAGCACCAATGGGGATGGGGTACAGGTATTGCTTAGGACCCCACACCTTTTTCGAATCATTGTTGGTATACCAGGCGAGATAGTATCCCTTTTTATCTCCGGCAGGATGGACCTGAATGATTTCCGCCGCAGGATTGGTACTCACCTTTACCTTGTACGGGCTTGCATTATTTGAAGTTGCAACCGCAGCTGCAAGACCCGCGTCATCCGTGTAGTATATTACATCGTGGGTCCCGTTATGATCGACATCCAGCGGCTGGTTAATACCCGGGATATACATACCTGTCCAGCTTTTTTTGAAAAGATCACCGCGTTTCCAGCGCCGGAGATCGTCGAAGCGGAATCCTTCAAACAGCAATTCAATGGCCCGCTCACGACGGATTTCAAGGATGACGGGGTCGGTGACATCCGGGAAATAGTATTCCTTCAAATAGTTGTCGACGACCAAAGGCTTGGACACGATTCCGCCCGTGATTCCGGCCCGCGCCCTGAGTGCGCCAATGGTTGCTGCCCAATCCTGGTCCGTAAGCGTTCCCTGCTCGGCTTTGGCCTCTGCATAATTAAGCAGTACCTCCCCCAACCTGATCAGTTGTATGGCATGTGTGCTCTCTGTCCGGCTGTCTCCGATGGTAGCGTCTACCGACAATTTAATTGGTTGATAGCCTAGCCGGGCATATCCGCTGAATACCGGCAAAGCAATATTTCCTTCCCGTATATAGCCCGGGTAGCGGAGTGACGACTTCAATCGTTCGTCCCTGTTCTGAAATTCTTCATAGAAATCTTCATACTGCCAGTTGGTACGGTTTGTGTAGGGCGTACCGTCTTTCTGGAGGTAGGTACAAACGAACGGTCGTATCAGGTTTATTCCCGAACCATATGTTTCCGAAGTCCAGCGCCAGTTGGCACTGTGCTTCACACCAAGCGAAGCATTGGCAGCAATTGCCAGCAATGTTTCGGAAACGGGGGGGACGTCACTGGTGAACAGTCCGCGGTAATTGCTATGCAGGCGCTTGCCTGATTCTTTCATGACTTTACCGGCGGCTTCCTCTGCGCGTTTCAGCCAGGTGTCTGCCGAAGTAGCGAGACTGAGGTTATGGTATTTCCGGAAAGTCCCTTCGAACAATGCGACACGCGATGCTAATGCATAAGCGGCCCATTTGGTTACCAGGGTACTTTGAGCGGCATCCGACGCCCGCACGATGTGCTCACCGGCAAACATCAGGTCTTCATATACTTTTTCCATGACGAGTTCACGCGAATCGCGGGCGCCATACAGAAGATCTTTTTCGCTGGGATCCAGCGGATGATCTATCCAGGGGACATCTCCGAAACGACGCACTTTTTCGTAGTAAAACCAGGCACGGAAAAAACGGGCCAGGCCGGTGTAGTCGTTTCTTACTTTTTCTGAAATGGCGGGATCCGTGTTGTTTAAAATGAAATAGTTCAGGTTTCTGAGCGGAGACCATTCATTCACATTCCAGCCACTGGAGTTGTTTTCGCTGAAAGAGTTGATGAGCGTGAACCCGGCAAGGGTATTGGTAGCGCCGTAATCAACCAATGATTGCTCTACAATTGCCTGTTCTGTGGCGTCAGGAAATATGTCGTAGAAGGACATGGAGTAAGCTTTCAGCCCTTCTTCGGAACTGAAAATAGCTTTTTTGTCGGTAGAAGTGACAACGGGCTCATCCATGGTACACCCGTAGGGTAGCGCAATCAGAAGTACTATATAGCCAATGTATTTTTTCATCTTCATAAAAATTGATGTGATAATGTGTCCCGATCTTCTCCCGGAAACACAATACTTAATTTTTTGTCGGCTGAGAAGTTGAACAACTTCAACCTCAAACCTCCCAGCTCAAACCTCACAACTCAAACCTCACAACTCAGAAAGTAAGTGAAATCCCCATTGAATAGGTTTTCAGGATGGGATAGCTGTTCCCGGCCCCCTGGTTATAATCTTTATTAAGGTCTGAGTCCGTATTTCCGACTGTCGAAGACACATCCATAAAGTCTTTTGTCCATTTATACAGGGGCGACCAGCTGGCCAGATTTTCACCGCTGAAATAAATCCTGGCATTTTTCAATCCGATTCCCGATATCCACGATGCAGGCAGTGAATATCCCAGCTGAAGGTTTTTCAGCCTCAAAAAGGAAACTCTTTGAAGATAGCGGTCGTTGGGCACGTAGTTGGTGTAGCCGAGCGCGCCGTTGTACTGCGCATAGCGCGGTAAATACGCGTCCCGGTTGTTTTCAGTCCAATAGTTGCCCAGGTGCCATGCAGGCATTTGATTGTAGCCCCGGTTGTACTGTCCCCAGAAGGCGCTTTCTGTTCCCGGGTACCAGTGCTGTCGGCCTATCCCATGTAAAAATGCGGAAAAGAAGAACCCGTTCCAATCGCCGCCCAGTGTAAAACTATACTGGTAGCGGGGCTCTGTGTTGCCTATAATGGTCATGTCACCCGGGTTGCTTAGTGTTTGCGCACCCTTGGTAATCATGTTGTCCGCGCTACCGTCCAGGTTGCGGATCTTTACGTCCCCAGCGCGCCAGACTGCATCGGCCGACGACTTAAAGATGGTGTTGATATAGGAATCAGGGGTCGGGTCTTCCTGGAACAGCCCGTCGGTACGGAAGCCCCAGAGCTCACCGATCACCTTGCCGTCGTAATAGTCGGTAAATCGTTTATCCGGGTTGTAATATTTATCAATCTTCGAAACGTAGTCGAAAAGAGCGGCGCGAACATGATATTTAAAGGGTTTCGAATCCAGGGTGAATTTGTCCTGCCAGTTGAGCGACAGTTCAAATCCTTTCGTGGTCATATCCGCATAGTTGCCTTTGGGAGAGGTTGCTCCGAAAATATCGGGTAATGTAGGCCCGGCAACGTACATATTTGTGGTTTTACGTACATAGTAGTCGCCGTTTAGCGTCAGTCTGTTACGGAACATGCCGAGATCGAGCCCGAAGTTTGCGGTTGTGGCTCTTTCCCAGGTAAGGCCGGAAGGGATTGGAGCCGGTACGCTGGTACTTTTGTTCAGGGCATTGTCAAGCACGCGCCCTGAGTTGCCTACACTTAATAATTCCAGAAACTGGTAAGGCGAGATGTTCCCGTTGCCCAGCGAGCCATAGGAAGCCCGGAACTTGAGATCGGAAACGAGGTTGCGGTTTACCTTCCAGAAAGATTCTTCGGTTATTCTCCAGGCGCCGGAAACCGACGGGAAGAAGCCCCATTGCTGATCTACCGGAAAGCGGGTAGAGCCATCGTAACGCCCGTTAATTTCCAGCAGGTAACGTTCTTTAAAGCCATAGTTGAGGCGGAAAAAAGCACCGGCGGTCTTCCACCGGGTGACAATCGCGCCGGGGATAATAGAGGCACCGGTCGCGAGCTGCACACTTTCCGCACTTTCGAGAAGCAGCTGGTTACGTTCGATGCTATTGGACTTGTAGTCCGAAGTTTCGTAATTCCAGCCTCCCATCGCTTTCAAAAAATGCTTTTGATCGAGTGTTTTTTCGAATTCAGCATACAGGTTAGAAGCGGTGTACAAAGTTCGCCCTGTCGACTCATAAATTATGCCGTTCAAATCTCCGGCATAAGAAGGAGCTTCTGCTTTTGAATTCTGATAATAGGGGACTTTCACCCGCTTCCAGAAATAGTCACGGTCATTGTATCGGTAGGTAAAGTCACCATTGATACGAAACGTGTTTTCAAAGAAACTGGTGTTGAAACCGGCGGTATTCCTAAACAGGTTTTGTTTGGTGTCCTGGTAGTTATTCCCTTCTATGAAGGCCGCCAGCGACGAAGCGCCACCGCGGGTGTAGGTGCCGTCGGGGTTATACATGGGCAATGTCGGGAAGGCCGAAACTTCAATGTAGCGCTGAATATTGGCACTGCGGCCTAAAGCCGAATAAGGCATGTGGTAATTGTTATTGGAAAACTCCATGTTGTTGGTCAGCGTCAGCCAATTGTAAGCTTTCAGCGAACCTTTTGCCCGGAGATTATACGACCGGTAGGTGTCGGGATCGAAATTGTATATTCCTCCGAAATTGTAGAAACGACCGGATAAAAGGAAATCGGACTTATCGTTTCCACCGGAAATACTCAGATTATGATCCTGATTGAGTGAGCGCTTTTTGAAAAGCTTGTTCATCCAGTCAAAATTGTCATAATACTCGTAGTCACCGTTCGGCAGTATTTCCGTTTTGGGAGCCGCGCCCGATGCTTTCCAGGCTCTCAGGCGTTCGAGCCAGTCGTCACTGTAAAACTGTGTGTTGTTGTTGATTGAAGTGGGCAAAGTTCCCTGTGTATTGTAATAGGATTCCCGGAAATGCTCCAGCCACGTGACCGCATCGGTCACAAATTCCGGCCGCTTTGCCAGCGACTGGCTCGAGAAATTGGTGGAGTAATTGACGGTAGTTTTTCCCTTTGTGGCGCGCCTGGTGGTAATGAGTACTACGCCGAAAGAACCCCGGGCACCATAAATAGCTGCGGAAGCCGCATCTTTCAACACACTGACGCTTTCGATATCATTGGGATTTAAAAAGGAGGGGTCGCCTTCCACCCCGTCGATCAGGACCAGTGCGCTTCCGCCCTGACCAATAGAGGTTCTGCCCCGGACGTTGAAAGACGCCGAGCGGGTGGGCTTGCCGTCTTCCAGGAAAAGATTCAGGTTGGGTACGGCGCCCTGCAGGGCTTGCGTGGTGTTGGCAATAGACCTGTTTTCGAAAACCTCTTTTCCTACTGCCTCAACGGCCCCTGTCAGGTTGACTTTCTTCTGTGTTCCGTAACCGACCACCACTATTTCCTCCAGTGACTTATCGTCTACTTTCAGTGATACCTTAAGGTTTGACGTTGATCCGACCGTAATCTCCTGAGACTGGTAGCCGACAAAAGAAACTACAAGTATAGCATTCTCGTCGGGGACCTGGATCATGAATACGCCTTCGGAATTGGTAATGGTTCCGCGTGAGGTACCTTTCAAAAGGATATTTACGCCGGGTAATCCTTCTCCTTTTTCATCCAGTACGGTACCATTCACAGTTCGTTCAGTTGCCAGCTGTATGGCCTCCGCTGCCTGGGTACCGGGGAAGAGCAGATCGCCGGAGCCTGGTAACGTACTTTGTATACGTATTGCGATTTTGCCGTTTATTACACTGTAACTGACGCGGTCGGGGAGGAACAATTCGTCGAGCGCTTCTGCTATTGTTTTCCCTTCGAACAGTACTGAAACCTTACGGGTTACGGGCAGCATCTTTGAGCTGTACACAAACGGAATACCGCTTTGTGTTTCCATCCGGTGCAGGATTTTTTTTATTTCGGTATTTTCCGCAGAAAAAGTGATTTTTTTTGACAACAGTTCCTGGGCTCCCGAAACATGCGCATACATGGCGGAAGAGCTGACAATAATAGCGAATAGATATAATAACGATATTCTCATAACCTTACCGATTGGTATTGCAAATACGTCTGTTTTTTTGATTGGTTTTGTCATATCAGATTATGATAGTTTTAACAAATACGATGCTGCCGGCCCGGAAGGGCGGAAAGAGCGAAGCAGATCTTTGAGTGCGGGAGAGGGCCGGTTGCCGGGTCACCTCTATGGTTCTTTTCCGGAGTGTAAAGTAGTAGTCAGTTGGATCATACGCATGAAATTTAGATTAGTATAAAAGAATGCTTTTACATCCGTCTCCTTTGAGATATACCTGGTCACCCCGCACTTCCATGGTGAGATTAAGGATGGCTGCTATTACCTCAAGTTTCGTATAAAAATTATCATCGTTCAGGTTGGCCGTCACAGGACAATCTGCGATTTGCGGGTTTCCCAGGTGAATGGTGACGCCGTAAGCATTACCAATTTTTTCGAGCACCTCTGCCAGTCGCGTTTCGTCAAATGTAAATGTCCCTTCTTTCTGATGGGCCCCTGACGACGGGGCGAGCATTTGGGGCTGGTCTACCAGCCCGACCACAAAGGATTCACTTGGTTCGCGGAAAACGACTTTTCTGTTTGGGGTGAGCACCACTTTTTCCGGCCGGGTTCGGGTACGGCCGGCCGTTTTTTCTACGGCAACTTTTCCACTGTGGACGGCAACTTCTATAGATCCGTCAGCCCCGCTTGTAATTGTAAAGCTGGTGCCAAGCACTTTTGTGCGTATATTTTTGCTATAGACAAGGAAGGGACGACCGGGGTCTGGCATGATGTCGAAAGTGCCCGTTCCCTCCAGGCGTACCAGGCGCTGCGCGGAATCAAAAGATGAGGGGTAGGCCAGGAGACTTCCGGGTTCCAGTGTGACGGTGCTGCTGTCTTTCAGCGTCAGGGTTAGCGGTTGTGTTTCATTATTCCTGAACGTGAGCCATCCTGACTGGTCGGCTTCGGAAAGCGCCCGGACAGGAGGTTGTTCAAAAATCTGTCGGCTCGAGAAGTAGCCGCCTATGGCTAACAAAAGAAGAATGGCGGCGGCGGCCAGCCTTAACCGGGTCGCTTGCCACCACCCGGCTACTGGTATAAGCGGCTTCTTTTCCGGAATATTTTGTCGCTGACTGAGGACAGCTTCCCAAATGCGCTTTTTTATCGAAGGATCTGACAGATCAACATCGTTATTTGCCGGCTCGTGGTCGATGGTGTTGAACCAGTAAAGCAGTATTTCCTTTTCTTCAGGCGTGCATTTGCCCGCTCTGTACTTTTCAATCAGTTGCGAAATACTTCGTAAGTCCATTGCAGAAGGCTCGGCGACGATGTTGACAGGTTTTCGGATGGAAGTCGTTTGAGAACAGTCCAACCCGCAAAGGAAATTGAAGTTTATTGGAAAGGTTATAACAATTTCGCGGAAATTCGATTACTAACTTGGTTATGTACCAAATGCTTCCCTAGGTCATAAGAAGCAGGATCACGGACGGGAGGAAATCTTTGAGGTAAAGCCGTAAGGTCCGGAGCGCATAGGCGATGTGATATTCTACCGTACGTTCGGACAGCTGCAGATGTGAAGAAATTTCCCGGACCGTCAGGAACTCGAACCTGTTCATGCGGAATATCTCCCTGGTTTTTTCGGGCATGTGGGCCAGTGACATCTGGATGGCGTCAGATAAATCCTGGAAGGCCAGGGAAGCTTCTGTCCCGGAATCTTTGTTACTGTTCTGGCGGCAGAAATATTCCCGGTGCTGGTCCCTTACGATCTGCGCCCTGATGGTGTCGAGGGCTTTGTTCCGCGCCAGCCGGAAAAGGTAGCCGCTCAGGTGCCGGATCTGCCGGGTTTCCCGCTTTTCCCAAAGATCCAGAAAGATTTCCTGGACAATTTCCTCCGCACTTTCCCGGCAATTAATTTTTGAAAAAACAAACTTCAAAAGCTTGTCCCAAAAAAGGTCGTAGATTTCCCGAAAGGCTTCCTCGTTGCCGACTGCGAGCAGGCGTACGAGACGAATATGTTGTTCGTCCGAATCTTTTACCTGGTGCAGTCGATTTTCAAAAGGCATCTGGAAATGTTGGATCTTCGCACTAAAATCTGATAAAAAACACAAACTTCCTATCCGGCAAAATATTATCCCGCAGGGAGGGTGCTCTGTTTGACGGCTTCTCTTCCGGGCCTGTTACCGGGTGTCCCAGGCCAGTTTTTTGCAGTTGGGGCGATAGGGCGTAATTATTAAATGGACAAATATTTTACTGCCTTATGTTCTATATTTGTTTCCTGAAAAAAAGGGCAATACTGTTATTTTAAATTAAGAGAGTGTTTTATGACACAGGAAAACGCGCAAAACGATCAACAAATTAATGTAGAGCTATCGGAAGACATGGCTGAAGGAGTTTACTCCAACCTGGCGATGATTGCCCATTCCAACAGCGAGTTTGTGCTTGATTTTATCCGTATGTTGCCGGGGGTACCCAAGGCTAAGGTAAAGGCCCGTGTGATCGTAACACCGGAACATGCGAAAAGACTGCTGGCTGCTTTGAAGGATAATATCCGGAAGTACGAAGATGCCTATGGCCCGATTCAGAACCGGAGTGAGGAGGAAGCAACGAATTTTAATTTTCCGATGAATTTTGGCGGTCCGGGCGGCGAAGCCTGATTGCCTACACTATTTCGACTGCCACGCCCATATCTTCGAGTTGTTTGGCAATTTTTGCCGGTATCCGGTCATTTGTGATAATACGGGAAACCGCTTCGAAACCGCATATTTTGCCGAATCCATGCTTTGAAAATTTGGAAGAATCGGCCAGGACGATTACCGATTCCGAGGCCCGGATCATCTTCTGATTGAGCCTGGCCTCGGAAATGTCGGTAGTAGTCAGGCCATGTGTGAGGTCAATTCCGTCCGCTCCGAGGAAAAGCTTGCTGCATACTACGTTTTCAAGAAACCCTTCAGCAGAGAACCCACTGACCGAACCTGCCGAATGGCGAATGCTCCCGCCGAGTTGAATAACCTCTATAAGGGGGTTCTGAATCAAAGAATGTGCGACGTATATAGATGAGGTGATGGCCGTGAAAGCGTGTCTGGTGACCAATTCCCGGGCGAGGGCCTGTAAAGTGGTTCCCGAAGCCAGGATAACGGAGTCATTCGGCGTTACGTACTTTGCTGCTGCCGCCGCTATCCGCGCTTTTTCCTCAGGATATAACAGTTCTTTTTCCCCGACATTGCGGTCCCGGATGTAAGGGTTCTGCCGTGAAGCCCCGCCATGGGTCCGGAAGAGTAACCCTTTCTCCTCCAATAAGCGCAGGTCTTTCCGTACGGTAACTGCCGATACACCGAAGATCTCTCCCAGCACAGGAACATCCAGGCTCTCCCGTTCCTCCAGCAATTTCAGTATTTCATTATGTCTTTGGGCGCTCGTCATAAGGCAATTAGGTGAAATAAATCGGAAATTATCGGATTAAAATGAAACCGAGGATATATCTTTGTGCAAGATAACGAAATAAAATGAAACAGTTCATTTCTGATAAAGGATCATATGATCAGTTTCGGCGCGAGCGGTTGCTGGCGCGGCTGGACGATGCCGGAGAATGGGATCTCGTCGTGATAGGAGGGGGCGCTACCGGCCTGGGCGTTGCGCTTGATGCCGTGAGCCGCGGGTACAAAACGCTGCTGCTGGAGCAGGCCGATTTTGCAAAGGGCACGTCCAGCAAAAGTACCAAACTGGTGCACGGCGGAGTTCGCTACCTGGCGCAGGGAAATGTTGATCTGGTAAGGGAAGCCCTCCACGAACGGGGACTTTTGCTGCGGAATGCGCCGCACCTGGTGAGAAACCAGACTTTTATTATTCCCAACTATGAATTTTTGAAGGGCCCGTTTTATTGGATCGGGCTGAAAATCTATGACCTGCTGGCAGGGCGTCTGTCATTCGGAAAGTCTGAATACGTTTCCCGGGACGAGGTACTCCGGAAGGTTCCTTCCCTGGTTGAAGCCGGTCTTTATAATGGCATACGGTACCACGACGGGCAATTTGACGACGCGCGGCTCGCGCTGAATGTGGCGCAGACCGTGGTCGAAAACGGCGGAGTCGTTCTCAATTATATGGGGGTAACCGGTCTGGTGAAGGACAGTACGGGCAAGGTAACCGGGGTAGCGGCGCGTGACATGGAAACCTCGCTGCAGTACGAATTCAAAAGTAAAGCGGTAGTCAATGCAACGGGCGTTTTCGTGAATGATATCCTGGAAATGGACGACCGGGACAAGCCGCCTCTCGTACGGCCGAGCCAGGGTGCGCATGTTGTGGTGGACCGGTCTTTTCTGAAGTCGGATGAGGCGATTATGATTCCTGAAACCAGTGACGGCCGCGTTATGTTTGCAGTGCCCTGGCACAGTAAGGTGATTCTGGGGACGACCGATTTGCCGGTGGGTGCCGTAAGCCTGGATCCCAAACCTATGGAAGAGGAAGTTGACTACATACTGGAAACCGCCGGAAAATACCTGGTTCGCCAGCCCCGGCGGGCCGATGTGTTGAGTATCTATGCAGGCCTGAGGCCGCTGGCGGCGTCGGAAGGCTCGGGCGCTGAACGGACCAAGGAGATTTCCCGCTCGCATAAGATCCTGGTTCAGCCAAGCGGCCTGGTTACCATTACAGGCGGCAAATGGACTACCTTCCGCAAAATGGGCGAAGATGCGGTTGAAAAGGTGATCGCAATAGCCGGGCTGCCGGCAGCTCCGTCAAAGTCGGCCGGTCTGCTCATTCATGGCGCCGGTCAAGGCGATGGGTCGCGCGGGATTCCACAGCCGGACGATGTATATGGAACAGACCGGGTATTGATCAATGAGCTGATCGCGGCGCGCCCTGATCTCGGGACGAAGCTGCATCCGGATTTTGAATTCAACCAGGCCGAAGTAGTGCTTGCTGTGCGTAACGAAATGGCCCGGACCATCGAGGACGTGCTTGCCCGCAGGGTCAGGATACTTTTTCTGGATGCGCAGGCTGCTATAGACTGCGCGCCCGTGGTCGCCGGTTTATTGGCAGAGGAACTCGGGAAAGATAATAGCTGGAAGGAGCACGAGCTGACCAGGTTCTTTGCGATTGCAAAAGGGTACCTGCTTACCGAAATGACTTTTGCCCCGCATGATTAGGTATAGCCGTTTTTCTGCTTATTAGTAGTGCGTTTCATCAATCTGCATTAATACTCTTACGAATGTCTCCGTTTACAGCTGAAATTATAGGTACTTTCCTGCTGATATTGTTGGGTGAGGGCGTAGTTGCCAACGTGGTATTGAACGATACCAAAGGGAATAATTCGGGCTGGATAGTTATTACAACCGCCTGGGCCCTGGCTGTGTATGTGGGTGTTGTGGTTGCCGGGCCTTACAGCGGCGCCCATCTCAACCCGGCGGTGAGCATCGGGCTCGCTGTTGCCGGTAAGTTTGATTGGGCCGCTGTACCCGCCTATATCGCCGCGCAATTTATAGGGGCGATGGGAGGAGCGTTTTTGGTCTGGCTGGTTTATCGGGATCATTTTTCGGTTACCCGCGACGGTCTTTTGAAGCGGGCCGTATTTTGTACTTCACCGGCTATCCGTAATTATCCCGTAAACCTGCTGAGTGAAATAGTCGGCACTTTTGTGCTTCTGTATGCTGTTTTTAGTTTTACCGATGCCAGCATTTCCGACACCAACCAGGTTGTAGGGCTAGGTTCGCTCGGCGCCATTCCGGTCGCCTTCGTAGTCTGGGTAATCGGCCTTGCCCTGGGTGGAACAACGGGCTATGCCATTAATCCGGCCCGGGATCTGGGTCCGCGGTTGGTCCATGCCTTGCTTCCGATCCCCGATAAGGCGGACAACGACTGGGGCTATGCATGGGTGCCGGTGCTCGGACCCGTGCTCGGTGCCATTACTGCAGCAGGCACCTGGGCTTTTCTGAATTAGCCCGGATTTATATTTTTGTCAATCATACACTTCTTTTTTTCCTGCCGGCCGGGTTTCTGTACAGGAATGGCCCGAATTATTCGTCTATCATGTTGTCGCTGGTATAGTACCCGTTCGGGTATTCTGAGGAAGCGGATTTATCTGCGGCGGCAACAATTCAATGGAAGAAAGAGCGGAGACAGGATTGATTAATAACGCACTTGTGTTTGATGGCTTATGGGATTCTTTTCGGAATGGAGATGAAAGGGCATTCGAAGAAATCTTTAAAACGTACTACCCGGTATTGAAGCAATACGGAATGCGCCTGGTCGGTGATGAAGCCGAAGTACAGGATAGCATCCAGGCCCTTTTTCTACAGATTTGGGACAGGCGAAAGTTCCTGGGACCGACTACCTCGATCCGGAACTACCTGCTTGCTGCCGTCCGGCGTTCCCTGTTAAAAAAAGCCGGCCGTATTTCTTCTCTGGATATTGACGACCACCTCGATTTTCATGCCGAGCTGTCGGTTGAGCATGCATTGATCAGGGATCATACCGAGTCGGAGAACGCCCGGTTGATCAGGGCAGCCTTCGACAGGATTCCTTCACGGCAAAAAGAAGCGATTTATCTGCGTTTTTACGAGGAGCAGGACTTCGACCAGATTTCCGGGATTATGAACATATCCACCCGGGCGGTTTACAAATTAATTTATAAAGGTCTTAACAGCCTTCAGAGCTACCTGAACCGGAAGCACATCGACCTTACTTATCTTTTACCGGTTCCGTTTTATCAATTGGCAGGCTGGTTTTAACCGGCGCGGGGATTCCCGGTCGGCTATAAGCCATGTCGTCGTCGTGCCGGCGGGTTTGAGAAATAAATTTTCTTTTAAAAAAAATAAATTTTAGAGGGTCACTAATTGCTTTCTCCAGCTTTATCCGGGTAAAGGACTATTCTGACATTTTTGGACAATCAAAAATACCTGGGATTCGAAGCCGCCGATTTTCTCCTCGACGAGGATTTTATGGCCTGGCGAAAGCGGCCTTCGGCGGAAGCCGAAGGCCGCTGGGAAACCTGGCTTTTGCTTTATCCGGAAAAACGTGGCGAGGTGGAGCAAGCCATAGAATTGTTTGAAACGCTCAGGATAGCCCCGGTATTTTCGCCGGAAGTCGTGCTGCTGGAACGGGAATGGACGAGGCTCAGGCGACGCATCCGCAGGGACAGACTATTGCGCCCGAAGGATGTGGCCGCATGGGTAAAGCGGAAATGGTGGATAGCTGTAAAGATTTTATCAATAACCTAATCTAATTGAGTGCCTATGCAACACCTTTTTTTACATGTAAGACGCTCGGTAAGGCGCTGTTATCAATGTGCGGTAACACTGTCGCTGCTGTGCGGAATGTCGGTAACGAAGCCTTTGAGCGCTGCTTCGTTAAACGGGAGCGCGAGCGGGCTGAAGCCCGGCTCCTTCGCCGCCGACGGCAATCGTTCCCCGCGGCCAGACTTAGTTTCAGAAGCGGCGCAGGTCGTTGTGACGGGTAAAGTCACCGACGACAAAGGCGAGTCGCTGCCTGGCGTCAGCATTCTTGAGAAGGGAACTACAAACGGCACGGCGACCGATAATGACGGGAACTTCAGGATTACTGTAGCTGACGCGAATGCTGTACTGGCTTTCAGTTTTATAGGTTTTGCTACCCAGGAGATTACCGTTGGAAACAGAACGGATATCTCGGTAAAGCTGGTGGCCGAAGACCGGTCATTGGACGAGATCGTAGTGGTGGGTTACGGAACCCAGAAAAAAGTTAATATGACCGGCGCCGTATCAGCGGTGAATTTTGATGAAAAGCTGACCAGCAGGTCTGTCGCAAATGTATCGTCCAGCCTTTCGGGCCTGGTACCGGGTATGGCCGTGTCGCAATCGAGCGGAATGGCCGGGCGCAACAGCGCAACGCTGATGATCCGCGGTCTCGGTACAGTGAACAACGCAAGCCCGCTTGTGGTAGTGGACGGTATGCCGGATGTAGACATCAACCGGATCAACATGCATGACATCGAGAGTATTTCGGTACTGAAAGACGCAACGTCGGCCTCTGTCTACGGATCTAGGGCTGCCAATGGTGTAATTCTGATTACTACCAAGTCCGGTAAAGGGCAGGAAAGAGCCAGTATCAACTATTCCGGTTCATACGCGGTGCAGGTGCCAACCAAAATGTACGAGTTCATGCCGGACTATCCGCGGGCGCTTACACTCCATCAAAGGGCGGCGCTCACAAGCACGCTCCGTTCGAACCTGCTGTTTCGTGACGGTACCATTGACCAATGGATGGCCATGGGCATGATCGACCCGATTCGCTACCCGAACACCGATTGGTGGGACATTATCCTTAGAAACGGGTCCATACAGAACCATAACCTGTCGGCTTCCGGCTCCAACGAGAAGTCCAATTTCTTTATTTCCCTCGGGACCATGGATGAAAAGGGGCTGCAAATCAATAACGATTTCAAACGTTATAATGCCCGATTCAACTTTGATTACAAGATCAATAAAACCATGAATGTCGGGGTGAAGTTCCAGGGGAACTGGTCGAAGATGACCTATGCGCTGGAAGACGGTTTTACCGACGATGACCCGCTCAATACCGCGGGATTTGATATGCAGGCCGCCATTGCGGGAATAACACCTTATGACCCGGTAACGGGTAATTTCGGCGGCGTAATGGCCTATAATGAAGACTTGCAGGCCTACAACCCCTATACGGTTTATGTTAATAACCTCACGCGGTTAAACCGGCAGGAGGCCAATTCCAACATCTTCTGGGACTGGACGCCTATTCCGGGCCTGACCGCCAGGTTGGACTATTCCCTGAACTATTTCAACCAGTTCAGGTACAATGCCAACATGCCGAACCGCGCCTATAATTTCCAGACCGGGAGCTTCACCAACCGGATCTACGTAGGCGAAAATGCCGGCGTCTCCAACAACACCGAAACCGGCTACAAAACCATGTTGACCGGTCGGCTGAATTACAATAGGTTAATTGCGAAGCACCACGAAGTGGGCGCGATGTTTGTATACAGCGAAGAATACTGGAACGAACGCTGGCAGGGCAGCTCCAGGAATGACCGGCTGCACCCGTCACTTCACGAGATCGACGCAGCGCTTACCGATATACAAACTACCAGTGGTCGGTCCCGGGCCGAAGGATTGCGGTCGTACATCGGGCGTTTGAACTATGCCGCCTTTGACAAGTACCTGCTGGAGGTAAACTTCCGGTACGATGGGTCGTCAAAATTCCTGACGGGGAATCAATTCGGCTTCTTTCCTTCGGCTGCTGTAGGCTGGCGGTTCACAGAAGAGTCCTTTCTTAAGGGCTTCACCGACCGTTTCCTGACCAATGGCAAACTGCGGGCTTCTTACGGGGCATTGGGGAATAACAGCGGTGTAAGCGAATACGAGCAGCGCGAAACGCTTGCGGCGAGTAACTATATGATCGGCGGAAGTATTTCCAAGGGGTTTGTGAACAAGAAAATGGTAAACAAGAGCCTGTCCTGGGAAACCACTTCGGTGTTTAACCTTGGCCTGGACCTGGGATTCTTCAACAACAGGCTGTCTGCGGAAATCGACTATTACAATCGCCTTACCAGCGGTATGAACCGCCCTTCCGAGATGTCGATCCACCTGACCGGAGCTTACGATGCTCCGCGCCGGAACATTGGTAACCTGAGAAACCAGGGCGTGGAGCTTAACCTGACCTGGCGTGATGCCATTGGGGACTTCGGCTACTCGTTCTCGCTCAATGCTTCGAAAAATGCGACCCGGCTGGAGAAATGGAACGAATTTCTCGCCAAGGGGTGGGTGTTCCTCGATATGCCTTATCGCTTCCTGTATACCTACGAAGATGCAGGCATAGCGCAGACATGGGAAGATATCTACAAGGCAACTCCGCAGGGCGCGTCGCCCGGTGATATCTTGCGCAAGGACGTAAACGGCGACGGCCGTATTGATGCCAATGACAAAGTGGCTGATCCGAAAGTACAAAGGGAAAGGCCTACTACCAACTTTGCGCTGAACTCCAATTTTTCGTACAAGGGGTTTGACCTGATGATCCTGCTACAGGGCGCAAGCGGGCGGAAGGACTACTGGCTGAACAACTACAACAACGTGAACTTTGCGACCCAGCGCTATGCTTCCGGTTGGGGGCATTGGAATAACCCGTGGAGCTGGGAAAACCGGGATGGCGCCTGGCCGCGCCTGGGTGGCAATGCCAACCGGGAAGAAACCCGGTTCTGGCTTGATGACATGAGTTACCTGAGGTTGAAAAACGTACAACTTGGATACAACGTTCCGAGAACGCTGCTTCAAAAATTGAGACTGAACCAGGTAAGGATATTTGCTTCCGCCGAAAACCTGTGGACCGCAACAAAGTTCCGCGGGCTGGATCCGGAAAAAGAGGGTCACAAAAGCGATATGTATCCGCTCAATAAGTCGTACGCGTTCGGGATCAACATTGGTATTTAGTCATTGAAATTTAGCCATGAGCTTTGAGGGGTCAGGTTTCAGCGGAAAGCGAGTCGACCCAAGGCTAACGCCCCATAGCTCACGCCTCAAACCTACTTGTACACATGATACATATAAAAATTAGTAAGGTCCTTTCGGTGGGTGCCCTGATATCGTTGATGGCCACCACATCCTGTGTGAACGACCTGCTGAACCAGGAGCCTACCACCGAGCTCGGCGCTAATGCCTTTTGGAAAACGGAGGCTGATGCCACCTATGCGCTGATGGGCGCTTATGCGGATATCCGTCCCCTTTTTGACCGGGACTACTATCTCGACGGGCACGGTGAATATATCAGGACGCGCGGTACCAGCGCGGTAGACGGGAACCTGCAGAAGGGCGGCGCCTATCACAACGGGAACTACAACCCGTCTGGTTATGGAGCGGGTTTCGATAAGATGTACCGTTATCTGTATGGCGGTGTCAACCGGGCCAACTATGTAATCGACAACGTCAACCTTATGCTGCAGACAGCAGCACCGGCATCTGTCGCCAACCTGGAGACAATCATAGGAGAAGCCAGGCTACTGCGCGGCATGGTTTATTTCAGGCTGATCTCGATGTGGGGCGATGTGCCCTATATTGCCAATGTCGTCAAAGACAATGCGGATGTAGCCAATATTACCCGCACGCCGATTGCCGAAATCAAAACCCGTGTTTACGAGGACTTTACCTATGCCTATGAGAAGCTGCCCGCGAAAGGCGCTGCCGCAGGACGCGCCGGGAAGCCCGCCGCTTTGGCATTCAGGGGAAAGCTTCAACTGTACTGGGCCTGCTGGAATCAATTGGGATGGCCCGAGTTGACCACTTTTACACCCAGCACCCAGGAGGCTGCTACTGCTTACGCCGGCGCCGCAGCTGATTTCAAGAAAGTAATAGACGATTTTGGCCTGGATTTGTTCAGGGGAGGAGAACCCGGTAATATCGATGTCCTCGGGAAGGCAGATATACTGCCCAATTATTACTACTTGTTTACCCCCGTGGCGAACGGCGACCCCGAAATGATCATGGCATTTAACCATGGCGGTATCGGAACCGGCCAGGGCGAAGAGCTGATGCGTGATGTATCGGGCCGGTCGCACGAAGGGTCGCAGGGGTGGACCATGCCCCGCTACGAAATCGCTGACCGCTACCAGTTGACCACGACGGGAGATTTTGCCCCGCCGCTGGTGCCGATGAACCCGACTACGGCCGGCGCGAGAACGGCGTTGAATTCTGCGATCAACCCGCAGAGCTATGCCAACCGCGACTACCGGATGAAGTCCTCCATCATGTGGGACTACGAAGTAAGCCAGGGTATGCTCTCGCTGCAGCCTACCTATATGGTGCCTTTTTTGTACCAGAGCTGGAATGTGCCGATAGACATCAACGGGGTTAAGGTAACTACCTATAATACCGACGGGAATAACTCCGGGTATGTATACCGGAAGTTCCTCCGCAATACCGCAGGACTGGGACGGAGCGAAGGAACCTACGCGTTTCCGGTTATGCGCCTTGCTGACGTTTACCTGATGTATGCGGAGGCTACCAATGCGATTGAAGGTCCCCGCGCGGATGCGATTGCGTTGGTCAACCGGGTCCGGCACAGAGGGAACCTTCCCGCGCTGAAACCCGATAAAACGGCGTCAAAGGAGGCTTTTTTCGCCGCAATTGAACAGGAGCGTATTATAGAGCTTCTGGGCGAAGGACACCGCGGGTTTGACCTCAGAAGATGGCGGGCAATCGAGAGGGTCTGGAACCCGCCCTACGGCGAAGGGGTCTGGCGTATTGACACCCACGGAGCGCAAAGACAACGCTACTTCCAGAACACTTCGGAGCGGGAATACGAGCAATGCTATATTTTCAGAATTCCGCCGGCAGAGCGGGACAGGAATCCGAATCTGACTCAGAATACGCCTTGGTTATAACAGAATTCAGGCAATGAAAGGGTGACGGAAAGGATGGGAAATCGGAAATCGGAAATCAGAAATCAGAAATCAGAAATCAGAAATCGGAAATCGGCTCATCCCTCACCCCTCATGGCTCAAACCTCTTTACACAAATGAACAATATACTTCGATATAAGGCGGGACTGGCGCTTCTTTTACTGGCAGTACTGTGGTACGGGTGCAAAAATGACTTCCCCGTAGACGAGGACGGCCTGCTGATTACCAGCCGGGCCGAATGCTACGTAAGCAATTTTGAATTGCTGGGAACGGATCATCAGACGGTCCGGACGAAAAACCCGGAAATTGATACCGTAGCGCAAACCATTAAAGTGGAGGTGTTTTATGGCACCGACCTCAAAAACCTGTACCCGCAGTTCACGCTGGTAACGGACGCCAAACTGGATCCGAAGATCACCGGGCCGGTAGACTTCTCGGACCTTTCCAACCCGAAGACCTATACGGTTGTGTCGGGCAATCGTAAGGTAAGAAAACCGTATACGGTGACTATTTCTGTTCAGAAACCGACTACTTCAAATTGATCCAAAGTGATGAAAAAGACAAAAAAACTGAAGAACGGGTGGTACGGTGCTGCACTTTTGTTTTTGTCCGGAGCGCTGATCCTATCCTGCAAAGACAAGGAATATGTGGCTCCAGTGGCAAAGACACAACTGCAGAATGATGTTATCAAGCGTTCTATAGGGCCGAATATAGCGGGCCTGAACATGGAGTTTGCCTATGCCATGGCGCTCGGCCCCGAGAAGGGAAAGCTTGTTTCCGCCAAAGTAGAAGCCACCATTCCGGGGGCTGAAGGTACTTTCCTGGAACACCGATCGTACTATACGGATGGAGGCGGTCAGGATGTCGGCGTGGCGGTCGGGGAACCGTCGGTTACGTCGGGTAACGTGACGACAGTGAACTTCTCAAAAGATACCAGCGCGGCAACCCTCCGGTTTTTCTACCGGGTACCCGAGGCTGCAAAGGGACAAGAGGTTTCATTTAAGTTTACAGCGACTGCCAGTACCGGCGAAACGGTTACCTATGACATGGGGCCCTACCACATTACGAAAATGGACATGCGGCTCGATATACCGGTTCAGGACAGCGTTGCAGCCTTTATTTCAATTGGTGAGCTACGTGTGCTGTCTCAGGAGGAAGCACAGGCCAATCCGGATAAAATTGACCTGGTGTACCTCTACCGGAGTATTCCCGGAATTACTTTCAATCATTCGTTGATTTCTCCGGGTGCTAATTCACCTTACCTGGCTGCCACCAATCTGCCGGCGGCAGCGAAGAGAATTTCTAAAGTGAGAAAGGTATGGGGACTCAGAGACCTCCATCTGGCCCGCGCCCAATTCGGCATCTTTATAGACGACCCGGATTTTGAGCAAATTGATCTGGCAGGTATGCCTGACCAGGCCATTAATATGCGTGCGGAATCAGGCGCCTGGGTAGAAACCGCCGATAAAAGCTACCGCGCCTACATTTATTTTAACTCCGTTAACAACGGCGGAAAGAAGGCCGTTGTGAGTGTGAAACGGTATAAAATGTAGATGATTGCCTTAAGATAATCCCCGGTGCATTTCCTGGCTGGTTCTGCACCGGGGATTTTTTTGTGCCGTGTAAAGACGGGACCGGCTGGCATTATTTTTATTTTTTTGATAACTTCCCTATAAGCTAAACCTCAATCGATGGTATGAAAGCCGTAGAAGTCTACCTGCCGCAGGACGTTGACAAATCTTTTATTGTTTTCCGTGAAGAGGGTAACTATTTCCCGGCTCCTTGGCATTACCATCCCCACTATGAGTTTGTGCTGGTTACCAGAAGCACAGGACGCCGTATGGTCGGTGACCACATTGGCTATTTTGATACGGACGACCTTGTATTTATGGGTTCGATGCTTCCGCATGTTTGGGTCAATGACCCGGTATATCTTCAGGAAAAGAGCCTGGACAGGGCCGATGCGCTCGTTATCCATTTTACGGAAGATTTTTTGGGCAATGGCTTCATGAACATCCCGGAAATGGCCGGCTTCAGGAGGGTTCTGAAGCTTTCGGAACGGGGCCTGGCGTTGCGGGGAAAAACCCGGAGCAGGCTCAACAGAATCATTAAAAAAATGCCTGCGATGAGTGGGCTGGAGCGGTTGTCATCGCTCCTTATCATTTTCGATATTATGTCGCGAACCAAGGAATATGATTTCCTGGCCAGCCCCATGTTTGTGCAGAATTTTCAGTACTCTTCGTCTGACCGGTTCCGGAAAATTTCAGGCTATATCATGGAGAATTTCAACAAGGACATCAGCCTTTCCGAAATCGCCTCGGTGGCGAATATGGGCGTGACAACGTTCTGCAATTTTTTCAGGGAGCAGTTCCGCGTCACGTTTGTCGAATATCTTACCACAGTCCGGATCGGGCACGCCTGTAAGTTGCTTGTAGACGAAGACAGAAGAAGTGTTGTCGAAATTGCCTACGAGTGCGGGTACAATAACCTCGCAAATTTCAACAAACAGTTTAAGAAGCTAAAGAAAATGACACCGACCGACTATCGCAAAGCCCTGGAGATCAGGTGGCGATAGCCGGCCGGTGCAATTCGGTATTGTGTGACGGTTTAAGCATTCAGCCCTCCATCCATCAGTATATTCTCCCCGTTTATATAGGCGCCTGCGTCGGAGCATAGCAGTACGACCAACCCTTTTATATCGTCATGGTTGGCCATCCGCTTCAAAGGCACTTTTTTACAATAGTTATCCAGGAATGCCTGCGGCTGGTTGTTGAAAAGGCCGCCCGGGCTGATGCAGTTGAATCTGATATTTTTCCCGGCGTTCATTTGAGCCATAAACCGCGTAATGTTGATGAGCCCGGCATTGTGAAAAAAATAGTCGGGCGGAAGGTCGCCCATATTGGTGGTGCCTTCATAATTGCTCAGGTCGGGACCGAACATGCCCATCATTGATGCTATATTGACCACGCTGCCGCCCCCGGTGTCGACGATAAGACGGGTCATTTCGCGAAGCAGGTCCATCATGCCGGTAGCATTGACCCGCATGGATTCGTCAAACTGCTCGATAGGCGCATTGTACCCTTTCATAGGGCGCGATACCGCGTTGTTGACAAAACCGTCGAGCCGCCCGAATTTATCCCGTATAAACGTTGCGATCTCCCGTACTGACGCGGCATCTCCCTGGTCTACCACGGCGGGATGGACGTCGAGGCCTTTTTTTTGCATTCCGTCTGCGGTAATGCGGGCCGATTCTTTGTCTCTTGAGGAGGTAATAACCGTTGCATCAGCTTCAGCAAGTCCTTCTACTATACATTTTCCGTAGTTACCGGATCCCCCGGTTACCAGTATTACCTTTCCTTTCAGGCTTAATAATTCTTTGACGTTCATTTTTTCTGAGTGCCGGGTTTCGGGCTTCCCTGCTTTAGATGGTATGGAAATAAACCGGTATTCCGCCATTGAAACGGCTTTGGTCGGCTGCTATGACGGTCCGCATCAGCGTTTCGGTTTCGGAAAAGGGGATTCTCGGCGCGCCTTCCTCAACCGACCGGATAAACTCGATCAGGTTGTCGCGGAACATGGAATAGGAGTTCCTGATATCGGCCAGCCGCCAGCCGTTCCGGCCAAAAAAGGATAACTGGAATGTTCCCGTAATGTCCTGGAAAAGATGCAGGGTGATTTGCGGGCCGTTTTCCAGCCGAATATGAATGATCTCTCTTTCCAGTTCGCCGATGTGCCGCACTGAAAGCGGGTTCGCCGTGCCTAATATGCTGAAAATGCCTTCCAGCAGGTGGATTCCATACTTTTTCCAGTCTTTTTTCCCGACCGCGGTCACCAGTTCCAGCTCCCCGAGTGCCGCCAGTTCCTGCTTAATAATACGTCCTTCATTGGCATATCGCATGGAGGAGCAGGACATCAGGAACCGGCCGGCGGCATTTTGAGCGGAAAACCATTCCAGGTCTGCTTGCGAATAGCACAGCGGCTTGTCTATGAAGATAGGAATGCCGGCTTCAATAAACGGCGCAGACATGGTTTTGTGATTTTCGGGGTCGTCCCGGGCCAATATTACGGCGTCGACTTCCCCGATCATGTCTTCCAGTTTTCCGACAATGTTTTCAATGCCCGTAGAACGTGCGATACTTTCTGAAATAGCCGTATCCTGCGACCACACATGCGTGACTTTCGCAGAGGGAAGCCCCAGCGTGTCGCGGTTGGCTTCCAGGTAGGCGGCTACGGCAGGGTAACCGACCCTGCTGATTTCCTCTCCGTCAAACCGGCCGTTGATTATGGCCGACCAGGAATACGGGTGAGCATTGCCCGGGCTCATGCCGATGATACCAATCTTGATCATATTTGTTTGTTTTTGAGGGGGTGAGGGGTGAGGTATGAGGGAAGGCTGACCCCTCACCCCTCATACCTCACCCCTCACCCCTATTTTAACCACCCCATTTTATCCCAATGATGCAGGTTAAGAAAATCGGGGTCGGGATAAGCGAGTTTCAAAAGCTGTTTGTGTTCGTTAACGCCGAGATCCGGATAGGAGGCGGTGACGAGGGCATCCTGAAGGTATTCCATTTTGTCGATTCCGACGAGTACGGAAGCTACTTCAGGAAACGAGAGGACAAACCGGGTCGCAAGGGCCGGCAGGTCGGGGTAATCGCCACCGGTAAACTGGCGGTAGCGGTCAATATATTGCTCTACTTCGCGAAGCGCGGGATGCAGGTTTTTGCCGCGGTCGCTCAGCAGGCCTTTTAAAAGAACGGAGCGGACGACAACACCGACTTTCTTTTCCCGGGCCTCTTCAAAGCAGGCGCCGTGACTCTGGTTCATCAGGTTAAATGGTAGTTGGATCACATCCCATTGCCCCGAGCGTATCGCCGTTGCCGTTTCTTCGGGAGTGTATACCGAAGCTCCTGTAGCCCTGATCACGCCCTTTTTCTTCAATTCAGCAAAAGCTTCCGCAATAAGCGGGCGGGATAGTATTTCCAGGTCTGCCTGGTGGAGCATATAGACATCTATATAGTCCGTCTGCAGGGCTTCAAGACTTTCGTGCAGCGAATTCTCTATAAAGGGTTTGAGAAGCGCATCCGGAGGAAGTGCGCCGCCTGCATCCCGAAAATGCCTGCATTTGCTGGCCAGTATCACCTCGTGACGGCGCCCGGTAAAGGCTTTGCCCATTATCTGTTCGCTGTTACCGTACAACCGTGCAGTGTCGAAAAAGTTGATGCCATTGTCGAGGGAAGTCTGCAGGAGGCGGATCGCGTCTTTTTCCGATGGATTTTCAGTGTTTCCGATACCGTAAGGCATACCGATTTCCACGCCTCCGAAAGCCACTTCGGACACTTCAAGGCCGGTGTTGCCAAGCGAGCGTTTTTTCATGATACCAATCCGCTTAGTTTTCGAGGTATGACGAATGTGGTCCGCGATCAACCGTGCCTTTGAATGCGCTAAGCAGGTCATGGCAGTAGTTCCTGAGGCCTACCACGTCGGCGCCGATACTGACAAAACGGTATCCCATATCAATGAGCTCCTGCAAGTTGCCCGGGCCTCCCACGGTACCTGCAAATTTCCCGTGGCGAACCGCTGTTTCAGCCACCCTTTTACGGGTCTCGATGAGCTTCGGGTGGTTCCATTCACCGGGAGCGCCGATCCCCTGGCTGAAGTCGCCGGGACCGAAAAACAACATATCGTAGCCGTCGAGTGCTGCAATGGCCTCAAGCTCTTCCAGCGGCTCAGGGTCTTCAATCTGCAGGATGACAAAGCGCTGCTCGTTTGCCTGGGTGAGGTATTGGTTGAAATCAACAGCAGTATAGGCGGCATCGGCGTTCCCGCCGTCAATGGGCCGCCGTCCTACCGGATGAAAGCGTACGGTGTCGACGACTTTCCGGGCATCTTCCAGGTTCATGACGTGCGGTACCATGATCCCGGCGGCATCCAGCTCCAGCGGGCGGATGTAGTCGCTGTAACTTCCGCGGGCCACGCGAACCAGGAGGTCCGAGTCGTGGGACTTTGTTGCCCAGACATTCCCTGCCAGCGTCGCCCAGTCCTGCCCGATATGTTCCTGGTCAACCCACACGCAGTCAAAACCCGTCAGCGCGGCTATTTCCGATACACGCGGATCCGAAAGATTGATTTTAAAGCAACTTACTGTTTCGCCGGCCCTGAGTTTTTTAAGAACGCGGCTTTCACGCATTTCCATTGGTTAAAGAGGTTTGAGCGGTGAGGTGTGAGGTGCGAGCTGGCGGCCATCCTGGCTTTTGGTGTCGCTTACAGCTGAAGCTTCAGGTCTCACGGCTATCTTGAAAAAAAGTTCTGTTTACTATTTTTTGTTGTTGCTTAGCCAGGTTAAATTTATCTATTCCAGGCGCTTGCCGTCTTCGCTGTAAATCGGTTTGATAAAATATAAAGCCGCGGCGCATACGACCAGTAACAGGGCGCCCACCTTAAACATCAGGCTCAGATCAATCTGGGCATCGCGGAGGGCGCCTCCGGCATACAGCCCGATCCCGCCGACCATACAACCGAAAAGATTCAGTACCCCGTAGCCGGTAGCCCTGTATCGCGGATCAGTGATCAGGCAGAGGATGGGCATCATGTTGCCATCTGTAAATACCCGCGTAAAGGCAAAGAGCATAAAGCCGCCTACGGCTATCGCCAATACCGATGCGGAGCTCGCAACAAAGATAGCAGGGGCTGCGATGCACAATCCCACGATCGGGAGGAGAATGCGCCCCCTCCGGTGGGTCCTGCTCCACCTGTCAGCCAGGACTCCGCCAACCAGCACGCCTACAAAGGAAGCCGCATGGAAATAACCGGTGGCGTACACACCGGCCATGGTTTGTGTCAAGCCGAACTGCTCCTTATAGTAAGTCGGAAGCCAGCCCGCCACGATCCACCCGACAACCCCCAAAAAACTCCAGAAGACCACTGCGAGCCAAAAGTACCGGTTGGCAAACAAGTGCCTGATCGCGTGAGAAAAGTTGACGCCGGCTGCCTTTTCCGGAACGTGGGATTCTTCCCGGTCAGATTTTGCAGGATCCTTCAAAGCAAGCAGCAACAGTAAAGAATAGCCGATTCCGATGAAACCGAATACGCTGAAAGCGTGGTTCCAGGAATGGTTTTCGGCCAGCCAGCCGCCTACAAACCCCAGGCTTTGCCCGGTCATGATGCCTGCCATGTGAATACTGTTAGCCAGCGAACGGGTAGTTCCCCGGTGATAATCCATAATCAACGCAAGTGCGGCAGGGATATAGCATGCCTCGCTGATCCCCATCAGGGCACGGGTTGCAAGCAATTGTTCAAACGTAGTGGCATAAGAGGTGAGCCAGGTGACGAGCGACCATACGAACAGGCTTACCAGGATGACCCGGCTCCGGTTGAAACGGTCGGCAAGAAAGCCGGCAACGGGGCTAAGCAGGCCATAGACCCAAAGGAAAATGGAAGTAAGAAGCCCGAATTGCGCATCCGTCATTGGAATTTCTTCCAGAATGGAGGACCGCATGGTGGTGATCATCATACGGTCAAGGTAGTTGAGACAGCCGACGACACATAGCATGGCTACTACGAGCCAGGGGTAAATAGCGGGTTTGGAGGTTAACGAAGTTGGTCTGGTCATAGGCGATGTAACTGCTTCTCCAAAGTGAGAATAAATAACTATTTCAGGTGCTCCGGTTTTCAGGCTTTTTTACCAACAGGTCCATCCTCCATCTACCGGCAGGTTATGGCCGGTCAGGTACGACGAGGCGTCTGACAGAAGGAAAGCCACAGCGCCCGCTATTTCCGAAGGCTGACCGATACGCCCCATGGGGGATTTTTCGGAGAGTCGCTGAATAAAATCCGGGTGCTCCCGCTGAACCGCAGGGTTAGGAAACGGTCCCGGTGAAATGCAGTTGCACCGTACGCCCGATTTTCCCCAGTGGACTGCCAGATAACGGGTCATTTGCACAATCCCTGCTTTCCCGACTCCGTATTCAACCGGGTTTTTGGTCATCGGCGCCTGGTATACTTCCGGATACGGCGACACCGCACCGTACATGCTTGAAAACAGTACCAGGCTACCGCTTCCTCTCTCTGCCATTGCTGTTCCTGCTTCCCTGGCCAGGAGAAAAGTGGAGGTGATCCCACCATGGTTGACGTCGTCAAAATCCTGTTCGGTTAAGTCCTCCATCTTTTTGGCGGTCGATGCGAAGGTCAGGTTGACCAGGCCGTCGGGCACACCGTGCTCCCGGATCTGCTCCTGGACAAAGGCGGTTGCTTTCGCTCCGTCGCGCACATCGAGTGACGCCGGTACTACAGCGGAAGGACGGCCAAGGGTTTGTACAAAATTTTCAGCGCGGCCCGGCAAATCCACGCAAAGCACCCGGCATCCCATTTCGCTTAACAGGGTCACTACCGATTGCCCGAGGTATCCGGCGCCGCCGAAAACCCAGACACTGCGATTTTCGAGGCTGAACGGCCGGGGAATTGTTTCTTTCATGAATATAACGGGTTTAAGCAATCAAGGGCAGGTTTTGGAAACCACGGCCTTATTTTATTTCGACGATCGTTCCGGCGATGTGCCTCAGGCCATTCTCTTTGTTGAAATAGTAAACGATGAGTACCCGGTTGCCATCGAGTTGCACCGGCCATGTATACCCGATATCCGTATTTCCGCCGTCTTCTCTCAGGGTAATTTCAGGTGCCGTGGCAAAATTGGTACATTCGGCATTGAGTATCCGGGCTCTGATCCCGTAAGGCTTGTGCCGGTACCCGTAGGTGATCAGCACCCGTCCGTCGGGGAGCTGCAATGCGTTCATCGGGTGGCCTTTGAAGCCCATCGACTGCCATTTAAATGTTTTTCCTCCGTCGGTGGATCTCGCTATAACGGCATTGTCCTCAAAGCCGGCGGTCCGCAGAAAGCCGACGATATCCCCTTTCGGGGTTTCAATAACAGACGCTTCGTTAAAAGATATCTTCGGGTCACGGGCAACTTCTCCGGTATATTCCCAGGTAAGGCCCTTGTCTTTGGACGTGATGAGGTAATTAGACGTCTTTTTTATGCTGTCGTGAGCGGCGACAATCCATAAGATCGTGCCGTTTTTTGCTTCGTATAAGGCGCCCCTGTTATAAGCCGGTGCTTTCTCGCCGTAGGCGTTGAAGTGGCGTTCGGGCTTGATATGGAGCGGGTAGTAAGGGCCTTGCCACGATTTCCCACCGTCGGACGATCTCACGAGGTAGCCTCCCAGGAAGATATACCCGCCTGCATCAAAATAAGGCTGTTTTAAGTTTGGAACCCCGTCAGGCCGTACCTGCTGCCAGCCGTAGCTGGTACAAAGTACTGTTCCGTCTCTTAACTGCAACATGCAGGGGTCCTGGGAGCCGCCGAATGCATGGGCATATATTAAGTCAGGTTTTTTTGTCCAGTTTTCCCCGTCTGTAGAGCGGACCGACACCAGGTAGCTGTTGTGGTCAACGTGGTTGTTCCCTTTTTCTCCGAAAATTCTCCGGTTGGGTGCCCTTCTGAAAGCCACCAGCAGTTCGCCGTCAGCCTTCCTGATGACCGAGGGGAACGAGCTGTAAAATGCGCTGTCCTGGTATATCATTACATCCTTAATCTTTTTTACGCCGGGCACCGCTGACGGATTTTGGGCGTAAACTTCCGGGAGGGAACACATGGCTGCTGCCAACGCAGCGATCTTCATTGAAAATTTCATTTAGGCGTGAGGTTTGAGTTATGAGCGATGAGACGTAACCTCACGCCTTATCGCTCATAGCTGTTAAAAAAAATAGTTATTCACTACGTAATTTCTCAAGCGGTACGCTGGCGGTATAGACCGCCGATTTTCCCTCGTGGCTTGAATAATAGACTACCCACAGCGTTTTCCCGTCAATCACCATTCCGGGGTAACTGGTATCGCCACCGCTGGGCAGCCCGATCTGCTTTTTTACTTTGCCGTTCAGATCGGTCACGAACAAAGCGGTGCTTGCTTTTTTTCCTTCGTGAAACCGCGACCCCATGACAAGCTCCTGGTCATTAAGAAAGACGAAATTCGGGCCGCCCAGCCTCCACGACAAGGTATTGTAAGTCCACTGCGTGTAAGGAGAACTGCTTGTGCCCAGGTAACCCATCCGGTCGTCGCCTTCGCGCCTGATCAGTATATACATCTTCCCGTTTTTGTCGAAACGGATGGTACACTCATTGGGCCTGCCTTTTACGTCCAGTTGTGTGACCCGCTCATAATGAATGCCATCAGTGGTTTTTACCAGGTGTGCCAGCCATTCATTCTCCCTGTTGCCGCTCTGGTACAGCACACCATAGCCTGCGCCCTTGTGCCAGGTAACACGCCATATCCAGTCGATTTGGGGTTGGATAACCGGGTCTACCTGCGCAACCTCCAACCGGGAAAAGGTTTCGCCCTTTTTATCGGATATCGATACGTAGGGCTTCAGGAAGGTGTACTTCCCATCCTTCCAGACGCCGGCAGCAAGTGTGACCAGCAGTCTCCCGTCGGGCATTTCTGATAGCCGTGCTTCCCGTACATCAATTCCGTCCAGCCTGAAAATAGTGACAGTTTCCCAATTGTTCATGTCTTTCGAGCGCATGACCCGCACGGTACCATCGTTTTCGTTCCCTACATGACTGGTACCTTCTCTGAAGGTAATGTAATAGTATTTCCTGTATTTGAACAGATCCGGGAATGAATTATGGTTCGACTTGTCCCATATTTTCTTGATCACAATGTCATCCTGGGCATTCAGCAGCTGTGCTGAGAAGATCAGGAGCAGTATATGGCAAATTAGTTTTTTCATTGTGGTAAAAGGGTTGAGCAATGAGCAGTGAGGGGTGAGCGGCAGTTTTATTCATTGACGGTCGTTCAGAGCTAATACCTCAAGGCTCATGGCCAGAGTAGCAGGATTATTGGTCTAGTAGCCGGAGTTTTGTTTTACATCGGGTTCCAGGCTCAGCACGGATGTGGCGATCGGGAACAGTTTCAGGTATTGCTTGTCTTTTTGTGTTTTCAGCGTGGGGACCAGCTCGAAAGCTTTATCGAACCTCAGCAGGTCCCACCACCTTTTTCCTTCAAAAGCCAGCTCAAACAAACGTTCCTGCAGGATGGCCTCATCGTTTGCCTGCTGTGTGCCGTTCACGAAGGCATGATTGGCGAAGGCTGCGCCGTATGCTCTTTTGCGCACTTCGTTTATCTCTGCCGAGGGGTCCTGGTTGAGGCCGTTCTTCGCTTCCGCTTTCATCAGTAGTACGTCGGCATAGCGGTAAAGGATTACGTCGCTGGCAAAAATCCGGTTGCCGGAGGTAACTACGCCGGTACCCTTGAGACAAACATTGGAATAATACGTACTGTCTCCTCCTGGATTGTAGGTATAAATATCAAAGTAAGTTCCCCGCTTGCGGGTGTCGTCATTGGTAAACTGGTTTCGTACCAGGTCCGACATGACCATAAGGCCCTGGCCGCCGCCTACCGGCAGCAGCAGATCTTTTGCTTTCTGGCTGATATTGGTGGGAACGGCTGAGCCAATGATCCACATGTGCCAGAAGTAATTTCCTCCTTCCAGTTCTTCATAGTGGATATTGAGGAGTGTTTCCCTGTTGCCTTTATTTGTATACCTGAAAATATCGGCAAAGGCAGGCAGAAGCTGAACGTCGGCAAGAGCCACCTGTTCGCAGGCATCGAGGGCGGCAGTAAAATCGGCGCTTCCGCCATTCAGCACTTTCGCGGTCCACAAATAGACATCCGCTTTGAACGCATAGGCAGCGGGTTTTGACCACATGCTTCGCAGGCCCGGGAAGCGGTTGTCGGGAAACAGCTGCAAAGCTTTCTCAATATCGTCCTTGACGAGCTTAAATACCTCGACAACCGGAGACCTTGGTTTTTGCGTTTTGCCCGGATCGGCATTTTCGGTCGGTTCGGTACGGATTACCAGGTCACCCCAGGTTTTTGCCATTGAAAAATAAACGTAGGCCCGCATGGCATAGGCCTGCGCCAGGATATTGTTTTTTTCGCTCTCGGATCTGAATGTAATGCCCGGTACATACTTAAGAAGCAGGTTGGCGGTATTGATTACGCGGTAATAGGCCGACCAGTCGGCATGTCCCGGTACGTCAGGGGTCATGGCGTTGTTGAACAGGGTATAGGTACCCCCGCCGTAAACTCCGCCTGTGTAGATTTCGCTTCTCTGATCGCCGGTTGTAAAAAGTGCTTCCGAGATGCCTCTCAGGTCGATGTACATCCCGACGAGAGCGCCTTTGGCGTCGTCTTCCGTTTTCCAGAAGGAATTGGTTGTAATTACGCTGGTCGGGTCAACATTCAGCGAGTCCGAGCATGACATGCTGAGGCCGGTCAGCACGGCACCAATAAAATATATATGAGTGAGTTTCATGGTGGTCAGCGTTTAATTTAGAATGAAATGCTTGCGCCAAAAATGTAGCTTTTGGGCATTGGGTAACGCCCGTCATCCCTTCCGCCTTCCTCAGGGTTCAAACCATCATAGCCTGTAAAATAATGCAGGTTGCTGCCGGTGGCACTCAGCCTGAGGCCGCTGATCCTGATTTTTTTCAAAAACTCGGAAGGCACGGAATAGCTGAGCGTCAATTCACGCAGGCACAGGAAATCTCCTTTCTGGTAAAAAATAGAATTTCCCCTGTCGCTTACACCGAAGAAATTATTGCGCTGTGTTCTTTCTCCGCCCCAGTAGTAGCGTGACTGCGTGGCGATATCACCGGGGTTCTTCCACGAATTGTCATATTTGTCTTTGGTAAAGCTGCCGTCCGAATAGCCGTTCATGTCCAGGAACAGTTTGCCGTAGTTAAAGATGGTATGCCCGGTGGTATAGTCCATTCTGACGTAGAGGCTGAAACCCCTGTATGACAGGGTATTGCTAAAGCCCCCGGTCCAAAGCGGATAGGTATTTCCCATGTATACCTGGTCGCGGCTGTCGATGCTTCCGTTTCCGTCTGCGTCATGGAATCTCACGTCACCCCCGTACTGCGTTTTATCGGCGCCTACTATATAAGTATAAACGGGGCCTTTGGCAGCGTCTTCGTCAGTGGCATAGATCGCTTCCTGCCTAAGGCTATACATGTCGCCTATGTTCCCGCCTTCCTGCAGGCCGCCCTTCCAGACATAGTCGCCGGCGGCTCCGTCCCAGACCAGGTCTCCGCCCACGCGGTTTCCGGGCGTTCCGTTGTCCGGCAGCTTCAGGATTTTGTTCCTGATCCGGGATGCATTGAGCGACGCTTGCCACTGCCAGGGAGCGCTTACGGGTAATAGCCTGGCGCTGATTTCCAGCTCAACCCCTTTATTTTCAAGACTGCCCAGGTTGGTTAGGATGCTGGCAAAGCCGGTAGACCGGGGTAGTGAGAGGCTTGTAATCAGGTTGTCGGTGCGGCGCCTGAAATAATCAAACAGCACGGAGACCCGGTTGCCGAATAATCCGGCGTCAAGGCCTACATCAAACGTTTTGGACTGCTCCCACTTCAGGTCCGGGTTGGGGAGCACGGTATTCTGTATGGCGGCCTGCCCATTGTACCTTGCGCCCACACTGTAAGCCCCCTGGGCCTGGAAGTCGGACAAACCGCTGATATTACCGTTCACACCGTAGCTCGTCCTCAGTTTCAGCGTGCTGAGCATTTTCGGGAGAGAAGTCCAGAATTCTTCATTGTGCAGATTCCATCCGGCCGACACTCCGGGGAAAAATCCCCATCTATAATTGTTTCCAAGGTTGGACGCACCATCATAACGGGCGTTGACCGAGAGCAGGTACTTCTCCCGGAAATCGTAGTTAATTCTCCCAAAATACCCGACTATGACCTGGTCGGAAATACTGCTATTGACGGAGGTCGGTTCTCCGGCGGCATTCAGCGTAGGGATGAGATCGGTGGAAGCCCCCCTGCCGGCGGCGCTTAAGCTGGCTTGTTGCCTGGAAAAGTAGGAAAGGCCCGCCTTTACATCAAAATTATGTTGATCCGAGATTGATTTTTTATACGACAATACGGCATCGGCCTGGTATTGGCGCCACCTTGAGTTGCTTGCGCTGGCATTGCGTGTGGTTACAAAAGAGGCCGGGCCGTTCCAGAAGGCGGGCTGGAAGCTATAGCCGTCATTGGAAGTATTGAAAAGGGAAACCTGCGGGTCAAAACTGAGCCCCGGCAATATTTCCCAACTGCCGCCCGCAGCGATAGTAAGGTTATCCAGGCTGTTTCTATTGACCATGGTTTTCATCTGGTACAGCGGATTGCCGATTCCGTTATTCGTTCCGGGGGCAAGCGTCCCGTCTTCAAAATAGAGCTTTCCGGTGGGGGCCAACCCGGCCGACCGGTAGAAAGTGATGGCAGTACTGAAGGCAGAGTTGCGCTGCTGTGAATTGGAATAAATGACACGCCCGAAGAATTTCAGGTTGTCGCGGACTTTTAAGTCCCCGTTCAGCTCGAAGCTCAACCTTTTGTAGCCGGTAGTGATGACCGTTCCGACATCGTCGAGGTAGCCCAAACCGGCATGAAAGGTGGCTTTTTCGGTACCGCCGGAAACGCTCAGGTGATGATTTTGAGAAATTCCCGTCTGGTAATTGAGCGCCTGGAAATCGTTGTCGGCAAACAGGAGTGTTTTGGATGGATCGGCGGGATCGGGCATACTCTGCCAGCCTTCCTGCAGCTTGTATTCGTTTTCAGGGGTTAAATATTGCAGCGAGAAGGCCGTGTTGTTGGTGAGGTCGTTACCGGTCCCGTATCCCATCGGCAGCGAGAGACGCTGAACGGCGCCGGCCCTGGTTTTGTCGGGCTCCTTGACGGCGCTTCCGCGGTTGAGCTCCAGGTACTGCCTAGCATTGACCAGGTCATACATTTTGCCCACTTTGGAAGTAGTATGATTAAAGGAGTAGGTCACCTGGGTCCTGCCTGCCTTGCCGGATTTGGTGGTAACAATTACAACGCCGTTTGATCCGCGCGCGCCGTATATGGCCGTCGAAGCCGCGTCTTTCAATACCTGGAGGCTTTCTATATCGTTTGCCGACAGGTTGTCGAGATTGGTCCTTATAATGCCGTCGACAATATACAACGGGGAGGCTCCGTTCGGATTGTTGATAGAGGTTCCGCCCCGCACAATAACCCTGGGTGCCGCTCCCGGCTGTCCGGAAGTACTCTGCACCCTTACGCCCGACAGCGCACCCTGCATGGCCGACGCCACATTGGAGAAGGGTACGTTTTCCAGTACTTTTTCATCGAGCTTGGTAATCGATGTGGTTACGGCATCCCGCCGTTGGGTACCGTACCCCACTACTACGATTTCTCTCAGTGAGGCGACATCGGCTTCAAGCTTCAGGTTAATCTCAGTTCTGTTTCCTACCTGTATCTCCCGGCTTTTGTAGCCGATAAAGGAAAAGACCAGTACGTCATCGGCGGAGCCCACCGAAATAGAGTACGCGCCATTTACATCCGTTGCGGTCCCGGTGGTGGTCCCTTTTACCTGGATATTGACGCCCGGCAATGCCTGATCGCTGTCATCAAGTACTTTCCCGGTAAGGGTCCTTGATTGAGCGAAGGCGGCATTTACCAAAAAACACATCACTGGAAGAAAAAACAGTTGTCTCCTCCAGTATGAACATGGTAGAGTTTCTTTTTCCATTGTCAGGGTTTATTTGATTTTATAAATTTTTAAGTGTACAAAACTAATTTTCAACGGGGCCTGCTTCCTCTACTATTGTATATATTTTCAATGCTTTTCTTCGGGTGTGGCGTATAGGTAACCCTGTGGGCCTCAGTTTTTTCCAGCAGACAGGCGCAACGGACCGGGACCGGCAATAAAAAATCCCCCGACGCTCAGCCATTCCGGCTAAGTATCGGGGGATTTTGGTGCCCTCCTAAAAAGTGCAGGAATATTACCGCGCCAGCAGCTCTTCGGTCAGGCGCTTTGTCTTGTAGATATATTTGAGCGCAGCGACGATCCCTCCGGTGTGAACCGAAACTGTTCTGTTGCCGGTATCAGGTGCGAAAATAAAGTAGCCGGTAAGGCTTTCCATATTTCCGTCAAAAGCCAGGCCTACTGCTTCCAGCTTGCTGTTAACCAGCGGGGAGCCGGAATTTCCGCCTACGATGTCATTGGTGGAAATAAAATTGACAGGTTCACGAAGTAATTCCGCCGGCGGATTTTTCCATTTCTCGGGGAGCGACCAGGGATAAGTCCCTTTGTGCGACAAAAAGCGGTCATAAAGACCGTAGTAGGTGGTGTTGGCAGGCGCTTTGGTCCCGTTGTACTCCACCGGCTTTACAACGCCGTCGCTGATGCGCAATGACATGGTAGCGTCAGGGGGAATTGCCGTGCCGTAGGCATCAAAAATCAACCTGCCAAGCCGGCCCTGGAGAAGCTCAAGCTTCATATAGGCATCGCGTGCAGCAAAGACTGATTTCATGTAGCGGGGCTGCGCAATAAGTGCCAGCTGTATAAACGGATCTTCAGAGGCCTCCAGGGCGGTCTCACCGCCGTCAATCAGTTTTTGTACGTAGGTGCTGTCTTTCAATTTTGACTGGGACAGCATCCATTCTGCCGCTTCGTCCGGAGATTTTTCATCCAGGGCGTACCGCAGGTAAATATCGGTCGGGCCGAGCAGGCTGAGCGCTTCTTCCAGGTGTGCAGCCAGGTAGCCTGACTCAATCTCCATTGATTTGGGTGTAAAAGCGCGGAGCATCTCTTTCAGTGTTGCCGCTCTCTGCGGATTTGTTTTCGAAATGGCCGCATAGTCAACCAATTGCTGCGCCAAAGTAAGCATCTCGCCTCTGAACAACGGGTTGGTCTGGAAAAGCATCAGTTCGTGCTGCGCTCCCCGGAGGACCTTCACGCTTTCAGAGATCTGATCCCAGATGGAATATTCGGCCGACAGCTTGGCGTCATTTCTCACCTTGGTTTTAAAATCGTTTTCAAAAGCTCTTTTCCTTGCCATCAGGTAGGGGTCACGCATTCCCTTCAACTGTCCGCTGAAGGACTTGACGCTGTTTTCAAAGCTGAAAACTTCATTGGCAATGCTGTCGCTTTTGGCCTTTTCATTGTAGGCTTCCAATACCGCTTTCCGGTTTTCAAGCACCTGGATCAGGTAAGGAAGTTTGTAATCCCGTTCCATTTCCAGTTCCTCAATCGTTTGAAGACGACCGGTGGTGCCCGGGTTCCCGATCACGAATACCGGCTCGTTTTCTTTGGCGCCATCCGGGTTGAATTTAAAATAATGAGTGGTTTTTAGCGGTTTTCCCGCGTCATCATACACCCGGAAGAAGGAAACGTCCAGGTTATAGCGGGGGTAGGTGAAATTGTCGGGATCCCCGCCGAAGAACCCCAGGTCCAGCTCAGGCATGAAAACCAGCCTGACGTCGTTATAACGCCTGAAGCCATAAAGCGAAAATTTTCCACCGCTGTACAGTGTTACCGCCTGTATCTCCAGGCCTTTCCATTCGGGCTTTTCGCCGTATTCTTTTACAATGTTTTCCAGGCCCTGATCCCGAAGGGTCAGTTTTTCGTAGTCATCCGCGCCCTGTTTTTCAATGTCCTGCACGCGGGCGGTTATGTCTTCAATCCTGACCAGCTGGTCTACAAACAGTTCGGGGACTTTCCTTTCGTCGCCCAGCTTGGTTGCATAAAAGCCATGTGCGCTGAAATCTTCGTCCTTTTTCTGAACGGCGGTACCTGACTCCCGTGCGCAGTGGTGGTTGGTCATTACCAGGCCGTCGGCAGAGACAAATGAAGCTGAACAATAGGTAGAGAACCGTAAGGCGGCTAGTTGCGCCTTTTCAAACCATGCCTTGTCCGTAGTCAGCTGGTAAGTTTCCTTGAGATACTCAACAGGCGGATTTTCAAAGGTCCACATCTTCCCCATATCAAACCGCCGGGCTTTTACTGTATCAAGTTCGGCCTGTTGAGAAAATGCCGGGTATATCCCTAAAAGGGAAAAACAGCCGGCAATGAACAAGGAGCGTTTATGTCTGATCATAGATTGTTCAGGTATTGGTAAAATGCTTTTGAGATAATATGCTTCTGCAATTGTTGTGTAATAGTTCGGCTAAGGTCGTAAATCGTTTCGGACAAACAATCGGTCGCTGCCGGGTCTACCGATCAGCGTGTAGTTTTTGTCGACGTAATCGGCCAATTCCGGGAAAGAGCGATAGGATTGCGTCAGTGTATCCTGCAGCCACAGGCTGTTGGGGCCGACCGCATCAATCAACACAGCGGGGCGTGTCCGCTCCAGGTCCCTGAGATAGCGGTCGCGGTAGGTCTCCTGCATAGGGTGTTTAAAGGCGGAACGGATGCTGTGGTTTTCGGCAACGCCCTGCGGGGCCTGGCACTCGACATAATATTGGCAATTCCACCCCCAAACCACCATATATTCTCCTTTGTTGAGGAACCGTGCGGCCTCCATACCCGTTGCCGTGAACGGAAGGCCACGGTTCAGGCCCGGGCCGGAAACAAAGCTGTTAAGGACGCCGTGCTGCCTCCAAAAAACGCCCACAGCCAATGCTACGCCCAGCAACGGCGGGAAAATCAACCGCATCCGGGTGTTGGCCGGGCTGATACCAGGGCCTGTCAACGAAGTCAGCAGGAGGCTGAAAGGCAGGACCAGGAACAACAGATAGTGTGTATAACCCGAACCGGTACGCAAAATCGCTACAAAGCTCATGACCAACAGGCCAATGCCGAGCCACCATACCGAACGGTTTCGCGGAACCTTCCGGTTTCCCGGTACCGTCAGCACCGGCCAGATGACAAGCGGGACTACTAGTATAAGCAGATCGGTAGCCCGGTGTGCCTCGCTAAACTGGAAGCGCAGGTTGTCAAAAAGCGTGGTGTCGTTTTTGTATTGAAAGTTCCCTTTGATATAAAAGGTGAAAAAGTCATTCAGGACGCCGCCGGCAAAGAACAACAGCAGGGCGGACGCACACGCAGCTGCGACCCCTCCGAACAGGGCCGCGAGCGCGCCCCGGTAGCGGAGCGTGGCGAGCCGGATGAGCGCATACAGACCTATTCCTGCCGCTAGCGGAACAGCCTGGATTTTTCCGAATGGCACCAGTGTGAGCAGCACGCCCAGGGCAAACATTTTTGCTTTTGCCGAACGATCGCTCACAAAATCGCCTGATACCAGCCAAACGCATGCGGCCAGCAGCGCAATCGGGAAATGTTCACTGCTGTAATGAACAAAATCGGGGGTCCTGGTAAAACCGTAAAACAGAACGACCGGGAATAATCCAAGTGCTGCCCGGTAGGGATCAAACCAGTTTTTTAGAGCTTTGAAAAGAAAAAACAGCGTAATCAGTACCAGCAGAAAGGCGCCTAGGTGTGCGGTCATATAATCGTACCGGCCCGTCAGCATCCCGACTATGGAGAGAAAATAGGAGGAAAGCGGACCACCCGTAGTGCCGTCTACTGATCGCCAGTATACGGGGTCAACGGCCAGTGTCATGGCTTGAGCAAGCATCTGGCTTTCGTCTACGTTGAGTTCCCGGTTGTAAACCAGTACCGGTAACCGGAGGACAAAAAGCAGGCAGGAAGCCAAAAAGAGAAACCGGTTCCCGGAAAAACCGGCAGATTTTGCCATAAAAAGCCATCCCCCCAAACTTACCGCCGCGACTAATGTCAGCAACTGGTAAATAAGGGGGAATGTGTCAAAGCCTATGGTCATGGCTTGGATCAGATAGCACTTCCGGCAAGGCGGGACGCGATACCATCATGAATCTGTACCAGGGTTTCTTCCAGGCCATACTCCCAGTTCCAGCCGGGATAGTGGCTCTTGAATTTATTAAGATCGCTGATGTACCAGATATGATCGCCTATCCGGTTGGTTTCGGAATAGGAGAAGTTCATTTTGTTGCCGGTAATTTTTTCACAAAGTGTGATGGCCTCCAGCATGGAACAATTGGCAAACCTTCCGCCGCCGGCGTTGTAAACTTCACCAGGGCGCGGGTTTTGATAAAAATGCCAGAACATGTTTACCAGGTCGTGGCTATGGATATTGTCCCTCACCTGTTTGCCTTTGTAACCGAAGATAGTGTAGTGGTTGCCGGTAATGGCACACTTCATCAGGTAAGCCAGGAAGCCGTGAAGCTGCGCTCCCGAATGGTTGGGGCCGGTGAGACAGCCGCCGCGGAAAATGCCGGTTTTCAGGCCGAAATAGCGGCCGTATTCCTGGACCATGATATCGGCAGCCACTTTCGATGCACCGAATACCGAATGCTTGGTATGGTCAATGCTGTGCTTCTCGTCGATACCGTCTTTGAAGTAGGGATGACTTTCGTCAATTTCCCAGCGGGTTTCCAGTTCTACCAACGGCAGGTAATTCGGGTTGTCACCGTAAACCTTATTGGTTGAAGTAAAGATGAATACCGCTTCCGGTGCATGGAGGCGCGTCATCTCGAGCAGATTCAGCGTGCCGGTCGCGTTGACGCCAAAATCAGTGAACGGCTCCTTGGCTGCCCAGTCGTGGCTGGGTTGGGCGGCGGTATGAACAATGATCTTTATATCCGAACCGTATTCCTTGAAAATCGGCTCCAGCTGCGAGGCTTCCCTGATGTCGACAGAGTAGTGTTTGTAGTTCGGAAGCGATTCTTCCAGGCGATTCCGGTTCCATTCAGTATTTCCGTCTTTGCCGAAGAAATATTGACGGAGGTTATTATCGATGCCTACAACGAGATCAAACTTGTCTGACAGAAAAGCGGCAGATTCACTCCCTATTAGACCCGCAGATCCGGTAACTAACGCGATGTTCATAAATTGGATTTTATTTATTTGTATGGGTGGCTCAGTGTGAATGAGTTCAATTCAAATACCGGCGCAATTTACGGAATTTAAGATACTAAATCATAATCATTTCCCGCGATTCTTTTGAACGACAACAGGCCTCTCACGCCTCATCCCTCACCCTTCAAATCTTTTTACCCGGATAAAATAAAGCGTCAGTATAATAATAGTAAGTTGCAGGGAATAGTCAATCAGTGCCGTCGAACCGGAAAATACATCGGCCGGTTGATAATATTTGGGCATTCCCGCCCGCCACCAGTAGGAGGGGTGAATGGTACATACCACGTTGTAAAGGAAAAACAGAAGCACTACTTTCCGGTTTCCAAAATCCAGGAAGGCCAGGGTAAGCGGCAACAGGAAAATAAACAGGTAGTTGCTGTAGGCGCTTTGCTGCACGATCATGAGCGTCGCGTACAACGTTATAAAGATCCTGGCGGCATGAACCTCGAATGGTTCGCTCCGCCGGTCCAGCGCGACGAGGCATCCGGAGAGAACGGTGGCCAGCAATCCAATCCAGTTCCAGAAGCCTTTTCCCATTCCCAGGTGGTTGAACATCCACGGGTTCAGCACGGAGACCAGGTTAGGCGCCCGGAGCGTATCGGCCTCCCCGATGGGTTGAAGGAATTCCGTACCGGTGGTGGCGTAAAGAATGGCGAGGCTGGCTGTGCCCACCAGCGCAAGCGGCCACAGGAACCCGATTTTGTTCTTTTCGATGAGGAAAAGCGGTACCAGGAACAAGACAAAAATCACTTTCGTGGTGAGTATACCCAGCGCCAGTATAAGGGCATATGCCACTGTACTGCCTGTTTTCCGCCGGACCAGCAGTGCCAGTACAAAAAACATCCAGATCCAGATATCCTCCTGGGCGCCAATGACACAGAGAATCAGCGATCCCGGCAGTAAAAAGTAAAGAAGCGCCCGGAAGAAAAGCTCGGACCGCGGTATGATTTTCTTAAAATAGGAGAGAGAGGCTAGGACAGCGACGGCCTCCAGGATGATCATCGTAAGCACCACCACGCGGGGGTTGGGCCATAGCCAGGCGCCCACTGCAAGCAGGTACGAGTAGAACGGGGAGTAGGGCGACCAGAAATCACGGTATACAAGCTTTCCTTCTGCGGCCTGTGTGGCCATCTGCCAAAACCCGTTTACATCGGAAGTAGGGTGGATGCCGAGCGCCAGAAAGACAATTGAAAAGGGTATCAGCCGGAAGAAAAAGCAAAGCAGGCCCACCCAGACCGGTGCGCTCAGGCCCTCCGCAAGCGCTGCAATGCGCTTTTTCTGGAACAATGCCAATCCCAGGAAGGCAAAACACAACAGGCAGATTGCAATCTTGGCCGCAATTACATTCATACCGGCGAGAAAGTTTGCGGGTGTACCACCCGTTTCCAGGCCTTCACTACAATCCAGACAAAGCACAGCACATTGGCAATTTGCAGACTGATGTCAAGCAAATGCCGGGGCTCGGCGAACATGGAGAATGTGAGGTAATCCGGCTGCCCGATGTAGACGTTTACAAACGGTTGAATAACCGTCAGCCAGCCGAGCGCCGTAACGACAAAAATGTCGGTCCATTGGGTCACCTCTACGAGTTCGAACACCACCACGACCAGGAATGCGATCACATAGGCGCCCGGTGCACTGGCCTGAAAAATCATCATGCCGCAATAAGAAAGGATAAAAAGACCTGGCAGGGTTTCGGCCAGGTGCCGTTCTCGTGATTTCCACGCAGCCAGGCAGGGCAGGAGAACCGTGAAAAACAACCCGACCCAGTTGACAAAGGTCGAATTGGTAGCGTCTATATGAACAAAAAATTCGGTCAAAGGCCTCGTAATCGAAAACAAATTCGGCGTCATGAGCTGTTCCGTATGACGGATGGGCATCAGGAACAAATCTCCTATCGTAAAATAGAGAAAGCCGACTACGGGAAGCCCTATGGCTGCCATGCTCAGCAACATTCTGACCGGTTTTTTTACAACCAGCAGAATGGCAGGCAGCAGGAAAATGAAAGTAACCTTGAGGGTTACCAGGGCGAGGGCAAACCAAAGTCCCAGGCCTGTTTCATAATTTTCGCGGTGGGCGCGCAGATAGCGCCACATCAGCAGGCCGATCCCCCAGAACCAGATTTCTTCCTGGCCGTCAATCATAATATACATGAAAGATGCCGGAAGGAGCAGGTACAGGAAGGCCAGCAAAAGGGCATTTTTTTTGACAGGCTTGTAAGTCCGGTAGGTGTACCACAAGATCACAGCCTCCATAACGACCATCAGCAGCACAATGGCGCGTGTATTGTGCCAGAACCAGAGGGGAATACTGATCAGGTAAGGGTACAGCGGTGCGTGATAGGACCAGAAGTCGCGGTAAACGAAATCCCCGGCTTTGGCATGTTCCGCTTTGTAGAAAAAAAACGGGACGTCCCCCCTGGGCTCGAAATTGAGCAGTACAAAAATACCGATCCACGGGAGTAGCCTGAGGAGAATAAACCCGGTCCAGAAGACGAGTACGTCGCTTTCCTTCTGCCATTTTTCAAAATACCGGGATTGCCAAAGCGCCAGAAATATCGCGGTGGTAAGTGCGGCGCTCAGGAGCAATTTGATATAAAAGACCGTAATGATGGGCATTTCGCTGGCGTATCAATGACATTTCATATCCGAACTTATGCAAGCTGAAAAATAGAGCTCGGAGATGCGCAGATTACTTTACTGCCACAAATATAATGGTTCGTTTGAATGCCGGAAGGGTATTTGTTATCGGGGAAGTGATTCAAACCGCGCTTTATAGCTTCCGGTTGCCGGCCGCCGAGTTGCACATCCAGCCAAAGACCTATATTTTTGATGGAACTATTTTTAGATCGAATTAGGAAAATGCTTTAGTTATGACTTCCAATCAAGCGAACCAAGGACCTGTCTTTGATTTTTCAGACGAGCAGCTGGCGGTAAGGGATGCAGCGCGCGATTTTGCCCGGACCTATCTTTTGCCCGGGGTTATAGAAAGGGATGAAACCCAGACTTTCGATCGTGAACTGCTGAAAAAAATGGGGGAAATGGGTTTTCTGGGAATGATGGCATCTCCTGAATTTGGCGGCGGAGGCCTGGACACGGTTTCGTATGTGCTGGCAATGGAAGAAATTGCCAAAATAGATGCATCCGCAGCGGTGATTATGTCGGTCAATAATTCGCTTGTGTGCTGGGGAATCGAAAAGTATGGATCTCAGGCGCAGAAAGAAAAGTACCTGAGCCGCCTTACCGGTGGCGAAATCATCGGCGCTTTCTGTCTATCCGAGCCGGAAGCAGGGTCTGATGCCACCTCGCAGCAGACAACCGCAAAGGACTTCGGCGATCATTATCTCCTTAATGGCACCAAAAACTGGATCACCAACGGCAATACCTCCGGGGTTTGCCTGGTAATAGCCCAGACCCACGAAGAAAAAAAGCACCACGGGATCAATTGCCTGCTCGTGGAAAAAGGGTGGCCTGGGTTTTCGGTTGGCCGGAAGGAAAATAAAATGGGGATCCGGGCTTCAGATACGCATTCGTTGATGTTTTCGGACGTAAAGGTGCCGAAAGAAAACCGTATCGGGGAAGACGGGTTTGGTTTTAAACTGGCCATGAGTACACTCAACGGCGGCAGGATCGGTATTGCGGCGCAGGCATTGGGTATCGCATCGGGCGCTTTTGAGCGCGCCCTCGATTATGCCCGGCAGCGTAAGGCCTTCGGGAAAACGATCTTCGAACACCAGGCCATCCAGTTCAAACTTTCTGAGATGGCCATGCGCATAGAAGCGGCAAGGCTGCTCATTCTGAAGGCCGCAGTTTTGAAGGACCAGGGAAAGGATTTCGTGAAAGAAGCCGCGATGGCGAAATTATTTGCATCGGAAACTGCCATGTGGGTAACTACCGAAGCCGTGCAGATCCATGGCGGGTACGGATACGTAAAAGAATACCATGTCGAAAGGATGATGCGAGACGCCAAAATTACGCAGATTTACGAGGGTACCTCCGAAATTCAGAACCTGGTGATCGCCAGAGCGTTAATTTGATGGAGTTATTTGATATTTTATTGGGCTTTGGCCGGAACTTTATTCCCTGGTTCAGGTAGAAAACAAAAAAAAATCAATTTTTTTTAAACCAAGAGTTGTATTGGTTTTGTACAATTTATTAGTTTTGTACAAATTTAATTAATTTTGTAATACTGTTTGTTACTTTCAGCCAACGGTTAAGAACATGGAAGATTATAATAAGATCATAGAGTCCCTCGGAGTAAAATTTGTGAGAGCTCGTAACATCCAGATACTTCAGCCCATTACGATTAGAAATTTCTATGACGTACAGAATTCACTGACCATTTTGTATGATGGTGAAGTGTCTTTTGGCGACGAGGAACCGGTTAAGATCGATAAGGGAGACATGCTGTTTATTCCTGGAGGGAAGCATGCGACGGTGACGTACGGAAACAAGGCGCTGGCCAAGCCGGTAAGCAACGAGGAGTTCATGACCAACCGCGATGTTTATTTCCAGGCGATTAATGAGCCGAGCCAGATTGGTACCCTCAGCAACTCTTTCGGGTTGATCTCGTTCGAAGCGAAAGTATTTGATACGGTGAACTTTTTTACCTCGCTGGACATACCTCCTTTCGTAATCAAGTACAGCGAGAACATTGCCCAGACCATCAACCAGATCCTGAGCGAGGATATGACCGATACTGCCGGAAAGGGGCGTATCATTAAAATCAAAACTGAAGAGGTCGTAATTGAAATCATCAGGTACATCCTGGAAAACAAGCTCTTTGTTGAGCAGCTTGTAACCAATAGTACCTATTTCAAAGACCCGCGCCTCATCGATATCTTTGCCTATATCAAAGACAACCTGGGCGGTGATTTGTCTAATAAGGTACTGGCCAATGTTGCCAACGTTTCCGAGGATTACGTAGGACAATACTTTAAAATGCTGACTCAGATTAATCCCCAGGATTATATCGAATACCAGCGCATGGAAAAGGCGGTAGACCTGCTGCGAACCTCGAAGAAAAGCATCCGGGCCATCGGCTCTGAGGTGGGTTATAAGGACACAGCCTATTTCTGCCGTCGTTTTAAAATGATGTTCGGGATTCCGGCAGGCAAAATGCGCCGCCGCGAGTCGCTGATGAATGTTTAAAACGCGATACATAATTTGACTGAGAAAGGGTACATGAAAGTGTACTCTTTTTTTTAACACCTCTGGATGAAATCGATTGCTGTTTATTGCGCTTCAAGTTTTGGCGCGCCGTTGTATACGCAGGTGGCGTATGACGTGGGGAAGACGCTGGCGCAGCGCAACGTCCGCGTGATCTACGGCGGAAGCACAGCCGGCTTAATGGGAAAAGTTGCCGATGCCGCCCTGGAAAACGGCGGAAGCGTTGTGGGGGTTATCCCCGACTTCCTGAGCAAGCTGGAATTAATGCACCCCGGCCTCTCGGAAATCCATGTGGTAGAAACGATGCACCAGCGAAAGGCCAAGATGGTGGCACTGTCTGAAGGAATTCTCGTTCTGCCCGGCGGCTACGGCACACTCGATGAGTTGTTTGAAGTGCTCGCCTGGTCCCAGCTCAGGATATTTAACGGACCCGTGGGGATATTGAATGTAAACGGGTTCTATGACCTGCTGCTCGCCCACTTGGACAGGGCGCGGGAAGAACAGTTTTTGCGATCCGAAAACCGCGATTTGATCAGGGTCGATGATAATTTGGAAGGTTTGTTGATGCAAATGGATAAATTTGTTCGTTAACAGGGAAGGGGGGAGATCGGGAGTCGGAGATCAGAAATCGGAAGTCGGAAATCAGAAATTAGAAATCGGGAATGGGAAATCAGGAAGTGAAGACCGGAGGTCAGCTGCCCGGACGGGCCGATTTCGGACCTCCGATTTCCGACTTCCCAATTTAAACACATAAGCAATTGATGATACGCAACGCAACGGCGCTTTTGGTGATATGGATGGGGGCCGGTTTCGGGTTGGTAAAGGGGCAGTCGGCCAACCAGCCGGAACTCCTCGGAGAAGCGGTGAACTCGGATTATAATGAAATAGGCCCGGTGATTGCACCGGACGGAAAGACGCTCTATTTCTCGAGAATCAGCCACCCGCAAAACGCCAACGGCGAGAACGGAAGCCAGGACATCTGGTACACCGAGTTTCGCAACAACAAGTGGACCAATGCTGTCCGCATGCCCAACATTGTTAACAAAGACGTGTACAATTCGATTTACAGCATCACCCCCGACGGGAATACGATTCTTCTGAAAGGGTCCTACGTAAAAGGCGTCTATCAAACCCGTGGTTTTTCGGTCAGCAAAAAGGTCAGGAGAACCTGGAGCGTCCCTGAAACGATTGAAATACCCGATTATGAAAAAATGAGCAAAGGTGAATTCGACTGCGGATTTTTATCCAACGACGGAAAAACCCTTGTCATGTCGTTCAGCGACAAAAAGAAAGGCCGTAACGATGACCTCTACGTAAGTTTCAAAGATAAGGATGGGAAATGGAGCAAGCCCCAGAGCCTCGGACCCGACCTGAATACTCCCGGACACATGGAAACCACTCCATTCCTCGCCGCGGACGGACTTACCTTGTATTTCTCAAGCGACCGCCCGGGCGGATTAGGGGGTAACGATATTTATTCTTCGAGGCGCCTCGATGCCTCCTGGAGAAAATGGACAAAGCCGGTTAACCTGGGGCCTTCCGTAAATACTCCCGGGTTTGAAGGATACTATACCGTAGCTGCGGCCGGCGATTACGCTTACTGGTCAAGCAATAATGCGGGAAGCACAAAAAAAGGCGACGTCTTCAGGTTGTCCCTGCAAAAGCCCAAAGCTCCCGATTCAACCGGTGCGGCGACCGGGCAGCCGGTCATTGCCGAACAGAAGGACCTGACCCGGCCGGATCCGGTTACGATGCTTTCGGGCAGGGTGCTGGACAGCAAAACCGGAAAGCCCGTGGAGGCTATGATCGTCTTTAATGAGTTTCCCAGCGGCAGAGAGGCCGGAACTGCTACCACAGATCCCGAAACAGGGGCCTATAAGTTTACATTGCCATACGGCGCCAAGTATACCATGCGACCCGTAGCGCCCAACTTCGTGGCGGAATCGGAGTTAATAGACCTGACGGATGCCGGGGTGGCTTCAGCCAGGAAAAAAGATTTGCTGTTGAGCAGCCGGACACCGGAACTACCCGATTCGTCGGCCAGTGCCGCACCGCCGGTTGTGGTAGCCGCGAACCCTGCCGGCAAAGCAGGCCAGGACAGTACCCGTGGCGATACAAACGGCGACGGGCGCATTGCGAAGCTGGATTCGGTGAGCAAGCCGCGGGAGCAGCCGGTACCGGCCGGTAATGCGGATAAAACAGGTGCCGGAGACGGCAAGACAGCCGCCGTTGATACTACTCAAAACCGGTCTTACCAGGAAGTTGACAAAACGCTGAAGGTGGTGGCGATAGAAGTGGGCGGCGTGGTACGTCTGAACAATATCTTTTTTGAAACGGCCAGTGCCCGGTTGAGGGGAGAATCTAAAATGGAGTTGGATCAGATGGTTCAAACCATGAAAGAGCACCCTACCATGCGGGTAGAACTTGGCGGGCATACGGATAACGAAGGCAGTGAGTCGACCAACCTGAAGTTATCGCAGGGCCGCTCCAATGCCGTGAAGGCATACCTGTTACAAAACGGGATAGCGGCTGACCGGGTAACAAGTGTCGGCTACGGCGAAAGCAAGCCCGTGGCAGGCAATGAAACTGCAGAAGGGCGCCAGGCCAACCGGCGGGTAGAATTTACGATTATACAGAAATAAGGAACGGGGGGCTAGCTAACCACTCCCCCGTTCCAGATAGAACCTTTTTCAGGTGACAGGAAGGTGAGGCTTCCGTCCCTGTCTTCCGCCATTAAGATCATCCCCTGGCTTTCCATGCCCATCATTTTCCGCGGTGCGAGATTGGCCAGGTAGAGGACTCTTTTCCCCACAATGTTTTCCGGGGCAAAATGCTCCGAAATACCGCTGAGAACGGTTCTCGTTTCGATTCCGAGATCTACCTTCAGTTTCAGCAGCTTTTTGCTCTTGGGGACTGCCTCTGCTTCCAGGATGGTAACGACGCGTATATCCAGTTTCGAGAAATCGTCAAATTGTATGTCTTCTTTTACCGCAGGCACAACTTTTCCGGCCAGTAAGTTTTGCGCCCTGGCTTCATGCAACTTTGCAATCTGCGTTTCAATTACCGAATCCTCTATTTTTTCAAAAAGCAATCCGCCTTCCGCAAGAACCGTCCCGGCCGTAACCAGGTCGAGTTTGCCGGCATCGGCCCATTTTGTGCCCGTAAGCCCAAACTGCCGGTTGATCTTTTCGGCGGTAAAAGGCAATACCGGTTCGGAAACAATGGCCAGCGCGCCGGTAATCTGGGCGGCAATATTGAGGATAGTCCCTACTCGCCCAGGGTCGGTTTTGATCACATGCCAGGGTTGCGTGTCGGCCAGGTATTTGTTTCCCAGCCTGGCGAGATCCATGATCAGACTGGTTGCTTCCCTGAAGCGATAACTTTCTATCGCGTTTCCTATTCTTTCGGGGAAGGCTGCCAGCTCCCTGAGCACCTCGGCGTCTGCCGGTTCGCCGACACCGGCTACGGGGACCTTTCCTTCGAAGAATTTCTGGATAAGAACGCTAACCCGGTTGACGAAATTCCCGTAAATCCCCACCAACTCGCTGTTGTTCCGGGTCTGAAAATCGTTCCAGGTAAATTCACTGTCCTTGGTTTCAGGGCTGTTCGCCGTGAGTACATAGCGAAGCACATCCTGCTTGCCGGGCAGGGCGCGGAGGTATTCGTGCAGCCACACCGCCCAGTTCCTGGACGTTGAAATTTTGTCTCCCTCCAGGTTCATGAATTCATTGGCCGGTACGTTGTCGGGAAGAATATAGCTGCCTTCTTCCATCAGCGTGGCCGGGAATATGATACAATGGAAAACGATATTGTCCTTTCCGATGAAATGGACCAATTTGGTTTCGCGGTCTTTCCACCAGTTTTCCCAGCCGCTGTCGTCTCCGTTCTTTTGGATCAACCAGTCTTTAGTCGCCGAAATATACCCGATGGGGGCTTCGAACCACACATATAAGACCTTACCGTCGGTATCGGGGAGGGGAACCTTTATTCCCCAATCCAGGTCACGCGTCATGGCCCGGGGTTTTAACCCTTCTTTTAACCAGGATTGGCACTGCCCCATTACATTCGTTTTCCATTCCGGGTGGCTATTGATAAATTCCTCTACCTTCGGCTGCAGCCTGTCGAGTGGAAGGTACCAGTTTTTTGTAGCCTTCAGTACGGGTTTAGCGCCTGAGAGCATGGATTTCGGGTTGCCAAGCTCGCGGGGGCTGAGGGTCGAACCGCAACGCTCGCACTGGTCGCCGTAGGCATCAGGGTTTTGACAGGTCGGGCAGGTGCCTACAATGTAACGGTCTGCCAGAAACTGGCCTGCAACTTCGTCATAATATTGCTCGGTGACTTCCTCGTCAAACGCGCCTTTTTCATAGAGCGTCGTGAACAGTTCTTGCGAAGTCTGGTGGTGAATTTCACGGCTGGTACGGGAATAAATGTCGAAGGATATGCCCAATTCGTGAAAGGCATCCCTGATCTGGTCATAGTATTTGTCTACCACCTGCTGGGGCGTTAATCCCTCTTTTTTGGCTCTCAGGGTAATCGGAACGCCGTGCTCGTCGGTTCCGCTGATGAACGAAACTTCGGCGCCGGTTGAACGCAGGTATCTGACATAAATATCCGCCGGAATATAGCATCCGGCGAGGTGTCCGATATGGATCGGTCCGTTTGCATAAATAAGCGCGGCGGTAACGGTATATCTTTTTGGATTTTTCAAAGCAGGCATTTGCGCGATGGTTGCATAACAATTAACAGGGCGTAAAGTTAGGAAAAAAAAAGCGGGCCGGGCGCGCCGGAAGTACCTGCTTTCATGAAGGTAAAGTGGAGTTTTGCTTCCGCCGGCCGGCTCTCAATAACAAATTTGCTACTTTTGTCTACACATGAAGGCGGATTTGCTCAAGCGATAATTACTAATAAGATCTTATGGGAGGAAATAAGCTCCGGTCCACATTTCTCTACGCCCTTTTTGCCGCCCTGTGGCTTTACGTGTTTTTTATGAGCGTCGTGAAGCCCCCTTTTTTATCCTACTATACATTTGATGAAACCTTCGTGACAGATTCGGGCGTCTTCCTCTGGTACGGCATTACCCCGAGAATCCTGGACTGGCCTGCCTCGCCGAGCGTATTGATGTATGCCGGTATCTTCGGCCTGTCGCTGCTGTACCAGGTGGCCGCACACCTGTCCGAACTGAAAGGGTTCCTGGACGCCTTTGTGGTAATGGACCGGACTGCGTACGACTACCTGTTTGATCGGGAAGCTTATATCCTGGCCGGAAGGGCCGTGCAATTGCTGATCGTGTTGACGGTGATGTTGTGGACGATCAGGTGGCTGATGCGAAAGACCAACGTATTGTTGACGGATCAGAGCCGTTTCTGGATCATCCTCGTGCTGATTTCCACCCACCTGCTCTGGAACAACGGGGTAGTACTGAGGCCGGAAGCAATTTCCGCTGTTTTTTTTCTGCACATTTTATGCCGTTTGGTTTTTTCAGAGCGGCTCGCCTGGAAGGATGTATGGGTGCTGTCGCTGCTCTTCGGGATCGTGGTGGCGGAGCGGCTGATTTTTATGTTCATGGCTCCCTTCTTCTGGTGCAGCATCTGGCTGCTGTCCGACACGGCCCGGTGGAGCCGTTTGCAGGTTTCCATAGGGGTGTTTACGGTTTCATTCCTGGCTTTTTGCCCCTTCGTCCTTTCCGATCCGCTGATTGTCTCCAAGGCCTTTTTCGGCGGAATTATGGCCAAAGTAAACGATGCGCCCATGGAAACTTTTTTTAACCGGGGATTTATCGCGAGTTATTTTGAAAGCCCAGCCGGTTACCTGGCACTCCTGCTTACCTTGCTGGGGATAACCAGGCTGGTAAAGGAAAAGAAAGCGATTTACTTCGTGATGATCGGAAATTGGCTGTTTTTCCTTTTCCTGGTGCTCAAATCTTCGAAAATATACGATCCGCATGTGCTGCCCGGCGCGCTCATCAACCTGCTCCTGATTGGGTTAGGCCTGGCTTCCGTGGTGGAGATGGCGGGAAGAAAATACCGGTACCTGGGCTGGGCTGTTGCCGGCCTGATTGTTTTGGGCGAGGTGGTCGCGGTGGTTTCCTACCATTCGTGGGTGCGGCGAAAAACCAATGTACAAGCCGCGGTTAACTGGGTAATAAAGGAGCTTCCCGCAGATGCGAGTATCCTGGCAAATATTGATGTGGGTTTGTTTATCCCGCCGAATAACGCCGCGCTTCAGCGGCAGATCTCGGCGGCGGATAATATTGAAAACAGGGTCAGAAAATTAAATTACCTCATGGGGCTTAACACCATTTCACAGGGCGGAATCACTGCAAAGGAAATGCCCATGGCGGCCGCAGCCTTCGCCTTTGAAGATGAAGAGCTGTTCGGACTGCAATACCGGCTGCTTCAAAAATACGGAGAAGACGAAAAACGAAAGCGCTTCGATATTGACCTTGCCGTTGAGAACAATACCTTGCTTTATCACGGCGTGCCGCAAGCGGAGGCCGATGAACGATTCCGGAACGGTCACTATACTTACCTGGTAACTGACGACGAGCTGGAGGGCCTGACGCCGCTAAAGGAATTCGGTGGCAATGACGGCGCGCCGCTCCGGGTATACAAGAGCGTCGTAAAACCAAGTACAGGACCCTGATGAGCCGTTCCCGCTATTGGTTGTGGATACTCCTGGCGGTACTTTGCTGCGGGGCATGCCGGCAGAGCAGCGTCCAAACGGAGAAGGCCGGCATTGCCATTTCATTTGATGACCGCTTCATTGCGGATTGGCACAACCTGAGGCCCCTCCTGAATGAATACCAGGCGCGGGTGACGTTTTACATTACCGGTGACACCCTGTCAGACATAGAATTGTCCATGCTCCGCGATCTGGCATCAGATGGCCATGAGATCGGGTTTCACGGGACCGTTCATGGCAACGCCCGGGAACTGGTGGCCGACCACGGCCCCGACGGGTACCTCGGCATAGAAATCCGGCCCGGTCTCGATTTCCTTCGGAAGAAAGGATTTAACCCTACCACATATGCTCACCCCGGCGGCACACGCTCGGGCCGTTCTGATTCGGTGTTGTTTGCCAACGGTTTTGTGACCCTCCGGGAGGTGTCTAAAGCAGAGCGCTACCTGGGAGGAATCCGGCTGTACCACATCCCGCCCGCCTGGATGCCGCATATTTACTACGATTTCGATCACCGCAGTACGCTTTTTGCCCTGCAAATCGATCGCGAAACTGAACTGTCGGAGGATGAGATGAGTTCTGCATTGGAAAAAGCAAAGACAGAAGGGAAAGTGCTGATGCTCTTCGGACATCAGCCGCTGCCGGAAAATCCGGCGCCCGAGCAGTACGGGTTCCGGGTAGATTTCCTCAGGTATATTTTACAGGAAGCTCATGCCCGCGGGCTTCACTTCTATACCATGTCGGAGCTGCAGTAAACGTTATCTGCCGAACTTTTTGTCTTTGTACGCCAGCAGCGGCTTTTCCAGGTATTCGTAAGAAAGAACGCAGATCAGAATGGTGCCGGCAATGGAAAGCGAGTAAATCAGGATATTGTGCAGTAAAACCGACTTGATTTCGAACGAAGCGAGCAGGTTGATGGTAGCCACAACCGCTATTACATGGTAGAGGTAAAGCCCGTACGAGATCCTGCCCAGGTAGCTAACCCATTTGTGCTCCAGGTGGATAACGGTAGCCGGGTTACAGGAAACGTTGATGATGAAGAACCCGAAAAGAAGCGCATACAACTCCATGAAGCCGAAAAAATGTACCCCCGAAAGGTAGAAGGCAATGGTAAATGCATAGACGGCGTATTGAACGTCGCGGCGGAACAGGAAATTGGTGATCTTCGTTTTGTTGTGAAAAACTACCCAGGCCAGCAGCCCGCCGAAAGCCATCACCTGGAGCCGGAACTGACCCAGGAAGGTAACCAGTTTTTCAACCTTTTTTTCTGGAGGAATTTCAAGAAAGTAAAGACCCGCCCACAATACCAGCGCTGTGACTGCGAAGAAAAAAAGGACAATTACCCATTTGCGTTTCGGGTATTTGAACAGCCACGGCCACAAATAATAGAACTGCTCCTCAACACCGATGGACCACGCCTGGGCGCACCAGTAAGGAAGATCATACAGCACAAAAGCAAAATTGGGAAGGATCAGCAGGAGAAAGGATAGTCGCTCCCAGTAATGGTTGGTGACATTTTCTACCGCACCCGGATACTCCAGCAGCGGAACCCGGGGAAAAATAAAGTACGACGACAGGATTACAATAAAATAGATAGGCCAGATGCGGAACGCCCGTCGCAAGTAAAAACTCCCCGCGGCAATCTGTCCGTGACGACTTTTTTCCTGGAGCAGGAGGTAGGTGATCAGGAATCCGCTCAGAACAAAAAAAAGCCCGACCCCAAGCCTTCCCATATGTTGTATAGTGGCCCAATGGTAAATATTGGGCATATCCAGCGCGTGCTTAGCCTGTTCTATATGATGAATCAGCACCATGAACGCGGCGATAAAGCGGACGCCGTTCAGGTTGGGGAAAAAGCGTTTTTGGGACATTCAAACTGTTTTACCGGGCAAAAATAACAGCAACCATCCATAAAACCGAAGCCTTAAGGTGTGATTGACCTCCTGGTACCATTAATTTGGTTTCCACCGCTACCACTTGCTCCTGTTTTTTGGGTAGCTTTGCAGCTCAGTGATACCCGGCCCAGCCCGGTTAAACCATCCATAAAAATGGCGAAACGCATTATATATTCAGACAAGGCGCCCATGCCCATTGGGCCGTACAGCCAGGCTGTTCTGGTGAATGATACCCTATACGTGTCGGGCCAGATTGCGCTGGAAATCGCCGGGAAAGGCGATATCAGCGCGGAAACCCATGCGATACTACAGAACATCGGGCATATCCTGAAAGCGGCCGGGCTCAACTATTCACATGTTGTGAAAAGCAGTATTTTCCTGAAGGATATGAATGACTTCGGGAAAGTGAACGAAGCCTACGGAACTTATTTCTCCGAAAACCCCCCGGCCCGCGAAACGGTGCAGGTAGCCCGTTTGCCAAAAGATGTAAATGTTGAAATTTCAGTAGTTGCCGTAAAATAACTTCCCCCCAAACGAAGCTGGTCGAAACAGCCGGTTAGTATTACAGAATTAATTGATAATGGATAAAGTACGTGTCCGTTTTGCTCCGAGTCCTACGGGGTCATTGCATATTGGCGGAGTGCGCACCGCGCTCTATAATTACCTGCTGGCCAGAAAGCATGGCGGTAAAATGTTGCTCAGAATTGAAGATACGGACCAGACCCGTTTTGTGCCCGGAGCAGAAGCTTATATCCTCGACGCCCTCGAATGGATGGGGATCGAAATAGATGAAGGGATCGTGAAGGGCGGCAAGGATTTGGGGCCGCATGCGCCTTACCGCCAGTCGGAACGAAAGCCCATCTACCGGGAGTATGCGGAGCGGCTCGTAAAGGAAGGCAAGGCCTATTATGCATTTGATACCGCGGAAGAGCTGGAGTCGATGCGGAAGGAGCTGGAGGCTGCCCAGGTGGCCACGGCGCAGTACAACGCGGTGACGCGTATGAAGATGAAAAATTCGCTTACGTTGTCTCCTGAAGAAACGGCGCGCAGGCTTGCAGCGGGGGATGCCCACGTGATACGGATCAAGCTGAATCCCCGCGACGAGGTAAGGCTGAATGATATGGTGCGGGGTTGGGTGTCCTGGCACGCAACAGAACTGGATGATAAGGTGCTCCTGAAATCGGACGGAATGCCCACCTATCACCTTGCCAGCGTAGTCGACGACCACCTGATGGAAATCAGTCATGTTATCCGGGGTGAAGAATGGCTACCATCCGCGCCTATCCACGTGCTTCTTTACCGCTATCTGGGCTGGGAAGCTACCATGCCGCGTTTCGCCCATATTTCGTTGGTATTGAACCCGGATGGCAACGGCAAGCTTTCCAAACGCGACGCCGGCATCGGAGATTTTCCAAGGATTCCGCTTTCGTGGACGGACCCGGTGACCGGCCAGAAGGCTATCGGGTTTAGGGAAGAGGGTTATTTGCCTGATGCAATGGCTAACTTCCTGGCTTTTCTCGGCTGGAATCCCGGTACTGAACAGGAGCTGTTTTCGATTGACGAGCTGATCCAGGCTTTTAGCCTGGAAAGGATGAATAAGGCCGGCGCACGTTTTGACATTCAGAAAGCCAGGTGGTACAACCAGCAATACATCCGGATGATGGCCGACGAGAAGCTGGGCGGACTGGTAATACAAGACGCGAAAAACAGGGCGGCCGGCCTCGACGAAGCGCTGGTTCCGAAATTTGTACGTCTGTTTAAAGAACGGGTGACCTTTGTGCATGAAATTGTTTCGGAATCAACTGGTTTGCTGATCGCCCCCGAATCTTACGAGACGGAAGTGGCGTCAAAAAAGTGGACTTCGGAAGCGGTTCGGGGTATTGAAGCATTTAAGGTAGCGCTTGCGGGCGCGTCGCCGGAGGTCAATGCCGAAGAAGCAAAAAACCTGCTGCATGACGTCCTTGAATCCCTGGGGATAAAAATGGGAAAGGTCATGCAAAGCCTCCGCCTGGCCATTACCGGGAAGGGAGCAGGTCCGGACCTGATGCTGATTATAGAAGTGCTGGGCCGTGACGAAACGGTGAAGCGCCTCGATGCCGCGATTGAACGCCTGCCTGTAATTGATTAATAATTGATTGTGCAGGCAACAAAAAAACAGCAGCCATTCTTCCGGGCTGCTGTTTTTTTGTTGGATGTGGTTTTATGCACCTATCACCTCGTAGAGAATCTTCTCCGTAAGCGGTTTGGTGTGATAGTAGACATGCTCCCAGATACTGGATGCCTTTTGCTGGTCCTTCGGTAGCGACGACGTAGATAGCATCACCACCTTGGTTTGCGCGTGTACCTCCGCAGGGAGCGCCTTGTACTTTTCCAGAAAATCGAAACCGCTCATGCCCGGCATATTGATATCCAGGAAAATAATGTCCGGTCTGCGAAATGCGCCGGCATGGTTGTCCTTAAAATAGTTCAGGGCCTTTTCTCCACTTTCAGCAACCAGTATTTCCGGAGAAAGCCCGGTATCCTGAATTACCAGCCGGTGTAAAAAATTATCATCGGGGTCGTCGTCGATCAGCATGACGCACTGCGGAATAACATGAGCGGGCATAGCTTTTATTCTTCAAACAGGCTTCCGAAACGCCCGATGACCGAGCCGCTTTCCTTGTTGGCATTGGGACCGCCCGTAGAAAGGCGCTGAACCAGTTTGGAAATAGGCATGGATTGTATCCAGCATTTGCCCGTTCCGCGCAAGGTGGCAAGAAACATGCCTTCGCCGCCGAAGACCATGGATTTCAGGTTTCCGGACCTTTGAATGTCGAAACTGAGGGAAGGTTCAAACGCTACCACACAACCGGTATCAACCCGGAGCGTCTCATTGTTGAGCTGGCGCTCGATCACCACGCCGCCCGCATGAATAAAGGCTAACCCGTCGCCGCTCAGCTTCTGAAGTATAAATCCTTCTCCGCCGAAAAGCCCGGAACCGAAACGTTTGTTGAAATGTACCTTCATACTGGTTCCGAACGCGGCGCAAAGGAAACCGTCTTTCTGAACAATCAACTCGTTGCCGTAGATCTGTGCCAGGTCAACGGGGATTATCGTGCCCGGATAAGGAGCAGCAAAGGCAACCTTCTTTTTCCCGGCGCCCTGGTTGGTAAAATGCGTCATGAACAACGACTCACCGGTAAGCAACCGGCTTCCGGCGCTGAATACTTTGCCGAGAATACTCTGGTTGGCCTCCGATCCGTCGCCCATTTTGGTTTCGAACTGGATGCCGTCTTCCATAAACAGCATGGCGCCGGCTTCCGCAATTACCGTTTCGCGGGGGTCAAGCTCTATTTCGACGATCTGGATATCGCCTCCTGTAATCTGGTAATCAATTTCATGGGACCTCATAAAAAGGAGCGGTTTTGGCTGTTAACAGTTATTATTCTTCTTCTCCCGTCGATTTTTCATCAAAAATATCAAACGGAGCGTCTTCGTCCGGCAGCTCCTCGTCGTCTTTCACGCCCGGTAGGTCTTCCCGGTCTTTCAGCTTCTTGTCTTCGACATGGCGGTTCAAAAACTCATTGATCTTATCCATGTCGAAAGTTGACGTAATTTCGCCAAAAGAGTTGATCTTGATGTCAAATCCGTCCAGCTCTTTATGAACTTTCGGAAGTTCGGCTCCTTTCTTGCCTGATGCGGTGGATTTTCTCTTCGCCATGTTGCGTGCAGGACGGAACGTCCGGGTTAAGTACAATTAACGGGTGGAGTAATTGGGGGCCTCCTTCTGGATCATGATATCATGCGGATGGCTTTCCTTTACCCCTGCAGAGGTTATTTTGATAAATTTCGCCTGCCACAGCTCCTGTACATTGGCAGCGCCGCAGTATCCCATACCGGCTTTCAGACCACCGTTCATCTGGTAAAGTATTTCGGCAACTTTTCCTTTGAAAGGAACGCGCCCTACAATTCCTTCCGGTACGAGCTTTTTAATGTCGTCTTCGGCGTCCTGGAAATACCGGTCTTTCGAACCTTCTTCCATTGCCTCGAGCGAGCCCATTCCGCGGTAGACCTTAAACTTACGGCCTTCATAGATAACAATTTCGCCGGGGGCTTCGTCCGTGCCGGCAAGCATCGAGCCTATCATCACCGTGTGCGCGCCGCCGGCAAGCGCCTTGGTTACGTCGCCGGAGAACCGGATACCGCCGTCTGCTATTACCGGGATATCCCGGTTTTGAAGTGCTTCAGCTGCTGAAATAACCGCCGACAATTGGGGAACCCCGATACCGGCGATGATACGCGTCGTGCAGATACTTCCGGGGCCTACGCCGACCTTTACGGCATCGGCGCCGGCGTTGGCAAGCGCAATGGCGGCCTCGCCGGTTGCGATGTTGCCCGCTATCAGATCAACGGTAGAAAAGTGAGCTTTGAAAGCTTTTACCGCATCTATCACCCCTTTGGAGTGTCCATGTGCCGTGTCGAGGCTGATAACATCTACACCGGCTTTGATAAGCGCATCGGCCCGCTGCAGCATATCCGGCGTAACGCCGAGCGCCGCACCCACCCGCAGCCTTCCGTAGGCATCTTTCGAGGCGTTCGGATGAGATTTGCGCTTCATGATGTCCCGGTAAGTGATCAGGCCCGTGAGCTTGTAGTCTTTGTCTACGATCGGAAGCTTCTCAATTTTGTATTCCTGCAAAATAGTTTCCGCTTCGTCCAGCGTAATGCCTTCCTGCGCGGTCACAAGGTTGTCGCGGGTCATAATTTCCCGCACGGGGCGATTGCCGTTTCTCTCAAAACGCAGGTCCCGGTTGGTTAGAATGCCGATCAGCTTTCTGTTCCCGTCTACCACCGGTATCCCACCGATCTTGAACTCGCGCATAATCTGGTGCGCATCCGCAAGTACCGCATTTTCCTGCAAGGTGATGGGGTCAAGAATCATGCCGCTTTCTGAGCGTTTTACTTTCCTGACCTGTTCTGCCTGCTTTTCAAGCGACATGTTCTTGTGGATGACACCGATCCCGCCTTCCTGGGCCATGGCAATAGCCAGTTCATATTCGGTAACGGTATCCATCGCCGCCGAAACGAAAGGAAGATTGAGCTCTATGTTTCTGGTGAGCCTGGTTTTGGTGCTGGTTTCTCTGGGGAGAACTTCTGAATAACCTGGCAGAAGAAGAACGTCGTCGTAGGTAAGCGCTTCGAAAAGCACTTTGTTGGAGCTTGAAATCATAGCAAATAATCCGGTCGTTTATTTGCAAGGCAAATTTAGTATAAAAAGTTGAAAACTAAATGCGCGGGGTTTCGGAAAAAAGTAAAGTTTTTTCCGAAAGGGGAGGGGCCGAGGTTCAGCGCCTTGTATCCGGGCATCGATAGTGATACCCTGCGGCGACCGGCTCAAAAGAAACGTAATCTCACCCGGGGAGCGTAACCCTGATTTTTTTTACCTGGCGTTTGTTGGCTGACAATATTTTGAAAGTGAGGTCTTTGCATACGGTTTCTTCGCCAATTCTCGGAACCCGGGTGAAGAGCTCCAGGATCAGGCCCGCCAGCGTTTCGCTTTCGGTGCGCAGCTCCGAAAAGTAGTCGCTTTCGAGTTCGAGGGCCCTGATCACGTCATTGAGGAGAGCCTGTCCTTCGAAGACAAAATTATGAGCGTCCAATTGTACAAAATTGCTTTCGTCTTCGTCGTCATGCTCGTCATTGATGTCGCCGAATATCTCCTCTATAATGTCTTCGAGCGTTATCAGTCCGCGTGTGGTTCCGTACTCGTCGATGACGATCGCCATGTGTACACGTCTTTCCTGGAACTCTTCAAGGAGACTGTCAAGCCGTTTGGTTTCAGGGATAAGATAGGGTTTCCTGATGAGCTTCTGCCAGTTGTAATTTTCATCCTGTCGGACGTACGGCAGCAGGTCTTTGATGTAGAGAATACCTTCTATATCGTCCAGGTTGTGCCGGTACACGGGTACCCTGGAATAGCCGAACTTGTTCACGAGGTCCATCAATTCATGGAAATCCAGCTCGTTGCTGAATGCCCTCATGCCGGACTTCGAAACCATGGCCTCCCGCGCGGTAGTTTTGCCCATGGCCGCGACCCCGAGCAACAGTTCTTTTTCTTCAAGGGTATCGGATTCGGCGCTGTCCGGAAGGGGCGTTACCGGTTGGTGCTTGTCTTTGCGGTAAATTCTCAGGGTAGTGGCGATCCTGAGGAAAATACGCCCTATTGGGCTTAATACATCCAGCACCGGGATAACCAGTGAAAGAAATCGTTCCGGCAGGTCCGCAGCATATTTACTGGCGTACCATCTGGATATGGCGTCGGCGACCAGCCAGATCGCCACCAGCGCCAGGAAGCAGTAACGGGCGGTTTCCAGGTCTGTCAGTTCCGCTATAAAAGTGTTTGCTGCAAGGATGAAGGCCAGCAGCATACAAAAGTGCTGGATCAGCAGCAGCGCGAATCGCCCGTGCCGGTCCGGAGTTTTTTGGTGAATTTTTTTTCTCCAGGGAGTTTCCAGGGCGGCATAAGCGGAAAGGCAGGCTCTTAGTGCGGAACAAACCAACGCAACCACCAGGAGCGCAATAATAAGAATGAAGCCCGGGAAAATGCCCGCTGCTAATAAGAGCAGCGGCGAAAAAGAGTTAAGAGTTGAATGCGGGTTGAATAGCCGGGAGCCCGTTCGGGGGTCTCCCTCTTCACCATCAGGTAAATCTTCCACGAAATTGGTTATTTTTTAAAAAGGCAAATCATCATCATCGTCCTGGGCAGCAATAGCCGGGGGAACTTCAGACGACCGTTCCGGCGGCGCAACCCTGGCGGCACTCGGCGGGTCGGCCTGGGGCGAGTTCGGTTTTCCCAGAAGGGTCATGCTGTCACCTCTTATCGCTACCCGGCTGCGCGGGTTCCCGTCTTTGTCCGTCCAGTTTTCGGTGCGCAGGCGCCCTTCAATATAAACCTGGTTTCCCTTTTTCAGATGCTGTTCTGCAATTTGAGCAAGGCGATCCCAAAGCTCAATCCTGTGCCATTCGGTCTGCTCGATGCGTTCGCCGTTTTTATTGGTATAGCTTTCGGAAGTGGCGATGTTAAAATTAGCCACCATCGACCCGCTCGGGAGATGCCTGACCTCGGGGTCTGCGCCGAGGTTGCCGATCAGAATTACTTTGTTAACTCCTGCCATTTCGCTGATTGGGGTTGCAAGTTAAAATACTGCTGTCCGCAAATGCACGGTATTCAAGTGTTAAAGAGTTAAAGTTACAAAAAATCCTTCAGAAACCGGTTAATGGGGAGCGGCTTTGGGAGCTCTTTTATTTCGCCGGGCGTATACCATTGCAATTCCGCCGGCAGTGACACGGTTTCCGGGAGTTCGAGCATGGAAAAGGAAATCAGAAGGCGGCGATGCGTTAAAAGGTGCTTTGCCGGGCCCGAAACCGGGGTGGGCGAGAACCGGGCAAGGTCTTCAGGAAGCACCGCCGGCCAGTCGGGTGCGGCTCCCGCCTCTACTTCGAGGAAGTCGAAAAGCCCTTCCCAGATATCCTTTCCGGTGCGTTCTTTCATCGCGATGCTGCCGTTTCTGCACAATACCACGTAATGGATATGGCGCTCTTTTACCTGTGTTTTCTTGTTTTTTACGGGCAGCATGCTTTGTGCTTCATGACGAAATGCATAGCAGGTACTGTTAACCGGGCAGCTCGGGCAGAGCGGAGAAACGGGCGTGCACTGCAGCGCGCCGAATTCCATTATAGCCTGGTTGAAAGTGGCCGCCTGCCCGGGCGGCATGGCCATCGCGGCGGCTTTTTTGAATAAATTTCTTGAGGCCGGGTTGGCGATGTCTTCGAATATGCCGTAGTACCTGGACAACACGCGAAAGACGTTTCCATCCACGACGGGGGTTTGCTCATCGAAGGCAAAGGAAGCGATTGCCGACGCGGTATAATCGCCGACACCCCTGAGCCCGATCAGTTCCCGGTAGCTGGCAGGAAACTTTCCGCCGTACTCCAGCACGATCGTCCGGGCGGTGGCATGCATGTTCCTGGCCCTGGAATAGTACCCCAGGCCTTGCCACAGGGCGAGCACTTCCTTTTCTGAGGCGGCGGCAAGGGCATGAATATCGGGAAAGGCTTGCATGAAGCGCTCGTAATACGGGCGGCCCTGGACCACCCGTGTTTGCTGGAGGATTACTTCGGAAAGCCAGATCGGGTAGGGATCGCGGGTGCGCCGCCAGGGGAGGTCCCGGCTATTGCTCTGGTACCAGTCAACTAGTTTATATCCAAAATGAGCGGTGAGAGTTGCTTGGGTGTTCATAGGCGGCTCAGTCTGATCCCGCGGGGTATCAGGCTGTAACAGAAAAATGTTAGCGGATTCAACTTTTTAACTTGATGAAAAAGATGTAACTTTGTGTTTTCAAATTTGAACCTAAAAATAAGTAATCAGTAATAGTTTATCTAAAAAGTTAGTATAAAGTGACTAAAGCAGAAGTAATAGCTCAAATATCGGAAAAAACCGGTGTAGAGAAGGTTGATGTTCAGCAGACACTTGAGTCTTTTTTTACAGTGATTAAAGACACGCTTGCTGCAGGTGAGAATATTTATGTTCGTGGCTTTGGGAGTTTCATCAACAAGAAGCGCGCAAGGAAAGTGGCAAGAAACATCTCGCTGAAAAGTACAATTATTATTGATGAGCATTTCGTACCGAGTTTTAAGCCGGCCAAGGTTTTCATCGAGCAGGTGAAAGAGAGCGAGGAGCTGAAGGCGCAGTTGTAACCAGGCTGGCCCGGTGCCGGGAAATGTAGAAAAGGTAGTCACTATTTTCAATACCCAATGAATAAAACAACCCTTTTGGTGGTAATACTTTCCGTTGGATTGGTAGGTTTGTTATACAGCCTGCCCAAGGGAGTAGTATCCAGCCAGTCGAAGGAGGTTTCTGCCGGGAAAATAGAGGAAAGTACCGATTCTTCGTCGAAGTCTTCAGAGGCTGAAGCGATGAGTCAGCATGGAGCACAGTCGCTTCAGCCGGAACAGCTGAAAGTGGTTGAAGATTTGAAAAAGGGGTCAGAGGCGGATGCAAATAAGCTTGCAGCTGTTTCGGATGCCTTTTTTAAGTTTCAAAAGTTCGACAGCGCAGCGGTTTACGCCGAAAAAGCTGCGGTGGTTGACGCTTCTGCGGCCAACTACCTGCGTGCCGGGGATCGTTATTATGAAGCGTACACATTTGCGGTCGCGGGAGAGAAAGCTGCTAAATTGGGAGAGAAAACGCGTTTTTTTTATCAAAAAGCGCTGGAGCTCAACCCGAACTATACGTTGGCCAAGGCGAATATGGCGATGACCTATGTGAATACGGAAAACCCGATGCAGGGCATCACGATGTTGCGTGAAATCCTGGATCAGGATCCCACCAATGAAGTCGCTCTGTTTAATATGGGGATTTTGTCAATCCGTTCCAATCAGTACGGCCGGGCGGTTCAACGTTTCAGCCAGATTATTGCAAACAACCCGGACAACGTAAAAGCGAAGTTTTATCTCGCGGTGAGTCTTTTGGAGACCGGTAAGCCTGATGAGGCGCAAAAGCTTTTAAAAGAAGTCAAAAACAAGGAGAAGGATCCCATTATCCAGAAGGCGATTGCCGAGCTGGAAGAAAGATTATAGGCAAATGCTGGGAGTTGCCTGTTTAAAGGCAGGCCCGTTTTGTCGGAAGATTAAGTAAAAACAATTAAACGTATTAATATTATGCCTTGCGGTAAAAAAAGAAAGCGTCACAAAATTGCTACGCACAAGAGAAAAAAACGCCTGAGAAAAAACAGACACAAGAAGAAGTAATTAGCTTCGCTGTGTTTTGTCTTCGTCAGTGAGGGGGAGTTTCGTCTAATCTGAAGGCAGGGTAGACGTTTCTCCCGTATTTCCACTGTATGGCGGCCTACGTGTTCTCAACTATTTACACCATGTATCTGGCTAGCATTGAGTAACGAATTAGTAATAAATTCTACCGAAAAGGGCGAGCGTATTGCCCTTCTGCAGAATAAACGGCTTCTTGAATATCATGTAGAATCGTCCAACCAGAGTTTCACAGTAGGGGATATTTACCTCGGTACCGTGAAAAAGCTGGTGGCAGGTTTGAATGCAGCATTCGTAGACGTAGGCTACGAAAAGGATGCGTTTTTGCATTATCTTGATCTTGGCCCAAAGATTAATTCCCTCAACCAGTATACAAAGGATGTTATTGCCAAAAGGGCCAATACGGGAAGCCTGAAGGATGTCCGGATAGAACCCGACATCGATAAGCAGGGCAAGATTGACAAGGTGCTGACCAAAGGGCAGCCTATTCTTGTCCAGATTGTCAAAGAGCCGATTTCAACCAAAGGTCCCCGTTTGTCCTGTGATATTTCCATCGCAGGACGATACATCGTACTGGTTCCCTTCGGAGATTCTGTAAACCTCTCCAAAAAGATTACGGAAAGACAGGAGCGGCAGCGGCTTCAACGGCTGATGTCCTCCATTAAGCCGCCGAATTTCGGTGTGATTGTCCGGACAGTTGCCCAGGGACATGATGTGGATGAGCTGAACCGCGATCTGCAGAATTGCCTCGACAAATGGGAACAGGGGATGAAGCTGCTTCGCGACGCCCGTCCGAGAGAAAGGATAATTGGTGAGATGAATCGTACTTCTTCGATTCTCCGGGATATGCTGAACGAGTCTTTCGACAGCATTACGCTTGATTCCAAGGAGGTCTACGAAGATACCAAGTCGTTTATCCGTACCATTGCGCCGGAAAAGGAGAATATCGTCAAGCTGTATTCCGGAAAAACCAAAATTTTTGAACAGTTCGGGCTTGAAAAGCAGATTAAATCACTTTTCGGGCGCTCTGTAAGCCTTCCCGGCGGCGGTTACCTGATCGTAGAGCATACGGAAGCGCTTCATGTGATTGACGTGAACAGCGGGAACAAGTCCAACTCCGAAGAGGACCAGGAGGCAACTGCACTTAGTGTCAACATAGAAGCGGCCAAGGAAATTGCCCGGCAATTGCGGCTGCGTGATATGGGCGGTATTATAGTGGTCGACTTCATTGACATGAAGAAGGCCGAGAACCGCAAGACCGTGTATGAAACCATGCGGGAGGTCATGCGGTCGGAACGTTCGAAGTTTACAATTCTTCCGTTATCAAAATTCGGGTTGATGCAAATCACCCGCCAGCGTGTACGCCCGGAACTCAACGTGGTGACCCGCGAAACCTGCCCGACCTGCAACGGCACCGGGAACATCCAGGCGAGTATCCTGGTGACGGATTCAATTGAAAGCCACCTGGATTACATACTTACCAAGCAGAACGAAAGGGCCGTCAGTATTGTACTGCATCCTTATCTTCACGCTTATTTTACAAAAGGCTTCATTTCCGAGCAAATGAGGTGGCTTTTCAAGTACAAGACCTGGGTTACGCTTATTCCGGACAGCGCAATCGGCATAACGGAATTTAAATTCCACAACCGTTTCGGCGAGGAGATGGAGTTGGTGGGTTAGCGTGCTGCCCCGGCCTTACCTGTTTTTCCAGACGGCGTGCCGCTTTTCCTTAAAAGCATGAATTCCTTCGGCAGCGTCCTCGGATTGCAGTAGTTTTTCAAGTTCTTCCTGCAGCATCCTGTAAAGGGTTGCCTGATTGTTGTGCGTATGCATGGCCTGGAAAGCCCGCATCCCGCTGGAAATAGCCAGGGGGGCACTGGCTGCAAGTTGCCCGGCCAGTTCGCTTACCTTTTCCTGTATGGAGCCCGCGTTTATCACGTCTGAAAGCAGCCCCATCTGATGCGCCTCGGCAGAGGTGTACAACCGGCCTGTCATGCACATTTCCATTATCTTTCTTTCCGGTACCCGCCTGGAAAGCGATGCCATAACCTGCATCGGCCAGATTCCTCTTTTAACCTCGGGCAAGGAAAAATGTACCTCAGGAGTAGCATAGGCAAAGGTCGCTCCCGCCAGGATCAGAAACCCGCCGGCTAATACCGGCCCTTCAATTTGGGCGATTGAAGGTTTGTAGGTAAAAGCAAAGGCTTCGCCGAGATTGACTTTCCGCTGCGGGGCAGGAATTGATCGCTGCACACCTGCGTCCAGGAAGGCATTCAGATCAGCCCCGGCGCAGAAAACAGGCCCTTCGGCCTTGATTACCAGGCACCGGATGGCGGTGTCCTGGTTGGCATAGCCCAGCACAAAAGCAATTTCTTCAGCCATTGCCTGGTTGAAAGCGTTTCGCTTCCCGGGCCTGGCAAGCGTAAGGGTGAGTACGTAATCTTTTACTTCCACCTTGAGGTACTGCAGGCGAGCAGGGTCGAATCGTGTATAGGTGTCCGGCGCAAAAAAAGGTGATTGCATGGCTTACGTTGGTTTTGGGAGCGATGTCCGCTATTTATTGGCGGCGATTTGCGTACGGAATATTTCCCTCGCCTCTTCCAGTGCTGCGGAATTAAGGTTGGGGGCCAGCTTGTGTTTCCGGGCGAAATAGACCAGGTTTTCGGTGGCAATATTCCCGACGAGATCATCCTGCGCAAACGGGCAACCGCCAAACCCTGAAATGGTACCATCAAAGCGCCTGCATCCTGCGTCAAAAGCCGCCGATACTTTTTCCAGCCAGGCGTCTGGACGGGAGTGAAAGTGCGCGCCTACCCTGAGATCAGGAAAAATGCGCGCGATTCCTTCAAAAACAAGGCTTATTTCGTCAGGCTTTGCGAGGCCGACAGTATCGGCAAGGGAAAAGTTTTTTATGCCCAGCGCTGAAAGCTTTTCCACCCAATTGAAAACGGTATCCGCGGTCCAGGGATCACCATAAGGATTTCCGAAACCCATTGACAGGTATACGACCAGTTCCTTCCCTTTTTTTTGGCATAAGGCATAAATGTCTGCTACGGTCCTGAAGGATTGTCCGATGCTTGCATTCGTATTTTTCAATTGAAAGGTTTCCGACAGCGAAAAGGGGTAGCCAACGTCGCTGATTTTTTCCTGTTCGCAGGCCAGTTCAGAACCTTTCAGGTTGGCAACAATAGCCAATAGCCTGGAATGGCTTTTTTCGAGTGAAACGGCTGCCAGTAATTTTGCGGTATCGCTGACCTGCGGCACGGCCCTGGGTGAGACAAAACTCCCTACATCTATTGTGTCAAAACCCGTCTCGATGAGTTTTTGTACATACCGGGCTTTGAGCCCGGTGGGTATAAAGGCATGCATACCCTGCCAGGCATCCCGCGGGCATTCTACCAGGTGCAGCCGGTGTATCGGAGTTGACATAGGCTTGTCTTTCTCCTAAAGTAGCACTTTCCTGCAGAAGGTGCAAGGCCGGTTGTCGCAGCTTATTAAACAGACGGCTGTCCGAAGAGCGCGGTCAGATCAGGCGTATGCCAAGGGTGATCTGCCATGATTTCAGTTTTTGCTTTACAGTCGAGCTGTTGTCGCCGGTGTTTACCTGGAAAGAATTGATATTAGATAGCGTCCCTTCTCTTCTGACATCGAGACTCAACCCGAAAATGTCGAGGCCCGCACCGACCTGGTAACCGAAAACAGCCTCCGACATTGCATTTGGTGAGGTAGTGTAGTACCGGATAGCGTCCTTTATTTTCTGGTTGTTCCCGATTTTAAACATAGCTACCGGGCCGGCGTTTACACGGAAGGGCCCGCCTTTCAGTCCGAACAGCAAGGGTACGTCAATACTGCTGAATTTATAGTCAATCTGTTTGACGGTAGGAGTCGGACCGTCGTTTTGCTGAATGTCGAATCGCCCTCCTTTGGTGGAGACCAGCACCTCGGGCTGTACATAAAAGCCTGATCCGAAGCGCATGTAAATCCCGCCGGACCAACCGGTCTTGCTGTCGAAACTTTCCTGGAGATTATCCTTTACGGTGTGGCCGTCATAGTCCAGATAGGGGTTTCCCTGGCCGTCATAACGGGTGGTAAGGAAATTGCCCATCGAAAGTTTCGAAAGGTTGACGCCCCCCTTGATTCCCATCGTGAATTTTTTCCCCTGGGCGCCGGCTGTATTGGTCAAAAAAGACGCAATTAACAGGAATAGAATGATGTGGTTTGATTTCATAGTTTGTGAAAAAGGTGTGAGCTATGAGCTGCAAGCTGTGAGTTGGTTGTCGGATGGGAGATCGGAAATCAGAAATCGGAAATCAGCCCTGGTTATTGTTTGTGAAAAAGGTGTGAGCTGTGAGCTGCAAGCTGTGAGTTGGTTGTCGGACATCGGAGGTCGGAAGTCCGATGTCCGATGTCCGACCTCCGATGTCCAAAAAAAAGCCACAATCTATCCTCACCCCTCATCGCTCAAACCTCACCCCTCAAGCCTCACAGCTGTTGAATAACGACCGTCTTGCGAAAATGTGATGGAAGATTTAATTTTTTTGATGGGGAATTAGCTGACCGGCCTTCGCTATCTTGCAATGTTGCAGGTAAGGGGTGAGGTGTGAGCCATGAGTTGTGAGGGGTTGGCTTTTTGCTCACAGCTCATGGCCCATAGCCATTAAATCATATGTCAAAACAGAAATTAGCAGACCGGCCTTCGCTATCTTGCAATGTTGCAGGTAAGGAGTGAGCCATGAGTTGTGAGGGGTTGGCTTTTTGCTCACAGCTCACGGCTCATGGCCCATAGCCATTAAATCATATGTCAAAACAGAAAACAGTATTCGTTTGCCAGGAGTGTGGGCACATAGCGCCGAAATGGCTGGGACGGTGTCCCTCATGCCTGGCCTGGAATTCATTGGTGGAGGAAATATCGGATACGCGGGAAGAGCGAGCGCGTACAGTCTGGAAGGCTGTAAATGTGTCTGCCAGGCCTAAGTCCATTCCAGCCATTGTATATGAAAAAGAGCCGCGCCTTGTCACCGGGGACCTGGAACTGGACCGTGTGCTTGGCGGTGGGATTGTGCCTGGCTCGCTTACCCTGATCGGCGGTGAGCCCGGAATCGGGAAGTCAACCCTGATGCTCCAGGTGGGAATGTCGCTCAAAAACCAGCGGGTTTTGTACGTTTCCGGCGAGGAATCCGAAAGCCAGATCAAGCTTCGGGCGGAGCGTATGCCCGGGACCGGCGAAAATTGCTTTGTACTGGCTGAGACTTCGACCGAGCAAATATTCAGGCAGTCGGAGGAGCTCCAGCCACACCTCATTATCATCGATTCCATCCAGACGCTCCAGTCACCGCAGCTCGAGTCGTCGCCGGGTAGTATCGGCCAGGTTCGTCAAACGGCGGCCGAAATGATGAAGTACGCAAAAGAAACGGGAATCCCTGTTTTCCTGATCGGCCATGTCACCAAAGACGGGTCCATCGCCGGCCCTAAGACACTGGAGCACATGGTGGACACGGTTATCCAGTTTGAGGGAGAGAAACACATGGCCTACCGTATTCTGAGAACCAGCAAGAACCGGTTCGGTAATACATCGGAGCTGGGTATTTACGAGATGCAGTCCACTGGTTTGCGGCAGGTTAATAATCCGTCAGAGCTGCTGATTCCCCAACGTGAGCGCCCGATCAGCGGTGTGGTCATCGGTTCGGTGCTGGAGGGAAACCGGCCTTTAAAAATTGAAATACAGTCGTTGGTGAGTGTGGCCAGTTATGGAACCCCGCAGCGTACCAGTAACGGATACGACAACCGGCGGCTTCAAATGCTGCTTGCGGTACTGGAGAAGCGTGGCGGCTATAAATTTGGAGTGCAGGACGTTTTTCTGAATGTTGCCGGAGGAATCCGGGTAGAAGATCCCGCCATTGACCTCGCGGTGGCGGTGTCGCTGTATTCGTCTTACGAAGATCTGCCAATTCCGATGGACGTATGTTTCGTTGGCGAAGTCGGGCTGGGCGGAGAAATACGCGCTGTCAACCGGATAGAGGCGAGGATCAACGAAGCGGCGAAACTGGGCTTCAAAACCATGTATCTGTCGAGGTACAATCTGAAAGACGGGATTGTGAACCAGGTAAAAGGCCTTGAAATCAGGGCGGTAGGGGCGCTTGAAGAGCTCTTTTCTGTTTTGGAAAGCGGTGATTGACCTTTCTCACCGGAGGAGTAGTTCTCCGATGGCGTCCAGGTAGTGACGGTCTACGCGTGGCTGGTCAAAGCGGGCAAGAATGTTTTTTCTCGCGTTTTGGGCCATTTCCAGTTTTTGCGCCTCCGTCAACCGGATGAACGCGATCATTTGCCTGGCCAGGTCGGCGGAGTCCTGCGGCTCGCAAAGGAAGCCGTTGAAGCCATGTGTTATTACTTCTTTGCAACCGGGGACCCGGGTGGTAATGCATGGCCTTTCCATAGCGCCGGCTTCCAGCAATACTCTCGGAATTCCTTCCCGGTATGACGGGAGTACCACACAGTGGGCGTCGGCTATAAAAGACCGGACATCAGTGGTTTCTCCCAGGTAGGTAATCGCCCCTTCGTTTTCCCAGTTTTCAAGATCTGCCCTGGAAATAGCATCCTTGTTATCCCCGTCGACGGGGCCGAGCAAAACTCCTTTTACGTTAAAATTTTCTTTTTTAAGCGTACCGATAGCTGCCACAAATTCCGAGACGCCTTTGCTCCCGAGCATTCTGGCAGCCATCAGGAAACGGGTGACGGGAACCTGGTAGGTAACGGGAGCAGGAGCAAAAAAGCGGGTGTCTATCCCTTCGCCATTGACGATCACCGTTTTATTTCCAGCCCGTATGCCCTCTTTTTTGAAGTCCGCAATGTCGTCCTGGTTGAGAAACCACACCTGATCGGCTTTGCGGAGTGAAATATTGTACATTCTCCTGATCAGCCAGGCAACCAGATTCCGGCGCATAAACGCATAGCCCAGCCCGGTGACGAACGCAACGTTCCTGATTTTTAGGGCGCGGGCGGCAAGAGATCCGTAAATATTCGGTTTTACGGTATAGTGAAAAACAATTTCAGGCTTTAGCGACTCGTAATGCGCCTTTAATTCCCGGTAAAGCTGGTAATCGGTCAGCGGGTTCGTGCCGCTCCCTTTTAGGTACCCGAGCGGGATAAATTCGACCGGTATTTGACGCAGCCGCTCGGAAAAATGATCTTCCGGAGCCAGGACCACCACCCTGTACCCGCTCTCTTTTAGCTTCCGGAGCGTCTTTTCCCGGAAGTTGTACATTCCCCAAGATGTGTTCCCTACAAATACCAGGGTTTTCTCTTGCATTGTTAAGCAGAATTTTGTTTTGAAAATAGCAGCTTGTACAGGTGTAATTTTATCCTGGACAGGAACCTGACGTGACGCGCCAGGATGCTGATCTTCGCAACGAAGGTATCGCGATGCCTGATATTGAATAGTAATATACGCAAAGATTGTGTGGAAACTTCCTTGCGCCCCTTTTCCCATACAGGTTCCGGCTGCAAAACGTCGCGTTTCGGCGAATATGCCGGATTTGAAAGGGCTTTCGGGGGGACGACCGACGGATCAAAACGCCGCGCCAGCTCAAGGCTGTCGGTTACAATTTTCAGGATGGCCTTTTCCGATGCTTTGGCCCGGATAAAATCCCAGTCCAGCGTGGCCCCCTCTTTTCTGAGAAAGAAAACCAGGTCGACAACAAATTTGATTTTGGACCACTGTTCGATCAGACCGTGGTGAATGACCAATAGCAGGAGCTGGTATTCAGGCCGCGGCGCTTTTACCTGAAGCTGGTTGATTTGATAAGTGCCGGCGTTCTGCATCAGCTCTTCCCACAAAAAGAAGTCGCCAAACCTTTGATAAATAACCCGCCAGTGAATTTCGACAGGCGGGAGCTTTCGCCGGGCATCCCTGCCGCAAAACATCAGTTGCGTATCTTCGGCAATAAGTGTATCCAGCAGGTTGCCTTTTTCAATCAGGTAATTTCTGTAGGGTTCAATCTCGTAGCCGTTTGCCGCAACAGATGCCACAGCATCGGTTATTTTGTTGAGGGGGATAATAAAATCCAGGTCCGAGTAGGTTCGGGTGGCAGGAACCGGGTAGAACAGGTAAGACCACAGCGGGCCTTTGGTAGGAAATGCAGGAATGCCGTTTTCAGCCATGTACTTGTACAGGCTCATCAGCTGTGCAGACTGGTACAGGTGTTGGATGGTAGATTCACGGAGCGCAGTTTTCAATTCGTCCGATATCGGGTCGGGGAGTACCACTGCTCCCGCCAGGATGTTGTGTGCAAACAGCGGTTTGACGGCGTGGTTGCCGAGCAGCACCCGGACACGGTTCCAGTCAATTTTTTCGGGGAGTGGCCGAGGGACATCCGGGTGCAGACAGATGTCGAGAATGAACCCGAGTTCAACGGAATATTTATTTTCACTCACTGCGGAAGGGGTAAAGGTTTCCTGGCCAGACACTCCGTCACCCATTGATTGAGCGCTTCAAAGCCGTCCGGTCTCGGTATTTTATTTCCCGGGATACGCTTTGCGCATAATATACTCTGTTTGAAAAATGTTTTGAGGTTTTCCGGGTTCAATAGTTGATTAGGTAGCGGAAAATGCCTGATCAGCTCTGTCGGAAGGTTTCCGGGTTTAAACGGCCCGCTCTCCTGCTCTGACGGAGATATAAAAATAAACCTTTCCAAAGGAACCGGTGATACCGGGAAGTTCTTTCTCGGTTGAAGCGAAAACTTATTGGTTCCTTCGGTTACCGGGGTCAATGTATCCGTTTGATAGCCGAGACCGCGCGCGCTGGATTCCCATATTTTAATTTGCGGGTATGCCGGAATAATGAAAGGAACTCCCCGTGCATCGAACCGGATTGCGGTGAGATCGTCGCTTAGAAGCGGGCACCCGGCGGTAACAAAAGCTGCACAGGTTGTTGATTTCCCGGCGCCGGGGTTTCCGATAAAAATCCAGCCCGAGCCTGCAATTTCTACGGCGCTTGCATGGAGCAAAAAATCTCCTTTCTGAAACAGGATGAGCCCGATTGCTTCGGAAACAGTAAAAAGGCTTAAGACGTCCGGAACATCTGTCAGCACATCTACCTCCAGGGTAGCCCCGTTAACGGCGTGGAAGGTAGCGACGCCGTTCCAATGTAACCACAGAGAGCCGTCGGCGTCGACAATGCTCTGCGCTACAATGCCTTTGCGGAAAAGGTTAGTCGTTTCGAGCGGGGGAGGCGTTAATTTCTTTTGGATTATTACAAAATCATCCTGTTCACCAGTACCTGCGGTGCATTCGGAAAGAAAGACTTCAGAAGAAAAATTAAGGTTGAAGGCGCGATACCGATACATTGATCAGGGGGTTAATTCCAAACCCAGAGAGGTTGATAATAAGTAGGCAGGCTCCCGATTACGGTTTGCCCCTGTTTCTCTACCCAGGCGTGGAATTGGAAATCTTTTGTGGGTTCTTTGTTAAAACCAATATGGACCACTACGTCGTCAGCAACGCCGAGGAGATATTTCACCGCCAGGGCCTGCGGAAGGCAAAGAAGGGTCATGGGTAATTTCTGAGCGGCGCTTTCAACGGCCCAGACAACCTCCCCGATATTCGCGTCTTTTACCGGTTTGCGCGGAAACCGGCTTGTAGTTTTAATATAGTAGCTTTTGAATTTGGCAAAGGGTAGCAGGCGCAGTGCCAGGCCGATCAGCAGCAGCACGAAAGCTGCGTTCAGCCAGTTGCGTTTCCGGCTATTGCTGAGTTTTGCCCATTTGCCTATGCCTGTTAAAATGTTCATATTGAAATCAGGCTACCGGTTCAATCAACCCGTTTTTTTTCAGGTCGGCAACCAGCGCCTGCACGTCGCGCCGGCATTGCTGTTCTTCAACATCGTAAGTCGCCATTACCTGTTCGCACAGGTCGTCGGTAGAAACCTGGCCTTGCTGTTGTATAAGGGACCAAACGAAACTGCCGACTCCTTCAAGACCAAAATACTTCCCGGCTTCGTAGTCCAGGATAACAGTTTCTCCTGAGATTTCAGAGGCAACCAATTGCGGAGATAGCCGGTAAATAGTGTTGTCTGAAGAGTTCATGGTCATAAACGTAAAGCGATAGCTGTTCGGACAAAGTTACAAGAAATTTCAAAAAGCCAGCTCCTTTCGACAAAGAGCTGGCTTCTGACCGGTTACTAAAACCGGAAGTTATTAAAACAGAAACTGAATCAATTGGCCAGTGCGACGGCCGCCGTCTTGTTGAGGACGTTTTTGCCGGTTGGGCTAATGCTGCGGTGGTAGGCCGAAAGAGAGGCCAGGAAGCCTGCATCCACCCAATTGCTGGACCGTTCCGGCGAATTGAACAGTTCTTTCACCGCAACAATTTTGTATACGTATTTGGAAGTCTCGGAATTCAGCCGCAGATGGTAGAAGTTATTCTTCTTTTGAAGCCCCATTTGCTTGATCATTTTGCCCGGACCTGAATTGAAAGCTGCTGCCGCAAGCGTCCAGTTCCCCATTTCGCCGTACAGCCATTTCAAATACCGCGCTGCGGCGTGTGTCGATTTTACCAGGTCGGTGCGCTCATCTATGGTCTCGTCGACGCGCAGCCCTAGCGCAATCGCAGTCTGCGGCATAAACTGCCAATAGCCAACGGCGCCCCTTGGTGAAACGGCAAACGATGTAAAATTGCTCTCTACCAACGGGATGTATTTTAAATCCCTGGGCAGGTTATATTGTTTCAGAATCTTGGAAATTATCTTCAGATCACCGGCTACCTGCTTTTTGTACTGCTGATAGGTAGGATGGTTAAAGTGCTTGACCGCGGCATGATAGCGGCGGGCGACGTGCGGCTCTCTGAGTGGGATTCTGTCGCCGCAGAAATCAATGGCAAGCATTGTGGTGTCAATAAGTGGCTTTTCTGTCGCCAGCGTACTGTCCGGCGCTACGGTGCCACCCTCCGTAGTCTTGTCGCCCAAATCATCCATGAGGGCGATGGCTTTTTTGCTAATATGTCCCATTAACAGGAGGGACAGACAGATCAAAACTGCATATCGTAACATTTATTTTTATTTCGTGAAACATATTTTTCAGGATGCAAAAATAACGAAATATAATTAATCTTATTATCGTGTCTTGTAAATGGCTGATAATTAGCCTTATTGTCTGGGGGTGTTTGAATAAAAATTATTTTACGGTTTCGGGTATTTTCGGCCGAACCGTTTCCCTGATGAAGATTTTGATTTAGAAAAGTTTTGTTGATTCCGGCTTTATGGAAACGAAACTGTGGAGCTGAAATTGTGGCCGGTATTTTTTTTAGTGGTTACATTGTATTCGGTATTTTTGGCGGGATTTTAAGCACATAAGCATGCTACACGAGAGAATTCATCGCAACGACTTGCTTCAGCGGGTTATTTCCCGGGAGGAAGCGGCGTCCCGTATCAAAAATGGAATGGTGGTTGCAACCAGCGGCTTTACGAAGGCGGGCGATAGTAAAGAAGTATTGCCGGCGGTGGCGGAAAGAGCGCTGACGCATCCATTAAAGATTACGCTGATGACGGGCGCGTCGCTGGGACACGGAACAGATGGGAAGCTGGCCGAAGCCGGTGCACTCGCCATGCGGCTTCCATTCCAGGTAGACCCGGTACTAAGGCGGAAAATTAACGATGGCGAGGTGCTTTTTATTGACCAGCACCTGAGCGAAACGGCCGAATACATCAAAGCCGGCCATTTTCCACCGATTGACTACGCCATTATCGAGGCAGCCCAGATTCTTGCCGACGGCAGCATTGTGCCCACCACTTCAGTGGGCAACTCGGCCATTTTCTGCCAGCTTGCCCGAAGGATAATTATCGAAGTCAATACGGTTGTCCCGCTTTCGGTAGCAGGGGTACACGATATTTTTTCTGCCGGGACCTATCCCAACCGGACGGTGATTCCGATACTTTCTCCGGACTGCAGGATCGGAAGGCCTTCCATACCGGTTGACCCCGAAAAAATTGAAGGAATAGTCATCACCAATATCCGGGATAGCGCCGCCGAGGCTGCATCCGGTGATGCGTCAACCGCAAAAATAGCCGGCCACCTGATGGACTTCTTTTCCTGGGAAGTTACCAAAGGAAGATTGAAGGAATCCCTGCAGCCTTTGCAGGCCGGGATCGGTAAAGTAGCCAATTCTATCTTGCGCGGGTTTGTCGATAGCCGGTTTCATGACCTGACCATGTATTCCGAAGTACTTCAGGATAGTACTTTCGACCTCTTTGATGCAGGAAAACTGAATTTTGCTTCGGGTTCGTCCATCACGCTTTCCGAGTCCTATTATGACAAGGTGTTCGGCGATTTCGGAAAGTACAAAAACCGGTTGATTTTGCGCCCTCAGGAAATCAGCAATTCAGTTGGCGTTATCAGGCGGCTTGGGGTGATTTCCATTAACACGGCCCTGGAATGCGATATCTACGGAAATGTGAACTCGACCCACGTAACCGGCACACACATGATGAATGGAATTGGCGGGTCCGAAGATTTCGCGCGAAACAGCTACCTTAGCATTTTTGTAACTTCTTCAGTTGCGAAGGGCGGCGCGGTTTCTTCCGTGGTCCCGATGGTGTCCCACGTCGATCATACCGAGCACGACGTCGATATTATTGTAACGGATGAAGGGCTTGCAGACCTTAGGGGCTTGTCCCCGCGGCAACGAGCCAGGGTAATTATTGAGAACACCGTGCATCGCGACTACCGGGAGCGACTGCAGTCCTATTTCGAACGAGCTGTAAAACGCGGCGGGCATACACCGCATTTGCTCGAAGAGGCACTGAGCTGGCACCGTTCCCTCCAGGAAACTGGAAGAATGTAAAGCCGTAAGGGAGGGATGAGGTGTGAGACGTGAGGTGTGAGCTGCCTCCGGTCAACACCCCTACCCCTCACACCTCACACCTCAAACCTCAAACCTCAAACCTATGAACATTGTCTTGATTATCAGCGTTTTGATGACTGTTTTTTCAGCGTCCGAGTCGAGGCCGCCGCGAAAGAAAATGGACTTGTACCTTCTCATCGGCCAGTCCAATATGGCAGGCAGGGGCAAGCTGGATAGTGCCGCAGTACTTGAGCGCGAAGGCATCTGGGTGATCCAGGCCGACAATAGCTGGACTGCAGCGAAAGACCCGGTACACTACGACAAGCCCAAGATGGTGGGCATAGGACCGGGGCTGGCTTTTGCGGAAGAGATCCGTAAGGCTTCCGGACGGCCGATAGGGCTTATCCCGTGCGCGGTGGGCGGCAGCCGGCTGGACGATTGGGCTACCGGCCGCCGTCATGAGCAAACCGGTATTTATGCTTACGATGCTATGCTGGCGCGCGTAAAAGAAGCACAAAAACGGGGCCGGTTAAAAGGCATTCTCTGGCATCAGGGGGAGGGTGACAGTACACCGGAGCTTGCCGCAGTATACGGGCAAAAGCTCAGCGCTTTTTTTGAAAGGCTGAGAAAGGACATCGGGGCAGAAAAAGTGCCTGTCCTGATCGGCACGCTCGGGGATTTTTATGTCAGGAAAAACCCCCGGGCGGCGGATATCAATAAGATTATAGAGGGATTCCCGGTTCCTGGCGATCACATCTACGTGGTCTCCTCATCCGGCCTGACCGATTTGGGTGACGGTACCCATTTTGACGGGCCTTCCGCCAGGGAACTTGGGAGGCGATACGCGGAGCAGTATCTCAAGATAAAATAGGGGTGCTGTTACACAAAGGCACTTTCTCCCGTAATGGCTCTGCCGACAATCAGTGAATTGATTTCTTTGGTGCCTTCGTAGGAATAAATGGCCTCCGCGTCAGCTACAAAGCGGGCAATGTCATATTGAAGTAAAATTCCGTTTCCTCCGAATAGCTCGCGGGCGTGATCTACAATGGAGCGCATCCGTAAGGTGCAGAAGACCTTGGCCAGGGATGCATGCTCGTCGGTGATGGTGCCGCCGTCCTGTAGCTGTGAAAGACGGTAGACCATGGTTTGCATGGCAGTCAGGTCGCCGAGCATGGTGACCAGCAGGTCCTGGACCAGCTGGAACCCCGCGATCGGCCTGCCGAATTGCCTGCGTTCCATGGTGTATTTCAGCGCGGCTTCGTAAGCGCCGCGGCCGCAGCCGACGGCTTGCCAGGCAACGCCCGCGCGCGTCATGCGAAGCACGTTGGCGGTGTCTTTGAATGAATTGGCGTTCTGGAGCCGGTCGGCCTCGCTTACTCTACACCCGGTCATGGTGATCAACGCATTCTGCACCGTTCGCAGGGCCATTTTGTCTTCAAGCTTTTCTGCTTTGAAGCCCGGATTGTCCTTGCGCACGATAAAACCCTTTACCTGCTGATCGTCCAGGTCCCGAGCCCAGATGATGGTGATATCCGAAAAGGTCGCGTTCCCTATCCATTTTTTCTGCCCGTTGATAGTCCACTCATCGCCGACCCGCCGGCAGGTGGTGGTAAGTCCGCCTGCTACTGCCGACCCGACTTCCGGCTCGGTCAACCCGAACGCCCCGATCAGCTCCATCCTTTGCATGCGCGGCAACCATTCCTGTTTCTGTTCCTCCGAGCCGCATAAGTAGATAGAGCCCATGGCAAGCCCGCTGTGAACCCCGAAAAATGTCGAAATTGAGGCGTCTACACGGGCCATCTCCATAGCAACGAAGCCTTCCAGGAGAGCGGATTTCCCGGGGCACCCGTACCCATGGTAGGTAAGGCCGGAAATATTCAGTGCCGCCATTTTGGGAATAATTTCCATTGGAAATTTGGCCCTGTTCCAGTAATCGTTGGCAATAGGCCGGATTTCAGTTTCCATAAAATCCCGGACCCTTTGCAGCACTTCATGATCATCCGGGGCGAGCGTTTGACCGAGGCTGTAGAAATCGCCGTTAATCTCCGGCTTTTTCTTCTTATGCCCGCCCCCGGCCTGGATCATCTTCATCATTTTCGATAGGTCGTCGTCGTTCATTTTGGAGACCGCCTCCATGACCGCCGGCAGGTCGACTTTTTCGGATATTCTTTGCAATGACTTGAAATCGAGAGATTTGATTAGTTTTCTGAGACCCGAAAAAGATTGGAAAATACTCATAACAGGAAGTGGTTTAGTAGAAGAACGCCGTTGGGCAAAGCAGGAAGCGGTAGCCCGCGGACTAAAGTACTATCCAAATTTAAACGAAAAAGCGGCCGTGCGACATACATCAGGCGGCTTACTGTATATTTCGTCGCTTGTCTTCCCGGGGCCAAAAAGTTACCTTTGGTGCTTTAAGATTAGAAAACAGATAGATGGGGCCGGGGTAAAGCGCCGGTCTCAAGTCGGGAAAATCAGTTGAATATGTTGAGCATTTACGGAATACCCAATTGTGACACCATAAAAAAGGTAACCAAGTGGCTGGATGGGAAGAAAATTGAGCATACCCTTCATAATTATCGGAAAGACGGTATTTCCCGTCAGAAGTTGGAGGAATGGTTAAAACAGCAGCCGCTGGAAAAAATACTGAACAAGGCTTCTACCACCTGGAAGGAGCTTTCGGAGAAAGAAAAGGAAAGTGCGGCCTCGCCGGAAGGCGCTATTACGCTGATGATGGCCCATCCAACCGCTATCAAACGGCCTGTTATAGAGGATCAGAAGGGCAAGGTGCTGGCCGTGGGCTTTAAGGAAGCCGAATACGAAAAAATTTTCCGGTAACCCTCGAAAATGAAGGGGGAGCCGGCTCAAATAGGCGGGCTATATTCCCTAGATTTGCCGAAATTGTCTTAGAACGTGTCAAAGCCCATTATCATCGTCAAGTTTGGTACCGCTGCAATCACGCGCCCTTCGGGGGAACCAGACCTGGAAATTATGAAGCGTATCGCGGCTGAAGTGGCCGAGGTACACGACGCCTACCGTGTAATTATTGTTTCTTCAGGGGCAGTAGGGGCGGGAAAATCATTTATAAAACGCTACAAGGGTTCTCTCTCGCAGCGGAAGGCAGCGGCTTCCATCGGCAACCCCCTGCTGATCAATATCTATTCCGAGGTTTTCAAACCTTATGGAATCCCTATTGCGCAGGGGCTTTGTGAGCGCCGTCATTTTGCTCATCGCGCTCAATTTCTCCAGCTGAAAGATACCTTTGAGGAGCTCTGGCGGAACGGCGTGATCCCCATTGTCAATGAAAACGATGTAGTAAGTGACCGTGAGTTGAAATTTTCCGATAATGACGAGTTGGCTACCCTGCTCGCCGCCGGTTTTGGAGCCGAGGCGCTAATGCTGTGTACTTCGGTAGGGGGGGTCCTGGACGAGGCGGGTGAAATAGTTTCCAAAGTGTCGGATGTAAAAGAAGTATTCCGGTTCGTTCGCACCGACAAGTCGTTTTTGGGGCTTGGCGGTATGGCATCCAAGCTGACTTTTGCCAAAATGGCCACAAAAATGGGGATCAGGGTGGTGATTTTTGGAATGCGGGAGTCCCAAGGATTGTTAAAGGCATTAAAGGGACTGGCCGGTACAGAACTTCTGTCGCACAAAAGCACCCTTTCCGCCCGGAACCGTTGGTTAGGAAGCGGCGGTCTTATTTCCGGGAAATTGCAGGTGGATGCTGGGGCGGAGCGGGCTATCCTGAAAAGAAACAGCCTGCTGGCAGTGGGGGTGACCAGTGTAACAGGAGACTTTGAAAGCGGAGAAATTGTTGAGGTAAGCAACCCGGATGGAACCGCAATAGCAGTTGCCAGGGCAAAAATTGCATCGGCCGAGCTGCTTCAGAATATGAAAACACTGAATTACGAGGTAGCCAATGCCAATGATATTGTACTTTTGTAAGGAAGCTGTAGGGAGTTGGAAGTCGGAAATCGGAAATCAGAAATCGGTGGGTGGTACAGGCCGGAGCACCGGTTGGAATTTAATTAAAAGAGCGTTATGTCGATAGTCGAATCAAGTGAAAGCATCGGTGAGCTGGAGGCGGAGGAATCCATAGTACCGCAATTGAAAAGAGTGAAGGCTGCGTCTGCGAGTATCAGGAATTTACCGGACGGGGAGAGCCGCGCGTTGCTGCTTCATCTGGCTGAGTTGGTAGTTGCGCATACTGATGAAATTCTCGGGGCCAACCAGAAGGACCTTGACCAGGTGAGCGATACCGATCCGAAAAAGGACCGGCTAAAGCTGACAGCAGCGAGAATTCAGGACCTGGCAAAGAGCCTTCGCGAGGTAGCAAACCTGGAGAGCCCCGCAGGAAAGGTGCTTACGGAGCGTACCATCGAGCAGGGGTTGCAGTTGAAGAAAATAGCCGTTCCGCTGGGCGTGGTAGGTGTGATTTATGAGTCGCGGCCCAACGTAACGCTGGATGTGGCCTCGCTCTGTCTCCGTTCAGGTAATGCCTGCGTACTGAAGGGCGGGAAGGAGGCTTTCCATTCCAACCGGGCGCTGGTAGCGCTTATCCACGAGGCTTTGGTTGCCTTTAAAGTTGATCCCAATGCGGTGATGCTGTTGCCTACGGACCGAAAATACCTGCTGGAATTGCTGAAGGCCGAAAAGTATGTGGATATCGTAATCCCGCGCGGCTCGGAGGCACTCATACAGTTTGTTAGACAGAATTCACGCATTCCTGCGATCGAAACCGGGGCGGGGGTTTGTCATACCTACGTGGAGAAAACTGCCGACCTGGAAAAGGCGGCCCGAATTGTTGTTAATGCGAAAGTCTCGCGGCCTTCGGTTTGCAACGCACTCGATTGCATCGTAGTGGACCGGGAAATTGCCGCCGGTTTTTTGCCGAAACTGAAGGAAGGACTGGAAGCATATAACGTTGAAGTTTTTGCTGATGAAACGGCTTACCCGATTCTGAAATCGGCAGATTACCAGTTTCTTGACCATGCGCAAGATCGCCATTTCGGCGAGGAATTCCTCGATTTTAAGTGCGCTGTTAAAGTTGTTGAGGACCTCGATGAAGCGTTGAATCACATCCAGCAGTTTTCGTCCAGACATTCCGAAGCGATTGTATCCAAGGATGCTGCGGCTATCTCGAGGTTTTTGAATGAAGTGGACGCGGCCGCTGTTTATGCCAATGCTTCGACCCGTTTTACCGATGGCGGCGTTTTTGGATTGGGTGCCGAAATAGGTATTTCAACCCAGAAACTTCACGCAAGGGGGCCCTTTGCATTGGAAAAACTCGTTACTGAAAAATGGGTGGTAAACGGTGACGGACAGATAAGATAATGGAACAGGAGGCTGCCGCCGTTGTGAATGACTCCGTTAGGTTGTATGAGGCGTTTGAAAGCTTCAGGGAGCCGGTACTTACCCGAAGACGTTTCAGACAGGAGCAGATTCTGCCTCTGATCGAAAGGCGGCGCCGGGATTCGGGCTGGGAGGTGACCACAGCGGGATACTCCTTTGAAGGGCGGCCTGTTCAAATGCTCAAAACCGGGAAAGGGCGCGCGAAAATATTGCTCTGGTCGCAGATGCACGGCGATGAGCCGACCGCTACGATGGCCCTTTTCGATATTTTTAATTTTTTTGATCGGGATGATCCCGGGTTTGCGGCGTTCAAACATCGTATTTTATCCGAGGTCACGCTGTATTTTGTCCCGATGCTCAATCCTGATGGTGCGGAACGCTACCAGCGACAGACTGCCCAGATGATTGATATGAACCGCGATGCGCTGGCACTTCAAACGCCCGAAGGACGGATCCTGAAAGGACTTATCGAAGATTTGAAACCAGAATTCGGCTTCAACCTGCACGATCAGAATCCACGCTATACCGCGGGAAAATCAGGTAAACTGGCCACGATTTCCTTTCTGGCTACTTCTTATGACGAAGCGCTGTCGGTAAACGACGTCCGGCTCCGGTCAATGCAGCTTATCGCGGCGATGAACGAAGTGCTGCAGCAGTTTATTCCGGGGCAGGTAGGGAGGTTCAGCGACGAGCATGAGCCCCGCGCCTTTGGCGACAACATTCAAAAGTGGGGGACCACGCTTGTGCTGGTAGAATCGGGCGGGTATGCAGGCGACCCTGAAAAACAATATGTGCGCAGGCTGAATTTCGTAGCGCTCCTGACGGGGCTTGCTGCCATTGCGGACCGTACTTACGCGCGGAAGCAAATCGGAGATTACGAAGCTATTCCTCAAAATGAGCGGAACGCATACGATTTGATTATCAGGGGAGTCGGGATTGAAATGGCAGGCAAGACTTTCTTTGTGGATATCGGGATCGATCGCGTAGAGAAAAACGGGCATGGGGACGACGGATTCAAAGTGGAGTCTTCGGTGGAGGAGATGGGAGACCTGCGGACAAAATCCGGAATAGAGGAGTATTGCGGGAACGGGCTTTGGGTTGATCCGGCATCGTTGCCGCTGGCGCTGGGTGAGCGGGCCGATTTTTTGCTGATGCGTGACGGAAAACCTCACGCGACCGTTGAAAATGGAGTCGTTATTGCATCCAGAATATAACGAAATGGATTCTAGGTAGTTACAAAAATAAACCTGCCGAGAATCTGCTTTTTACCTAAATACTTCGTAACTTTGCGGCCTAATTTCAGAATAGAACCATTCAGTTCCATTTTGCCGCTTTTGCTCCGGTATTAACCCTGCGACACGGCTTTCTGGCGCTCTAATCAAACCTTATGCAATCGATTCGTAACATCGCCATTATCGCTCACGTCGATCATGGGAAGACAACTTTGGTGGATAAAATTATCCATGCGTCCAAGCTTTTCCGGGACAACCAGGAGTTCGACGACCTGATCCTGGACAACAATGACCTGGAACGTGAGCGTGGTATTACCATCGTTTCGAAAAACGTTTCAGTTCGGTATAAAGATGTCAAAATCAACGTAATTGATACCCCTGGTCACGCCGACTTTGGTGGGGAGGTAGAGCGGGTTTTGAAGCTTGCCGACGGGGTGGTACTGCTGGTTGATGCCTTTGAGGGGCCTATGCCGCAAACCCGTTTTGTGTTGAGCAAAGCGATTCAGCTCGGCTTAAAGCCCATCGTGATCGTCAACAAGGTGGACAAGGAAAACTGTCGCCCGGACGAAGTCCAGGAGTCGGTTTTTGACCTGATGTTCAACCTGGGCGCCACCGAAGACCAACTGGACTTCGTTACCGTTTTCGGGTCATCCAAACAGGGCTGGATGGGGCCGGATTGGAAAACTCCTGCCACCGATATCACCTTCCTCCTCGATACCATTATCGATGTGATTCCGGCAGCGCCTTCATTCGAAGGAAAGCCGCAAATGCAAATTACATCGCTTGACTACAATGCTTTCGTTGGCCGTATCGCGATCGGTCGCGTTTACCGCGGAACTTTACGCGAAGGCGCGCAGATGGCACTTTGCAAAGCCGACGGCAGTATTAAGAAAGTAAAAATAAAAGAGTTGCATGTGTTTGAAGGACTGGGAAAACAGAAGGTTTCCGAAGTCTCTTCAGGAGAGATCTGCGCCGTGACCGGTATCGACGGTTTCGAGATCGGCGATACGCTCACCGATGTCGAAAACCCGGAGGCGCTGCCGCGGATTTCTGTCGACGAGCCTACTATGAACATGTTGTTCACCATTAATAACTCGCCGTTTTTTGGTAAGGAAGGTAAATTTGTGACCTCCCGTCATCTCCGTGACCGGCTCATGAAAGAAACCGAAAAGAACCTGGCACTACGGGTTGAGTCAACCGATAGCGAGGACAAGTTCCTTGTTTTTGGCCGTGGTATCCTGCACTTGTCGGTACTGATTGAAACCATGCGCCGCGAGGGCTACGAATTGCAGGTGGGCCAGCCCCAGGTGCTTTTCAAAGAAGACGAAAACGGGCAACGCCTGGAGCCTATTGAAACACTGGTGGTGGACGTACCGGAGGAGTCGGCCGGAAAGGTGATCGAGCTTGCGACGCAACGCAAAGGAGAGCTGCTGATTATGGAACCCAAGGGCGACCTGCAGCACCTTGAATTTGAAATTCCTTCGCGCGGGCTGATCGGGCTTCGTTCCAACGTATTGACTGCGACTCAGGGCGAAGCGATTATGACGCACCGGTTCAAAGCATTCGATACCTACCGCGGTCCCATCGCCGGCCGTATCAACGGTTCCATTATTTCGAAAGGAACCGGTTCTGCAACCGGTTATACACTTGACAAGCTTCAGGACAGGGGACAGTTTTTTGTCGACCCGGGTGAAGATCTTTACGGTGGCCAGGTGGTAGGTGAGCATAACCGCCCGAACGATATCGTAGTGAACCTGCAGGAAGCGAAAAAGCTGACCAACATGCGGGCTTCGGGTTCGGACGACGGGCTGCGCATTGCACCGAAAATTAACTTTTCGCTGGAGGAATCACTCGAATACATCCAGAAGGACGAGTACCTGGAGGTAACCCCCCAGAACCTTCGGATGCGTAAAATCTACCTCGACGAAAACGACCGGAAACGGTACGCCAATAAGCTGGAGAGCGTTTCCTGAGGTATAGCTGTGAGGTGTGAGGTATGAGGTGTGAGCCGTATTTGGAATGGCTTACACCTCATACCTCATACCTCACACCCGAAAAGCGCCCCTGCCGGGAAACCGGCAGGGGCGCTTTTTTTAAAAGAAAAATTCGGAAGTGTGTTTTACCTCCTTCAGTACGAACGTGCTGTTCAGAACTCCGATATTGTCGATTTTGGAGAGCTTGTAGCGGACGAAATCATGATATTCTTCCAGGCTTTTGACATTGATTTTTAAAAGGAAATCAACTTGCCCCGCCATGTGGTAGCACTCCTGGACTTCTTCAAGGTGCTGAATTTCATTCACAAAATTTTCAATAAAAGCTTCGTTGTGGTAGCGCATCGAAACCTGGCAGATCGCTGTGACAGGCCTGCCTATTTTCTTCTGGTCAAGTATGGCCACGTATTTGTTGATGAACCCCTGGGCTTCCAACTTCCGGATTCTTTCGTAAACCGGGGAGATGGTCAGGTTTAAAGCCGCAGCAATGTCTTTCGTGGTTTGCTTGGCGTCCCGTTGAAGTATTTTAAGAATAGATTTGTCTATTTCATCAAGTGAGTCCATTGCAGGAAGTTTTGCTGATGTAAAATGCAAAAAGAATGCTTGTTGGTTTTATTTTCTTTTGTTTGGCTAATTTTAAGGAATATTTACTGATTATTTTACAATACTTGATATTATTTTCCAGGTAAGTTAAATTTGTTCGTAATTATTATTGAATACTTCATCAACAGACCTGGGAGGGAGGGTTTCTACTCCTCCCTCCTTTACAACTTCTTAAGACCATGTCCGCAGATAAAATTCTTGTGACCGGGGCAAACGGGCAATTGGGATCTGTTCTGATTCCTCATTTGCGCTCCCTCTACGGGGAGGAGAATGTGCTGGCGACGGATATCCGGAAGAGCGATCAGCCCGATGCGCATTTTGAACTTCTGAACGCGTCGGACGAACGGGCGTTATCGGCGCTTATCCGCCGGAACCGCGTTACGCAGGTATATCATTTGGCCGCTATCCTGTCAGCCAAAGGAGAGGAAAACCCGCTTTCGACCTGGTCTGTCAATACGAGTACTTTTTTCAATGTGCTGGAGGCCTCCCGCTGTGCGGAGGTCCGCAAGGTTTTCTTCCCGAGCTCGATCGCAGTTTTCGGAACCAATATAGACCGCGAACTCGCCGGCCAGCAGGCGCCTTTGCTGCCATCAACCGCCTACGGAATGAGCAAGGCTGCTTCCGAAAACTGGTCCCATTACTACTATAACCGGTACGGGCTTGACATCCGGTCGGTGCGCTACCCGGGCATTGTCGGTTACCAGTCAATGCCGGGCGGCGGGACTACCGACTATGCGGTGGATATTTACCATAAGGCAGTGCGCGGCGAGGCTTTCTCCTGCTTTCTGGAAGCGGGTACTACTTTGCCTATGATCTATATGGACGACGCTATTACGGCCACACTCCAATTGATGGAGGCCCCGGCTGCACGGCTTAAGGTAAGGACGTCGTACAACCTGGCCGGAATGAGTTTTAGCCCGGCGGAAATCGCGACGGAGATCCGGAAGTTTATTCCGAATTTTGAAATACAATATGCACCGGACTTCAGGCAGCAAATCGCCGAATCATGGCCGAAGCGGATCGATGATGCCGAGGCGAGGGCAGACTGGGGCTGGAAACCGCATTATGACCTGGCCCTGATGACCCGTGACATGATTCAGCACCTGGAAGCGAAATATCACCGCGAACCGGTACATCAATAACTACTTTAATCCCATCCGTATCTGCATTATGTTTGACAAGGTAAGAAATGAGCTGGCCGATGAGCTTAACGCGATAAAAGAAGCCGGTTTGTATAAAAAAGAGCGTATCATCACCACGCCACAATCAGCGCGTATCGGTGTAGCCGGCGGTCAGGAAGTGCTGAATTTTTGTGCAAATAACTACCTGGGTCTTTCCTCTCATCCGGAAGTGGTGCAGGCGGGAATTGAAGCCATACTTTCACACGGCTTTGGCATGTCTTCAGTCCGTTTTATCTGCGGGACGCAGGATATTCATAAGGAACTGGAGCGTAAGACGGCGGAATTCCTCGGAACAGAAGATTGTATTCTTTACGCGGCCGCCTTTGATGCCAACGGCGGCGTGTTCGAGCCGCTCCTCGGCGAGGACGATGCCATTATTTCGGATGAACTAAACCATGCCTCCATTATTGACGGGATCAGGCTCTGTAAGGCCAAAAGATATCGTTACAGGAATAATGATATGGAAGACCTTCGCGTGCAGCTTGAGGCGGCGCGGGGAGCACGCAGGATTCTGGTCGTAACGGACGGCGTGTTTTCAATGGACGGGACCATTGCTCAGCTGGATAAAATCTGTGACCTGGCTGAGGAGTTTGGCGCAATGGTGATGATCGACGAATGTCACGCTACCGGTTTTATCGGCAAAACCGGGCGCGGTACGCATGAGCTGCGGCAAGTGATGGGCCGGGTCGATATTATTACCGGCACTTACGGCAAAGCGCTCGGCGGCGCTTCAGGCGGCTTTACTGCTGCACGGAGGGAAATTGTGGAAATGTTGCGTCAGCGCTCGCGGCCCTACCTGTTTTCGAATACGCTCGCGCCTTCCATCGTCGGCGCTTCTATCAAGGTACTTGACCTGCTTTCAGCTTCTACGGAGCTGAGAGACAAGCTGGAGGCCAATACACGTTTCTTCAGGGAAAAAATGACGGCAGCGGGGTTTGACATTATCCCGGGGGAGCACCCGATTGTGCCGGTAATGCTATATGATGCGCCGCTTGCCCAGCAATTTGCTTCGGATCTTCTTGAGGAGGGGATTTACGTCATCGGCTTTTTCTACCCGGTAGTACCCAAGGGTAAAGCCAGAATTCGCGTACAGGTCTCTGCGGGCCACGAAAAAGAACACCTTGAGAAAGCGGTAAACGCCTTTACAAAGGTGGGTAAAAAGTTGGGGGTGATTGCTTAAAGCTGCCGCAATACGCCTATCAGGCTTCCGACGGTTTCCTGCGTGGTATTGAACACAAGATTGGGGAATATCCCGAGCAGGAGCGTCAGTACGGCTAAGGTGACCAGGAGCCCGGTTTCACGGGAAGTCAGATCGGTGAGCAGTTTTTCATCCCCGCCGTACCACAGATTCCCGAAAAACATACGCTGGTAGGTCCACAGGCAGTACATGGCTGCCAAAACGATGCCCAATGTCGAGACGGCAGGTATCCAGGCAGGGATCTGGCCGGCGCCGAATGCTCCCATCAGGGTAAAGAGCTCGCCGATGAATCCTGAAAAGCCGGGGAGGCCCAGTGTTGCAAAAAAGGCGATCCCGGTCATAACAGTATATTTTGGCATGATCCTGATGAGCCCTTTGTAATGATCGATTCCCCGATCGTGCGTGCGCTCGTAGAGCACGCCGGCCAGCAGGAATAGCATCGACGATAAAACGCCGTGACTAACCATCTGGTAGATCGCGCCGTTGAAGCCTTCAGCTGTAAAGGCAGCAATACCCAACAAGACAAACCCCATGTGGGAAACGGAGCTATAGGCAATCATTTTCTTTAGATCCTGCTGTGCCAGTGCGTTGAAGCCGCCGTATACAATGGAAAGCGCCGCCAAAATGGCAAGGGGGATAGAGTTTTCAAAGGCTTCGACCGGGAAAAAGCCGTCAACTATCCGGATGAGGCCATATCCGCCTACTTTTAGAAGAATACCGGCAAGCACGACCGATACCGGCGTTGGCGCTTCCACGTGCGCATCCGGAAGCCAGGTGTGCACCGGAACCACGGGGAGTTTTACGGCGAACCCGATCAGTAGCAGCCAGAAAGCAAGTGTTCTGACGGGCAGCGGCCCGAGCTGCATGACGGTTTCCGTATGTAACAATGAACCCGGTATGTAGTTGCCGGGATCCATGAGGTAACCGAAACGGAAGGTATGGACCAACTTGCCGGGGTCAATGGCATTTTCCGCAAGCAATTGCTGAACCGAACGGATTATTTCCGGGGTTGCCGAAGCAGTATCGGGGACGAGCCCCAGCAGGGCGGCAGTTTCTGCCGGATCAATGGCTGATAGATAAAGGCCGATCATCACGATCAGAATTAGCAGCGAACCCGCGAAAGTGTAAACAAAAAACTTGAGCGCTGCATACTCTCTCCTGTCGCCGCCCCAAAGCCCGATAAGGAAATACATGGGGAGCAGCATAAATTCAAAAAACAGGTAGAAGAGAAAGAAGTCCTGTGCGACGAAACAGCCTATAATGCTTGCACTCAAAACAAGGTAGAGCGCAAAGTAGGTTTTTGACCGGGTGTGTATGGCCCAGCTGCTTATTGCGCCCGCCAGTAAAACCAGTACCGCCAAAGCCACCAGTGCAAGGTTAAGACCGTCGATACCTACCGCATAGTCGATTGAAACACGACCCAGGCTCCCCAGGTCCAGGGTGATCCAGTTTAAGGTCTGCGCGAGCTGCAAGGAAGGGTTCCCGTTTTGAAAGGCCTGTATCATCAGGATCGCCCAAAAGGCTTCCAGAAGCAGAACACCAACGGTGAAATTGCGAAGCAAAGTCGGCCGGTCCGGGAGCAGGAAGCTCAGCAAAGCGCCCGAGAGGGGCGTTGCGATTAAAAGCGAAACCAGGTAATTGTCAAGCATATCAAACAAGCATTTCTTTATTGGCCGGCCATGATCCAGGCGACCAGCAATAACAGACTGATAAAGGTAACCAGATAATAGGTTTGGATTCGCCCGTTCTGGAAGCTCCTGACGAGCTGTCCGATTTGTCGGGCGCAGGTTGTTACCAGTTTTACCACCCCATCCACGATTATCCGGTCGATCCAATTGACTGCGCTGGCAGTGGTCACCATAGCCCATCCGAGCAGGTTAATGAAGCCGTCGATCACGTAGATTTCCAGGTTTTTCAATACTTCGGCTGCCCATTGAAAAGGCGCCAGGAAGAATGTTGAAAAATGACGATCCTCCCGGTAGTCGCGGAGCAAAGCAAAGCGGTTCCGGTCGGAGTCTTCCCGGAGTTCGGGTAAGCCGGGTACAGTCTGTACTTTTCGGGTAGCTATAAAAATCGCCAGGATTGAAATCACTACGGAAGCCGCGGGGACAAAAAGGCCATGTGCATGCGCGGTCAATTCCAGGTGCCGGGCAAACCAGCCGTTTGCGGCATCAACCGGGTTCCCGGAAAAAAACAGGAAGAAAGATAGCAGCGATAAAATTCCCGTGGGCGCGAGCATCAGTGCCCCGGACTCGTGCGGATGAATGTCCCCGGTGTGATAGCGTGGCGCGCCGAAAAAGACAAGCCGGACCTGGCGGGTCATGTAATAGGCGGTGAGGCCTGCAGCAGCCATTGCGATGACAAGCGCCACATAGGCAAAGCCGCCCCAGGCAGTAGCTTTTGCAGCGGCTGAAATAAAAATGGCATCTTTTGACAAGAATCCGGAAAAGAAAGGCAAACCCGCCAAGGCGGCAGAGCAAACCAGGTAGCAGGCGAAAGTAACCGGCAGTTTTGAACGGAGCCCGCCCATCAGCCGCATGTCCTGCCGGTCAAAACTGATTCCTTTCCCGGGCGTGAGGGCATGTATGACCGAGCCAGCAGAAAGGAAGAGCCCGGCTTTAAAAAAGGCGTGGGTGACGAGATGAAACATCGCAAGCTGCCAGGCGCCGGTCCCGATCGCAAAAACCATCAATCCGAGTTGCGATTGAGTGGAATACGCGAGCACTCTTTTTATATCCCAGGCGAAACAAGCCCTGATGGCGCCGTCGGCCATGGTAATGAGGCCGATGCCGGCGATTATCATTTCGGCGGTGGGCGTAAGCAGAAAGGCGACGCGTGCCATCAGGTAAATCCCGGCAGCGACCATGGTTGCTGCATGGATAAGCGCAGATACCGGGGTTGGGCCTTCCATCGCGTCGGGTAGCCAGGCCGACAACGGGAACTGAGCGGATTTTCCCATACAGCCGCCAAATAGCAGCAGGCCGATAACGGTGAGGCCGGCCGGGGGAATCGTCGCGACCTGTCGGGACAATAGCGCGAAATCAGCCGTCCCGGTATGGTAAATGAGAAGCAGGATGCCGCTCAGGAATGCCGCATCCCCGATCCGGTTCATGATAAAGGCTTTTTGAGCGGCCCAAACGGTACGTGGTTTCCGGTTCCAGAACCCGATTAGCAGATAGGAGCAAAGGCCGACCAGTTCCCAGAATGCATAAATGATAATCAGGTTTCCCGCCAGCAGTATTCCTATCATTGAGAACAGGAAAAGCTGAATGAATCCAAAATAACGGGCAATGTTGCTATCGCCTTTCATATAGCCGATGGAATAGCATTGTACCAGCAGTGCTATGCCGTGAACCAACGGCAGCATGAACGCGGTTAACGCATCGGTAGAAAGAGCGAGGTCAAGCCTGAACATTTTCCCGGAAACCCAGGGATATACCAAAGCCAGTTCTTTCCCGGCTGCCATTATGCTGACTACGAGCCCCGAAGCCGTTGCGATACACCCCAAAAGCCCCGCAACGGGAGTTAAGGATCTGCCTGAAACCAGTAAGATCAAAGCGGTGGTTAATGGTATTCCAATCAGTAATCCTATTTCCATACTTCACTTGCCGGAATGTAATTGACCGTTTTATTCGGTTCGCGAAACCGGGACTCCGGCAAATTACGACCATACAAGCGAAATTGCCATGAAGAATCCCTGTTGTGCAGGAGAAGCGCTGGGGCATGAGGTACAGCCATCCGGAAGGCGAAAACGGTAGATACTAAAAAAGCTCTGCAAATATCTTTAATAAATGAGCGAAATCAAACCGTAATACTAAATGGTCTATAAATCCTATCGAGAAATGGAATACTACTGACGTTCCGGTGGAATTGTGTGCTTTTACCGGCAGGAGCCGGTGATCAAGGCGTGCTCATCCTGATATCTTTTACCATCAGCTGAAGCGTTCGGTTTCCCCGGAAAACGTTTTCTTCGAGTGTATAGCACAGGGAGAAGGGCTTTTTTGTCATGAGCTGATCGAGGAATCCGGTTGCGCCGAAAGCTACCGCAGTAAAGGGACCCGTCCCGTTTTGATGAACCTCCAGCTTCAGGTGCTTTTCTTTCATGATATACGGGTTCCTGTACAATTCGAGGCCATGGGAGACGAAGACCGGGGGCATGTTTTCGGGACCGAAAGGCGCCATTTGTTTAAGCAGCCTGTAGAATTTGGGGGTGATGTCGGTAAATGAAATTTCGAGATCTACCGATACGCTCGGTATGAGCTGTTCCGGTGAGATGCGTTCCCGTACTACCTCGTCAAATTTTAACCTGAAAGCCGTGACATTCTCAACCGGAAGGGTCATGCCGGCCGCGAAAGTATGACCGCCAAATTGTTCCAGGAGTTCGGCGCAGGCTTCTATGGCTTCATACAGGTCAAAGCCCGGCACTGACCGTGCCGAACCGGTTGCTTTTCCGTTGGAGTGAGTAAAGATAATGGTGGGCCGATGGTAATGCTCAATGCACCGGCTTGCAACGATCCCGATAACTCCCTTGTGCCAGTTTTCCTGGTACAAAACGGTGCTGCTGGCGTTACGAAGCCAATCGTCCTGCTCGATCATGACAAGCGCTTCATCTGTAATGCTCGAATCAAAATTTCGCCGGTCCAGGTTATAGCGGTTGATTTCGATAGCGAAATCTTCTGCGTCGGACACGGCGGTTGCCAGGAGCAGCTTAACGGCTTCACGGGCGTGCTTGATGCGGCCGGCGGCATTGATTCTCGGAGCCAGTGCAAAAACAACCTGGGTAATGTTGACTTCACCGGCGAGGCCCGCTACGTTCATCAGCGCTTTAAGGCCGGGCCGCGGGCTTGTGTTGAGGAGTTGAAGACCATGGTAGGCCAATATCCGGTTTTCGCCGGTAATAGGGACAATATCGGCGGCTGTACTGACCATAACCAGGTCGAGGTAGGCCAATACCTCGTCGGCGGGAATACGACGGGCGCTGGCCAGGGCCTGGGCGAGCTTGAACCCGATGCCGCAGCCGGTCAGTTCTTTATAGGGATAAGGACAATCGCTCCGTTTCGGGTCCAGTACCGCAACGGCGGCCGGGAGCCGGTCGCCGGGCCTGTGGTGATCGCAAATGATGAAGTCGATGCCCCGCCTTGCGGCTTCCCCGACTTTATCCAGAGATTTAATACCGCAATCAAGAGCGACAATCAGGCCGATGCCATTTTGCTCGGCCCAATCAATAGACTGCCAGGATATGCCGTAACCTTCCGCGTAGCGATCGGGGATGTAATAGTCAACGGCTTCGTAAAACCTGCACAGAAAGCCATAAAAGAGGGCGACAGCTGTGCTCCCGTCTACATCGTAATCACCGTAAACCAGTATTTTTTCGCCTTCGGCAATCGCTTTTTGAAGACGGTCGACCGCCAGGTCCATGTCCCTCATCAGGAAAGGGTCATGAAGGTCTTCCAGGCTGGGTCTGAAAAAATGTTTGGCTTTCTCAAATGAGTCGATGCCGCGCTGTACCAATAACTTTGAAATAGCGGGCGGGACATTGATCTCCTGTTCCATTTGCGCTTCCCGGAGCGCCCGGTTTTCGTCGGCGACGGGCTGAATGATCCACCTCTTTTCTGCTTTCATCTGGCAAATATAGTATAGTAGTCTGGGATCAAACCGTTGTTTTCAGGCGGTCTGCCGGTATAGCCTGTACTTCAAATCCGCAAGACATTCACAACCAGGAGCCTTTGGCCGGTTTATGCGATTTGACACGAAAAAGAGCAGCCGCTCATTTCACTTTAACGAAAAAATGAATGGGCGGCTGCTCTTTGTGAGAACGTTTTTTTTGACAGATGTTATTTGTCTCTTGTCAGTACCTCGTCGATCAGACCGTAAGCCTTCGCTTCTTCGGAGCGGAACCACTTGTCGCGGTCCGAATCGAGTTCGATCTGTTCCGGTGTCTGTCCGGTATGGTTAGCCAGGATGCTGTAAAGCTCATCTCTCAGCTTCACGATTTCCCGGGCTGTAATTTCGATGTCTACCGATTGTCCCTGTGCACCGCCTGAAGGCTGGTGAATCATCACACGGGCATGGGGTAGGGCGGAACGCTTTCCTTTTGCCCCGCCAGCCAGTAAAACGGCGCCCATGGAGGCGGCAAGACTGGTGACTACCGTGGCTACGTCAGGACGTACGTACTGCATCGTATCATAAATACCAAGACCGGCATAAACAGAGCCGCCGGGGCTGTTGATATACATAAGGATGTCTTTTTTTGCATCGGCAGACTCCAGGAACAGCAACTGTGCGACTACGATATTAGCGATATTGTCGTCGACACCGGTACCCATAAAAATGATACGATCGGCCATGAGGCGGGAAAACACATCTACCTCGCGGAAGTTCATCGGGCGTTCTTCGATGACGGCGCGGGTCATGTTCTCAACTGTATGGTTGACGTACCCGTCAACAGTCAAACCGTTCATACCGAGGTGGTGAACGGCATATTTTCTAAATTCTTTTCCGAAATCCATATTACTTGATAATTGAATGATCAAACTTTCGAATTAAAATACTATGCCCAACGTTGTGGATACAAAAATGGGACATTAGAAGAGAAATACTTGTCAGGAAAACTGTTAAAATGTCAGATAAAACTATGAAAAGTTTTGAATATGTGCCGGAACGCATTCGGTTAGCCCGCCAGGCGAAGGGACTTTCACAGGAAAACATGGCAGATGCCCTTCATATTTCTACTACCGCCTACGGAGATCTCGAACGAGGCAAGACCGAACTTACACTATCGCGGCTGGCCTCGGTTTGCGCGATCCTGGAAATTCCGATCGCTCAGCTGCTCAGCCCCGATCAGCAGAAGCAGGCCGAAGCAGAATGGCTGAAGGAGGAAAACCGGCGTCTTCACCGGGAGAATATGGAGCTTACCTTTAAAAATGAATTGTTGCAGGACCGCCTGAAAAAACTGCTGGCTGCCGGCTCTGAGCGGGAAAGGATTGGTTTCTAGAGCTTGTTTTGCCCGGAGACAGAGACGTTTAGCGCGTTTCGTTACGCTTTTTTGTAATATTGGTATTTCATTAGAACCTCTTCCTATACCGTGTCCTATGCCCTCTCTATCCTTTTCCGGTCATTTTCGGGAATTCAAGACCCATTTTAATCCCGGCCTTCGTCACAGCGACGTCGCTGTAAAATATGCGGAATTGGCTCAATCCGCTTTTTAACGGCACGTTCATGAATGCTTTTATCAGGATCGGCCCGGAGGTAGCACCCTGGCTGATTCCCGTTGTGGTGTTGTTTGTCCTGGTTTCCGGGAAAATCCTGCTGGAATGGAAGAAGGGCGAAAGAATAGATAGCATCTGGATAGTATCTCTGGCAGTGATTACGTTCCTGGCGCGTGTGCCGGTTCTTCTGATCAACCGGACAAGCAATGTTGACGAAGCACAGACTATTGCCCATGCGCTAACCCTTTTCCGGTTTCCCGCCCCCTGGAAGGGCATTGATTTCACAACGAACGGACCGCTGAACGCCTATGCGTTCTATCTTCCGGATTTGCTCGGGCTACCAGTCGATTTTCTGACTTCCCACGTCATCCTCACAGTCCTGGAAATCATAATGGTTTGGGCTATTTATACCACCATCGTGAACTGGATGAACCGGGAAACAGCGGCGGTTACCCTTATCCCGCTTTTTATTTTCCTGGCTTTTGCGCAGAACGAAGATTTTACGCACCAGAGTAGCGAAATATGGTCAGCAGCAGCACTGTCGGTAGCCTTCGCGAGTTTTTCGGACCTGACGCGCCGAGACGACAAAAGGTTCGGGCAATGGGTGTTTTTGGGGCTGATGCTGGGCATGGTGCCTTTCGGAAAGCCTCAGGGGGCACCGCCGGCACTGATTTTTACGGCCTGCATTTTTGCATACCTGGTATTTGAACTGAAAGGGCGGGCAATGCTTGCGGCAGGTGCGGCTTTGGTACTGGGCGCTGTAACGGTTCCGGGTATTTTTGCAATGGTAATCACTTACTACCGGGCCTGGACCGATTTCCTCGATCTTTTCCTGATCGCTAACCTGAAGTATGCCGAAATGCACGGGGGAGGGGTGGCGATACTACCCTCCTTTCTTTGGAAATGGGGACGGTATTCCGGGGTGAGCTTACTGTTTTTGATTACAATGCTCATTTGCCTGCCCGCTGTGATTTCGGGGAACAAGCTTTCAAAAAGAGACCGTCTCATAGGCGTCACCTTGTTGCTGGTAACCGCCGGTGGCGCATTCGCGGTAGAGCAGGCCGGCCGGCCATTTGACCACTACCTTATTCTTTTTTTATTTCCCGGCCTGGTATTGCTACTTGCCTGGGGGATACACCAACTGAGCAATCGAAAGGCGACCTGGATAGCGCTTTCCGGAAGTTTCTGCCTGTTTCTGGCATTCATAGTGCTGGCGAACCGGGCGACTTACCAGGTCATCGCCGACGCCTATAAAAAAGGTACGCCCTGGCGAATGGAGGTCTCGCCCGTTTCGGCCTACGTTCGCAAATGGATCAAAGATGACCGGGACTGTATAGCCGTTTATGGCTACTACAATGAAATTTATGTGGAAACGCAGCTGCCTTCTGCTACCCGCACGGTCACGGCTTACCAGCATTCCGTGATTTACCCGGAATTGTATACACCTTATTATTGCAAAGATCTTCTCACGAACCGGCCGGTAGTGTTCGTGGACGCCCTGGATGTCCCGCAGGATTTCCGGCAGAAATTTGTCAACCGGGCCGGGCATTCGTTTGTTAAAGTGCCGGCGATCAGCCGGTTTTTACAGGAACAATACCAGTTGGTCAATGTTATCGGGCGGGCCCGGATTTATGTGCGAAATGACCGGTTGGCTGCGCATGACTAGCCGGCCGGGAAAGTATGCGTCCCGCTAATTCTCCTTATCGGCCGCCACTACTTTCATCTGGCCTGACATCAGCCGCCAGTGCCCGGGAAAAGTACAGGTGAACGGGTAGTCGCCGGCGGTCACGGGGGCAACAAACCGGAGCCGGTAGCGCTCATCCGGGTTGACCAGCGGACTGGCGGCAATTATTTCGGAAATGGAAGGAACGTAATTTTTCTCGCTGGCATCCGGTTGTGTAATCATAAGGTCGGCAGCACCGCCAATTTTTTCCAGCGTGCCCGGTTTGCCAATGACCAGGTTGTGGGGCATTGCGTCGGGGTTTTCAAACACAAGTTCAACCGGTTGGCCTGCCTTTACCGTAAAAGTGCTCAGGTTAAATTTCATTTCCTCGCGGACCGCACGGATGTGTACGACCTGGGTGTTGGCATTACTGCCGCTTTCCTGAACGAGCCCAAAGGATTTTAAAAGCGCAGCGTACTTGTCCAGGAGGCTGGCGGGTATTTGATGCTGAAGTTCTGTCAGGAACCCGGCGTCTCCCGGTTCTGCGTTTTCCGTCCGTTTAGCGTCCCAGCCTGAAATTACCCCTCTCAGAATGGCATTTTTTGCGCTGTTGGCCGGTTGCAGCGACATTTTTAGCAACCCGATAACCTCACTGCCGGAAGCGTAAGAGGCGTATCCCCGGATTGCGCGTTCCAGAGCGAAAGACGTCAGGTTCGCCGGGCGTATTACCTCGAAAGTCCTGGCCAGCCGGTTGTTGCCGCTTTCATCTCTTTCCGGAACGGTTTGCTCGGTATCCACGATAGCGGTAACCGTCACTTTCCCGGCTTGCTCGGCTGTAAAACCGAAGCTGCTTTTCCAGGGGCCGTTGTTGCCTTCCGTAAGTTGTACCGTCTGACCGGCGCCGATGCCTTTGGTGAGCTGGCGGCTGATAAAGCTCTGGCTGATCCCTGCCCCGTCGATGTTGACGACAACGGTGGGTACGCTTTCCTTCGGGACCTCGCGGCCACCCAGATTGGTGATGTCAACGGTGATCCGGGCGAGGTCACGCATGTTGAGCGGCTCGGGCGAGATGCGGATATCGGTTACTGCCAGCTCGGCCGTCGTGGCCAGGTCCGGCAGGTTCGAGGACTTGGCGGCAGGCGGGTTCCCGGTATCATGATGTGCATGAGCGGTTGCTTCGAGCGCAGTTGATCTGCCGGCCTTGCTTTGCAAATCAGCAAGGACCTTTTTGCGGAGCACACCGTCGTGCGCATTCAGGGCAACTGCGAATGCCTCGGGCAGCCACCGGTCTTCTACTTCCGAGGCTTGTGAAAGCCTGGTTGATATGGCGTTTTCAATGGCACGCGTCAAAGGAATTTCGCTGAAAGCCAGTAAGGTATTGAGCACAACCAGCTTATCGGGATCGTTCAGAAGTTTTTGGCTGATCAGTGCACTACCCGTTTCCGGATTTTTGGGGAGAACCTGTACCGCATTTTTCCTTACCGCAGCGCTCGGATGCCGGAGCGCCGAAAGTACGGCCCTGAATACGGCCGGATTTTCATTTTTTATTTCGCCGAGCCCATGCAGCGTCCACAGAGCGTGAATTACGCCTGTATTGAGCCCAACGGCATCTACTGAACGGTCGCTGACCAGGCTGATAAGCTCAGGCACCACATCTTTCTTTTGCCGCTCTACCAGCAGGCGCTGGGCGTGCAGGCGCCAGAACATATTGGAGTGGCGAAGTGCCTTCAGCAATTCCTTTGGTTTTTCTATTGAAAGCGTAACCGGCTGGTAGGAGGGTGCGTCTTTCCACCCGACCCGGTAAATCCGCCCGTGCGTATAATCGCGCAGGTCGGTCTGGTAAGCATTCCCGGGGCCGTTCTCGAAACCTTTCGGAGTAGGATTGTGCTGTATAATGTAGCTATACCAGTCCGCCACCCAGACGGCACCGTTCGGCCCCACCTGTGCGAACACGGGAGAGACCCATTCATCGGCTCCCGCCAGTAAGTTGAAACCCAGCTTATCGCGGAAGTCGGTTCCGTGCTTCTCCATGTAGTTGATGTGGAGCAGGTGGCCTGTAGGTTCGGCGACGAAAGCAGCCCGGTTCCAGAATTTTTGAGGGAATGCCCGCGCGGTATAGAACTGGTGACCGGCTGCCGCGGTGAAACCGCCGAAGACGTCGACCTGTCTTACTTTGTCGGTGATCGGCTGGAAGCCTTTGTGCGTATCGGTGCTGCGGCTGCCATTATCGACTTTACTGGCCCCGTAATAGCGGCTGGGGATAGCCATGTACCAGCCATGTGCGTTGTTTGCCGTTGATCCGAAAAGATCGCCTGCTTCATTGAAGCCGAGCCCCCAGGTATTGTTCGAAGTCCGGGTAAGCAATTCCATATCCGAGCCATCTGGGCGAAAGCGGAAGAGGGCCTGCCCGAAATTGAGCGAATCGCTTTTGCCGAACTTCCCTTTAAAGCCCGAATAACCGACAGCTCCGTAAATCCAGTTATCGAAACCGTAGTGCAGGCTGGAAGGGCCTGCATGCGTATCAAAAGTGCCGAACCCAGAAAACAGGATCTGCTTTACGTCGGCTCTGTCATCGCCGTCGGTGTCTTTTAAAAACAACATATGCGGCGCCTGCGCTACGATAACCCCGCCATTGGCAAATACCATCCCGGTCGGGATGCTCAATCCTTCGGCAAACCGGGTAAACTTGTCGGCTTTACCGTCGGCATCCGTGTCTTCGCAAATGAGTATGTAGTCGTCGCCCCCTTCGGCTTTTCGCTCGTTGGGATAATCTTTGGTGATTAAGACATAGAGACGGCCCCGTTCATCCCAGCTCAGGGCAATCGGGTGCGTGACGTTCGGCTCGTGGGCAAACACGTCGAGGGTAAAACCGGCCGGCACCTGGATTTGTTTGACTGATTCCTCGGGGGAAAGCGGTAACTGCTGCAGTTGGGGACCGGGGCGTTGTTCGTAATTGGGCAGTTTTGCTTCACGGTAAGCGAACGGGGCCGGATTAAGCGCCGCATGCGCCTTCCTGGCATCGTCGTCAATGACCCATAATATGCCTTTTTCAATCAGGTCATGAAAGCCGGGTTGCGACCAGGTCTTTTCATCGTGACCGTAAGCGGTATAGAAAATTTTACCTTTGCCGTGCTTTCTGACCCAGGTATAAGGCTCGGTCTTTTGCCCCGGCCGGTCTTTTTGCTGGTCCTTCCCGATCAGCCGTTCGGTTAGTACTTCATTGTCTTTTTCCAGCTTCGTATGCAGATAGGTCTCGTCGACGGTTTTGAAAGGTGCAACGCCTGCGATAGCCGGATGGTCCGGTTTTACCCAGACCGGTTGTATGGTATCCCAGGTGTGACGCCAGAATTGTCCGCCCATCAGCCTGACTATCTGCGGGTCATTCCGGAAGCAAAAGGAAGCGCAATGTACCGGGATAAACCCCTTGCCGGAAGCTACAAAATCGAGCAAAGCTTTTGACTGCGGAGGGGTAATAGAATCCAGGTTGGCATACAGCAGCAGCGCATCATATTGCTTTAACGTGGCGTTGTCCAGGTCATCGGGGTCGTCAGTATAAGTGATATTGATCCCTTTTGGTCCCAGTGCGGCCATGAGCTGCGGTACCCTCGCGGCCGGCTGATGATGGCCGTTGTCGCCGAGGAAGAGCACTTCAATGCGCCTGCCTTTTCCGTTATCGTCTTTATGAACGCGCGCCTGCTGGCCTGAGGCCGAAGTCAGCGCCAGCCCGACCAGGCATACGGCTGATAATATTTTCATTCAAAGTCCGGTAATCTGATGATTTCTCCACCTTTCAAAGCTGATTCGTGGGCCAATATTCCCACGCTGGTCCAGTTCGCGGATTGTTGTGCGTTTGGAAAAGGTTCGCGGTCTTCTACCAGCGCTGACAGGAACTCATGGACCAGATGCGGGTGTGAACCTCCATGCCCGGCTCCCTGGGTAAATGACAGGTGGGTAGCATCTTCGGCGTCGTAAACGCCGCGGGTCGTGAAAGATCGGATTTCAGCCGGCAGCAAATGAGCGTAGTCGGGCGTTTTGACGCGTTGCGGAATTTCGTGCTCTTCCTTTTTAGCAGTGTGAATGACGGGATCTTCGCCCTCAATGAGGGGCCATTCAAAAGATTTCTCGCTGCCGTAAACCTCGAAGCTTTCACGGTATTGTCTTGCCGTGTCAAACAACGAACGGTATACATAGGCAGACAAGTCGCTGTTTTTGAATTTGATATGAGCGGATTCTACCGCGAAAGGCGAGTTGTGGATTTTGGCGAGCTCTTCACGGATGGTGCCTGAACCGAAGCAGGAAACATATTCGGCCTCCAACCTCAGTAACCCCGCTACCGGGCCCACGCAATGAGTGGCGTAGTGCATGGGCGGAAGTCCCGGCCAGTAGTCCGGCCAGCCGTCCATGTCCTGCTGATGGCTGGCTTTCAGAAATTGAACTTTCCCTAATTCGCCTTTTTCATAGAGTTCTTTCACGAATAGAAATTCCCGCGCATAGACCACGGTTTCCATCATCATGTATTTTTTCCCGGTTTCCCTAACCGTGCGTACAATCTCTTTGCATTCTTCAACCGAAGTAGCCATCGGGACGGTACAGGCGACATGTTTTCCCGCCCGGAGCGCCTTCAATGTCTGTTCGGCGTGGTTCGGAATGGGCGAATTGATATGGACAGCGTCAACAAGAGGATCTTTCAGCAATTCATCATAGTCCGTGTAACGGACGCCGATTCCAAAGGCGTCGCCGACAGCGTCGAGCTTGGCCCGGGTTCGTTGACAAATTGCGTACATGTTAGCTTGAGGATGTTTCTGATAAATGGGGATAAATTCTGCACCGAAGCCCAGGCCTACAATAGCAACATTAATTTTCTTGGACATGATATGTATTACGGGTAAGTTTTATTTCAGACAATTGTTTTTTAGACATTTTATTGGCAAGGTACAAAGCGGGAGCCGCTGTTTTGAACGCAATAAAGAATATCTTGCGCAATTATAAGAGTGTGTTAAAAAAAGACCGTCATTTCAGACGTATTTGGAAGGCACTTCAAACACCCTCCGGAGCATACCTGGTTTCAAAGAAAAACTGAAGATTATGTCATCAAAGCACAGAATGGTCCCGTTTTTACTCACTTTCCTGTTTCATGCTGCAGGCTTTGCCCAGAAGTTGGACATGAAGGCGCTGGATAAGATCAGGCAGGAGGGTATGAGCAATTCTCAGGTAGAAGCCATTGCGCACCAGCTCACGGATGTTTCGGGCCCCAGGCTGACTAATTCGCCGGGTTTTCAAAGGGCCGCGGAGTGGTCTGTCGGCAAGCTTACCGAGTGGGGACTGCAAAATGCCAGGCTCGATGAGTGGGGTGAGTTCGGCAATGGCTGGCAGTTTGAGAAGAGCTATCTTGCCATGACGCAACCTTATTATATGCCTTTTATAGCAATTCCGAAAGCGTGGACAGGGAGCACGCCGGGTTTGATTTCAGGTGATGTGGCGGTGGTTGAACTTAACAATGAATCCGATTTTGCCAGGTATACGGGCAAGCTGAAAGGTAAGATTGTGCTTGTCAAAGGTGAAGATTTTGACGCGGGCCCTACTTTCAAGCCCGATGCGGTACGGCTCACGCACGAGGATCTGGATAAGCTGACCAATTCGGAGACATTCGGAGGGCAGCGGTTCTCGCCCGAAATGCTGGAGCGCTACCGGCTCATGCGAAACTTCAGGACCAAGGTAGACAGTTTTTTGAAGGCCGAAGAAATTCAGTTGGAGCTGATTCGTAGAAACGGCCGGCACGGAACGCTGTTTACGAGCAACGGAGCGTCTTTCCAGGCGGGTACGCCCGACCCGGGCCCTGCTTTTGAGCTTTCCAATGAACATGCAGGGTTGCTGCAGCGATTGAAAAACAGCGGTATGGAGGTAAAGGTAGAAGCCGACGTGAAAACCAGGTTTTTCAAGGAAAAGACAAAAGCCGCCAACGTAATTGCCGAAATACCGGGCAGCGACAGGAAACTGGCGGACGAAATTGTAATGTTGGGAGCCCACCTGGATTCGTGGCACGGAGCGACCGGCGCCACCGACAATGCCGCAGGCAGTATTGTCATGCTGGAAGCCGTACGTATTCTGCAGGCCACCGGCTTAAAGCCGAAGCGTACGGTCCGCATAGCGCTTTGGTCCGGGGAAGAACAGGGCATATACGGTTCCCGGAATTATGTCAAAAAGACCTTCGGTGACGCCGAAAGGATGATGCTTCATCCTGATCACGAAAAACTGTCGGCGTACTACAATATTGATAACGGCACCGGCCGGATCCGGGGCGTGTACCTGCAGGGGAATGAAGCGGTACGACCGATTTTTAAAAAATGGCTGGAGCCGTTCGGGGACATTATCGACCAGCCTACCCTCACCTCGCGTAACACCGGCGGAACCGATCATTTGAGTTTTGATGCGGTGGGTCTGCCGGGTTTCCAGTTTATACAGGACGGTATCGAATACGGATCCAGGACCCATCATACCAACCAGGACCTGTACGAGCGCCTGGTAATGGACGACCTCCGGCAGATGGCTGTCATTGTAGCTTCATTTGTGTACAATACGGCGCAGATGGATAAAAAAATGCCAAGAAAGGAATTGCCAAAGCCGGTCGCCAGGTAATAACATTTGATTATTAGGGTAGTACCGGTTAACTTGTACTGTTTTTAGGTTGAATTATCCGATTCGCATGTGATGAGTTTTTTTCGGGAGATTGAGCAGAGTTTTCACGATTTGCAGAGTAGACGGAATTTTCTTTCCCGGACCAGCCTGGGTTTGGGTGCCGCCGCATTGTCGGGGTTGCTCAATGCCGATAAAAGCTGGGCGGGCAAGGAACGCGGTGCAGCCGCTCCTGAAGTGGAAATGCCGCTAGGGAAGCCTCATTTTTCGCCTAAAGTGAAGCGGGTTATTTATCTGTTTCAAAGCGGGGCGCCTTCGCAACTGGACCTTTTTGACTATAAACCCCGGTTGGAGACCATGTGGGGGCAGGACCTGCCCGAATCTATCCGGAAAGGACAGCGTCTTACCGGCATGACTGCCGGGCAAAGCAAGTTTCCCCTGGCCGCTTCGGCTTTCAGGTTTGATCGCTACCTGGACGGGAAAATGTGGATGAGTGAGCTGATTCCGCATATCTCAAGCATTTCCGGCGAGGCAACGTTCATCCGGTCCATGTATACCGAAGCAATTAACCACGATCCTGCCATTACTTTTTTCCAGACAGGCAGCGAGCAGGGCGGGCGACCCTCCTGGGGGTCCTGGGTGAGCTACGGACTCGGGTCAGACAACCAGAACCTGCCTTCTTTTGTCGTATTGTTGTCCAAAGGGCGGGGTGGTGACCAGCCGTTGTACGCCAAATTATGGAGCAATGGCTTTTTGCCTTCGGTGCACCAGGGTGTCGTTTTCAGATCCGGGCCTGATCCGGTGTTTTACCTGAACAACCCCGGCGGAATAGACAAGGTAACCCGGCGGCGGATGCTCGATGCACTGACCGAATTGCACGACCTTCAATACAAGAAAGTGCTTGATCCGGAAATCAGCCAGCGGATGGCACAATACGAAATGGCGTACCGCATGCAGACTGCTGTTCCGGAAACGCTCGATATTTCCAAAGAGCCGGACTATATTTTCGATATGTATGGTGAGGAGTCCCGCAAGCCCGGTACTTTCGCTGCCAACTGCCTGTTGGCCCGCAAGCTTGCCGAGAAGGACGTGAAGTTTATACAGCTTTACCACCAGGGCTGGGACCAGCACGGGAACCTGCCCAAAGACATACAGATCATGACTAAATCGGTGGACCAGGCGTCGGCGGCGTTGGTGATGGATCTGAAACAACGCGGGCTGCTTGATGAAACGCTGGTGATCTGGGGGGGCGAATTTGGTCGCGGGGCCTATTCTCAGGGAAAACTGACACGGGAAAACTACGGGAGGGACCATCATCCGCGGTGCTTCACGATCTGGATGGCAGGCGCCGGCGTCAGGAAAGGCTTTGTTTATGGATCGACGGATGATTTCAGCTACAACATTGCGGAAAACCCGGTTCATGTGCATGATTTCCAGGCGACTGTGATGCACCTTATGGGGATCAACCACGAACAGCTCATCTTCAAGCACCAGGGGCGTCGTTTTCGCCTGACCGATGTGTCCGGTAAAGTGGTCGACGGTATTTTGGCTTAACCTGAGTGTAATGGTTTTGTTTTAAGATAGGGGCAAACTCCCTATTTTTGCACCATGTTGAATTACAGTAAGAAGGCCGTTTTTTTTGACCTGGACCACACACTCTGGGATTTTGACCGGAACGCCGGGGAGGCGCTTTCCGAACTCTATGACATTTACGGGTTTAACCGTTACTTCGGTTCCACCCCGGTTGAACACTTTATTTCGACGTATTCAACCATTAATCAACAGCTTTGGGGCTTATACAATACGGGTAAGATTACCAAGGAAGTTCTAAGGAAAAGGCGTTTCCGCGAAACCTTCCAGGTGCTCGGCGCCGATCCGGATGCATTCCCCGAAAAGTTCGAGGAGGACTACCTGGCTATCTGCCCCAGGAAACCGCACCTGTTCCCCCATGCCATAGAAGTATTGGAGTATTTGCGTCCCTCCTATTCCCTGCATTTGATTTCAAATGGCTTCAGGGAGGCCTGCCAGATGAAAATCCGGCATAGCGGTCTCGAGAAGTACTTTCAGAATATCGTGATCTCCGAGCTGGTTGGGGTATTGAAGCCGCATCCGGCTATTTTTCATCATGCCCTGGCAAAAGCCGCGGTGTCCGAGACAGAGGCTGTAATGATAGGCGATAACCTGGAGGCAGATGTAAACGGAGCAATGAAGGTGGGTATCGAGGCCATATTTTTTAATCCCAACGGACTGGAGATAGAACCGGAGGGCTACCTGAGTATCCGGTCGCTTGACCAACTGCGAGATTTGCTTTGATATACCTTAACCGGCCCTGCTCGGATTGAGGGGGCTGTCAGGACCGGGTTGAAGCGGGTTTATAGCCGCGTAGAAAATCTGCAATCCCCATTTTTCGTTTTCCCTCAAGCTGAAGTTCGGTAGCGGCCAGCCACCCGTCGCCGGTTTTGAAGTAGAGGTAACTTTTGCCGTCCGTGACATAATCGCCGGGCAGTGCGCTTCCCTGAAACGATACTTTTTCGGTGCGGTAAATCTTGCAATTTAACCCGTCCAGCGTTGTCCATGCGGCCGGGTAGGGGGAGAGGCCCCGCACCAGGTTGTATATGGACGAAGTGTCCTTCTGCCAGTCGATTTGCCCGTCTTCACGAAACAGTTTGGGGGCCGGGCGCAAGTCATCGTTTGCGTCTTGTACTACACTGGGGAAGGAACCGGCGCCTAATGCGTCTACTGTTTTTACAACCAGCGCAGCTCCTTTTTGCATCAGCCGTTCATAGAGATCGCCGGCGGTATCTTCGGGGTGAATGCGTTCACGGTCCTGGAAAATGATCCTGCCCGTATCGATTTCTTTTTCTATAAGGAAGGTCGAGACACCGGTTGCTTCTTCGCCATTAATTACCGCCCAGTTAATCGGGGCGGCTCCGCGGTATTGCGGGAGCAGCGAAGCGTGGAGGTTAAAGGTACCCAGGCGTGGCATGGACCAGACAGCTTCCGGAAGCATGCGGAAGGCGACAACCACAAAAAGATCTGCTGAGAGGCTGCGCAATTCCTGCAGGAAATCCCGGTTGCGGAGCTTTTCGGGCTGCAGCACTTTCAACCCCTGCGAAGCTGCATAAACCTTGACAGGCGAAGGTGTGAGCTTAAGGCCTCTTCCGGCCGGTTTGTCGGCCGCAGTAATTACCGCTACTACGTTCTTCCCCGCTTCAACAAGCGCTTTCAAACTGGCTACGGCGAAGTCAGGGGTGCCCATAAAAACAATCCTCGGAGAAGCTTCCATCTTATAAAATCAATATGAGACCAGGTGTTATTCTTCCCAAAATTAGAACATTCCGGCCAGAATCGGCAGGCTGAAGCCGGGAAACAGGCGGCAATAAGCTTGTTCTGGCGCACCTGAACGCGCAGCAAAACCGGCAGACACAGGTGATCGTTTGATTGTTAGCGTTTTGCGAAAGAATATATTTTCAAAACTGTCCAAACACTTGTTTGAATTGTTTAATCTTGCTATTTTTGAGTTTGTGCCGAAGAACAAATGAGAAACAGAGTTAAAATAGCATTTCCACAAAATATAAGTTAGACGCCCTACGAGAAGCTGGCTTACTTCTGTAGAACGGTTTGGATACCGTTCTTTTTTTTTCGCCCTGGGCGAAGTAAGCGAAAGGCGGAAACAGGACATTATAAAGACAGTTTTTAAAAATGGCAAAGGTATCGTATTACACAGAGGAGGGTCTTAACAAACTTAAGGCCGAGTTGAACGAGTTAAAGACCAAGGGACGTGCGGATATAGCCAGGCAGATAGCGGAAGCCCGTGATAAAGGTGATTTGAGCGAAAATGCGGAGTATGACGCTGCGAAAGATGCGCAGGGGCTCCATGAGCTTAAAATTGCCAAATTGGAAGAAACGCTTTCCAATGCCCGTATTCTGGATGAAAATTCGATTGATACCTCGATGGTAGCGGTATTGTCGAACGTGAAAATCAAAAACCGGAAAAACGGTATGGTTGTTACGTATACACTGGTATCGGAGGAGGAGGCCGATCTGAAGCAGAGTAAGATTTCGGTTGGCTCGCCTATCGGGAAAGGGCTGTTGGGAAAGAAAGTAGGCGAAGTGGCGCAGATCCAGATCCCGGCGGGGTTGGTGGAATTTGAAGTGCTGGATATTTCGAGATAATTATTCGCAAAGTGCGTTATATCGTCGGTTGTGATATTGGTACGACGAGCGTAAAGGCGGTGTCATTCAGCCTGGAGGGTGCTATTCTGGGTAGTGAAAGCATTGCTTACCCGATGTTGCACCCGGCTCCGGCTTACGCCGAGCAGGACCCGGATGAAATCTTCCGGCACACTGTGACGGTTTTGAAAAAACTGATCGCCGGACATGATAAAAGCCCGGTGGCGGTGGTTTTCAGCTCGGCAATGCACAGTCTGATGGCGTTGGATGAGCACGGGGTACCGGGCTCATCGCTGATTATCTGGGCAGACAACCGAAGCGGTGACCTGGCTGATCGCCTGCGAAACTCCGCAGGCGGAAAGGCGCAATATCTGCGTACCGGTATTCCTGTTCACGCAATGACGCCCGCGTGCAAGCTGTTGTGGGTCAATTTGCATAAGCCGGATGGGTTATATAGGGCTTCCAGGTACCTGGGGATAAAGGACTATGTAATTTTGAGGTTGACCGGCCGGCTGGTGACCGACTATTCCATGGCAGCCGCAATGGGTTTGCTTAACATCCGCACTCTGGAGTGGGATGAGGAAACGCTCACCGGCCTGGAAATAACCCCGGGGCAATTGCCTGAAATTGTTTCACCTTATTTTTCCGCCCCTGTGACAAGGGAATGGGAAATCCTGAAAGATATTCCGGTTATCGCGGGCGGGAGCGACGGCTGCCTGGCGAATCTTGGCAGCGGCGCCGGCGGACCGGGTACTTTGGCCCTCACCATAGGTACCAGCGGCGCAGTCCGAAAAACTTTTAAGGAAGTGCACCTCGACCTGCAAATGCGTACCTTCTGCTACCCGCTTGACCGCGATATCATGATCGTGGGCGGACCGACCAATAACGGCGGGGTGGTTTTCCAATGGTTGAAAGATACTTTTTTTGCGGATCTGACTTTTGAACAGATGCTCGAAGGAGCCGCGGCTATAGCGCCCGGTTCGGAGGGCCTTACCTTTTTCCCTTATTTGATGGGAGAGCGTGCCCCGTTATGGGATTCGGCGGTACGCGGCAATTTTCACGGCATTGATATCGGGCATACGCGTTTCCATTTTGCCCGCGCCGTGATGGAGGGAATACTCATGAACCTGTACACCATTGCCGGTGTGCTGCTTGAAAAGGAGGAAGCGCATATTCTGTATGCCAACGGCGGATTTGCCCAAAGCCGCGTGTTTGTCCAAATGCTGGCAGATATCTTCGGGATGGATGTGGCTTTGAACGCAACCAACGATGCGGGCTGCATTGGCGCGGCCCTTGTAGGGTTGAGGGCCCTGGGAGAAATACCCGACTTCTCCAATGTGGAGAATTTTGTGAAGGTAGCGGAAATAGTTAAGTTCAATGCAGACGTGCACGCAGCCTACCGGGAAGTGTTTGACCGGTTTGGTAAACTGCTGAAAACGATACCGTTGTAAGGGGTTTGTTCTCTTATGTTAAAAAGACTGCTTACTTTTTCATAAAAATTTGGGTGTTCTGTTGCGATCAATTGGTTGAAACATTACTTTTGCAATCCCTTTATGAATGAGGAGTGACGGCCAGGTGGTGGAATTGGTAGACACGCTACTTTGAGGGGGTAGTGCCCTTACGGGTGTAGGAGTTCGACTCTCCTTCTGGTCACTGATAAAAAGGCGTTTGCGAGGAGCAAACGCCTTTTTTGATGGATTATTTTTCTTGCCTTTCCCGCTTGTACAGGATGATAAAGGATCAATCCGTTAATTCAGCTATATACTTAATCTAAGTTGCTCCACAAGAATTATTCTTGATCTCAACCTCCTCCACAACTTTTGTATTTGATCCCGAAAAAGCCAATCCAGAACCGAATGAAAAGGAAAAAAGGCCGACATCTCGCGACATCGGCCTTTTGTGGAGGAAGCGGGACCATCTCCGCGTGTTTAACTCGCTGATTTCCAGTGTATTTTTTCAGTGTATATCCGAATTATTAGCCTTTTCTTTTTTCAGGTAGAGTGCTTAGTTTCTGTAATGTATTGATAATCAGATATTTTGCTATATGTCCTTTTTCATTAGGGTATATCCTGAACTTTGCCCCAAAACCATGTTCCGGAATCACCGGTGATTCTGCCTTTATGTGATTCTCCGGGGTGTCACCTTTCCAGGATCTTTCACAGTTGGAAATGTCTATGCTGGCCGTCGTTTCTGTGAGCAGCCGGCTGTTAATCAAGATCGATCTTTCACAGATGCAGCATAGACGGGAATATCTATGGGATATCGTACCGTGACTGCGCCGGGACGGGTTTCCCCTGGACAATCACGGTTGTTCATTTTGTGCGTTAGCTTTCAGGCCTGTAGGGTTTTCGTCAGGATCGTTAAACCGTATCCCTTCCGGTATTGGCGGAATTGTATATTTGATTTTCGCGGCTTCTTTTGCATTCCTGATTCTAAGCATTTCTATGACCTCTTCCAGCGGATAAGTTTTTTCATCCCTTCTCGAATGGATTAACGCGCTATCCATCAGGTCTTCAATATATTCATCATACGGCTCATAACGGAGCGTTAGGCGCTTGATCTGGCCTTTGCGCGTGCATTCGATTTCTGCGCATCCTTCAGGTAACGGCGGATCGGTTTGCGCTGCTCTCTCCAAAGCAAGACGGATCAGGTGCAATACCTGCTTGTCTTTTGAATTAGCATCGAGCGTTACGCTCTCAACGGATCGGGGACGGTATGCTATTTTGATATCCGTTGCCATGTCATAAATGTGATTGACTTGGTATTACTGCGCTGAGCTCTATCACGCTATTCTTTTTCCTTGTCGTCTTCGTCTACTTCTGAAATATAATCCAGTACCCCGTTAACCCAATTAATAACTTCAGCCGTATTCGTTTTGTGTCCCACTTGTCGAGCACTTCTTTTGTAGGCGTCCAAAAACCACTTTTCAGAGATAAAACCAGAACTCGCCATGAAGAGTGACCAAAATAAATATCGGTCTTCGTAGCTGAAAAGTACTTTTCCTAATTTCTTTAAAGTTTCGTCGTTTGGCGGTTCTGCTTCAGTTACATCATCTAAGAGGTTTTTTTTCATTGCTGAAAACTCGTCTCTAAATAGCATAGTAACCCAATTCGTAAAGTTTCTCAAAAGCCCGTTCTCGGTTTTTAACTCCCTGAGTTTTCGGTTGACTTCTTTTAACTCCTGATTCTTTCCGGTGCGACTTGCTTGGTTATTACTTTCGTCAATAACATCAAGTACAGAAACATCCAAAGCACGGCAAATTGCTTTTAGCTGGGCTATCGTGAGTAGCTCGCCCCTATTTTCAAGCCTTGCGTAATTGCTTCTTTCCATATCCAGTTTGGAGGCGAGTTCCGCTTGAGTTAACCCGCTTTCTTCCCGTATCTGTTTTAACTTTTCTGTTATCATTTGACATTGATTTTTAGAACCTTACAAAGGTATTCAAAAGTTTTTATGCGAAAAAGTATCAAATATTTGGAATATAATTCATTAAATATTTAGATTTGTATCAAAAATCAAGAACATTAAGCATAATATTTACGGTTATGGATACAGTACTAAGAAAGGCGTTGAATCGCGCAAGTGGCAAAACGGGACTTCCTGTTAAGCCCGACCGGGCTTTCTATAATAAAGTCGGGATCAATCAAAAGCGCTTTGGTCAGTTGCTACGTGGTGAAAAGCCAATATACGGCTTTGAGGCCGTCAACCTGTCGGAGTTCTTCGGTGTGCCTTTAGAGGAACTATGTAAAAACGAAAGCCCGGCCGCTGCTGGTAACAGTGCCGGGCAAAGTGTCAATGTTTAATATCTCACAATCAAACCATTACGACAATGGCAAAGTTAATCAATTCTGGTCAAAAGACCATGCAACCAAAGAGCCGGGCAAATGTCCGGTTCATTCTGCATCAACCCGGCGTTAGGTCAACACATGGCGTTTTATATGTCCGTGTGACTGTAGACGGTCTGCGCGCTCCTGAAAGGTCAACCGGTATACGCGTCCTTCCCGGTGAATGGGATAGCAAAAAGCAGGCAGTTAAAGGGAAGTCAACCGAGGCCGGTTTGATCAACAGCCGGATAGCACAATTGAGAACCCGCTTTTTAGAGGCGCAAGATCATCTCACGCTATCAAGGGAAACGATCACATCCCGAAAGCTGGCCGCCCTGGCTATGGGGGAAGGAGCGGCGGACAAATATACGTTTCAGGAAATATATGAGCGATTTGTAAGGGAAAAGGAACTCACGTCCGACAATAGCAAGCGTACGTTCCAGGTCTACGCCAAATACTTCACCAATATATCCCGGTACCTGGAAGAATCCGGGCAAAAAGGTTTACTGATAACCGACATTGACGACCGGGTTTTCCTGGGGTTAATCGAATACATGAAAGCCCGGTTCAAAGAGGATTACGCGGCCAAAATCTCCGGCTTTTTCCGGTCGGTATATACCTATGCTTTTAACAAAGGGCTGGTGAGCAAAAACCCGCTGGCGTCTATCCGGCTGGGGAAGTCCGGTCTATACGACCTTACGCACCTGTCACAGGATGAGGTCAAGCAGTTGGCCGCTTACGATTTCAGCACGTTGCCGCTTCCGGATGATACCATACGGGTATTGGATGAGGAACGGGACGCCCTGGTGTTTTCCTGCTTTACTGGCCTGCACCATTCCGACTACGTAGAAAAGCGGTACAGGATCACGGAGTATAACGGTAGCAAATGGATTGAGGGGCACCGGGTCAAGTCAAAGGGCGGTCGTCAAGACAAGCCCTACCAAATGAAGCTGCACCCCCTGGCCCTGGCGATCATAGACAAATACCAGGGCATAGACAAGCTACCCAAACGGAATAACTATAAGCGCAATTTGATCCTGAAGCAGATTGCGGCCTATGTTGGTATTAATAAGCACTTGACAACCAAAATAGGGCGAAAGACGCTTACCAACTACTGTATAAATGTTTTAGGGATTTCTCACGAAGCTACGGCGGAAATACTGGGGCATAGGTCTACCAATTTCATAAAGCATTACGGGAAGCTGGACAAAAGTCGGTTGGATAAGGACATACAGTTTGACCAGGAAGACCTATGACCATCACCCGGCTGACCTACATCAAATATTCCGGCATCTGGTCAATGCACGTAAAGGAGTATTCCGGGAAGCGTCACCAAATGTTTGTTGACGAAGAAACGGCAAAGGGGCTTTTAGAGGCCGATTTTATCCGTACTGATGGCATGCATTTCGAGGACTATCGGTTTGTTAAAAGTCGTTCGATAAGCGAATCAGAAAAGGCAGAATGTGAGAAAGTAAGGCTCATAATTAACCGTAGGAAGTTATGATAATCAGGATCACCAAAATAGAGCACGAATATCATAAAGGCGTTTGGCTTTGCTACTGGGATAGCGGCTTTATGAAAGGCCGTTATTCTATCACTGTTGCAGCGGCTTACTCGTTACTTCAGAATCCATATACCAGGGAACGGCACGCCGGAAAAGATGTATACATATTTCAACTACTAACCCCTAATCAAAATGAAAGTAAACATTACATCACACCCGATAATTGAAGTGATCGGGCATGTACATTCAATTTTGGACGATATGAAAGGAGGTGAGCGTAAAGAGGATAGCCCAATCATTGATTCAATCCGGGTAAAGCTGTTTGAAATAGCTTCATGGGTAAGGGTTTCGGAATTGGAGAAACACAATTTACGCGTCGAATTAGTGGATTTATTTCTCAATCATCTTGATCTGCCCGAATAAAGAAAAAGCCCGGCTATCATCCGGGCTTTTATCTGGTTCTTTGAGCATATTAAAACCTGTGTTCAATAGTCACAACTCAATCAAACACAAAGCCTTAAGACGATATAAAGATATGGAAATTAACGTGAAAAGACAATCATCCTCTAGAGAAAAAAACGCCGAAATTAAGCATATATCAGACTTCCTAAAAAGCCGTTACGATTTCAGGTATAACGAGGTTTTAGACCGGGACGAAATACGGGTAAAGGGCGAAAGTGTTTATATGCCTTTGACTGATCAGCGGTTAGCTGTTTTGGAACTGGAAGCGATAAACGCGGGGATGTTTCAAAAGCAGCGCATCATATCGCTGCTTGTAAAGAGCCGGACGCTAGCAGAAACATACAACCCTTTCAAGGCTTATTTTGATACCATACGCGGAAAATGGAAAGAGGGGGATACAGATCATATAGAAAATCTTTTGGGGTATATTACTTTCAAATGTTACCGGAACGATGCCGAGCGCCGGTTTGCTCACGAAATGTTTAAAAAGCACCTGGTTCGTTGTGTCGCCTGCGTGCTCCGGAAGATACCATTCAACAAACAATGCTTTGTATTCCAGGGCGGACAAAGCGCCGGTAAGAGCTACTTTTTCCGCTGGTTATGCCCGGATGAACTGGCAGGAGAGTACTACAAAGAAAACCCAGACTTATCACACAAAGATTCTACGATCGCGCTGTCTGAAAACTTCATGATGAATCTGGATGAATTGGACGGAATGCACAAGACCGAAGCGAGCCGGATCAAAACCCTGATCTCTCAAGACAATTTCAAAGTACGGCGTAACTATGGTATTCGGGATGAAAAAATGATCCGGTATGCCAGCTTCTTCGGTTCCATCAATGATATGGAGTTTCTGAATGACCTGACGGGGAATGTACGCTGGTTGGTGTTCGAGCTGCTGACGATCCAGCACGACAACGGAGGGGGAAAGGGGTATGCCGCCAGGATCGACAAAAATATGGTTTGGGCGCAGGCCCTGGCATTAGCAGAGAGCGATGATTACAAATGCCAGTTGACCAAAGAGGAGGAAATGCAGGTAAGCCAGAACAATGGCAAGTTTATCAAACTACCGGCTGAAGTCGAAATAATAGAACGGTACTTTCAGCCTTGCCAGCCTGGAACGGACGGCGAGGTTCTTTTGACCTCTACAACCGTACGTGATGCAATCAGGGATATAAGCAAGGGGGCAAACAACTTCAGTACGGATAGGATCGGTAAGGCTATGGCTTATCTGAATTTCGAGAAGCGCAGCCGGAAAGTTAATGGGAATAGTCCAAGATACTATTATTCAGCCGTTTCGGTCAAAGATGAAATTTTGCAGTTTTTGCCCGAAACTGGTTACTACCTTACTACCATTTGAAGAAAATGCGCTTTACGGCCTGCTATCCTATATTATTGGTAGTAACCTTTTCTCTTTTCAGGTTACTACCAGGTTACTACAGGTTACTACAAATAAGAGATTGAGCCGGTGTAGTAAGGTGATCCGCTAAAAGAAAAGGAAAAGGTTACTACCGGATTCTAAAAAATGATTTTGATAATCAGTTAGTTAGGTCGCCGGTAGTAAGGTAGTAAGGCTAGTAACCTACTTTTTAAAACTTTAGAAACTTTCGTTTTTAATTTTTGCCAAAAATCTAAATAAAATACAATGATGCTATCAAACGAAGACATACAGAAAGCAAAGGGGATCCCCGTAGCGGATTACCTCTTTAGCAAAGGCTTTGAACCCGCCAAAGAGGTCGGCGGCCAGCTGGTTTATTTCTCACCGCTACACGGTGAGAATACCCCGTCCTTTTTTGTTGATCCGGGAAAGAACGTCTTTAACGACTTCGGGGCCGGTGAGAAAGGCGACGTGATCCGGCTGGTTCGCCTGCTGGATAAATGTGACTTCGTGCATGCCGTCAAACTGCTAACCGGGCTGCAGCCGTCAAGCCGTTCCTTTTTCTTTAGCGGCCAATATCCCGACAATGCCGCCAAATCTGCCGGTGTAGAGGTTTTATCTGATTTTATGATCAGTTCCCCGGCGTTACTCAAATACGTTGAATACAGGGGTATTTCTGAAATACTGGCCGGGAAGTATTTGCGGGAAGTCCACTACCGGAATAAAGGCCGGGTATATTACGCCCTGGGGTTTAAGAATGATGCCGGGGGCTATGAACTGCGTAGCCAGGGGTTTAAAGGTAAAACCGGCAACGGGATCACCACCATAACAGGGAAGCCCGGCGCGGTCAACCTGTTTGAAGGCTTTTTTGATTTCCTTTCTGCCTGTATGTACTACGGGTATTACACCCCTATACATACCACTATAGTACTGAATAGCACGGTGAACCTAAACGCTGTGTTACCGATACTCAAAAAAGGCAACGTAGTACGCTGCTTTTTTGATAACGATGATACGGGTAGAAAAAGCCTATCAAAGCTAAATGAGGCCGGTTTTGACGTAGTGGATATGTCAAAAGAACTGTATCCAAGCAGTAACGATTTCAACGAATTTTTAATGAATAGCCGTAACAATCCGGTCACGTTTCATGCGTGTCCGGTAAGAGTGGTTTTTAACGTGATTTCAAGATGAAAGCAAAGTGTACAGTATGCGCCCAACCGTTTGAGCAAACGCGCGCCGATCAGCGGTTTTGTTCCCGGGCCTGCAAGCAAAAAAGCTACCGGGAAAAGAAGGCCGAACCAGTTGACCGGGGGGCGGTAAAGAAAATGATGTTTCGAATGTCAGAATATCGGGGTTTTATGGAAGAATACGGATGGGATCGTGAATCTTTTCCGTTTGTGCTATTTTGCTTTTACAGGAGATTAGTACCTGCTGGACTTGTTGGTAACGATCTATACGAAGCGGTAAATGATATCGTGCCTAATTTAGATAGTAGAAATATGAAAGAGAAACCATTTATTGATTTTAAGGCAAAATTTCTTTCCAATGACTTTGAAATATTGGCTTAAATATGCTTTCAATTTAATTGTTGGTGCATAGATGGGACGATTCGAGAATAAATCCCAGATTTAACTAAAGGAATTAATTTTTTTAATTCTATTCCTTTTTCTGTTAAATGATAATTGTTTGAATAATTACTATGTCTTAAGTACCCCATTTCTAATAATTTATTGAATATAGGTTTTCTGAATTTATCGATATTTAACTGATTATTATCGATATTTTTTTCTATCCGGTTTATAGAATTTGACTCATAGTCATTTAACTCTAATATCAGACTAATAAATTCTTTTTTTATTATATTTGAATTGTTTATTTCGAAATTTAAAATATACACTTCGTTAGCCAGTTCGGTATAGATATATGTGCCTGAATGTGTTTGGTATGCCAGGTCAAAATTTTCGTAGAAATAGTAAAGGCTTTCATCTGAAACTAATCCTTTAGAATTGAAGTCTGAATAAAATGTTTTATGATTTTCAGAATTTATTAAGTCACTATAAGTATCAATCGATTTGCTTGAAAATGAAATTTTGTTTAATGTTTCCTTGTTTTTGTCTATTTCATTTTGCAGTATATCTGTTTGTTTCTGTAGATCTTCTGCGAATTTTTGCCTTTCAGTTGTAAGCAATGATTCGAAAGAATTTTTTTCTGCCTCTAACGATTTTATAGTTTCCCTAAGTGACTCTATTGTTTTAGTACCTGATTTTGTATTTTCAATTTCAAATTCTTTTTTTGCGATTTCAATTCTATCGTCCAGATTTGAAACTTTATCGTTGTGTTTGATTCTTTTTCTCTCAAATTGAGGTTTTATTAATATTAACTCTATCCCAAGCGTTAGAAATGGGAGGAGAACTACTATTGTAGCAGTAATCAGTAAGGGCCATAAAATTGCGCCGTAAGAGCCGTAGTGAGTGTTAATAAAGTCTATTTTTCTTTCAATACTAGAGCTAGAAAAAAGAATATAAAGTATCGGCCGCCAGTTATATATAATAAACGCTAAGCTATATGTGCCAAGGACGGGGCTTTTTAATCTGTCGCGTGTCGCTTCGAGGATACTTTTTATTAAATCAATCATAAAGCAGATATGGAGGCTGTTTTAATAGTATTATTTTGGGGGTTTCTAAGAGTGATCGTAGTACTTCTAACGCTATATATACGCCACATCGTTTTTAAATCAAAGTGTATATCCGAATTTTTCTACCGAAAAGGCCAATAATTCGGCCGAGCTGCAAGAAAAAAGGCCGATATCTCGCGATAATCGGCCTTTCTGTGGAGGAAGCGGGATTCGAACCCGCGGTACACTTGCGCGTACGGCAGTTTAGCAAACTGCTGGTTTCAGCCACTCACCCATCCCTCCCGAACAGGTGCGCAAAGATAGGGCAACCACCTCGTCTTTTACAAACATTTCCATAAAAATCTTCGTATAATAGCCTCAATGCCTAACTTTGGGGCTGATAGACAAGCGGTTTGAAGAAGTAAATATGAACTGGATTAACTTGCCCGGTACGGCGGAGTATCTCCTGATTGCGGCATTTTTAGTGGCCTACGTGTTGTTCATCCTCCGTACTTTCCGCATAGCCAGGAAGTTCGGTACCAAACCGCGCTCGCTTTTTATCAAGTTTCTTTTCCGCGCCTTTATTCTCGGGCTGATGATTGTCTCTCTCGCCGGCCCTTATTTCGGCGAGGTCGAGCGGAAGCTGCTGGTTATGGGCCGGGACATTTACCTGGTGGTGGACGTTTCCAAGTCAATGGACGCTACAGACCTGGCGCCCAGCCGGCTGGAAAAGGTAAAATACGAGCTGGGTATCCTCACCGAACAACTGGCGAACAACCGCATCGGCCTGATCGCCTTTTCGAACCAGGCCTTTATCCAGTCACCCCTTACTTATGACAGCGAATCGCTGCGTTTCCTGATCCAGTCTTTCGATACGCAATTGCTGCCGGGCCAGGGGACCAACCCGTGCGCGGCCCTTCAGCTTGCCTACGAAAAGATGCAGCGCGCCGAAGACGCCAATAATTCGAAGATTATTGTGCTCGTTACCGACGGCGAGGGAGGCGCAGCTTGCTCCAACGAGCTTTTTATGCGCCTGAAGCGTGAAGACTTCCTGGTGTTCTATGTGGGTGTCGGTACTGCCAACGGAAGTACGATCCCTACTGTGCACGGACCGCTGAAAACGGAAAAGGGAGATATTGTGGTCAGCCGGTTGGACGAGCCCGCGCTTATCAAGATGGCGAATGAGACCGGGTCCGAATATTTCAGGATCGGTGACGATGTGATCGAAACCGAGCAGCTTATCCAGGCCATTAATACCACCCAGACCCACCGGGTTGATGCACGCAGCGTAGAAGTTGCAAACAATAAATACTATTACTTTTTGGGGATAGCCATACTTTTGTTGGCTTTGGACCTGCTTATTACGTTTCGTACTTTCCGAGTTTAGAGAGCAATATCGTACATTTGTACGTAAAGCAACGGCGTGTGCTCAACCATAGCCGCCGTGGTGCGATTTTCGTATGGCGTATGCGTATTTGTGGGTAGTGCTCTGGATTTGGGACCTGATGTCCCATCCGTCGGCGAAGCTGGTCTATCAGGCCAAGGTTGCCGCAGAGGAGTCTTTCGCCCGAGAGGACTACCAAAAAGCAGCCGCCCATTACCGGACGGTGGTAGACGCTTCTATGTTTTCTGACCCGGCCGGTAGACTGAACATGGCCCATGCCTATTTCCTGGCCGGCGAAGTTCGCGAAGCGCGCCGGAATTACCGGATTCTGGCCAGGGTGGAAAATCCGAAGATTGCAGCAGTAGCCAAATGGCAGCTGGGAAAAATCGCGCTGGCAGAGAAGGATACCGCCGAAGCCCTGAGCAGGCTGAAGGATGCAATCCTGCTGGACCGGGTCAACCGGACGATTATTGCGGACTTCGAAATACTCCGGTCGCGTTATTCGGGAAGTGCAATCGGGAGCGAGCCGGCAAAAACCGAGCAGCCCGATTCGCTTACCAGCCCGGTCGAGACCGCCAGTGCGCCGGACCAGGTAGACAATGCGGTTGTAGAAGTTTCGGACAAACGCGAGCAGCTTCTGCAAAACCTGGATAAAATTAATATGAGCGAGGAGCAGGCGAAGTCCATCCTCGATGCCATGAAAGTAAACGAAAGACAGTATATTTATCAACTTAGACGACTTGGTGCGCGGGCAGGAAATAAACCCGGAAAGAAGGTGGAGTGGTAATGGTACTTCCATCCTCGCCTTTACACCAAGATAAAAAGCTCATGGCTGCATTAAAAGAAACCAATTTTCAATTTCCCAATCAAACCGGTTTTTACCGGGGAAAAGTAAGAGACGTCTATTCTTTCGAAGATAAGCTCGTGATGGTCGCTTCCGACCGGATCTCCGCTTTCGACGTCGTTCTGCCACGGGCAATCCCGTTTAAAGGGCAGGTCCTGAACCAGATTGCAGCTCACTTCCTCGGGGCAACCAGGGACATCGTACCTAACTGGCTGGTTTCCGTGCCGGATCCCAATGCCAGCATCGGTCGGAGATGTGAAACTTTCCCGGTAGAAATGGTGGTGAGAGGGTACCTTTCCGGGCATGCATGGCGCGAATACAAAGCCGGCAGAAGGACAGTCTGCGGCGTATCCCTGCCCGAAGGACTGAAGGAAAGCGACAAGCTTCCGTCGCCCATTCTGACTCCCACTACGAAAGCGCACGAGGGCCACGATGAGGATATTTCCCGGGAGGAGATTATCGCCAGGGGCCTGGTTTCCGAATCCGATTACATTCAGCTCGAAAATTATGCTTTGGCCCTCTTTCACAAAGGGACTGAGATGGCGGCCGAACAAGGCCTGATTCTGGTAGATACCAAGTATGAATTCGGCAAGTCGGATGGCGTGATTTACCTGATTGACGAAATTCATACGCCGGATTCATCCCGCTATTTCCACCTTGATACCTACAAGGCCAACCAGGCGGCGGGCATTGCCCAACGCCAGTTGTCGAAAGAATTTGTTCGGGAGTGGTTGATTGCCAATGGTTTTCAAGGTAAGGAAGGCCAGGTCGTGCCGGAGATGGACGACGAACGCGTACAGCTTATTTCCGAACGTTATATAGAACTGTACGAAAAAGTAACCGGGAAAACCTTTGAAAAGGCGGATCAGGAAAACGTTGAAAAACGCATTTTTGAGAATGTTAAGAACGCATTATAAGGAGAAAAACAATTAGCCTTGGACATAAATTAATAGCTGATGAATCATACCCTGGAGAAAAAAGAGCAATATTCATTAATTGATTTGCAGGAAACTTTTTTGGGAAATGAGGTGCCGCCGGCCCTGGAGGAAGTGGCGCGGAAAGCGCTCAAAGCCAGCCATAACCTCATTCTTAATATACCACAGTGCCAGGATCTGGATAATTCCGGTGCGATGGTGCTGAGGAAGATTAACCGCCTTTGTGCCAACAGCCTGGGTATTTTTATTGTGGTCACTAAAAATGACGACCTGATCGACAAACTGGAAAATGCCAAGATCCAGGACCTGGAAATTTTTTATACCGTGGAAGAAGCAATCGATGCCGTATTCATGCACGATCTCGAGAATGAATTCGGTGCGGGTGAAGACGGGTATGACCCGGAAGATTACGATAACGGAGAGGATTGAGGGCCGGGCCGGCTGAGCATACTGAATTCTGAAGATTTGTCGTTAAGTGTCACGATATTAGGTTCCGGATCTGCGCTTCCGTTGCCCGGGTTCCATCCTTCGTCGCAACTGGTAGCTGCGGAGGCAGCAAATTACCTGTTGGATTGTGGGGAGGGGACTCAGTTCAGGTTGCGGAATTTGAAACTGGGTTTCTCCAGGATCAGGGCCATTTGTATTTCGCATCTCCACGGCGATCACTATTACGGTCTTTTCGGCCTGCTTGACTCAATGGCCATGACGGGCAGAACGGAACCGCTTCACCTGGTAGCGCCGGATGAACTGCAATCTATCCTCGTAGAGTTCGGACGGGCGACGCAATCGCCGCCGGCGTTTCCCATTTATTTTTCGGGTACCCGTGAAGCGCCTGCGATTGTATATTCCGACGAACTGGTCACGATTGAGGCTTTTCCTGTGGAACATCGTATCCATTGTACCGGTTTCCTAGTCCGGGAGCAGACGCGACAGCGTAATATGATCAAGGAAAAACTGTCAGGGAAACTGTCGTTTGATTCAATCCGGCAACTAAAAGACGGGAAGGACGTACTGGACCCCGACGGAAATGTGATTTTTTCGGTAGAGGAATATACGACTCAACCCGCGCCGCCCAAAAAATACGCGTATTGCGCGGATACCATTTACCAGCCTTCCTTATCAGCTTATCTAAGCGGTGTGGACCTGATGTACCACGAAGCGACATTTGCCAATGAAATGGCGGTTAAGGCGCATGAAAGGGGCCACTCAACCGCCTCGCAGGCAGCCTGGCTCGCCAGGGATGCCGCAGCCGGAAAGCTTTTGATCGGGCATGCCTCCTCCCGCTACGACGATGTCCGGCAACTGGTCGCAGAAGCCGCTGCCATTTTCCCAAACGTAGAATATGCGGAAGAGGGGAGGACGTTTGTGGTGTAATAGACGAGAGGAGTGAGGGATGAGGTGTGAGGGGAAATCGGCGAACCTATATCCCTGATTTTCTCATAGCTCAAGGCTCATAGCTCATAGCTAAAACCTAAAAACAGTGAAACAATCTATTCTAATCGTAAGCGGCACCAATCGCCCGGGGGCAATGACGAGGAAAATTGCGGCCTACTACCAGCAGGTTTTAGCGTCTTTGGGGCAGGAGAGCGAGGTGCTCGATCTGGCCAACCTGGAATCAGGTTTCCTGGATAAGGCGCTGTACCATAATTCCGGTAAGGACGAGGACTTCAATACCTTTGTGAAGCTCATCGCTGAGCACGATAAATTTGTTTTTGTATTACCGGAATACAACGGGTCTTACCCCGGCATTCTCAAAACTTTTATTGACGGGCTGCCTTATCCCAATGCGCTGACCAATAAAAAAGCAGCATTAGTGGGTATCTCCGCCAACATGCAGGGCGCAGGAATTGCGCTCAGCCACCTGAATGACGTATTTAGCTACCTGGGTATGCATACGATTGCCATGAGGGTGAAACTGGGGCAGATAAAAACGCATTTTCTGAACGGACGTTTTACCAATGACCTCTATACTGAACTTATAGAAATGCAGGCGCGGCAATTGATCGCGTTCTAAACAAAAAGCCGGATCGTTGCGCTAATGGCAGCAGATCCGGCTTTTTAAGGATACTCTTGCGATTACTTCACCACCCTGAATACACGGTTCCATCTGATTTTACCCAATGCGCTGCTCGGGTTAGGGTCAATACTCATCCACACGAACACAGCCTTCCCGACGATATGATCTTTGGGAACGAATCCCCAGTACCTGGAGTCAGCTGAATTATGCCGGTTATCGCCCATCATGAAATAATAGTCCTGTTTGAAAGTGTATTGGGTCAATGCTTTTCCATCCATCGTGATGGAGCTGTCTCCTGTTGTTTCCACTTTGTCGTTACCCTCATAGAAGCGGATCACTTCTCCGTAAAGGGCGATATTTTGTTTGTTCAGCTCAATGGTTTCACCTTTTTTAGGTAGTACAACCGGCCCGTAGTTGTCTTTGTTCCAGCCGGTTTCGCTATTCGGGTAGATGCCGTAGTCACGACTGCCCGCGGGCATGTGAAGCGCCTGCACCGATTTTACGAAGTCATACGTCTTCAGCTTTTCGGCTATTGCTTCAGTAGTGAACACCACATAGCCGCTCTGATCGTTACCCGGTATGGTATCGTTGAAGGTCTCAACATGGCGACGGGCCGGTTCAGTGACACCGTTTTCTTTGAAAATCTTCTCCTCGTTCACCGTGGTGGTAGTGGACACAAAATACTCGCTCTCCATTCGCGGCGGGTTTTCCTGGGGCTGGCCATTGATATACACCTGGCCGTTTTTGATTTCCAGCTTATCGCCGGCAATAGCCACACAACGCTTGATGTAATTGACACGCAGGTCGATCGGATGGCCATGCAGGTCAGGAAGGGAATTGCCGTATTTCGCCACTTGTCCAGGATGCTCTACCGGGAGGTTAAACACAACGGCATCGCCTCGTTTTACATCGGAGAAGCCGGGCAGGCGGAACTGTGGAAGCTGAATCCAGTCGAGGTACGACGGGATTTTGGTCATCCAGATGTGTTGGTGGGTAAGCGGTACCTGAAGCGGCGTAACCGGCGTACGGGTACCGTAATGCATCTTGCTCACAAAAAGATAGTCGCCTACCAGCAAACTATTTTCCATAGAAGGAGTTGGAATCACAAACGCTTCAAAGAACAGCCAGCGGATCAGCGTGGCAGCAACAACCGCAAATACGATTGAATCAACCCATTCCCGTACGGCAGACTTCGGTTTTTGATTTGTCTTTTTAGAGGAAGACGACATATTGTTTGGTTTATCGGCTTTAAATACCTGCTTTAAATTTTGCCCCAAACTTAAACGAAGAAGCGTTGTAATGCAAGTACTTTGGGCCGTGTGGTAAAATACGATGTTCAGCCTGGATTTTCTGCGGTTACTGGTCGTTCAGTTTCAGCAGATCGTCCATTCCGAAGATCCCGGTTTTCCCGGCGAGCCATTCCCCGGCCACAACTGCCCCCTGCGCAAAGCCCTGGCGGCTATGGGCGGTGTGTGAAATTTCGATGGTGTCGACTGCTGAGGAGTACCGGATCACATGTGTTCCGGGAACCTCGCCGGTTCTTTCGGAAAGAATAGGGATATAACCTTCTTTCTTTTCAGGAACGAGGGTCCAGCCCTTCATATAATCGATTTCTTCCAGCAGGCCTTCCGCGAGGGTAATAGCGGTGCCGCTGGGTGCGTCTTTTTTGTGGATATGGTGAATTTCGGTCATATCAACGCGATAGTCATGTCCGCGCATCAGTTTGGCCAGCTGTTGATTCAGCTTAAAAAACAAATTGACACCTATGCTGTAGTTGGAAGCATAGAAGAATGCGCCCTTTTGATTTTCGCAAAGTGCCTCGATTTCCTTTTTATGCTCAAGCCATCCGGTTGTGCCGCAAACAACGGGCCATCCTTTTTCGAGACACGTTTTGATATTGCCTACTGCCGAAGCGGGCGTGCTGAATTCAATCCCCACGTCAACACTGTCCTTTTGCAGGTTTTCAAGTTCGTGCTGGTTGTTGACATCGATCCGGCCCACAATTTCATGACCGCGTTCCAGGGCAATGCGTTCGATTTCCTTGCCCATTTTTCCGTAGCCTAACAAAAGTATTTTCACTGTAGATGCGTTTGATTGTTTCTGTTTAGATAATTTTTCGCTATTTCAAAAGAAGCACGAGCCGGATACCCGGCGCGGGGGTGGCAAGCTGCGGTTGTACGAACGACGGTTGCACCCGCATGGAGAGATCATCCGAAAGGTCGAATGTTTTCAGGTGTGCCGCTACGTTGGCTTCTATGGCAGCGAGCGAGTAGGTGGCCGCCAACGCAAAAAAAGACCAGTCGCGCCAACGTCGGTAGGTGTCTTTAAATCGCTTTACCTGGTTGATGTCCAGGTCTGCGTACCGGTTCTGGCTTTTGATGTACACCTGTACCGTTTTAACATCCGGATTGAGTTTACCGTAGGTATTCTTGTCGCTCGGATCCGACAGGAAATAGAACGATTTGTAGTGGTCCACCATCGTCCCGTAGCGGTCTATGTTCAGGAAAATAAAGTAAACAGATGCCCCGTAAGCCGCGTAGACGAAGGGCAGTTTCCAATAGTCGCGGTTATAGATCTGTCCGCCGCCCAGGCCGGGAGTGAGTAGCGACCAGCGCAAAGCCCGCTTCGGATTCGGGTAAAACTTGGGTTTACCGCTGCTTTTCCTGATCAGCGAATCGACCTGTACAGCCAGTGTTGTATCTGTCTTTACCGCTTCGAGACCATCGGCGGCTTTTCTGGCAATACTGTCGGCCGCCGGCACCTGACCGTACAAACGTAGTCCGCACAGCAGCATGCAAATCCACAACCATACCCCGCTACGAATCACTAATGTTCTATTTTCAGGTTTTCCAAAATACGATCCAGTTCGGCTTTCGAACCGAATGGAATTTTGATCTCGCCTTTCCGGTTTTCATCACTCTTGATGGAAACCTTTGAGCCTACAATGGAAGAAAGGCGAAACTGCAGTGCTTTTATTTCCTGCCGGAGCGCCGGTTTAGCTTTAGCCGTGCCATCTTCTGTTCTTGGAAGCAACGAGAGTTTGCGCACTTCCTCCTCCACTTTTCTGACTGACCAGCCTTCTTCAATGATTTTTCGGAAGAGCTTCAATTGCACGTCATGACCTTCAATGGTAATAAGCGCCCGGGCGTGGCCCATCGAGACTTTATTGTCGCGTACTGCGGCCTGGATGACCGGCGGCAGCCTGAGCAGGCGCATATAGTTGTTGACCGTTGTGCGGTTTTTGCCTACCCGGTCGCCCAATTCTTCCTGCTTGAGGTTGCACTCATGCATCAGCCGCTGATAGCTTAACGCAATTTCAATGGCGTTCAGGTTTTCACGCTGAATGTTTTCAATGAGGGCCATTTCCAGCATCTGCTGGTCGTTGGCGGTCCGTACATAGGCCGGGATCCGAACCAGGCCGATGCTTTTTGAAGCCTGGAAGCGACGTTCTCCCGAGATCAGCTGGTAAGTGTTGTGCTCGGTCCGGCGAACGGTAATGGGCTGAATAATACCTTGTGTCCGGATGGATTCCCCCAACTCGCGAAGCGCCTCTTCGTCAAAATGTGTTCGGGGCTGATAAGGGTTCACCTCAATCAAAGCCAGCTCAATCTCGCTGATGCCGCCTGGTGAGGAGGAAGAAGACGGGCGGGCTATAGCAGACGGCTGCGGGCGTTGCGGAACATGCTCATTTTCCTGGAGCAGCGCTCCCAAACCTCTTCCGAGGCCGGTCATTTTATTCTTCTTGTGATTTGGTTCCATATCCGGATGTCAGGTTATGCGCCCACCAGGCCATTTTTCTCCACTATTTCTTTTGCCAGTTTCAGGTAGCTGAGCGCCCCTTTGCTATCCGCATCCTGGGCCAGTACCGGTACGCCGAAGCTGGGTGATTCGCTGAGCCTGACGTTACGCGGAATGATGGTGTCGAATACCAGCTGCTGAAAGTGACTGGTCACTTCGTTTACTACCTGGTTAGACAGTCGTAACCGGAGATCATACATGGTCAGGAGTATACCTTCTATAGCGAGGTCGGTGTTAAGCCTGGACTGAATGATATTAATGGTATTCAGGAGTTTCCCCAACCCTTCGAGGGCAAAATATTCGCATTGAACCGGAATGATAACCGAGTTTGCCGCCGTAAGGCTGTTAATGGTAATCAGCCCGAGAGAGGGGGAACAGTCGATAATGATGAAATCGTAATAGTCTTTGACCTCTCCCAGCGATTCGCGCATTTTGTATTCGCGGTTTTCGAGGTTGATCATCTCAATTTCTGCCCCGACGAGGTTAATATGAGAAGCCAGCAGATCCAGGTTCGGTAGCTCGGTTTGCACAATCGCTTCCGCCGGACTGATGTTGTCGACCATACATTCGTAAATACTTAGTTCAATCTCTTTGGGGTTGAAGCCCAGTCCTGACGTTGAGTTAGCCTGAGGGTCGGCGTCAACCAGAAGGGTTTTGAACTCGAGCGCCGCCAAACTGGCTGCCAGGTTAATCGCCGTGGTGGTTTTACCTACTCCGCCTTTCTGGTTGGCTATTGCAATAATCTTGCCCATTGTTGATATCCGGTTTGAACGTCAAATTTCAATTATTCAACGCAATTCCCCAAGGATGTTCCACGAAAAGTTTCACGAAGGAATGTTAAATTTTGGTAATGAGGGGGGTGAGGGGAAATCGGATGGCGGAAATCGGAAATCAGAAATCGGAAATTGAATTGAGATTGGCGGGCCGAGTTTCGAGATCCGATTTCCGACTTCCCACTTCCTCCTTCATTCCACCCGCTTGAAATACTCGATCACGTGCATCTTGAGAAGCTGCTCTTGCCCTAGCAGATCAGTAAACGGTAATTTCCCGCTTTGCTCGTAGTGGGGCCACCCGTCTTCGTCGCGCCTGGTGAGGATATAATAGCCGGAAATGCTCATTACCTCGCAGACGCCGATATGCATCAGGTCCTGCTTCTGCTCTTTGGTGAAATTGAGTGCCCCTTTGCCAAGTTCCTGCACGCCAATCAGGAAGAGGACGCCATTGAGGTCGGCCGGTCGTTTCCCTACTATTTTTTCGATTTTCTGGAGGAGGCCCTCCCATTGGTCTTCGAGTGAAATATTATCTTCTGCAGTCATGATTTATTCGGTGATGTATGCCTCGTTTTTGGTAAATTGAGGCTGCAATACAGGCGGGACTATAAGGGCGGGCGAACGACCGCCGCCCGGACAGCCGGGCTGATTGCTTATTTGAATCTTACTATACTTTCCTGATGGGTACAAAGATAACTTCTTTTTGGGAGGATCTGGTCGACTTGTTCTTTCCCCGGGTATGCCCGGGCTGCGGTAAACCGATGGCAGGAAGCGAGCGCCATATTTGCACTACCTGCCTTCTGTCGCTTCCATGGCTGCATAACCATTCGCTGGTCGGGGCAGAAGCTGCCGGTAAGTTTGCGGCCTTTCATGAGGTGATGTCAGTACATCCTTTTTTTGAATATCACACCAAAGGTATTGTCCAGGCTTTACTGAAAGAAATAAAGTATAAAGGGGGTTCGGAGCTCTCCCGGTTTCTCGGTTCGCATTGCGGGGAGACCTGGCATGTTTCGGGTTGCCCCCCGAAAGTTGACCTGGTTGTGCCGGTCCCGCTTCATCGGCGGAAATTACGACAGAGAGGCTACAACCAAAGCGAGCTGTTTGCGGAGGGGCTGTCCGGGCCGCTGTCAACGCCGGTAGATGGTACCCTGCTTCGGAGGGAAGTCTATACGCTGTCGCAGACCAAAAAGAAAAAAGAGGAGCGGATAGCGGCCATGCAGCATGTGTTTTCGGTCCGGGCGGGCGTAAACCTGGCTGGAGTAGGGGTACTGCTCGTTGACGACGTCCTGACAACCGGTGCTACGCTGGAAGGATGCGTGGAGGTGCTGGTACAGGCAGGTTGCCGGGAGATCCATATCAGCACAATAGCCGCGGCTCCCTAGGAAACCGCGGCTATTGCCGTAAACTCTACCTATATTGATCAGCGGTTACGCCCGGTTGCGATCATTGCGCAACGGAAGCCTACCATCGCCGTTGAAGAATCTTCTTCCATATACCGGCGGGTTCCCGGTGACAACCAGTAGGCGACGTCGGCCCATGAGCCTCCTTTGTAAACCCTGAGGCGGTCAGAAACAAGTGAATTGTATCCTTTGGCGTCATATTTCGTGGAATCATCCAGGTATCCGTCCCGGCGGAAGGAGTTAAGATCGCTCACATCCGAAAAAGAAAGCGGACGGTAAACGTCATACACCCATTCGTTCACGTTGCCGGCCATGTCATAGAGGCCGTAGTCGTTGGCGGGATACGAACGGATTTCCTGTGTAATAATCGCGCCGTCGTTGGATTTGCCCGCGATACCGGCGTAATCACCAGGGCCGCGTTTGAAGTTAGCCAGCATCTGGCCTTGTTTCCGGCCCCGTGCGGTACGCAATGTAGAACCGTCCCAAGGGTAAATTCTCTGGTTAGATTGGTTTTCGTCAGCGTATTGCGTACCAATCATCCCTTTGGCTGCGTATTCCCATTCTGCTTCGGTCGGCAGGCGGTAGGGCGGCATTACGTAACCGCTTTCGATAGACGGGTGGTTGAAAGGATCTCCTGTTGATGCCACCTCGGCCCCGGCTTCGCCGCCTTCATCTTTTTTCTTTCTACGCAATGAGAAGCCTTTTTTCTTGCCTTCGGACCCGGCTTTGCTGTACCTGGCCAGGCTGACGGCATTGGTACGCCACAGGCAGTAGTCATTGGCCTGCGCCCAGGATACCCCTACAACAGGATACAACCGGAACCCGGGGTGCCGCAGATACATGGTCATGTATGAATCATTGAATGACAACGGATTCAGCCATACGGTGGTGTCAGGCAATGATTTGGTATAGAATTCTTCCGAAGAATCGCGGCGCGCATAATCCAGGAACTCAAGATAGTGCACATTGGCCACTTCTGTTTCGTCCATATAAAAAGACTGGATACTTACCGTCCGCTCGAGGTTGTCACGGGTAAACATCACATCTTCCTCCAGTGACCCCATGGTAAAACGGCCACCTTCAATAAACACCAGGTCAGGACCGGCGGGCAGCGCTTTGAATTTGGCCACCTTGAACCCGTTTTCCTTGTTGTAATCCAGCCCGGTTTTGGAACTGATCTTGCCGGGGTTCATACTCGTAGGCGTCTTTTTCTTACAGGAAGTAACCGCAACAGCTATGGACAAAGCCAGGAAAAGTTGCAATAATCCAATTTTACGCATGTAAATCATTATTGTTAGACCGATGATGAATAGACAACGGCTTGTTAAGCCTGCAAAGATAGTTAACCAAATTTAAAATTCTTCAAATTTCCTTATGCCCCTTCATTTCCAGCAGTATGTCAAATGCCGCGCGGAGCGAGCCGACTTCCTCACAGGTTAGAATGAGCTTTCCCTTAGCGTCTTTCAGGCTGCACCGCTTTGGGTGGCGCTGGATAAAGTCAAGCACGTTCCCAAAAGTTTCAGACTGGTAAAAAGCTGTGTCCGGAGAGGAAACGAAATAACCTTTTAAAGTATTGTTCTTCAAAATCAGTTTTTCCAGATGCAGCTCTTCGGCGATCCAGCGTACGCGGACTGTCTTCAGCAAATCTTCTACTTCCAGCGGAAGCGGGCCGAACCTGTCGACAATTTCAAGCTGGAAAGCCTGCAGTTCCTCTTCCGACTTAATGTTGTCCAGGCGTGTATATAACGACAATCGTTCGGAAATGTTTTTCACGTAGTCTTCCGGGATCAGGATGGCCATATCCGTATCGATCTGCGTATCCGGCGTAAGGTCGGGAAGCGGCGAGGCGGAGCCGGCGAAAAGCTCCTTGAACTCGTTTTCTTTCAGCTCCTTAACAGCTTCGTCCAGGATTTTATGATACATTTCATAGCCCAAATCGTTCACGAACCCGCTTTGTTCGGCCCCGAGTAGGTTCCCGGCGCCCCTGATGTCCAGGTCCCGCATCGCCACCTTGAAACCGTCGCCGAGGTCAGAAAATTCTTCCAGCACCTGCAGCCTTTTCCGGGACTCGCTCGTCAGGGTGGAAATAGAAGGCGTCAGCAGGTAGCAAAATGCTTTCCGGTTTGACCGTCCCACCCGCCCCCGCAGCTGGTGAAGGTCGCTCAGGCCGAAATGGTGCGCCGAATTGATAATAATGGTATTGGCATTCGGAATGTCGATGCCCGATTCCACGATGTTGGTGGAAAGCAGTACATCATATTCTCCCTCGATGAATTTTACCATTACTTTTTCGAGCCGGTCGCCGTCCATCTGCCCGTGGGCAATCCCGATTCGGGCTTCCGGGATCAGCCTCAGGATAATATTCCCGATCGACTCAATATCGTTCACGCGATTGTGGACAAAGAAGACCTGCCCGCCGCGTTGGAGCTCGTAGGAAATGGCATCCCGGATGAACTCTTCATCAAACACCCGTACTTCAGTGGTGACCGGCTGACGGTTCGGCGGCGGGGTGGTGATGACCGAAAGATCGCGCGCGCCCATCAGCGAGAAATGGAGTGTCCGGGGGATTGGCGTTGCGGTAAGGGTTAGTACGTCCACGTTGACCCGCATTTCTTTCAGGCGGTCTTTTGCTTTCACGCCGAATTTTTGCTCTTCATCCACAATCAGCAGGCCGAGATCCTTAAAAACTACATCCTTGTTCAGGATGCGGTGCGTGCCGATCAGGATGTCTACCTTGCCGGCCTCTGCCCGCTTGAGGGTTTCCTTGATCTCTTTGGTCGTTTTGAAGCGGTTAACGTATTCTACATTCGCCGGGAAATCGGCCAGCCGCTCGCTGAAAGTTTTGAAATGCTGCATGGCCAGGATCGTCGTCGGTACCAGCACCGCCACCTGCTTGCTGTCGTTTACGGCTTTAAATGCGGCCCTTATCGCGATCTCAGTTTTACCGAATCCCACGTCCCCGCAAACCAGGCGGTCCATCGGGTAGGCTTTTTCCATATCGGCTTTTACGTCGGAAGTCGCTTTGGCCTGGTCGGGGGTATCTTCGTAAATGAACGAGGTTTCCAGTTCGACCTGGAGGTAATTTTCCGGTGAGAAAGCAAATCCGTGCGCTTTCCTGCGCTTGGAATACAAAGCGATGAGTTCGTGCGCAATGTCCTTCAACTGCTTTTTTACCTTCGATTTTTTGTTTTCCCATTCCGGCGAGCCAAGCTTGCTCATCGTAGGGGGCGTACCTTCCTTGCCGGTGTATTTGGCGATTTTGTGAAGGTTGTGCACGTTGACATAAAGCAGGTCGTTGTCACGATAGACCAGCCGTACGGATTCCTGCACCTTGCCGTTTACATCCACTTTTTCCATCCCCGCAAAACGACCGATGCCATAGTCGACGTGGGTTACGAAATCGCCGGGCTGCAGGGTCCTGAGCTCCTTGAGCGTAATGGCTTTGGTTTTACTGAACCGGTCTTTCAGCCGGTAGCGGTGAAACCGCGAGAAGATCTGGTGATCGGTATAGCATACGATTTTCAACTGTTCATCTATAAAACCCTCCCGCAACGAGATTTTTAAACCTTTGAATTTGACAAAGGGGTTAATGTCTTCAAAAATCCGCTCAAGCCGGTCCAGTTGCCTGCCCTGTTCAGCCGCAATTATATTGACAAAGCCATTGGACTGGTTTTCGTCGAAGTTGTCGATCAGTCGCTGGAAGTCTTTGTTGAAGGAAGGCTGCGGTTTTGAAATGTACCGGGGAAGCACGGATTCGTCGTTCCCGCTTGGTTTGAAATAAAACCTTTTCCCGAATTCAACGCTTTTGAAAGCTTTGATGCGGTTCAGAAGCCCCCGTCTGGATTCGAACAGCTCGTCCGGGTCGGATACCACCTGTACGCCGCCGCCGGTTGTATCGGCCAGCGCTTTTACAGCCTTTTCCATTGCTTTTTCCGTAATCTCCAGCAATACCTCTACGTCCTTGAACCATAGAATGGTGTTTTCAGGCAGGAATTCGAAAAAGGATTCCCGCGATTCGTGGGTCAGCTTTTGCTGGATGTCGGGGATGATGTTGACCTGTCTGGCTTCCTGGATTGATAACTGGCTCTCCGGCGAAAAAGAACGGATGCTCTCTACCTCATCGCCGAAAAGCTCGATCCGGTAGGGGTGTTCGCTCGCGAAGGAATAGATGTCGATAATACCGCCCCGAACGGAAAACTGTCCGGGTTCAAATACAAAGTCGGTGATTTCGAAACCGTAAGAATTCAGGAATTCGGTCAGGAAAGATTGGTCCAGTCTTTCTCCAGTACGGATCGTAAATGTGTTGGCGACCAGAGAACGCCGGTTGATTACTTTCTCGGTAAGCGCTTCCGGGTAGGTGACGATCATCAGCGCTGCGTCCTGTGAAAGATTCAGTTTATTCAGAATCTCGGCGCGTGCGAGCACGTTGACATTGTCAACTTCGGCGTATTCGTAAGGGCGCTTGGAAGAAGGCGGGTAAAACAGGATGTCCTGCGACGGCAAAAGATTCTGGAGATCGTTTACAAAATAGGCCGCTTCCTCACGGTCGCTCATTACATAGAGTGAAGTCTTGGGAAGCGATTGGCGGACCGTGGCGGCCAGTACGGCGTCAAGGCTGCCGACCAGTCCTTTGATCTGGATGTGCTGATCGTCCTGTTTTGCGGACTCAAGCCGGTGAATTAAGGTTTGTACGAAGCCGTCGGAACTGTATAGCGACAGCAAATCTTCAACTTTCAAAATACCGATGTTTTTCGGGACCTCTCGGCCCGATGGGAAATAGACTATTCGGGTGTTCGGGAATCGCTGCACCGGGATGTACAGAAACAACAAAGCCCGGCAGGGGTTTCCTGTCGGTTTTTGAGCCGTTCTCCTGGCGCTTCTCCTTTCACTTTGCAAATTTAGAAAACTTAGCGTCTGCGCGGATGGACGGATACGGGTGAATTTTTAAAAGCCCGGCTTTGAAAGCTTAAAACTGGCGTAACCTCCGCCGACTGGTGCATGCGTATTTTTGCGACCTGATAGTCGGGTAAAGGGAAGCGGGGGTATTATTCATGCGGGCGCCTTCCCGGCCTCAGGAGCGGAAGGGATAGCGGATTTATTATTCAGTTCCTCTTGCAACCTGTTTAACATTATTATTTTGCTCATGCGCTTTTTTACACTTTCCTTGTCTTTTCTGACGCTTTTTTGCGGTAGTTTCCTGCATGCTCAGAAATTGAAATTTTCTGCAAACGGTACTTTCCGGATTGTCCAGTTTACCGACATACATTATGATGCGTCAAGTCCGACTTCCAAACTTTCCTTAAAAGTGATGGAAGAAACACTCGATGCCGAAAAGCCTGATCTGATCGTTTACACGGGAGACGTCGTGACCAGGTCCCCCAATAAAAAAGGCTGGGACGAGGTATTGCAGGTAGCGATCGCCAGGCGTATTCCTTACGTGGTGACCTTTGGAAACCATGACGACGAAGGCGACCTGAAAAGGGAAGCGCTTGCGGAATACGTTGCTACCAAGCCTTACCTGGTTAATAAAGAGGTGAAGATACCCGGCGTATCGGGTTATCTTAACGCCGCCCTTACGGTCGAAGGGACAAACGGGAAGCCCGGCGCTATTATTTACGCATTGGATTCCCGCGCTTATTCCAGCTATCCCTGGGGAAAGGGGTATGACTGGTTTGCGCATGACCAGGTGAGCTGGTTCAGAAATACGAGCGCTTCCTTTGCGGGCACACATAGGGAAGCGCTTCCTGCACTTGCGTTTTTCCATATCCCGCTTCCGGAATACAAACTTGCTTTTGACGATCTCGGCAACCGGAGAACTGGTGTGAGGTATGAAAAGGAGTGCCCGCCGGATGTCAATTCGGGGATGTTTTTGTCTATGCTGGAAGCGGGCGATGTGATGGGGATGTTTGTCGGGCACGACCATACCAACGATTACCTGGTTGAGTACTACGATATCGCCTTGGCTTATGGCGCTTGCACGAGAGGCGGGGAGAACTACAAAAGAGGCAAAAGCGGCGCCCGGGTGATAGAGCTTACCCAGGGAAAGCGCCAGTTTCATACCTATATAAGAGAGCTGGACGGCCAGAAAGTTTACGGGGTAGATTTCCCGTTCCCCAAGAAAAAGAAGTAGCAGGAGAAAGTTATCCGAACAGAGGGCAGGGAATATTCCTACCCTTTTTTTATAAATTGCGATAAGCCAATCACCTATCAAGCCGATGTTTAACCTGCCATTTCAGCATCCTGTCAGTCCCGAAACTGCTTACAGTAAGCCGGTAGCTTACTTTTCAATGGAATTTGCCCTTGACCAGGCGTTGAAAATTTACTCCGGGGGGCTGGGGTACCTGGCCGGCTCCCATATGCGCAGCGCCTTTCAGCTGCGGCAAAACCTGGTCGGAATCGGGGTACTCTGGAAGTATGGTTACTATGACCAGGAGCGGAATGAAGACAATACCATGCGCGCCACTTTCAGGGAAAAGATTTATCATTTCCTGGAAGATACCGGTATCAGGTTTCAGATCCCGCTTCTGGGCCGTGAAGTCTGGGTGCATGCCTATTACCTGGCGCCCGGGGTTTTCGGGACGGCGCCCATGTTTTTCCTGACGACCGATACGGAAGGCAATGATTACGCGGGGCGGTCGGTTTCTTATCACCTTTATGATGCCGATCCCACGGTTAAAGCAGCGCAGTGCACGCTATTGGGTGCGGGGGGCGGGCGGCTCCTGGAAGCGCTGGGCTGGGAGCCTGAGGTATACCACCTGAACGAGGCGCATGCACTACCCCTGGCGTTTTTTCTTTACGACAAAACCAGAAATGCCGGGAAACTCCGGGAAAAACTGGTGTTTACGACGCATACCCCGGAAGAAGCCGGGAACGAAAAGCATAATATCTTTTTTCTGAAGAATATCGGCTTCTTTGGGCGGGTCCCGCTGGAGGAGGTGAGGAAAATTACCGGGATAAACGACGATATTTTTAACCATACGCTGGGTGCGCTCCGGCTAAGCCGTAAGGCCAATGCCGTGTCGGCCCTTCACGGAGAGGTGGCGCGAAGAATGTGGGGCGGTTATCCGTCGATATGCGAAATCATATCGATTACCAATGCCCAGAACAAGCTGTACTGGGTAGACCGCGAGCTGGAAGCAAGCCGGGAGAAAGGTGACGGCGGGGAGGTCGCGGCGCGAAAGCGGGAGTTGAAGAAAAAGCTCTTCTCCGTTGTGGCGGACCAGACCGGCAGGCTGTTTTCGCCCGATGTGCTCACAATCGTCTGGGCACGCCGGTTTGCCGCGTACAAACGAGCGGATTTACTTTTGGGAGATACCGAGCGCTTTAAGCGACTTATGGGCAATACGGACCGCCCGGTTCAAATAATCTGGGCGGGAAAACCCTACCCGAAAGACGAGGGTGCGATACGGATTTTTAATCATCTGCAGCATCTTTCTTATCTGTATCCCGGCGTAGCGGTATTGACGGGGTATGAGCTTGGACTTTCGAAACTGCTGAAAGACGGCGCAGATGTATGGTTGAATACCCCGATCGTGGGTCGTGAAGCTTCCGGTACCAGTGGCATGACGGCTGCAATGAATGCAGCCATTAATTGTTCTACCAACGACGGATGGATGCCCGAATTTGCCCGGCCCGGGGAGAATTCATTTATTCTGCCGACGATCACGGATGGAAACCAGGACGAGCAGGACAGGAACAATCTCTTTCAGCTGCTGGAGAGCGAGGTAGTGCCCTTGTACTACGACAGCAAAGAGAAATGGCAGCAAATCATGCTGACAGGTATGAATGAGGTGGCGCCGGCCTTTGATTCGGACCGGATGGCGCGCCAATACTACGAAAAGCTTTACTGACTCGTTTACCGTGTTTTCAGGTCGCGGTAGCTGATCAGCCTGATCCCCGCTTCATTGATGAGCCTGATTACATCCGGATGCATCCAGGTATCCGCAACGCCTTGCCGGTCTTCGGCTACATTTTCATAACCGATATGGCGTATGGCCTTCATTTCGGGAGTATCAAAGGCCGGATGATCTACAAACAGATAGGTCTTGCCTGGTTCGAGTGTCTGGAGCATGGCCATGAAGCTGCGGGTCTTCTCCTGCGAGGTTTTTTTCGATCCGCGGTAGGTCACGGGTACAACCTGGTCGAGGCTTACTTCCAGTCCATATTTTTTTGCCAATCGTAGGGCCAGCTGCTTAATATCTTCATGCATCCCGGTACAGCCCATATGTGCCGAAAGGTGGCTTGCCCAGGGAAGATGTTTTCGGACCGCTTCTATTTGTGCGGTAAACTCTTTCTCTATTTCGTCCAATTTCCAGGGTTTGTCTTGGAGGTGCTGGTTGGGGTAGTCCTTGTTGGGCCAGATGAACGGATAAAAATAGCCGTTTTCATCCACGAGGCTTGGCGCCTGCGTTAAAGGCCGCCATTTAAGCTGTTCCCATTCGCTGGTCAGAGTCAGGTGAATACCTACATCTACCTTCGGGTGCGCTTTTAACATCGTTACAGCCTGGGCAAACCAGGGGGTGTTGGGCATAATCTCAACGGTAGTCTGAATACCTTTGGTAATGGCCAGCAGAGTCGCTTCGTTGGCAGACTGCGTAAAACCCATGTCATCGCCCCTTACGATCAACCGGGTAACGGGCGAGGGAGATTGGGCGGACAGGCCCAGGGCGCCGAAAAGTCCGGCGATGACAAGCAGATACTTCCGGGTAGAATTCATTTTTGTTGAAGTTTAGCTGGAAAGGGGAAATCGGAAATCGGAAATCAGAAATCAGACTTCAGGTGTCGGCGGGCCGATTTCCGACCTCCGATTTCCTACTTCCTAATCATGACACTCCATTAAAAGCAGGTCGCCTTTTTCCACTGTGATACGGACAATTCCATCTTTTGCTGCTTCGTTACTGCTGCCTGTCCGGTACCCGATGGTCAGTGACTCCCCCGCCAATTCGTATTTAAGGCCTTCGGTCCGGATGCCTTCCACGGTGCCTACCGGTATCAGGGAAAGCGGTGTGCCGGCGGGATACCATTTCTCAAAAGAGGCAGGCAACGGAAATATACGGGAATAATCATCAAAAATGACTGTCTTGATCTGATGTTTGTGCCGTACCAGATTGGTGATGTTGGTGATGGTATGGTCGGCCCTGCGCCCGGTTGCCCATACGATGTTAGCTGCAGGGTAGCCACGCTCTACCAGGAGATCGAGCGCTTTTTCCAGGTCCGTTTTGATCTGGTCGGGAGTATGCACGATTTCAAGCGGATAGATACGGTCTGCAATAGACTGGAAGTCGTGGTCTGTATCGAAATCTCCCATCCAGATATCGGGCTTGATGCCCTTTTCCATGACCCGGTAAATGGCGTTGTCGAGCACGACCACGTAAGGATTCCATTCCAAAAGCTGCCCCAACAGCTCATCACTACATTCCTGCCCGTTGGCGATAATCAGCGCGGGCTCCTGTTTTTCTCTGACAAAATGATGACTCGACATCTAAAAGTATTAGGACGTTAGCCGTTGAATTTCCCGTCGGGGATCGTTTCCAGGCCGTCGACCGGCCGGTTGTAAAGATACGCCCAGGAGGAGAAGGTGCGTTCATCCCCGGTTAAAACCTTGATAATTTTGCGTACGAACAGCCCCTCTTTCCAGTCCGGCATTACTTCTTCATATTCGTCCAGCAACTTCAGCGTCTGCCTGGGTGCATGCATACGGTAGAGTTCTCCCTGTACGCGGCTGTCGGACTCCGGGAGGTAAATGGCGGCCGGGTACCAGGAAATCCGGTAGAGCAGCCCCGGGAAAGTCCCTTCGTCCAGGAACGTGCTGGCATTCCTGAGTTTTTTTGCAAAGGGATTGTCGAAAGCTCTCTTAAGCGTTCCGTAAACAAACAGGAAAGGGGTTTCTTCGGAATAATCGGACATAGGCAGGCAAACTTGAAAGGTTCATGGTCGAAGACGGGGAAAAGTGCGAACGACACGGCGTAATCCCCAAAAAAATACAATTTTTCGGCTCAAAAAAAAGTTAAATATTTATATTGGTCACATCAATTCATTTCATCAACTACAGAATGTACGATAAAAATATCGGAACCAAACAGAAGGCGCTGAAAATTAACCTGGATCAGCGCATTTATGGTTCTTTTGCGGAGATTGGTGCGGGGCAGGAAACGGCAGCCCAGTTTTTTAAAGCGGGCGGCGCTTCCGGTACAATTGCAAAAACCATGTCGGCGTATGACATGACTTTCAGCGATGCAATTTACGGCCCGGAAGAGAGCGGCAGATATGTAGTGGAGTCCAGGCTGGTCAAGATGCTACACAAGGAGTATAGCCTGGTTGAAAAGAGGCTGTCGGAGAAGAGGGGGGCGGAAAGCCTTTTTTTTGCGTTTGCCAATACGGTAGTGGCGCTGAATTACCAGCGCACCAATGATCCTCATGGTTGGGTTGGCCTCCGGTTTCAGCTCACGCCCGGCGGAGCCTATAACGATGTCATTATCCACGTGCGAATGTTCAACCGTGACAATATCCAGCAGCAATGGGCGCTCGGCACTATCGGTGTGAACCTGATTTACGGTTGCTTTTACTACCACAATTCGCCTGAAACGCTGTTGCTGTCGCTGATGGACGATTTGAGCCCTGAGGACATCGAAATTGATATGATCCGCTTTTCCGGGCCAGACTTTTCTGCTGTAGACAACCGGCTCATGAGCCTGCACCTGGTTAAAAACGGGTTTACCAATGCCGCACTGTTCGGTCCCGACGGGAATGTGATGCAGCCTACCGAGGCCTTTTATAAGAAGCATATCCTGCTTATGCGCGGGAGGTTAAGGCCCATTACCAATGTTCATGTCGACATGATTTCGCACGGAATGGAACAGTTCCTGGCCGAGCCTGATGTGAATGCCGAGCGGGTGATGCTGGTGTCGGAGCTGACGCTGCACAACCTGAAGTCGGATAAGGACAATATCGACGAGAAAGATTTTCTCGATCGCGTAGATATTTTATGTTCACTGGGCCATAACGTTATGATTTCCAACTATCATGAGTACTACCGCCTGGTGTCGTACCTGTCGAGGCTTTCGAAGCTGAAATCCGGGCTTTTGGTAGGGATTCCCAGCCTGAAAAATATTTTTGACGAAACTCATTATACCTTTCTGCCCGGGGGGATCCTGGAATCTTTCGCGACGCTTTTCAGCAGGAACGTGAAACTCTTCGTTTACCCGACGCTGCGTGCGGACGGCAGCGTTCACAATTGCGAAAATTTTGAATTGCCAATTACACTGGCGCCTCTTTTCCACTATCTGAAGCTGAACGACAAGATCGAAGATATCCGCAATTTCAATATCGAATTTATGAAATATACCACCGACGAGGTATTGGGAATGGTGCAGAAAGGTGTGCCCGGTTGGGAGCGGCTGGTACCCGAAAGTGTCGCGGAAATGATTAAACAGAAATCTCTTTTCGGCTATCTTTTTGAGGAAATCGGAGATCAGAAATCGGAAATCAGCCCGCCGGTTTCCGATTTCTGATCTTCGATTTCCACCTCCCCATGAACAGATTCGGTACGTTTTCGGACTTTGAGGCATATGTGGCAGACCGGCTTGTGAAAGACCTTCCGGGACGGACAGCGCATGGTCGGATGGCGGCCCCCCACTACAAGGGGTGGCCCCAGCCCCAGGAAAAATCCAGATGGAGTGCGGTGCTGATCCTTTTCTACCCTCAATACGATGAAATTGTTTTCCCGGTGATACAACGACCTACCTATGACGGGGTACATTCGGGTCAGATTGCTTTTCCGGGAGGAAAGATGGATGAGACAGACCAGGATCTCCACCAGACAGCCCTCAGGGAGGCCTGGGAAGAGATTGGGGTCCCGAAGGAGGAGGTCAAAATCCTGGGGCAATTGAGCGAGATTTATATCCTGGTAAGCGACATGCGGGTGGTGCCCGTGGTCGGCACCGTGCCGGCCCGTCCCCGCTTTGTCCCGGACGCGCGTGAAGTGCAGGAAATTAGGGAGATAGGTCTCTCCGGAATCCGGGATCGGCAAATTATCCGCGAGGGAAAAATCCCGGTCAGGGGCGGTTTTGTGAAATCTCCGTACTACGATTATGACGGTCTCCAAATCTGGGGTGCAACGGCTATGATGATCAGCGAGCTGCTGGAAATTATTGAAGGGTAGCTATTTTTTTTATATTTTTACCGCAATAGCTATCAGTTTCCTCCGAGTATTTATGGACGATAACGGCCACCTGCAGCCCGAAGAAGATCAAGAATTACACAGTAAGACACCAATATCCGGTTTGTATGAAAACTGGTTCATGGACTACGCCTCCTACGTAATTCTGGAGCGGGCGGTACCCGCAGTAGAAGATGGTTTGAAGCCGGTTCAGCGCCGTATTTTACATGCGCTCAACGAAATGGACGACGGCCGCTTCAACAAGGTTGCCAACGTTATCGGGTCTACCATGCAGTACCATCCGCATGGTGATGCTTCTATTTACGACGCCATCGTCAACATCGGGCAAAAGGAACTCCTGTTTGATACCCAGGGGAACTGGGGGCATATCCATACCGGGGATTCTGCGGCGGCAGGACGTTATATCGAAGTGCGGCTTTCCAAGTTCGGAAAGGAGGTTGTGTTTAACGACGATACAACCGAGTGGCAGATGTCGTACGACGGAAGGAAACGGGAACCGGTAACACTGCCGGTCAAATTTCCGCTGCTCCTGGCGCTTGGCGTGGAAGGTATAGCCGTCGGGCTTTCTACCAAAGTATTGCCGCACAATTTTTGCGAGCTGCTCGAAGCCTCCATCGATATTCTTAAGGGAAAGGATTTTGAAATCTACCCGGATTTTCAAACGGGCGGCCTGATCGATGTGTCCAATTATAATGACGGGCAGCGCGGCGGAAAGGTGAGGGTAAGGGCCCGCATTGAGGAAGAGGACAAAAAAATGCTGGTCATCCGCGACATTCCTTTCGGCGTTACCACCACTTCCCTGTGCGATTCCATTGTGAAAGCGAATGATGCGGGAAAGATAAAAATCAAGAAAGTAGAAGACAATACCGCTGCGGAAGTCGAGATTCATGTCCACCTGGCGACTGGTGTTTCGCCGGATATTACCATGGATGCCCTGTATGCCTTCACGGACTGCGAGGTATCCATTTCGCCCAACGCCTGTGTGATTGTGGATGAAAAACCGCAATTCATCTCCGTTAAAGATGTGCTGCGCGAAAGCACGGACCAGACCGTACACCTGCTGAAACGGGAACAGGAAATCCGGAAGTTTGAATTATTGGAAAAGATCCTCTACGGATCGCTTGAAAAAATATTTATCGAAAACCGGATTTATCGTGACATTGAGGAAGCGGAAACGTTTGAGGCGGTAATCCAGATTATAGACAAGGGGCTGGAACCCTTTAAGCCCCAGTTCTACCGGGAGATAACAGAAGAGGATATTGTTGCGCTGACCGAGATAAGGATCAAGCGTATTTCCAAGTATGATGCTTTTCGGGCCGACGAGCTCATGCGCAAATGGGAGGCGGAGCTTGCTGAAACCGAGGATAATCTGGCCAATATCGTCCGTTTCGCCATTGACTATTTCCGCGAACTGCTTCGCAAATACGGCAAGGGGCGTGAGCGGCGTACCGAGATACGAATGTTTAACCAGATTGCAGCCAACGTAGTAGCGGCCAATAACCAGAAGCTCTATGTAAACCGGGCGGACGGCTTTATCGGATTCGGGCTGAAGAAGGACGAATATGTGATGGATTGCTCTGATATCGATGATATTATCGTTTTCAGAGCTGACGGAACCTGCCTGGTTACAAAGATCCAGGATAAGGTTTTTGTAGGGAAAGACATTATCCATTGCGAGGTGTTCGTCAAGAACAACGAGCGGAAAGTTTACAACCTCATATACGTGGACGGTAAAACCGGGGTGTCCTATGTGAAGCGTTTCCAGATTACTTCAGTTACGCGGGACCGGGAATACCCGTTGACCCAGGGAACCCCGAAGTCGAGAATTACGTACTTTTCGGCCAATGACAATGGGGAGGCGGAAACCATTACGGTAAATCTTCAGGCGCAGAGCAAGGCCAAAATCAAGCAGTTCGATTTTGATTTTTCCAAGATAGCGATCAAAAACAGGAGCGCTATGGGGAATATCATGACGAAATACCCGGTTCGGAAAATTACCTTCAAGAATGCGGGCGTGTCTACACTTGGCGGCGCCGATATCTGGTTTGACAGGGTTATCGGACGCCTGAACCGGGATGAACGGGGAACGCATTTGGGCAACTTCGGCCCGACCGATCTCATCCTGGTCATATACAAGGACGGTACCTACGAACTGACCAGCTTTGACCTTACCAACCATTACGAGCCCAATTTAATCGAGAGCCTTACCAAGTTTTCGCCTGATACGATTATTACGGCGGTTTACTACGACGGGAACCAGAAAGTTCATTATATCAAACGGTTCATGATTGAGACTTCGACCGTGGATAAGAAATTCCTGTTTATTTCGGATTCCAAAGGAAGCAAGCTGTTGCTGGCGTCCGTGGATCAGCGTCCGCGGTTGAAGCTCACCATTCAGCGTGCCGTCAAAGGAGATTTCGAAACGGAAGAGTTGCTGGCCGAAACGATGGTGGATGTCAGGGGCTGGCGCGCGATCGGGAACAAGATCAATGCCGTGAAAATTAAAGAAGCGGTTTGGCTGGAGCCGCTTGAAGTTCCGGATCCGGAACCTGAAGTGCAGCCGGACGAGCCTCTGGAAGAGGAAGCCGTAGTGACTGAAGAGACGCTCGCCGCAACCGTGGATACTACAGAACCGGCGGATCTGACGCCGCAGCGGGATGATGCTCAGCCGGAACAGGCGGCTCCCGAATCGCCGGAGGGCGAGAAACCGAGGATCTACCCGAAGAAGACACCACCTCCGTCAAATGAAAATCAACTTGGTTTGTTTGAGTAAGCTTTTTGGCGCATGATTTCGTGGTTTCGTGCTCGACGCTATTTGTTTACCGTAAAGACAGCATTAAAAGCACTGTCGTGGTGGTTTTGGCTGCTGATTGGTGCTTTGCTCCTGGTACTGGTATGCAATATTATTGTGATTGATGTCGCGCGGCCCTATACCTATTTTTCGATAGATTCGCTTCCCCCGCGAAATGCGGCCCTGGTTTTGGGTACCAGTAAAGGGTTGCTCGGTGGCGGCGACAACCTCTATTTCAAGTACCGGATGGAGGCGACGGCCAGGCTCTTCAAAACGGGAAAAGTGCGTTACCTCATCCTGAGCGGCAATAATGACTCGGAGTATTACAACGAGCCGCAGGACATGCAGAAGGCGCTTCTCAAGCTTGGAGTCCCCGCCGATGCGATGATCCTGGACTTCTCGGGAAAGCGCACTTTCGACTCCATTTTGCGGGCCAAATTCCTTTTTAAGGAAACCAGCCTGACCATTATCTCACAGAATTTTCACACGGCCCGCGCACTTTATATTGCCCACGAGGAAGGGCTTGACGCAATTGCTTTCGCAGCCCAGGATGTTCCCGAAAACTACTCTTATTATACGCTGGTCCGGGAGTACCTGGCCAGGCCCAAAGCCATACTGGATGTTCATTTCCTGAACCCCCGGCCCGATTTGACCAGGAATAGTGAGCTCCGGAAGAAAACGGCGGAAACCGAATGACAGGCGCTCCGCGGCGTACGGCAGCCGTGACCGTACCCGGTCGGTTTGTACGTTGCAGTACTTTTTTGCTACTTTGTACCGCTTATGACTACCGCACTAAAATTTAGACTATTTCTGTTTGTTGGCTTTGTCTTCATATTGACTGACGGGCGGGCTCAAACCACGGGTAAAATCAGGGGAAGGGTGACGGACGCAGCTACAGGCGAGGGAGTCCCTTTTGCTTCAGTAGCAATAACCGGTTCTGTTTCAGGAGGGAATACCGATTTTGACGGGTATTACGCATTTTCTTTCTCTTTCCCCGCCGACTCTGTTTTTGTAACCAGTGTGGGGTACAGGCGAAGCGCCCGGAAAATTGTACATAACCAAGTCGAGCAGGTGGTGGATTTCCAGATCGCGGCCGACGTCCACGCGTTGCGGGAAGTAGTGGTGAGGGCCGGCGAAAACCCGGCATGGGCGATCATCCGCAGGGTGGTGGACCGGCGAAAGGTAAATAATCCTGACCGGCAAACCGCTTCTCAGTACGAAAGCTATACCAAAACCCAGATTGACGTCAACAAGCTTACCGACAAGTTTCGTAACCGAAAGTCTGTCCGGCAGATCACGGATATCATTGACCAGTTTGAAGGGTTAAAAGGCGATGAAGGCGAGACGGTGGTGCCCGTATTTATTTCAGAGTCGGTTTCGGATGTTTTTCTGCGTACCGACCCGATGAAAAAGAAGGAAATTATCAGGAAGACCAAGGTTTCCGGCATCGGTATGGACGACAGCGGCCTGGTGTCGCAGGTGATCGGCTCGTCTTTCCAGCAGTATAACTTTTACAAAGACTGGCTGAGGATTGTTGAAAAGGACTTTGTTTCGCCCATCTCGGATTCCTGGAAATTGTACTACGAATATTTCCTGTCTGACAGTGTAAAAAACGGTGAAGTGTACGACTACAAAATCGAATTTGAACCGAAACGCAAACAGGACCTGGCCTTTTTGGGATCTATGTGGATAGACGGGGAGACCTATGCGCTTACCCGGATAGATGTTTCCATCCTCAAAGAAACCAATATCAACTATATCGATAATCTGCGGATTCAACAGGAATATGACCAGCCGGAGGAAGGATCAGCCTGGCTGCCATTTAAAACCCGGGTGGTGATCGATGTGGAGCAGATTAATAAAACTGCGCCCGGCCTCCTCCTCAAATTTTACACGACCAACAGCAATTTCCTCCTCGATCAGCCCAAACACCCGCGTTTCTACGATACCGCCATCGAACTAAGCGACGATTATATGGATTTTGAGCCCGACTTCTGGCAAAAGAAGCGGCCGGAAAACCTGTCGGACGCGGAGAAATTGTCGTTTCAGGCAATTGACTCCATTTCAAACGTGCCGATGATCAGGACCTACACCGAAATACTGAACGTTTTCGTGAACGGCTATAAGAATATCGACCGGCTAAATGTAGATTTTGGCCCCTACCTCTATGCTTATGCCTTCAATAACGTGGAGGGGCACCGGCTGCGCCTTGGCTTTAAGACGGATGAAGAGTTCAGTAAAAAGTGGATTTTCAGCGGCTATGGCGCCTATGGATTCAAGGACAGGCAATGGAAATACCGCTTAGGCGTGGATCATATTTTTTCCAGGAAACCCTGGACCACCGGTGGGATTCACTACCAATATGACATTGAGCGGCTGGGGCTTACCAGGGAAAACCTGGCCAACAGCAGTATTTTCGGGGCCTTTTCCAGGTACGGGAATTTTCGGAGAGCCTACATGCAGCGTGACGGCTACCTCTACCTGAAGCGGGAAATTGCCAAGGGGCTCACCCACCAGATTACCCTTAGAAACCGGACTTTCGACCCGCTTTTCCAATTTTTGTACCGGACCGACCTGTCAAAGGGAGATCAATCGCCATTGGGGAGCTTTTACCGGACTACGGAACTTGAATTTGAAACCAGGCTGGCACACCGCGAAACGTTCCTGCAAAATAACAACGAACGGATCAGCCTCGGGAACGACAACGCGCCGATTGTATCGATCCGGTATGCCATCGGGCTTAAGGGAATGCTGGGCGGCGATTTTTACTACCACAAGCTCAGGCTCAATGTGAAACAGAGCTTCAGGCTCGGCTTTATCGGGCGAACTACCTATGAAGCCAATTTTGGTTACATTCCGTCCCAACTTCCTTATCCAATGCTTTATACGCCGCTGGGTAATGAGTCCTGGTTTTATGTTGAGAATGCTTTTAACCTGATGAACTATTTCGAGTTTGTCAGCGACCGGTATGCCACACTGAGGCTGGAACATGATGACAACGGTTTTGTCCTGAACCGTATTCCGGCGATCAGGCGGCTCAAGCTGCGGCTCCTTGCCACAGGCAGGCTTTATTACGGCGACCTGAGCCCCAGTAACCGTAACATTACGCCAACGCATGATGCACTTGGAAATGAAATGGAGACTTTTAAAACGCTCGGACGACGGCCTTATATGGAAGTCGGCTACGGGCTCAATAATATTTTCAGGGTCGGACGAATTGATTTCGTCCACCGGTTGACCTACCGGAATGAGCCTTCCGTAAGTAAATTTGGCGTAAAAGTGTCGTTCTGGTTCAATATTTGACCCGGAATTTCATTTTATGTGCCGGGTGTCTTTTTCACTAAACCTGAGGTAAACGGTCTGATCGGGTTTGAGGTCATTGCGCAGGCGGTAAACCACCCACCACAAGCCGTTTTCCAGCTCGCAGCTATACTCCCAGTGGAGTCCGCGGAAATGGGTGTGACGGATCCTGCCGGTCATATGCGGACCGACCGGCTCTTGTCGCGACACGCGGACTTTTTCCGGTCGTATAAATTTCCGGCCGGTTTTATCCAGCCAGTTGACGTTTCCGGTAAGTTCGGCCACATAGGCGCTTACCGGCAAATCGTAGACTTCGATCGGCGTACCGCTCTGAACGATTTTTCCCTTTCGCAGGACGATCAGACTGTCGGCCCAATCCATGGCTTCGGTAGGCGCATGGGTGACAAAAATGCAGGATTGTCTTTCCCGGGCTTTTAACTGCTGGAAAAGGCGCGTGAGGCGCGAGCGGTTCAGCCCATCCAGGTGCGCAAAAGTTTCGTCAAGCAATAGCAGGTCCGGCAGCTCCGACAGGGCCATCGCTATCGCCGTCCTTTGTTTTTCGCCGCCGGAAAGTGTTTTGGCTTTCTGGTTCCTGACTTCTTCCAGACCTGCCAGTTCGATCAGTTCATTGGTCCGCTGTGCAACATAGGCGGGCCGCTCCAACCGGATAGGATAGGCGATATTCTCCCGGACGGTTTGCCCGGGGAATAAGTGAAATTCCTGGTGAACCAGCTTGATTTTAGGGTGTCCTTTGAGCAGTTGCGAGCCTACATGCGGTAATTCTTTCCCATGAAGAAAAGCCGCTCCTTTGTCGGCATCCAGGTGCCTGGCGGCAATTTGCAGAAGGGTGCTTTTGCCCGAACCGCTTTCTCCCAAAATCCCGATCCAATGCCCCTCCGGAACCCGGATTGTAATATTTTCGAGTGCGGGCAGCTGATCGTAGGTTTTGGAAACTTCTTTCAGCTCAAATATGGAAAGCGGTTGTGTTGTTTTTTTGTTTTCCCGCATGAATGGCAGTGCTTTGGAGTTTTGTGCTCAGAGGTACCGCTAATTTATCAGGAACAGGCGAGAATAGAAAGTTCAGGAAATTTCCGGCCGGAGACAACCGCCCTGTAAGGCCAATTATTGCAGAGATTAAGCGGGCCGGGCACGAAAAGAGAGTGGCATGACGTTGTTGATGCGGGGTGAGACGCCGGGTTTGAGAGATGAGCATAAGTCTTTTTACCTCAAATGTCACCCCTCAAACCTTATATATTAACACTCACCCCTTCTATGCACATGAAATAGCCACGAGCTTTGAGGTATTAGCTACTAGCGGCACACAAACGGCTGATGAATAAATAGCTCACCCCTCACAGCTCAGAGCTCAAACCTTTTTATACGGATGAAACAAGTAACTTTAAAAGTATGGGCGCTTGCGACAGGGATCGCAGTATTCCTGGCCGGTTGTAGCAAGGACGCCGATCCGCCGGTCCCGGAACCCGGGACACCGGACAGTCTCCGCTATGCCCTGCTGGTGGCTGATCCGGCGGCCGCTAACAAGACAGGTGGTATTGCGTTGCTGGGGGCTTTCCCTTCAGGCGACGTTGAGATTGGTGAAACGCTTTTCGAAGGGATGGGTATGGCCGCCTGGAAACCCTATAAAAATTGGATATTTAAGTCGTTTTCGACCCGGGATTATAGCAAGGGAGTTGAAAAGCTGGTATTGGGAGCGGATGGCAAAATTAAGGTGGAGGGCAGCATTAAGGTGGCGGACTCCACGCCCGGATCCGGGAACTTTGTGATTGCAGGTGACACCGTCGGTTTTTACTGGGATGCGGCCTCTCCGCTTAAAATAAAGAAGTTCAACCCCTCCGGAATGACGGCAAGCGGAGAGATAGATCTTGACGGCGCTGTGAAGGAATCGGGCGGCGATAGCAGCGGGATAAATTTCCGTGCCGTCGGTCAGAATTTCCTGGCAGTTAAAGAAGGGAAGTTGTTTGCCGATATCACCCTTGTAAAAGCAGGGGGAAATGAAGGCGGGACACAAGAAGATTTCTTCCCGGATTTACATATTGCCGTAGTGGACATTGCCACCGGTAAGTGGGAGAAAAATACGGTGGTGAAGCAGGCAGGAGCAACCGGCGACGGGAATAGCAGCCCTCTCGTCAGTGCGTCAGGAGACCTGTATGTAGTTTGCCGGGAAAGCGGGGGAACGGCCGTTTCGGGAAATTCGAAAATTTTCAGGATCAAGGCCAAAGAAACGGACGTCGACAGTACCTGGGCCTTGACCACCGGCGACGTAGTTAAAAGCAACAATATAAAATTTGCCGGCATTTTTTCCAAAAATAACCAGCTGATCGTATCGGTGAACAATACTCCGGTTACAAGCGCTGCGCAGGACGCAGCAGATATCTGGGAGTATTATGTGGTGAACACCACTTCAAAAGCTGTGACAAAAGTAACCGGCGCACCGGCTGCGACGCGGCCTGGCTCTGGTGCTATTGAAGTGGATAGTAAAATCTTGCTGCGTGTGGTTACGTCGGATAAATCTGTCAACGGCTTATATGAGCTGACCGGAACTGTGGCAAAGAAAGTCTTCCAGTTGAAAGGCAACCAGGCGGTTCAAGGTCTTTATAAGCTTGACTAGATCTCGCCTGTAGAAGCCGGTGTGACCTACCTTCTCCCGGCCAGCCGTTGGGACGGTTGCGCGCGCCGGCGGACGGGAGCAGCCTTCGGTCGGGTGGCTTCTCCGGCAACCCGGAATGAGCCCGTGCCGGAATAAAGTATGGAGTCTTCCAGGTATTCTACGTATGCCTCCCTGCGATGCGCCGGGATATGATCAATCCTGAACTCTTTACGATAGGTCACAACCCTGCCGTTGGTCTCATCGGTGACTTCTATAAAGACCGAAGAAGGTGGTATTACGACCGTGGTTCTCCCGGTTGACTTACATTTGCTCCCCGGCCTGCAGGACTTTTGTCCGAAAGTGGGGTTGATGGCCGCAATAAAAATGAACAGGAGTGTAACCGACTGACGCATGCTGGGCGAGAATACGATGGAAATAAAAAAAGCCTCTCCGGTAGTGAAAATCCTGAACTGATATTTTCTTTTTCCGGGAGAGACTTTGATATGCTAATAACGCTGGATCGGGAAATTATTTGAAACCTGGAAATATTTATTTTTCCCGCTATTCAAACTCTAGCTTCACTTTTGCGCTGCCGGAAAAGTTGGTGACGGTTATGCTTTTATTTTCAGGGTGGTAGGTCCCGCCTGTGACCCGCTGGCAAGCTGTGTGTCAGGAAAATTACCGTAAGCGCGGGCAAAATAGAGAGGTTACTATGGAACGGGAAAATGTTCAGGGAAATCTTGCGGTAATTTTTATAACGGTGAACTTTTCGGGTGAAGGGATGGTTTAAACTTTTACCTAAGGAACTCAACCTTTCTTCTGGTGCCACAAAATTTTGGGGGCGACCGGTTTTGACAGCGGGTTGAAGGTCTGTGTGTAAGCATGTCGAGAGTTGGGGGTACCTCTCGTAAATCAATGCCTTTCGAACAATAACTGGCGAATCTAATTACGCCATGGCTGCTTAATCCGGAGGATTAGCAATTTGCCATCATCCCGCCTCCCTACGTGCTGCCGGGGGGATCACGGGGTGTCGAAACGCAGCGCTGGTTGGACTAATGGTATTGACATCCAACGAGACTTAAATACCTAAGATTTGGCGCTGGTCCGCCCCGTACCTAACCAAATCCGACAATTAATCTGGGGATAAGCATGTAGAAGGCGCAGGGTTTCCCTGTTCTGGACGAGGGTTCGAATCCCTCCGTCTCCACGATAACGGTGCGAATCGAAAGGTTTGCACCGTTATTATTTTGTGGGTATCTAATATCACGGCCGGAGGGTGATCGCAGGGGGCGCTCCGACCAGAGGGTCATCCCGACCGCAGCGGAGGGATCTCCCGCTCCCTGGACCAAATCCATTTCAACGGGCTTTTTAGTAGCAACAGGAGATCCTTCGACTCCGCTGCGCTCCGCTTCAGGATGACCGTCCGGGTGGTAACCTCCGGCTACCATTGACTTCCATGGACAACATCTATTTGTCATCTCCGCTACAAAGTGTTTTCGCAAAAAAAACTGTTTTCTCAGGATGACCCTCCGCTGCACTTCAATCGAGATGACGGGCTTCGTGTTATCAGCTCATTTACTCCTTTACCACCTTCACATTCCGGATAAAATGCGTGTTCAGGAACTGTACGATATAAACTCCGGGTTGCAGGTGGTGCACTGAGAACTGCACCGCACTTTCCTTTCCGACCGGTTTTTCGGCAACTACCCGGCCGGTAAGGTCAATCAGGCGCAGGGTGGCGGTTCCGATAACTTTTTCAGTCAGCCGCACGGTAAGCACGTCGCTCACCGGGTTGGGGCCGATTGTGATTTCCCTGGTTTTTGAATCGTATTTTGCCGTGACAATTTTGCTGTAAAAACCGGTTCCGTCGCTGTTTTCCACTTTCAGCCGGTAGTAGTTGACACCCGGGAACGGCAACTCGTCCGAGACGCGGTAAACGTATCCCGGAGTGCCCATAGCCTGTACAACGCTGATGGTTGAAAATTTCCGGCCGTCAGCGCTCCGCTCCACGACAAAGCGATCTGCCGGAGTTTCTTCGGTTGTGCTCCATTCTACTTGGTTTACGGAGCCTTCATTGACCGCAACCAGGGACGTGAGCGCAACCGGCAACGGCGAGTCATTTTGATTGGTATGGGCGAAAAAGCCGGAAAAACCATCGGTTACGAAGGTGACCTGCCAGTAACCTGAAGGATGATGGATTATCGCGGAAGGCAGGATCAATTCCCCTTGGGTGCGGTCATATCCTTCCGGCCCGGGGCCTGTAGCTACGCTGTGGTAAGCCGTAATTCTCAGGTTTTCTCCATTGCTTCCGATAAGAGGAAATAGGGCGTTCCCGAGGGTCGTCACCTGCGAATTATATTGGGTGATTTCCGCATCCGTAAAATACAGTGTAACAGTCCCCCCCACCGGGTTGACCGTCTGAATGTCGTAGTAACGGCCAATGTAGGGTGCATTAGCAAAGAGTCCGGTGCTGCCGGCCACGGTAACGGATACCGATACGGTGCCAGGGTCGCCGTCCGACGAATTGAGAGTGGCGATGAGCCCGCAATTGCTGTCATAATAGTCCACCGTCACACCGGCCCCCTGTGCATTTGTTCCGAGTGCGCTGCCGGAAGCCGGCGCAGGTATTCCCGTATGCGCTATCACAACCGCGTCGGCCCAGACGTTGGATGGTCCGCAACCGCTCGTGAAAGAAAAACTATTGTAAACACCGGTGCTCAGCCCGGTCAGGTTTAACGTTCCTTCTGCGGCGGCAACAGTCGTCAGCGCGGGAATCCCGTTTTTCTTATAGGAAACCGATACAGCTCCGGCTGCAAAAGTGCCCGTGAGCTGTATGACCCCGTCAGCGCCGTTGCAGCTTGAATGTGCGGAGGCCGAAGCTCCCGTTATTGCCGGAGCTTGCCGCATAATGGTGACCGGGTCGACGGCGGCGCTTTTACAATCGCCGCTTGAAACAAAAATGTCGCTGTATATGGCCGGTGAAAGACCAGTCAGTATAATATTACCTGAGGCGTTCGCAGTCTGACTGGTGGAGGAGCTTCCGGAAATGCTGCTTATGTAGTCTACCTGGTACACTGCATGGGCCAGGAGTCCGCTGAGGGTGATGGTGCCGTTGTTTGATACGCAGCCGGTTGCATCCGTTTTTGAAACGGAACTGACGTGAATGGGAGATAGCAGACGGGTGGTGCCGAGGAGCTTGTGGCAACCGGCCGGGTTATCCGCTGCTGCGATCCATACGTCGTAACCGGCCGGGCTCGCCAGATCGGCAAAGGTTCCGGAAGCCTGCCAGGAGTCCGGGAGTGTGCCCGAGTCTCCTGCGCTGATACCATACACGAAATCCGGGCTGTTTAAGGTAATGGCCAGGTCGCTAATGCCCTGGCGTAGCGCGTCTCCTCCGGTGAATGCCGTGAACAGGTGTTTCCACTGGGATTTGTCGGCGGCAGCGTATTCGGCAGGCAACTGAACGCGATCAAAGATGGTTTGCTCGTTGACCGTTAAAGTCAGCCGGTTATCCTCGTCAATAACGACCAGGACAGGCGTATCCGTACGTAATTTCCAGGATTGGACATCGGCATTGTAAGCAATTGTACCTGCGCTGGCAGGACCCATCTGGTTGTTGCTTGTGTAACCGTAGGTAAGATAAATGCCCTGCGCATTGTTGTTGCTCGATCCATTGTTGGCAGCATCGAAGACCAGGCGGAGTTTCGAGCCGGCGCCATTGGAAATAGCGGAGGTATAATCGGCGTCGTCGCCAAAGCTCCAGGCCAGCCCGTCGGCTCCGCCGGTTCCGAATATATTGAGCGGTTGGTCGGCCGTCAATTTAAAAGCCAATCGAATGGTTGTCGGATTGAACGTCGTGGTTCCTGAAAGCTGTATACCACCCTTTTGGCTTGTCGTTGACGGCGTAATGACAGCACGTCCGTCCGTGATCGAGGTGGCTCCAAACAACGTAACGGTGGAGGGAAGCTGCGGGTCAGAAAAGGTGTTGGACCAGGCTTCCTCTTTGACGGCTGCACCCCGTGCATTGCCGATACGAATGGTGCCCGAGCTGAGCGCACAATCTTCCAGGGTGGAAACGTCGGCGTCAAAACTCCGGTATACCCGGGTTGCGCCTGGTTGTGACAGGGCCTCACAACCAGGTGTTTTGGCAATTACCCGGTATGTGAAAACGCCTTCTCCATTGGGGGTAACCGTAAAAGAGGCGCCGTTTTGCCAGGGAACCAGCACATTATCTGCGGCGTCCCGCAGTTCGTATTTAACATCCGGGTTTTCCAGGGGATTCGACAGGGTGATGCTGACGGGGGTGCCTGCCGTACAGCTTGATTCGGGGGTGCCGGAGATTTTGGGCCGATATAGTTCAAGTGGAGAAACCGTCACTTTTGCGGTGCTCCGGCAGTTGTTGCCGTCGGTTCCGGTTACAGTGTAGGTAGTAGGCACGGTGGGTGATGCCTGTATCGTGGCGCCCGTGGTCATATCGAGGCCCTGGGCAGGCGTCCACTCGAAAGTCGCAGCGCCGGATGCGTTCAGCGTGGCGCTGCCGCCACAGGTGGCGATATTCTCAAAATTGATACTTACATCCGGTATTGCGTATACCTTCACCAGCACCGGTGTGGTGGTGAAGGTGGATGCGTCACAGGAAACAATAGCTCTGAACCACGTGTCGGTGCTGATTGAAGCCGTATGGGCGTAGGTATTGGCTCCGTTAACGGGCTGCCAGTCCGTCGTTCCGTTCGGGGATGACTCCCATTGGTATTGTAGCCCGGCATAGGAGCGGAGCTTATTTTCCGGTGTTAATACGACGGTGCCGCCGCCGCACAGCGAGGAAGGCGAAGCAATCGTGTTGCTGGTTATTGACGCCCCGCTGCACGGGATTTGTACAAATTCGAACTGGACATTCGGAAAGGCAGTCTGGCGCCCGATGGCAGCAGGTGGCGACGCCGGGTCCGGATTGTTGGAGTCGCCGCGGTAATAGATGCTCCGGTTGTCTTGTGAACCTGTTGATCCCCATTCTACATTTGATACCGAGTAACCGGGCGTGTTTTCATCGACCGCTATGACAATATTGTTTAAGCCGTCCCATAAAAAATCGGATTGCAGGGCGATCTCCACCCAGGCGGGTCTGCTTTGGGGAAATTCGACTACCCCATTGAAAACTTGCGTCATGCCGGAGACAGGAACCCAATCGGTGTTGCCGGCAAAGTTCTCTTTGCTGACATTTCCCATCAGTACTCTGATGCTCGAACTGTTCGTTACGCTGGTGTTCCCGGTCAGCTGGAAACGTATCTTCCGGATGGAACCGGTGCCGCCGCCGGAGGCGACAATATCCGCGGCGGTGTAGATTTGCTGAGTGTAGCTATATCCGTAGTAGGCGTTGATCGGAACGTTGACATTGGTAGACGTGCCGGTCCCGACCTGTATCGTGTACGACTGTCCGGCCGCTTTCCCGCCGACAAAGAGGAGCAACACCAAAAGGAGCCTCTCAAGGCGAAACTGAACAGATCGTCTGCAACTTGTAATGAACATCATAGCGCTGAGAATTTAAGAGGAAGGACCCATTGAAAAGAAGGGCCTGGGGATTAATAACAGATAGAATCGTTGAGTCGGGAATTATTTACGCTGCAAATAAATGAATAATTCCCGTAAGCATATGCAGGGTGGCGGTTAGTTTTTGGAGCTGTTTCAGCTGCTGTCTTAAGGCTGCAGCCGGGTTTGAATCATTAATTCGTCCCTTTGCCACCTTAAGATTTTGGGTAAAATGGTTGCTGTTGCCCGCCTGGTAAGGTCGGTTTGATGAACGATAGCAGCTGCGGTATTGCCGGTTTCGCAAACAAAATTCTATTGGCAGGTAGTTGATCCGCGACAGGCCCGATCAATAGTAGTGTATAGTTGTTGGTGTAATTGATGGTTGTGCTTCCGGAGTTTTGTCGGTTAAGCATGTAGTCCGTTTTGTGGGAGAACGGAGGTTGCGAAGTTGGTCCTCTAAGATAATGACAATGGTAGCGATCGGTTGATAGGGGCGAGATGTTGGGTATCGAATTGATTTTTAGGTTGTTATAGGTGTTGGCATTTGTGTTGCATACCGGAGATTGCCGGCTTTTCCGGGTAAAATCCCATTATTAAAGTGCTGCTTATCGATGAAGCGCGCTGTAGAGTAGTCCTTTTGGATAACTGACAAGTAGTAGTTCTACCGCGAAAAACGAAGTCCCGTTCCCTGGTTATAGATGTATAGACTTATTCAGAAAAGGGAAAGTTCTAAAAAATGAAACTTATTTTTATAAACATTTTTCTACTAACAAAAAATATACAATATTTGTCACCATAAACTTTCCCGGCCTCATGCCCCCCATTTACGAGGCCCCGAAAAGCGAATTGCACTTTAGTTCACAACAAGGTTTAATCGTATGAGATCATCGTAAGCAAACGGACGTAACCGGGTATCCTTTAAGGCATATCCCTCCCGTAAACATCATTTTTTTATCTATAGCGATTTTTCATCCTTGCCCCCCTAGGATCAATCTATCGTTCACATAACTTTTGGTAATTAATACTTATGAAAACGTCTATTTCAAGCGTGTACGGTCCGTGTGCCGTATCCCTATCCTCCTTTTTTAAGCAAGGTTCCCTTTTTTTCAAGTCTGTGGGCTTTGTTGCCATTCTTACGCTCCTGTTAGCAGGTAAAACTTTCGGACAAGCTGTGCCCGATTGCAGGTGTACTTCAAATGATGTTACTTCGGTAACGGCGGCGCTTACAAAGGATGCCCAGGGCACCCCCCTGACCAGTACCGGTTGTAGCGGCACCACTGAAACCGCTTATCTTACTTTTACCTTCACTACCAATGCCAACCAGCGCCCGGGCGCTTACGGAGAGGTGATTTACACGCTGAACGGTGGCCCTCAAAAGGTAACCAGCCAGTGTTTTCCTTATGTATATTCCGGCTCAACGATTAAGCTGTCCCTGCCTGTGGAATACCATTGCGGCGATGATATCGAAATCGTTGGAATGATTTTCGCATGGGGGACTGGCAACGGTCAGTCTGCTGCCAATCAATTTTGCCAGGTCGCACATTCCATGTGCGACAATGTGAGACCGCACTGCTATCAGCCTAAAGAGACGCTTGCTGTGGGAACTTCGCTGATTCCCGGCTTCGATGTTACCAAATCATGTGAGGGAGTTGCCAATGGCGGAACACCGGCGGTTACTATCAACGGTAAAGCTACCGGCGGTACCGAGCCTTATACTTTTGATTGGGATCTTGACAACGACGGTACCTGGGATATTCTTGGCGAGCAAACCGTTATGCCATTGCTGGCAACAGGCACCCATTCTGTTTCGGTCCGGGTTACCGATGCATTGGGAGAAGTGGCTACGTATAACCAGTCCGTTTTAATTGAAAGCTGTATCAATTTGCCTGTCGCTTACGCTTACATCAAAGCTTCTCCGGCTTCGGAACAGGGAGTGGAGGTAGAATGGCAGACCACCTCGGAAGAGAATAGCAGCTATTTTGAAGTAGAACGGTCTGCGAATGGTCAGAATTTCAGGAAGGTAAGCGAGGCAATATCCGAGCCTTTCCGCACAGCCGGTAACGGCCTTAAGACCTACCGCTTTACCGACGTTCATGCACCCGCAGGCCTGAGCTACTACCGGCTCAGGCAGGTGGACCTTGACGGGACAAAAAATTATTCGAAGATACTGTCAGTGAGCATGAGTGAAGGCGGGAAGGGTAAACTTGTCAAAATTTCGCCGAACCCGGTGCAGGACAGAGTGAAAATAGAAATTCTCTCAGCTCCGAAGGGTGATTTCTCTGTTGAAGTGATTGATATGGCAGGCAGATCCCTCCGTTCGGTCAATGGCGTCAACAGGGCCAACGGTTTCCAGTACGAGTTCGACACCCACGCTTTGCCGACAGGGCTCTATCTCTTGTCAATCAGGGTTGAAGACCAGTATTACGTGCGCCGGATTGTAAAGTAGTGCCGTTTGGCAGGACGATTCTCCGGGCTTGCAACGGCCCGGAGAATTATTATACACCCTAAGGCTGAGGACATCATCTGCCGGTTAGCCCTCCAAGCCCTGCAGATGACAGGCTCATCCGTGAATTTATTAACCCCCACAGACACCAGGGACTTTTGGCGAACCGGCTTGTCGTCAGGCAAACCGGCCGGTAGAAAGCGAAGGATTCGTTTTCCCGACGTCATGTCGAAAACAGCTATGCGTATGAATGTTATGATTATTGCCAATTCTCCCCTGCAACGTTTTGGCCTCTCCAAGTTGATCACCGAAAGGTTTGAAGACGTTTTGGTAGAAAGTGCCGAAGAACTCTACGGAAGCGGGAAAGATGAAGTAGGGGCCGCCAGAGAGATTGTGATTCTCTGCCTCTATCCTTCCAGTCCGCTACGGGAAAACCTGGAGAAGCTTGAAGCTGTATCCGGCCGGTACCCTGCAGCCCGGATTCTCGTAATGGAAAATACTGCCGAGAAAGAGTCATTTGAAAACCTGCAGGCTTATCTTAACAGTGGCATAAGCGGCTTCCTGACCACTGCAAGTCCCCTTGATATGTTTGACGACTGTCTCAGGAAGCTCATGGCCGGACAGAAGTACCTGAGCCCTCACGCCCTGGAATGGCTTCTCGACACTGCTTTCCTGAATAAGGAGGTGCATAAACTGACGCTGACCAGCCGGGAAAGCTACGTTGCCAGGCAACTGGCCGAAGGGCTCACTGTAAGCCAGATAGCAAAGGAAACCAACCGGAAAGTTTCCACCATTAGTACGATCAAGCGAAATGTTTTCCGAAAGACCAACACGGACAATATTATTAAATTAAGAGAGCTGGTATTAAATGCGGGTATAAGAGGCGCTTAGCCTGCCCGCCAGATCCCCGTATTCCCTCCCGGCTCATAGCCGCCTGCCAAATCCGCTGGTACCAATTTCTTCGGTATCAGCGGATTTGTGTTTTAATATCCTCCATTCTTTCCCATTCCGATAGATAATATTTCGCAGGTAGGCGAAATATTATCTTAATTCGATGCTAAATAGAAAAATTCCTACATTTGCTTGAGGCGAAGCTTTGCTTATTTTTACAAGTAAAGCCATACGAAACAAACAAAATGACTAACTTATTAAAAGGATACAACTACCTGTTTATGAACGAACCTTCGATACCTCTTAATTGCACAATTGTTCCACCAAGTTAGAATAGCTGAATTATTGCCGTTTTTTATTAACTAATCTCAACGTTTAATAGTGAAAAAACTGGTTTTTTTTTGTGCCGCACTCCTCCAGTGTGCTGCACATTCCGGCTACACCCAGAAAAACCCGGCCTCCGAAATCAGTAGCTTTATTGCCCGTACCGGCGCACAGGTCACGGTTAACGGAGCTACCGGCACACCGGGTTTCATACGGATGGCAGCCGGTACGGATCTGCCGCTTGAAGGCGTCGGCGTGCGTGATAACTCGTTCGCCTTTTTGAAACGGAACCCCGGAATTTTTGGCATCCGTCAGGACAAGGACCAATTCGATGTGAAAACGGTCGCGCGCGACCAGTTCGGAATGGAGCATGTTATTCTCCAGCAATACTACCAGGGGGTACCGGTCTTCGATGGCATACTGAAGTTCCATTATGATCTCAGGTCGGCGCTGCGTGCGGTAAACGGCAATTTTATCCCCGAAATCGAACTCAGTACGACACCCCTGCTCTCCGAACGTGAGGCCGGCCGCAATGCGCTCTCACTTGTTGCCGGCCAGAAGAAGTTGTTGAGCGAATTTCTGGAAGTGGCTAATTGTAAGCTCTTTATCTTTCAGAAGGGGCTTGCGCAAGGGTACAAGGGCACGCAATACCTGGCGTATGAAGTAGAAGTTTCCAATCGCGCCGACATCCGTGAGTTTGTCTACGTTGATGCCCACTCGGGATCAGTAATCGAACAATTTACCGGTATGGCAGGCGCCCTGGACCGACGGCTTTATAACCAGACTTATTCTGAAACCAGTCCGAATGTTAACCTGATCTGGAAAGAAGGCGACCCGTTCCCGGGCGCTCTGAACAACTGGCAGCAATCTTCTGTTATTTCAGCCGGCCATACTTATAATTTGTTTAAAACTGCCTTCGGGTATGAGTCTTTCAACGGTGCAAATGCCCCGATGATCAGTACCCATAACAATCCCGGTATCAGTTGCCCGAATGCCAATTGGAACGGGATATCGGCCAACTATTGTGACAAAACGGCTTCTGACGATGTGGTGGCCCATGAATGGGCACATGCCTATACGGAGTATACGAGCGGATTGATCTATGCATGGCAGGCGGGAGCGCTTAGCGAATCATTTTCAGACGTTTGGGGAGAGACCGTGGATTTGCTGAATGGTTACATGGACGAAAATGAAAGCCCGCTTACTTTGCGGGGCAAAGGATGCGCCACCACTTCCCGATGGCTGATCGGCGAAAAAGCTACTGCGTTCAGCAGTGCTGTACGGGACATGTGGGATCCCAATTGCAAGGGAGATCCCGGCCGCGTTGGAGATGCGTATTACCGGTGCTTTGATCTTGACGGCGGCGGGGTGCATTCCAACTCCGGCGTACCCAACCACGCTTACGCGCTGTTTGTAGACGGCGGTGTTTATAACGGTTATACCATTGATGGGGTGGGCCTCACCAAAGCGGCTCATATCTGGTGGCGTGCCCAGAGCCATTATTTGTCAAAAACCAGTAATTTCAAAGCTTTTGCCGATGCGCTGCAGGCCGCCGGCAGTGACCTTGTGGGCATACCGCTGCCGGCCTTGGTGGTTACTTCCGATGTACCTTCGCCCTCGGGGGAGATCATTACGCTTCAGGATCTGAACGAACTTCGGAAGGTGATCGGGGCTGTTGAGCTTTACCAGGAAAACCATTGTGGATTTCCGCCTATGTTCGAGGCTGTGGCGCCGCTATGCGAGGGGGCGAAAAAAGATTTGGCTCTCTTTTATGAAGATTTTGAGAACGGATTCGCGGGCAGCGGGTGGACAGTATCCGGGCACCCCCTTAACGGCGCCTCTCTGACTCCCTGGCAGATTAAAGAAAATGTCTATGGACGCCCGGGGAAGGTGGCCTTTGCACCGGACGGGCCATATGGGAACTGCGCCTATCAAAATTCACCTGCCGGCAAGGTGGTCCTGGAAAGCCCACGGATTAACATTCCGGCCGGCACAACAGGGCCGTTTGTGCTCGCTTTCGATCACCTGGTTGCGCTTGATGAATCCTGGTCGGGTGGTAACCTTAAATACTCCCTGGATGACGGGGGAAGCTGGTTCCTGCTCCCGGAAACCGCCTTTATTGCCAATGCCTATAATCGACCCATACATATGGGGTACTACAATAACCCGCTGCAGGGGGAAAGAGCATTTTCCGCCGGGAACCAGGGAGACCTGAAAAGCGACTGGGGAACGAGTGTCGTGGACCTCTCGGTGCTTGGGCTGGCTGCTCCCGGAAGCATAAAGCTTCGCTGGGAGTTGGGTACGATCGCCTGCAGGGGAATAGAAGGCTGGTACATCGACAATGTCAGTGTCTATTCCTGTGCGGTCACGCCGGCCGTCCACTTCGCGGAAGCCGGTTCTTGTGTCGTGGAAAGCGAGGCCGACATGATGGGGGAGAATTGTATGGATTTTGTTGACAGGAAGATCACGGTCCGGATCGACAAGGCTCCTTCGCATCCCGTAACGGTTACGCTTGTGGCAGATCCTTCGTCAAAAGCGCAGCGGGGCGAAACCGGCGATTTTATCATCCTGGCTCCCGAAACGGTAATCCTGGATGCCGGCCATCTTTCCCGTGACTTTACGGTCCGGATTTTTAACGATGCATCCATCGAAGGTGATGAGACGGTTCGGTTTACTTACCTGTTGAATGCTAACGGCGGCAACGGATACGCCGGCAGCGAAAGGCAGGCGTATGAGCTCACTATTGTAGACGACGATCTTCCGCCGGGGAACACCACGACAAAGCTGCTAGACGCGCATTTCAACACCGGGCGACAGGAGTGGGTGGTAAAAAACTACGGCCCTACCAACCACACCTGGACGCGGACGCAATTTTCCGCAAACTGGCTGGACCCCGCCGGGCGTCCGCTCTTTTTTGTTAACAGTGATGTCGGCAACATCTTGCTGAACGAATCCCTCGAATCGCCGCCCTTTAATACAGTGGGGCGTAAGAATTTGAAAGTCAGCTTTGTCCATTATTTTCGGGTCTATGATATCGGCTATAACGAGCAGGGCTATGTGGAAGTCTGGGACGGGGCTGAGTGGCGGATCCTGAAAAATTACTGCCAGTCGGGCTGTGCTGAAGCCGGCTCCCGGGGCAGTTGGACCAGTCCCGAACAGGTGACCATTGATATTCCCGAAGCCTATGCCAATCCGCAGATGAAAATACGGTTCAGGTACGAGGGGAGGTATGACTACTATTGGGCCGTTGATAATATACGTGTCTCCAGTTCGCATTCTAGCCGGGTTCAAACGGCCGCCAACGCCAACCAGGGAGATACACAATATCTCGGTCCTTATGCAACGGTAGCTTTCTATGACGTATCGACCGGTAACCTTATGGCGAAAATCAAAAACCTGAGCAGTCATGACTACGGTTGCACCACCGTGGAAATCGACCGGGCCGGTGCTGATGAAACGACCTGGTTTGGTGAGCATAAAATCACCAATAAAACCTTCAAGGTGACGCCAACCGTCAACAACGCCAATGGGCTTTATGAAATTACGTTGTATTACGCAGGAACAGAACTGGTCAATTTCAATACTTCCCAGATACGATCAATGGGTAAAAATCCGGATCGCATTGAAAACGGCGATATAAACCTGAGTTCCTGGGTGGAGGCAAGCGCTGCCACCGTTCTCGACGCGGATTATGCTTTTAGTGCCATTTTCAATACCGGATTTTCGGGGTTCGGGTTATCAGATGCATTACCGGGCGGCTCGTTGCCTGTTAACCTGGTCAGTCTCAACGCCACCGGTACGGTGGAAGGAAATCTGATCAGCTGGAAGACGGCTTCGGAGTACAACAGTGATTTTTTTCAGGTGGAAAGGTCCGCAGACGCTACCCATTTTACGACTATTGCAAGAGTGGGCGGCAGCGGGTTTAGCGACCAGGTAAAAAATTATTCTTTCCTGGATGCCGTCCATTCTGCCGGGAGGATGTACTATCGGCTAAAGGCGGTCGACCTGGACGGAACCCATACCTATTCCCAAATCGTGACTGTCAAAGGTACGGCAGCCGGCATTCGGTTCGGACCCAACCCGGTGCAGCGCTCGATTAGTGTGACCCTACCGGGCAGCGATGCCCAACCGGTTCAGCTGGGCGTCTTCAGCCTTACCGGTCAGCTGGTCCTCAGGCAGGATAACCTCAGGGCCCGGAACGGAGTGGTGGAACAGGATCTGAGTAACCTTCAGGCCGGTGTTTACAAAATTGTTGTTCGGAAAGCCGGGATACAGCACGTTTTCTCGGTCGTGAAGTTATAGCCGGTACCCGGGGAGAGCGCCATGGCAGGCCGCTCCCCCGGGTTCGGAGGGATGTTTTTATCTATTGGTAAGCCAGGCGCGGCTTTACGGCTTTTGAGAACAGTTGATGAAGCGTCAGTATGTCTTGCGTATTGGTTTTTCGAAAAATACTTTTCTTGATCATACTGACTGTCGAAGGTTTTTTGCCGGTTTGGGCCGCGATATTGGTAATTCTCTGCCCCTCTGAGAGCATTCGTGCTATTTCCAGCTCGGTTTTGGTAAGTTTCGAGAGCAGTTTGTTCCAGTTTTGAAACGACTCTTTTTCCTGGTCAATCAGGCTATCGAACACTCCTTGCAACAGCTGTTTTGAAAGAAAAATCTGGCCGGAATAGACAGTCTGGATACAGGCAAAAATTGATTGGGCATTACTGTCGCTTGTGAGGTATCCCAATACCCCCCACCGGAAAATTTGTGATGAAATGGCGCGGATGGCCGGGTTAGCCTGCGTTTCGGCCACTATCAGCCGCGATGCCGGGTATCGTTGGGTAATTTGCTCCAGTTGAGCAATCAGTTCTTCCGGCTGTTGGTCCTGCGAAATACAAAGTATAACTACCTCGGGCGGGAATTTCGCCGAAGCGCCTGAATCCCGGATATCCGCAATTTTTTCTATTTCTGCATCTGCAATCTGCTGCCGGATGATTACACCGATCCCTATACCAAATACGTCGCTTTTAGAGATAACAACAACTTTCATATCCGCTTGTCTTTCTGTTAAATCCGGGCATTTACCATGCCTTTTGTGTGTTTTGAAAAACAGATCTCGCCACGGGGCTAAACCTGCCGGTCATTTTCCTCATCGGAGGGTGTTTTTTTCCTGATATCGCTTGGCTTTTGATCAAATGTTTTTCGGAATTCCTTGCTAAAGTATTTGCTGTCTTCAAACCCGACCATATTGGCGACCTCATTTACATTGTATACCCCGGATTCGAGTAGTTGCATGGCCCGTTTCATCCGGATTTTTTTTGTAAATTCATTCACGGTCATCCCGGTCAGCGCGCGGAGTTTCCGGTATAAAACCGATACGCTGATCCCGGTTTCAAAAGCCATTTCGTTTACTCCGAAGTCCGCTTCGGAAATATGCCTGAGCACAAGTTTCTTCAGGCTGAGAAGGAATGCTTCGTCGGGATCGTTTACTACCGGTTCATCCGGCTCGTAGGATATGGATTGACTGTTCTTTTCCTTTAGCCGTTCTCGTATGCTGATCAGGTTATTGACCTGTAACTCCAGGACCCGGAAGTCGAACGGCTTGATGAGGTAGGCATCTGCACCTGCCTGAAAGCCTTCCATCATTTGTTGGGTCGTGCTTCTGGCTGACACCAGGATGATGGGAATATGCCGGGTATGGAAATCGGATCTCAGGCTTTTGCAAACTTCCAGTCCATTCATTTCGGGCATCATCACATCGCATACGATCATGTCGGGCATGTGTTCCCGGGCAAGTTCAAGACCTTTTTTTCCATTTTCAGCTTCCAGTGTCCGGTAGCTGTCGCGGAGGGCCTCAATGCCGAAAGCACGAAGCTCGTCGTTGTCGTCAATTATGAGAAGTGTATGCTTTTGCGGGTCGTTGATCGGGTCATTTTCGGGTTTAATGCTACTGTATTCCATAAGGTTTGCACTTGTGTGATGGGCGATGGTGGGTTCTGTGAGATCTGATTCTAAAAAGTGAGTTTTTCCTTTTCGGAGCGTGAGTTGGAAGCAGGTCTCGCCGTCGTGTGACGACGTTTTTTGCCTGCTGGTTACTTCCAGTTTTCCCTGGTGCTGACCGGCGATTTCCTTTGAAAGCGCCAGCCCGATGCCGTAGCCGGTATTCCCGGAAGTGTTTTCATATACCTGGTAAAAGTTGGTAAAAAGGTGACCAATATGTTCGGGCGCTATGCCTTGTCCATTGTCCTGCACGGTAATTTTGATTTCCTCTGCTTCTTCCTGTACGGTAACTACGACCTGACCGCCTTCCTGCGTGAATTTGAAGGCATTGCCCAAAAGGTTGTACAAGACCTTCTGGATTTGTGAAATATCAAACCATGCACTGACGACCGGGGAGGAGGTCTCGAGCCGGGCGGTAATTTCCTTTTCGGCCGCAACGTGCTCAAATGAAGCCATCACGTTCCGGAGTACCGCTACAATGTTGTGCTCGGACACAAAGAGTTTTATTTTATTTCCCTGGATTTTCCTGAAATCAAGCAGTTCGTTGACCAGCACCATGAGCCGGTCGGAATTGTTTCGCGCATATACGAGGAAATTCCTTATTGCGCTGCCTTCCGTTGTCAATTCGAAGGCTTTTCCAACCGGGCCTGAAATGAGTGTAAGATGGGTCCGTATTTCATGCGAGATGTTGGTGAAAAAATCCAGCTTGGCCTGATACAATTCGTTTTCCTGCCTGGCCGTTCTTTTAAGCCACAGAAAGCGGTTCAGGGCATAGATTGCTCCTGCCGCCAGCAGGGCATAAACCACGTACGCATACCAGGTGTTCCACCAGGGCGGGAGCACTTCCACACGGACCTTAAGCGGTTCCGGCATCCAGTAGCCGTCACCATTTGCGGCTTTTACCATAAACGTATAGGTCCCGGGAGAAAGGTTGGTATAGGTGGCGCTCGGATTATCTACATAGTTCCAGTTTTTCTCGAAACCGGAGAGCTTATACGCAAACCGGTTCTGATGGGATTTCGGATAGCTTAAAAGTGCAAAGTCGAGGGTAAAGACGTTCTGGTCGTGACGAAAAACAAGCTTGTTTTCCCGGCTGATTTCCTTCTGAAAAATCCCGGAATTGTCTTTCAAATCTGTTTTTTTGTTAAACAACTTCAGTGAGGAGATCACTATTTTCGTCGGGGTGGTGTCGAGTGAAACGCTTTCCGGATGAAAGAAAAAAGGACCTTTGTTGGTGGGGTAGAAAAAAGCGCCTTCACGCGTGAGGAATCCGGCATTTACGCGAAGTGTCGATTTTTGTGGCAGGCCGTCGGCTTCTCCAAAGTATTGAATGCTTTTTCGGTCGGGGTGGAACCGGATGAGGCGGGGTTCGGAGCTCAACCAGAGAAACCCGTCTTTGTCGCACATGATATCAGTTAATACCGTGTTGTCTGCGAATTCCGGGGTGGGCCGGAATTGGTTGGACCGGCGGTCCAGCAACCATAGCATATCGGAAGTAACCGCCCAAATCCGCCCGGAACTGTCTTCGGCAACTCTCCACACATCATGTACGTCGCCGTCGTCTTCGTTTATTTTCATGGACCGCAGGCCGCTGCCGTTTTTGGGCAGGAAAAGAACTTCTTTCTTACCGCCAAACCATGTATTGCCTTCCGAGTCTTTCGAGGCGCTGGCAACCCGCGCCCCGATTCCGGGCCGGAAATTACCTGTTTCCTTGTCGAATAAAAACGAGCCGAACGGGCCGTGCACCATCAATTCGCCGTTACCGGCGGCCAGGAAACCGGTGATCCGTCCCTTTTTTTTGAATTTTTCCGGAAATGGGTAGTCCTCTCGTTTTTTGGTTTGCAGGTTTAAACGGCTCACGATAGAGTTCCCCCCACACCAGAGTATCTGTTCCCTGTCGAGATAGAAACGGTTGTATCGCATGGCGTAGGGGAGGTCGATGGGGTAAGAAGCCTTCACTTCATGCCGATCATTAAACACCACCAGTTGTTTCTGGTTATCTGAAATCCCCCAGATGTTTCCATCCGCGCCTACGCCATACCAGCCGTCGGCGAACTGGCTGGTAAGCTTGCTGTTATTCCCGGCCAGGAGTTTGGTAAACGGATCCGGAGCGACAGAGGTATAATGGATGCCAGCGTTATAGCTACCCAGCCAGAGTCCGTGCTGCCGATCAATAAACCCGCTGACAACCATGGGGTCGGTGAGCGAATTGGGATAGGGCGAATCATTCCCGTACCAGGTGGCATGTCCGGTATGCTCGTCATAAGAGACGATGCCGTCAAAGGTAGTGATCCAGATCTTTCCTTTGCCATCAGGCAGGATGGCTGAGACGACGGGCTTCCGTTTGCCCGCACGCGAGAAAAAAGGGGGCTCCTGAAGGCTTCCACCGACAGGGTCCAGGCACTTTAGATCACCCGATTCGGTTCCGACCCAGATTTTGTTGTTATTATCGCAATAAATCGACGCTACGTCATTTTCCTGAGGGTACGGGCTGCCCGGGTGAACCTGGAAGCGTTTCGTTATTTTCCCGTTGTGGTCCATGCATACTACGCCCTTGGCGGTCCCCAGCCATGTCTCACCGTTTTTTCCGGTGCTTATGGCGCGTATTATATTGGCGCGCGGGTCGCTTGCGTCAATCATAATATGACGGAAAGCGGGTTGCCCCCCGCTATTTTCCAGAATGCTCAGACCATGCTCCGTCCCAACCAGGAGCCTGCTCCGGCTGTCTTCGTGAAGGCAATTCACGGTGTCGCTTGCAATACCGGTTAAGTCGTCCCGGTGACGAAACGAGGAAAAGGTGTCGAGCTCTCTGTTGTATAAGACCAGCCCAATATGCGTGCCGATCCATATCCGGTTTTTTGAATCACAAAGTATGCTTGTCAGATAGTTGGCCGGAAGACTGCCTGACCGGGACCGGTCATGGTAGTAACGCCTGAAGCTTTGTGAGTCATACCGGAGAAGCCCGCGCGTGGTAGCGAACCAAATAAACCCTTCCTGGTCCTGTGTAATGTCAACCGCAACATCTTGTTCTCCGCCCTGAACCCTGGTAAAAAAAACAGAGGCAAAGGCTGTATTAGCTGCGCCAGTAGAAATCAGGCAGGCTATTACAAAATATACAAAAGTGGGTTTCACGGAACTAGTAAAATATACTAAAAGACTCGGTAATAACTTGTAGAACTTTTGTGAAATAATGTTCTAGTCGGAGAATAAACAAGCATAATTCCGCCCGGGGAAATTATTACAAGAATTTCTAACCTAAATGGCAAGAAAAACACACCAAACGCACCTGCCCCCTGCCGGCATTCGCCGGCAGGGGGCAGGTGCGTTCCATAGGACAGGAGACTCTAATAAGGGGTATGTCTCAAAAAGGGTAGAGAGAATGGGCGGACTGACACTTATTTACAAAAAAAAATCGATGCCTTTTTCGAAAAATAGAAGAACAAGTATTTCTACCCGGGTTGACAAAAATAGACTACCCCCGCGTCGCGTCTATTGTAGTTTTCTGCCTTAGGGAAAATCCCGCTCACTTGAATTGGAAAATGAGCGGGAAAATGAATGTCACTATGATCGTCCATAGTGTATAGAGGGGAAGGTAAGCGGAAATGACTTTCCCGACGGATGAAAGTTCTGTTTTGCCGGCTGCAACTCTGAAGAGCCGGATGGTTACAAGTACCAGGTTTCCGAGGATAAGGAGGTTTGCGCCGAGCACAGCCGTGCGGTTGGGGGTAAATCCCCATTCCGAGATGCGGAAGAGTATCGCGGAGAGTGCTATCCCGTTGATGAGGATGGTTATTACTGACAAGCCGAGTAATACCCCTGTTGTCAACCTGTTTTTTTGTTTCCCGGCACTCTCCGCTATTGAAAAGAAAATGATGCCGATAACCGCTAGCAGGAGCAGATTGAAGAAGATCAGGAACTCACGGTCGGTGTAGGGGTTTTTGCCGGTACCGATAATGGCGATCAGGTAGACCACCAGGATAATGAGAACCAGCGGGCTGAATATCCTGGCGATAGCAGGTGACACCTTATTAACCAGTTGCGGGTTGGAACTAACGAGGTAGGTAGCTACGATCGGCGCCGCGGCCAGTCCCAATACCGCTACATTGTCAAAGTAGAATTTTTCGATTCTGATCCCGATCAGTTCGAAAAGCCCTATGGTGAACGCACTCATAAGACCGCCGGCTATCAGGATAAGTCCGGTCATGATCACCCATTCTCCGTTGTATCTCAGGAAGTTTAACCTCCTGCCGAGGTCGAAGGCGTTGTTGCCGCTAAACGCCAAGCCTAAAAGCGACCAGAGAAAAAGTATCAAATGGATGCCGGATAGTACCAGGGTATCGCTTTTCAGGGTTTTCGGGAAAACGTTGATAAATATCAGGGATGCAGCTATTGTACCAAACAGAAATAGAATACGGGGTTGACGGAGGTTATTTTTCCAGGTGAAATATGCGGTAAGGATCGGGAAGACGATGAAACCGATGTTCCGTTGATAGAAATACTCCTCGTCGATGCCGAAAATAGAAGGGATTTTTGCCAGGAATCCGGCGAGCAATGATGCCGCCAGCAGCAGCCACAGCTCGGTACTTGTGCCCCAGTTGAGTTCCTCACCCTCGTACCTGAGCCGCTCGTTCCAACTTTCTGCAAGCAGGTTTCCTTTCCATTCAGGGTATAGTTTTAAAAAAGAGTCCCTGAAGGCGACCTTATCCCGGCGGTACATTTTTTCCAGGTATGCCGGATCGTCGAAATGTGCGCGTATATCGTCTGTCATGGGCCTCGCTTTGTCAGAGGACCGGTTCTCGTCGGAAGTATTGCGGGTATCAGTCATGGTAACCGGATTGTTTGGGTGAGATGAAAAGTACTTTTTTTTTCAAAGTGTATATTAAAAAAAATTACTCCTGGGCGGCGATCAGGTTTTCAAGGGCCTGGAGGTGTTTTTGAAAAGCAGTTTTGCCGGCGGGGGTTACCGCGTAGCTGGTATTGGGTTTCTTTCCGATGAAGGTTTTGTTGACACTGATGTATTTTTCTTTTTCCAGCGCTTTTAAATGAGTGGCAAGATTCCCGTCGGTCAGGTTCAGGAATTCTTTTAGGGAATTAAAATCCAGGCTGTCATTTACGGCAAGCGCCGACATGATGCCGAGTCGGATCCTGCTTTCAAAGGCTTTGTTTAAATCGTCGATCAGTGTTTTCACCTCTCGTATTTGTAGTGAATGTAAATGCCGTAAACAATGTGCAGGACGCCGAAACCCGTTGCCCAGAAGAACAGGCCGAGCGGAACAAAGCATGTGCTCAGCAGCCCCAGCGCAATTTGGAGAATGCCCAGGAACCTTATTTCGGGGTAAGTGAAATTCCCGGCATTATAGAGGGCAAGGCCGTAAAATACCAGGGTGAGCGGAGCGGCCAGCCCGACGTATCCCTGCGACATGAGTATAAGCACGAGCAGTCCGCCGGCGACAAGGGGCACGCTCATTTGCAGGAGCAGCCTCCTGGAGGTGGAGTTCCACAATCTTTCCCCGCGCCGGCTCGCTTTCTCCGCGGAGAAGTAAACGGCGGTTCCGACGGCCAGCGCCAGCACAACTAAGCCGGTCAGAACAAGTTGCAGCCAATTAGTTCCCGCCGGCGATACCCGGGTGGCGAGTACTTCCGGCGTCAGGCCCAGGAAATAGTAGGCGGTAAAAGCTCCGATTAATGCATAAAAGCCGGCCATAATGCCTGCCCAGCCGGCCAGAGACAGGAATTTCGAAGTCCGCTCCATCATGGAACGAATCTCGTTGATGTCCTGGATGTAGTCCTTTTTGTCTCTCATTAAAAAGTACTTTTTTTTACAAAGTTAAAACCTGGAATTTATTATGCAAATTTTCAAGCACGCTAAATCAGAATTTACCAATCGGGCCCCCGTCCATCCCTCCACACAACTTCCAATTTCAGACTTCCGACCTCCGACCTCCGACCTCCGATTTCCGATTTCCGACCTCCGATTTCCCCTTCCCCCTCATTCCACCACCAGGATCTCATACAGCGGGACCGTATCAATTTTCACAATGGCCCGTCCGTTTTCAAAACGGAATCCGCATTTTTTTCCCGAGGGCTGGAGGGTAATTCGGGCGGGTTTTTTACCTGTTCGGATGGAAAGTGTCAGCGGGCCCGCGGGCGATACTTTTTCAATATAAGTAACCTTGTCATGGGGGCCGGAGGTATTGACGAGGTGCACCGTCAGTTTGTTGCCGAGCATACTGGCCGATAAATCTATATCGGTTGCACCTTCTGAACGGACGATAGGATCCGGGAAAAGCGCTTTCACGGCGTCATTAAGAACTGCCCGTTTTTCCTTGCTGCCGTTTTTCAGGTATTCCAGGCCGAAAGCGTCTGGCATAATGCCGATTTGCCCGCTGCCCAGCCGTTTGAAAGTCGTAGGACTCCCGGCGTCTGCTGCAGCCCATTCCGAGAAAAAGCCCGCCGTTTCATTTCCGATGATCAAAAGCGATCCGCCTTCCTTTACGTAGCTGATGAGGTCTTCACAGAGCACGCGCGAAAGTTGCTGCCATTCGGGTACCACAATAAGCGGAAACTTTTTTATGTTACGGTTCAGCATGTCCTCACTGACGATATCCACGCTGTTTTGCCCTTCCAGAAGTGCCTGCAGAACACCCCGCAGGCGGTTGTTACCGGTATTGCGTGTAAAAAGCCCGCCGCTTTCCTTTTGATACGAGCCGGTCGGAAAAAGGAGGCCAATTTGCGGAATTTGGACCGAGTGGTGACAGAATGGTTGTCGCTCCCGCGCAAACTGCGCAACTTCAGCCATTACCTCCATTTCTCCCGGTTTAATGGACCCGTCCCGGTTTTGAGAAAAGTACGCTTGAAAGCCGCCGCCCAGCGCGAGTACGATGGCGGCCTCCTGCTTGAGCTGTACGGCTGTCTTTTGTTTCCAGGGAATGCTGTCGTGATTGGGGGTGCGCGAAAAGCTCCACGCCATAAGGTCCCAGGGGAGGCCCTGATGTACCAGGTACCGTCCGGCATAGCGCGCCGAATTGACACTGTTCCGATGGTCATAGTCGCCTGAAAGGAAATTGAGCGGAACAGAAACCGCCTCCGGCATATGGTCGGTAAATGCCCAGTTGCTGCAAATCTGAAAATCGGGATAAACGCTCCGGACCTCGGCTACATAGTGGCGGAGGTATTTTCGGAAGGCTTCGCGATTAAACTGCATCCACTCATACCAATGCGGATCTTTGGATGTTTTGGGCGGATCTGAAATGCCGGTTGCCTCGCGGAAAAGGCGGGTTGCCCGCTCGCCATAGTCGGGCACGGTCGCCCAGCACTCTCCATCGACCCAAACACCGTCTACGCGATAGTCGCCGGCAAGCTCTTTTAACTGTGGTATCAGCAGCTGGTCCGCATAGGGGCCAAAAACCGAGGTGATGTCCTTATTCTTTTTGCCGTCCGCGTTGGTAACGGCCCAGTCCGGGTGCAACTCGACGGCCCGTGAGTCCCATACCCCGGAATAGTGCATAAAAAGCCCCACTCCCCTCCGGGCGGTCTCCCTTCTCCAGACCCGCAAAGCATCTTTTTCGATTCCGGGCGCGGGATTACCGACTTTTGTCGGGTAGCTCGAATAGCCGGGATGTCCTTTACAGTCTATCTGTATGTAGTCGGGCCGGACTTTATCGAGAATGGAAGTTACCATTTCGGGTGTGGTCCGGCTGCCAATGTGCCGATCGGTCGGACCGGCGTGAAAATCGAAATGAATGCCAAGAAAACTTTCGTTACGCCGCAGCCGTTTCGGATCAGATCCCTCCCGGGTCGGGGGTGACGATTGCGCCGATACGGTCCGGGTTTCCGCTAAACCGTTGCATGTGATCAGGAACCCGCACAAGACAAATTTTAAAAGTGACCCTTTCATATGGAAAAAGGATAAAGGTTGGTTGCTTACAAAAGCATCCGTCGGATCCGATTTACCCGGCAATTTCTTGGCGGTGAAGCCCGTCAGCGGGATTTTACTTCAAGGGAAACTAGCACTTCAGGGATTTCGTTAAATAAGTATCTTATACTTTTTGAAAAGCTGTTATGACTGAACAACGGAAAACTTCAATTGATCCCATCACGGCGCAGGAAGGGAGCCCGCCCCAAAATGACTGGCAGGAGCTTGCGCGGCAATTACGGAGTCCGAGTGGTGACGAAGGCCGAAAGGTTGCCGTAAGCATGAACCATGCCAATATGGAGATGATCGTCAGGGCGTTCGAGCTTTCCGAACTGGCGTCGGATCAGCAGCTTTTGGAACTCGGACCCGGTAACGGGGCGCATTTGCAGGAGGTGATGCACCGTTGGCCGGGGATTTGCTATACGGGAGTGGAAATTTCAGAGACGATGATTCACGAGGCCTGCACACGCAACCAGGGACTCAGGAATATTGCGCTCCTGATGACCGACGGACAGAAGCTGCCCTTTGGTGATCAGGCCTTTGACCGCATTATCACCGTTAATACGCTCTACTTCTGGGAAGAACCGGCCGTCTATGCTGCTGAAATACGCCGTGTACTCAAAACGGAAAGCGGCCTGTTTTGTCTCGCATTTGTGGACGATGAATCTATGGAAAAACTGCCCTTTACCGCTCATGGGTTTAAATTATACAATTTGGAGACCGCCGGCCAACTCCTTGCCGACGCTGGTTTTGTGATCAGGGGTAAGTTTAGCGAAACCGGGACCATTTTGAGCAACACCGGGGATAAGATAGACCGGACGATAAATTATATCCTTGCAGGCCGGAATTGAACCGGTACCTAAATGACGAAAGGGCTCCCATCGGGAGCCCTTTCTTTTGGCTGCTGTTCAATAAACAGTCGCCCGTTAATTTTTAAGCACTTTGTGCGTAGAGACCCGTCCACCGGTTCTGGTGACATTCAGCAGATATACGCCGGTAGGAAGATGACGGACGCTGATGTCGTTCAGCGGGTTGGCCCCTGACTGGTAGAGGACTTGTCCCGTAGTAGAAATCAGTTCCACTTTTTCGACATTTCCGGCATCGCGTACCTTCAGTTTGATAATTTCTACTGCCGGGTTAGGCGTAACGAGAATCTCCGAAGCGAACTTGAAGGAAGCGCTTTTTATCGGGCTGTGATCGAAGGTGCCGTCCTTGTCGATCATTTTCAACCGGTAATAGTTAAGGCCTTCTGCAGGAGCGGCATCCGTGTATTTATAGCGGTTGCCGATGCTGGTATTTCCGGAAGCCGCTACTGTGCCGAGTTTGTGCCAGGTTTTACCTTCGAGGCTGCGCTCTACTTCAAAACGGTCGCTGTTCAGTTCTTCAGAAGTTGCCCAGGATAGGTGAGCAGTTTCTCCTTCCTTGCTGACGGCAAAGTTGACGAGCTTCACAGGCAGGGAGTTCGGGTCGAACACCGAGATGTACAGGGTAGCGCTGGCAGGCATGCCGCCTGTGTTATTAATAGTGTAAGGGAATACACCCGTACCTTCAAATCCGTTTGCAGGCGTATAGGTGTAGGAACCGTCCGGTGAGAAGATTACTGTACCTGCGTCGTTGGTTACCGTGGTAGAGGCAACGTTAAGACTTCCCGATACACGGGCATTGGTAACGTTAATACTTCCTCCTGCGGCATCCCAGTCGTTGATCAATACACCAGGGGTCAGGGCAGTAAGCGGTGTGGCCGGCGTAGTCTTGTCGTAGTCGTCGGTAGCAATTACGGAAGAAGCGCCCGGAGGAAGAATGTTTACAACGACCTGGGCTTCGCGGCATAGCGCAGACGGGGTTTCACATATTTCATAAGTAAAGACATCCGTGCCGTAAAATCCCGGATTGGGCGTATATTCTACCTTGTCGCTCGCGATCACGGCAGTTCCGTGGGCCGGGTTGGTCTTGACAGACAGATTGGCCAGCACGCCGTTTTTATTGCCGGGCTTATCGTTGGCCTTAACGTCTATGGCTTTGGCGGGAACCGGCGCAAACTGTTTTCCTGTTACAGTGACCAGGTCGGCATTGGCTACAGGCGGGTTGTTGGATTTGGCCGGGTCAAGCACAGTAATTGTAAGCGTTCCGATAGGACAGTCTGTTGTCTGACCAGCCGGGCATACCGGGACTTCAAAAACGTATACCCCTTCTTTGACTGTCATGAACGTATAGGTTCCGTCAGATACCATAGCAGGAGCTGTGGTGTTAGGGTTAGACGGATCAGCTACTGCAGTACCGTAAGCTACGACCAGGCCGGAGCCGATTACATCATTGGTACGGACATTGCCCGGAACCGATTTGTTGATATAGGCCACGTTGACGTCCGGGTTGGGAGTGAGACAAGCAAGGCTACCTCCGCTGGTTGAGGTGCGGGTATCGACAAATGCGCCATATACTTTGATTTCGTTGATTACGCTTGCAGATACCGGTCTGTTGGCAACAATCCTGATTTCGTTAAAAGGCTGACTTGCTACGAAACCCACGTTAAGGAATCCTGCGCCGGTGCCGAAAATCGGGAGGCCAAGCAGTTCCAGGTCAATCAGGTTGCCCAGGGTAGCGCTGCTTCCGGCCGGTGCACCGTTGAGATAGGTTTCAACTGTGAGCGATGACAGCAGATCGACATTCACCAGGGAAGGATCTACTTCGATGGTAAAGCCGGCCGCAGTTCCGGAAGGATAGGTGTTGAGTGCATCCACTACTGAAATAGAAGCCTGCGCGAGCACATCGGCATTTCCGTTAACAGTCAGCAGGGCGTAGTCGGTGGTGGAGGCAGAAACGACATTCCAGGTATCTTTTACTCCGCCCAGGCTGACGCTTGCGATGCCGCTTGCCCCGGTGCGTGCCGGGTTGATGTAAACCGGGAATGCAGTTTGGTTAAGATAATAGCTACTGTTGCAGGAGATAGTCGGAGAAGGACAGCTGCCGGTTACTTTTACTCCGTAAATCCTGATGGTGCCCAAATCGAGTGCAACCGGTTGTTTGAAAACAATCTGCGCTTCGTCGAAGGCTACGTCGGATACCACGCCGAGCAACTGCCGGTTTAACCCGTTGTCGAGGAGGCTGGTTGTAGCGCTCAGGAGCATACCTGCAGAGGAAATGGTTTGAACCGGCGTAGCCGAGCCGTCGTTGTACAGCTTGATTTCTATGGCAGAAAGTACGTCTGCAGAAAGCAGGGTGGCGGTACCGATTTCAAAACCTACGAAAGACTTGGCAGGGTAGGTCTCAATTGCATTGGCTACTGACAGGGTTGCGTCAACCGCTACACCGGCAGCAAGTATAACGGAGGCATAGGTAGAAGCACTGCCATCGATGACATTCTGGCTGTCATTGATACTGCAACCTGCACAAACCAACGCGTCGACACCGGTTTTAGCGGCGTTGACGTAAACCGGGTTGGCCGGAATAGAAGCCATGGTAGGATTGTTACAAGCCAGCGGGTCTGTAGATGCACAGAATTTCTGGATGGCGAGCGAATAAACGCTGGTGGTTCCCAAAGTAACCCCTGTCTGCTCCACAATAAGCTGAATTTCATCGAAGGCCTGGGTCGGTATAAACCCGATGGTTTGCCGTGCTACCCCGGAAAGAATAGAGGTATTGACGGAAATAAGCGCATTTGCACTCACTTCGTCAGTGGTGGCGACGCCGCCTTTAAAGGTTTTGATTTTGAATCCCTGGAGGAGACCGACGCCTGCCAGGACCGGACGCGACACATCGAAGCCGATGAAAGCACCTGCAGGGAAGTCTGAGAGTTGTTTTTTGATAGCAATAGTACCGGTTGAAGCAACACCGACGGGCAGAACGATTTGAGCCGGCTGGGTTGCGCCAGCGTTCAGCACGTTGTCCACATCGAGAATGTTGTTGTTAACGCCGATGGTTCCGCTTATGCCCGTGTTGGCAGTGCTCAACATAACAGGGTAGTTGGAGTCGCTTATCGTTACCGGTGTATTGCAGGCGAGTGGGTCAGCTTCACAGAATTTCCGGAAAACAGCGTTGTAAATTCGGGTCTCCGCAGCTACCGATACGCCGAGTGCGGAGGGGATTTCCACGAGCCGAACCTGATTGAAGGGTTGATTGGCTACAATGCCCAGTGTTTTGCGGCCGGTTCCGCTAAGCAACCCGCCTGAAAGCATCAGGCTTGATCCGGAAACTTGTTGCACCTTGTTGGCCCCATCCCATAATTCAACCCGGTAATTGCCCAACAGAGAAAGAGAAAGGAGGTTGTTGTTTTCAATGACAAATCCGGCAAATGTTCCGGCTGGATAGCTGGTAATTTGATCAGTGACGGCAACGTATCGTTCGCCGGAGAGAGACAATCCAAGTGCCTCAAGAGCCCCCAGGTCGATGCCTGCAAGTGAACTGAAAGAAGCGTAGTCTGTGGTAGAGGCAGTTACCAGGTTGCCCGGGTTATTAATGCCCTGAAGCCCCAGAAAGGTCAAAAGGTTAGGAAGCAAACCGCTTTGGCCGCTGCCAGCACTTACATTATAAGCCGGGAAATAAGGACTTGTTTTGGTGTTACAGGCCAGGTCGTCGCTTGCACAGTAGTTTACCTGCGCAACGCTACGGATGTCTAAGTTGGCTGAGTTTGTGGCACTTCCCAGTCCCGTAGTACAGGCCAGTCCATTCGGAGCATTCAGAGTAGCCGAAATCCTGATACCACGAAACGTACCGGCTTGAGAAGGAGTAACAACACCGACCTGGTAATTACCGCCGCCGAGATCGGTTACAATAGGGGTAAGCGCCGATCCAACCGGGTTGCCTGAAGCATCCAGCAGCGTCAGAGAAAATGAATCGAAAGTCGTCAAAGGGTTTTTTGAAGTGATGACGCCGATATAGTTTCCGCGGTTGTAGTCGTTTGCCGCATCCTTTATGTCCACCTGCACGACAGCATCTGTGGTCAGGCCGCATACGTTCAGACCGGAGCTGTATCTCCTCGATACCAACGTCAGTGTGGCTCCGGTAGACGCATCATTGTCGGTGATATTGCCGGCGTTCGTCAATCCTGTCCCGGTGTGCCCCGACGTCTGGCTAAAGGTAGCGGAAGTAGGGAAGGTCGGCGCCGTCCAATTGGTAACGGTGTTACAATTCAGAGCGCTCTGTTGCGCGAAACCGTTCAATACTGATAGCAGCAGTGTGAATAACAGTACATAATTTGCGAGCGAAGCGGATTTTATCAAATCTTTCGCCCGACGCGTTGTTCGGAAATGGTTGATCATAGCGTAATAGTTGTTTAGTCAAACAATAGAGAATTTGTGATGTTTCAAGTGGTTATGGGTAATAAAATCCCAATAACGTACGTACTGTACGTCATTAGAATGTGAAAACTTCAAAACGCGACCCGGAGGACCGGGTAACAAAAGCGAGGCTGTTAACGGAGTAATATATAGGGTTTCCCCGTTGCTACGGCGAGAATATATTGACCCGTTTCAGTGCTTTCTACGGCTACCGGTTCGATATCGATAGAGCTGGTAAAATCAATCGTTTTAAACTAATGTTGTAATTATTCAGAAATCTGATCAGGTAATCATACCTCGAACTTTACGGCAGCCTACGTGGCCCGCCGAAGATTCAAGGGGCGTAAAAGCTGTCTTTCAAGGATAGGTGCTGTGCTTTTCATGTTTGAGTGTTTTTATTATTGATAGAAATGGAATTCGGTATGAAGGTATGTCGAAGAATTCTTATGAAAATATTTTAATAACATTGAACGTTGAAAGTTGACAAATATCTACAAAAAAAATGTAGACATATGTCGAGTCAAATATAGAAAATATCTATAATAAATAGCAAATCCTTGAAAGGATTGTTTATAGGTATCTTTATTTAATGCGTATATTTCTTAGTAAGCGGTTATTCGACGCGGTAGAATGTATGTAGGCAAAGCATTCTGCCGGATCTGTTTTTCGGGCAGAATGCGTGCTAAAAAGCTTGTTCGAGTTCGCTGGTAGTGAAAGCTTTTTCCCGACCGGAGAATTTTTTTCTTAAAGCTTCTACCTCTCCGGCCGAGACAGGTTCAGCGTTGTTTTGCCAGGATTTTCTTATGTAACTCAGCATTTGGGCGATCTGTTCGTTGGAAATAGCCGGATCATAACCAATGCCGGGCATATCGCCGCTGATTTCAGGCGCCTGATACAACCGTTTGTTGACTGTCACGGGGCCCGTCAAACCAAACAGGACGATGCCCGTAAGGATGTCCTTGCGGCCGTTCACCCATTCAGACTGGTTGAGTGGCGGTGCGAGGCTCGGTATACCGTTGCCGTCCGCACCGTGACAGGTCTGACAAATCGTGTTATAAAACTCGGCGCCAAGGGGGTATTGACTGGCAAGCATGGCTTTGCTTTGACTGGCTGCCCGGCTTATCCCGTTCTGTATGGCTGCGTTGAGCTGCCTGACAATGATGCTCGCGGTATCACTTACCTGCAATGCCTGTAAAAATTTTTCTTCCTTTCCCTCGAGGTTGCTGATGACTGCGCCGGCCGTAAAAGCATCATCAGGCTGTTTCTCTGCCAGTTTTTTAAGCATATCGGCAGCAAATACCGGGTCATAGCCCGAGAGGGCGTGCATACTGAAAGCGAGGTAAGGAAATACGTCAGTCTGATTCTCCGCCAGTAATTTGCTCCAGATTTTTTCGAATGTTCTGAAATTATTTTTATCAAGGACAGAAGCTGTCAGGCCGAAAGCCATAGCCCGCATCCGGTAAGACCGGCTGTCATACAGCGGTAACACTTCTTCTGTTGAAATTTTCCCTAAACCTTCAAGGGTCCACAGGCAATGAATAATTTCGATTTCATTTTTACTGCTTGCCGCTACTTTTTTCAGTGCCGGTACGGAGCCCAATCTTTTTTGATCAACAAGCGTTTGTTGCGCATGGTCCCTGATCCAGCCGTTCGCATGGCCGAGCAGGGCTACGAGTTCCGCATCTGTGTCGGCGTTGACCGCAAGCGGGCGCGAAACGGCGCCTTTGGGCGTAATTTTGTAAATACGGCCGTTATTCAACGGATTTGTGAGTGATCGTTCCTGGATTTCTCCGCGCAGGTAGGGGGTAACATAGGTTTTGTGTTGAATAATGCCGCGTGCCATATCCAATACATACATCGCGCCATCCGGCGCGTCGCAAAGGGCTACCGGCCTGAAGCGTTCGTCGGTACTGGCCAGAAATTCGCGGCCGGTATACGCCTGCCTGCCCGGTGTCCGAAACCCCTGTTCGTCAATGATATTCCTTTTGATGAGATTCGCGGAAGGCTCCGGAACGAATACACTTGTCCGGTAGGCCGGATCAAAGAGATCACCGCGATAGACCAGCGGCCCGCAGGCGGCGGTAAAATTTACAAGACGCAGGCTGTCATCGAGAATACCGGGCATATAGCCGCGGTTTACACCGGGAGTGGGCCGTATAGGGTAAACCCGGTTGTTGGCCACGATCGGGTTGTTGTAGCCGGCCAGGCGCTTTTGGTTCGCGTTCCAGTGCCCGAATCCCGGAAGAAAATTGTCCCCGAGCACGTTAGCAGAATTGTGGTTGTAGTAAAGCCTGCCCTGGTTGTCTTGCGAAATCCCCCATTGCCCGCGGAAATGCGTGTTTTCTATCTTCCAGCCGTCACCGTATCGCCGGTATCGTTTGGCCGACTTAGCGTTGTAAATCCAGTTGTCTACAGTTCGTAGCAACCCGTTTGGCTGATGCTCAACATTTCCGCCAACGGCATACACCGAATCCACCAGTGTTCGTTTTCCCGGGCGATCGTTTTCTATCGGGTAGAACCACAGGTTGGGAGGTTCTGCAACCAGGAGACCATTGTCTACAAAACAAAGGGACCTGGGCAGGACCAGCGAATCAAGAAATATTTTCCGGCGGTCAGGACGGCCGTCGGAATCGGTGTCCTCCAGGATGACGATCCTTCCGTTGGGGCGGTCCTCCCCTGTACCGGAGACATCCGGCATATACCCGGTCATTTCCGCAATCCACATTCTGCCGCGTGCATCAAAAAGCATTGCTACCGGCGTCTGAACCATTGGCTCGGATGCCACCAGCGAGATTTCAAACCCTTCCTCCAGCGTAAATTCTTTCAGCGACTGGCCGGCCGCAACAACCGGGGATTTAAGGAAGTCTTTCATCCAAGGGATGTCGGGCCTTTTATAGCCTTCGCCATCTTTTCCCGCCGTTTGCCCGGACGGCCCTTTTTGAGCAGTTTTACAATAATATAGGGTGGTAGTAAAAAGTACCGGGATCAAAAGAAAGAGACTCCGTATCCGTCTCCGGTTAGGTCGATCATTCATTCAGCTCACTGGTTTCACAGAATATGGGAGAGCCAACTCCCGATTGGTTGTTTTCTATCAATTATTTCTCTTTCAATACTTCCTCGACCGGCTTCATTTTTGAAGTAAGTAGCTGGATGATTCCCCAGGCAACAAAATAGGCGAGCCCGCAGATGGTAAACAGGATGTTGTACCCCGCTCCGATATTGCCGATGGCCTTGTAGTGGTCCAGGAGTGAGCCGACCAGCAGCGGAAAAATAGTGGAACCGAGCGAACCCGCCATTCCGCCTATTCCTACTACGGAGCTGACGGAATTTTTGGGGATGATGTCCGAAACTACTGTCAGGATATTGGTGCTCCATGCCTGGTGGGCGGCGGCGGCGATACTAATAAGAATAACAACGGTCCAGATGTCGGTTGCGAATCGTATGAGCAGGATAGAAAGTACCACTACGGCCACGATGAACAGCACGGTTTTCCGGGCTTTGAGTGCAGGCCACCCCCGCTTGATAAGCGATGATGAAAGGTATCCGCCGGCGATGCTGCCGAATGTGGTAAGAGAATACACCACGGCAAGGTGCATGCTGGGCTTTTTAAGATCGAGATCAAAAGTGGAGGCAAAATAGGAGGGGAGCCAGAAAAGGAAGAACCACCAGATGGGGTCAGTAAGCAGCTTTCCTACGATAAAGACCCAGGTTTGGCGAAGCCCGAGCAATTGGCTCCATTTAATTTTCTTTTCAGCGGCGCCCTGGGTTTCTACCGGTGGCTGGCCGGCATGGATAAGGTCGTATTCTGCCTGGGAAAGCCTCTTTTGTTTTGCAGGAACTTCGTAGTAAATCCACCAAAGTACCAGCCAGATGAAGCCCAGCGCACCGGTAATGACGAAGGCTTCTTTCCAGCCGAACGCGCCCAGAAGCCACGGAATCAAAATAGGGGCGATAATCGGCCCGATGCTGGTGCCGGAGTTGAAGATACCCGTGGCCAATCCACGTTCTTTCTGCGGGAACCATTCGGCAATTACCTTGACGGCAGCGGGGAAGTTACCGGCCTCACTGATCCCCAGCAACCCCCGGAAAGCAGCGAACCCAAATGTGGTTTTTGCAGCAGCGTGAAGCATGGCAGCGATGCTCCAGACGACTACCGAAACCGCATAGCCGATCTTGGAGCCGAGGCGGTCGATGAAATTGCCGAAAACCAGGAACCCCAGCGCATAACAGGCGGAAAAAATCATCACAATCCGGGCGTAGTCCGATTCCGTCCAGTTAAATTCCACCTCGAGGGTAGGCTTTAAAAAACCAATAATCTGGCGGTCAATGTAATTGATTGTGGTGGCGAAGAACAGCAATCCGCAGACAAACCAGCGGTAATTTCCTGCCTTGGAAGAATTGGTCATGTTTGGTAAAATGTAAATCTGTTAGAAGACGTCCCTGTTTGGGACAGATATGGGTCTTTTTTATACAAGACGACAAACTAACTGATTTTATCCAAATTCATGCACCAATTTTTGATTAATTATAACCATCCCGTGGTCTTACCTGGCCCCCAGGTAGGGCAGCCAGTTCTCATTGGAGCTCCCGGAAAAGTCCCTGATAAACATCAGGAAGGTGGGTTTGAAAGGCGATTGTTTAAGCGACATTCCCGACTCTTCGGGAGAGAGATCGCCTTTTTGCGCATTGCATCGCTGGCATGCGGTAACCAGGTTGTCCCAGTTACTTTTACCGCCTTTTGATTTCGGGATGACGTGATCCAGGGTCAGGTGGTCTTTCGCTCCGCAGTACTGGCACGTACTCCTGTCACGTTTGAAAATGTTCTGTCGCGTCATAACCACTCCTTTATAGGGGCGGTGTACATACTTGTGCAGCCTGATGACGACAGGATAGAAATAGCATTGGGAGATTGAGCGCAGGAACTGATCTTCGGCCTGTGTTACCAGCTCGGCCTTGTTCAGGTAAACCAACAAAAAAGCCTTCGGTACGGAGCAAATATTAAAGGCACTGTAATCCTGATTTAGTACTAACACTTTCGAACTCATACAACATCAAGGAGTTAGTTTCCTAAAGTTAAGATTTTTTTTCCCAACCCGACAACAGTCGGAATTGAAATTAAAGAACACTTAACAGATGTCGGATGGATGCCAGGGCTAGAAATTGTTCCGGTCAGTCTCGCGTTTGACGTCGCGTTCCTTTATCGTATCGCGCTTGTCATAGAGCTTTTTCCCTTTGGCGAGCGCGATTTCTATTTTGGCCAGCCCCTTTTCGCTGCTGAAGATCCTGATGGGGATGATGGTCAGTCCCTGGTCCTTCAGTTTCGAGTCGAGCTTTTTTAATTCTCTTTTAGTGAGCAGCAGTTTGCGGTCCCTGAGCGGTTCGTGGTTGTAGTGGGTACCTTCCGTATAAGGTGAAATATGGAGGTTGCGAATGTAAAGTTCACCGTCCAGGAGAAGGCAATAGGCATCCTGCAGGTTTACCTTTCCTTCACGGATTGATTTTATTTCCGTGCCGGTAAGGACCATTCCGGCCTCGTATTTTTCAAGAAAAAAATATTCGAAGCCGGCACGCCGGTTGGCGATATTAAAGTTCCTGGCGATTTTCTCCGGCATAGATCAATTCATTAACGGGCGGGTTGCGGCTCCCCGCTACTGGATCATGTCGAGCAGCGAAGTAATTTTGCTTTTCAGTTCCTTGCGATCGACGATAAAATCGAGGAACCCGTGTTCAAGGACGAATTCCGCTTTCTGGAATCCTTTGGGAAGGTCCTTCCCGATGGTTTCACGGATTACTCTGGGGCCGGCAAAACCGATCAGCGCCCCTGGTTCGGAAATATTGAAATCGCCGAGCATGGCGTAGGAAGCGGTTACCCCCCCTGTAGTCGGGTCGGTCAATAGTGAGATATAAGGAACCCCGGCTTCCGATAGCAGGGCGAGTTTTGCGGATGTTTTGGCCATTTGCATCAAAGAAAGGCCGGCTTCCATCATGCGTGCACCGCCTGAACGTGAGATCATCAGGAAAGGAAGTTTTTTCTTGATGCTGTGATCGATTGCACGCGCGATTTTTTCCCCCACAACAGAGCCCATGGAGCCCCCGATAAAGCCGAAATCCATACAGGCAATTACCATTTCGCGCCCGTTTACTTTGCCGGTAGCGGTGCGAACCGCGTCTTTAAGACCGGTTTTTTGAATTGTGGCGTTGATTCTGTCCGGGTAGGCCTTGGTATCAACAAAGCCCAACGGGTCTGCAGAACGCATATCAGGATTGAGTTCCTTGAACTCACCCTCATCGAAAAGGATCTCGAAATAAATTTCCGACCCTATTTTGTCATGGTAATTGCAGTACGGACAGGTATAGGCGTTTAGTTTGTGCTCTCTGGCAGGAGTTACTTTTTTACATTCCGGGCATTTGTACCAGAGCCCGTCGGGTACCTCCCTTTTCATCTCCGTCGGAGTATTGATCCCCTTTTCCTTTCTAACAAACCAAGACATAACCGATTTTAGGTGTTTTGAGTGCCAAATATAGTTAGTTTTAGAGAAAGCCTGACAAGCGCGCCCGGTTTTAAACCAGAGGAGCTCCCGGCGATAATCATCCTTTCAGGAATACGCTGTAGAGCAGCTGGCCGGCAATTGCCAGGAAGACCGCTCCTGTTACCCGGTTGAAAATGAGGATACGACGGGGGGTAAAAAGCCGCTGGAATCGTTTCGCAAAGTAGGCAATCAGGCTTTCGGTGACGAATACGCCCAGGAGACTGGCTGCGAAGAAAATCAGGACCTGGTTGTGGTCGTAATGCAATGATGAGCGGACATAGGTGGCCAGTGTAACCCAACTGATGAAATTTACCGGGTTGAGACCGTTCAGCAGAAATCCTGTGGTGAAATAGTAAACAAAATTTCCGACCCGCGTCGTTGGATACACCAGCTTGGGCTGGCCTTTCAGGATGTTGATGGATCCGAGCGCGGCCAGGAAAACAATCCCGGTTCCGCCAAGCCATTTTTCAAAATGCGGGATGTTGGGCAGGCTGGCAGTGCCGTAAATGGCGAAAAAGACAAATATGATGTCGCAAATAATGACGCCGACCACTATTTTCAATGCATCTCTGAATCCATTGTCTACACTGGTTTGGACCAGTGAAAAAAAGACGGTCCCGAATGTGGAGCACAACAGGATACCGGTCAATATACCGAAAAGTGCAGCTGCTATCATGCTCTAATAACCTTTCAGCCGCGCTACCATCAGGATGCCGCACACGGACAGCGAATCGGTAATTTCCGAACGCATAACCATTTGTACAGCCTCGGAAATATGAATTTTCCGAACTTCTATTTCTTCCGTTTCTTCAGTTTCCTGTTCAAATTGCTGGAGGTCACCCGCCAGGAAAAGAAAACCCTCCTCATCAGTGGCCGAGTTGGAAGTATGGATTCTGCCCAGCTCCTGCCAGGTTCCGGCGACCAGCCCCGTTTCTTCCTTCAATTCTCTTTTTGCAGTTTCGAGGGGCGCTTCGTTCAAGGGGCCGCCTCCTTCGGGAATTTCCCAGCTATAGGCGTTGAGCGGATACCTGAATTGCCCTACCAGGTAAATGTTGTCTTCTTTGTCGACCGGTACGATGCCTATCGCTTTATTTTTGAACTTTACCACACCGTAGATTCCCTCGCTTCCCGTGGGCGTAATCACGTCGTGGTGCTCAAGCGACAACCAGGCGTTTTCATAGACGGTCTTTTCCCGCAGGGTCTTCCAGTTGTTTCCGTTGGACATAGTGCTTTTGATCCGAATGGTGTTTTTTGACGCAAAATAGTGCAATATAATGCTGCTCCCCAAGCAGAATTGACTAAACCGTGCTATTTTGGGCCGGGATAAGGATATTTTTAACAGCTACTTTACTTTTACCAATATTATGCTGCGTTAATGCGGTGTTCAACCTTTAAAACATCTAATATGTATTCATCACGTCGGGATTTTCTGAAAAAGGCTGGTTTCGCAGCATTGGGCGCTGGTATGATTCCGGGCCTTGCGTGCCAGGGTACTTCGAAAAAGCTTTTTTTCGAGATTGCATTGGCCGAGTGGTCGCTTCACCGGACTTTAAGGGAAGGGAAATTGACGAATCTTGATTTTGCAGCTACCGCTAAAAATGAATTCGGGATCAACATTATCGAATATGTTAACCAGTTTTTTAAAGACAAGGCAGAAGATGCGACCTATCTGAATGACCTTTTGCAAAGGTCCAAGGACAACGGCGTCAGAAATCACCTCATCATGATCGATGGTGAGGGCGGGCTTGGCGATACGGACGCCGCCGCGCGCAACAAGGCAGTGGAAAATCACTTTAAATGGGTAAATGCCGCCAAGCACCTGGAATGTGTAACGATTCGCGTCAATGCTTACGGTGAGGGTTCCGCGGAGGATGTATCGGCAGCGGCGATAGACGGTCTTGGTAAGCTCGGGGAGTTTGCTTCGAAATCGGGGATCAATGTGATTGTGGAAAATCACGGGGGATATTCTTCCGATGGCGCCTGGCTATCCAACGTGATGAAGCAGGTAGGGCTGCCAAACGTAGGGACACTCCCCGATTTCGGTAACTTCTGTATTGAAAGAAAACCGGATGACCATAATGTGTGCCTCAAAGAATACGACCGCTACAAGGGGACGCAGGAACTGATGCCGTTTGCCAAGGGAGTGAGCGCCAAAGCCCATAGTTTCGACGACCAGGGAAATGTGGTGGAAACGGACTACAATAAAATATTGACCATTGTTAAGGACAGCGGTTTCAGAGGGATTGTCGGGATAGAATATGAAGGCGACAAGCTGTCGGAATATGACGGCATCAAAGCCACCAAAAAGGCGCTGGAAAAAGCCGGAGCGGAAGTTAGTTAACAGGGCCGTTATTCCGGACGGAACGTAGGAAAGCGGGGGATTTCTCAGGCGGGTCATCTCCGGGTGGCACTCCTACCGGACGGTCATCCCGACCGCAGTGGAGGGATCTCCCGGTCCCTGTACCAAACCCATTTCAACGGGCTTTTTTCTTGCAACAGGAGATCCTTCGACTCCGCTGCGCTCCGCTTCAGGATGACCATCCGGCAGATGCGCTACCATTGACAACAACAGGTTTGGCGCCGCTCCGACCGGAGGGTCATCCCGACCGCAGTGGAGGGATCTCCCGCTCCCTGCACCAAATCCATTTCAACGGGCTTTTTAGTACCAACAGCAGATCCTTCAGTTCCACTGCGTTCCATTCAGGATGACCATCCGGCAGATGCGCTAGCATTGACAACAACAGGTTTGGAGCCGCACCACCCGGAGGGTCATCCCGAGCGCAGCCGAGGGATCTCCCGGTCCCCGTACCAAATCCATTTCAACGGGCTTTTTTCTTGCAACAGGAGATCCTTCGACTCCGCTGCGCTCCGCTTCAGGATGACCATCCGGCAGATGCGCTACCATTGACAACACGATGGATGGCTCCGCTCCAACCGGAGGGTCATCCCGACCGCAGCGGAGGGATCTCCCCCTCCCCGTATCCAATCCCTTTCAGAGGGAGTTTTTCTTGCAACAGGAGATCCTTCAGTTCCACTGCGTTCCATTCAGGATGACCATCCGGCCGATGCCCTCCGTCTGGCGTCCTATGGTTGTCGCCTCCGTCTGTCGTCGGTTAAACAGACAGGTCGAACTCTTTCCTGAGATAATCTTTCGCGATATTCTCTTCGTATAGGTACAGGTCCTGGTTGAAGAGTGCGTCGTGCCCGGCGTTTTTTAGGCTTATCCAGCTGTGAATGGCATAGGGGTCATAGTCAAAATGACTGAACCGATGCCCGAGATTGTTCATGGCATGAAACCATTCGATCCCCAGGTCGACAATATTATAGGAACCGAATGGCTGTGCAGTACCGAGAGGCGCGGTATCAGGCCGGGCTTTTTTCAGGCTGACCATCGCCACATATTCATTCAACCGGCATTCCGGAAGCGGCCAGGGGTGTGTCTTGTCTACTACGGTTTTGTATTTATCTTTCCTGATAGCGGCGTGGCGACCTGCTATTTCCATTATTTCGTTATAATCCGGTCGATAAGCCGTGTAGGTTTCGGGCGTGCAAAGATTTCCTGCAAATGCCGGGCAGTTCCAGCATTGTCCGATCCGACCGATACCGGTACTTTCTCCAATATTATGCAGGTACTGGCCTACGAGATCCCCTGTAAACAGCACGTCGTTGTGAAGAATCAGCAGAAACTCCTTGTCAGACCGCTCCCAGCCGTACTGGTAGCGGACGGCATTCCTGAAATAGCTGGTTTTCATGAGTAGCCGGCGGGCTTTCATTTTATTGACCCATAGCCAGACTTTGGGCTTATAGTAAACAATCCGGTCACCCAAAAGGTCGAGGATGAACTGAAAATCTGCTCCGTTGGGCTGTTTCCGCTCTTCAACGAAATAGATCTTGTCAATCCATTTGCCGGAATGTTCCAGCAGCGACAACAGGGTCACTGCGGTTTGGTAGGGTTTGCCGTAAACGTTGACGACGGCGTCTACCGATTTTTCTTTTAGCGTCATATTGGACAGGTGGGATGGGGGCGGAAAGCGGAAAGCGGAAATCAGAAATCGGAAATCGGAAATCGGTTTACCCTGCTTCCGCAAACGATTATCTGACGCGGCCGGGCCGATTTCCGACCTCCGATTTCCGACCTCCAATCCCCTTCATGAATGCTTTTCAATCACCTGTTTCAGCTGGTTGATCGGGACAATCCCGGACTGCCGCCAAACAGGCTTTCCGTTTTTGAAAAGCATCAGGGTGGGCACGCTTTGTATTTGAAACCTGGTGGCGAGTGATGTGTTCTTATCGACATCAATTTTGACGATTTTACTCTTTTCGCCTACCTCTTTTTTCAGTTGCTCCAGCATGGGGGACATGGTTTTACACGGCCCGCACCAGGTCGCAAAAAAATCTACGAGAACAGGTTTGTCGCTGTTTACGATGTCTGCAAATGTGCTCATATCAACCAGTATTATGATAAGTCAGTATATGAATGATACCCCGGATATTTCTGCCATCCGGGGCATTACGTAATGCCTTCGGGATTAAAACAACAAAAATAAACTTATAGTTTGGAAGCGTTGGTTCCACAGGTGTTTTTGTGATACTTTTGCCCGCGTATTTTTTTAGGTCGCGGATACCTTCGTCATGTCATGCTAAAAAAACTGGCCAGTGATACGGCGCTTTATGGTGTAAGTACCATGCTCGGGAGAATGATCAACTATTTGTTGGTGATGCTCCATACAGAACTTTTTGCCCCAGCCGAACTGGCGGTCCAGGTGCAGCTCTATGCGTTTACGGGTATCGCGCTGGTGCTTTATTCTTTCGGGATGGAAACTGCTTTTTTCCGGTTTGCCCGGGACCAGAGCGACCGCGCCCGGTACTATAACCTGATATTAAGCGCGGTAATATTGGTATCTGTTGTATTTTCCGGGGTTCTGCTCGCAGGAGCTTCCGGGGCAGCAGCTGCTATCGGCTACCCCGACGACGCAAAGCTGGTGAGGTGGTTTGCCCTGATTCTCGCAGCCGATTCCATCACCTCCATTCCTTTTGCCCGGTTGAGACTGGAGGAAAAGGCCAGGAAATTTGTAGCGATTAAATTTGGGAGCATCCTGCTTCTCGTCGGGTTAAACCTCCTGTTCCTGGTTGTTTTCAGGGATATTTATGAAGGAAAATACCTGGCTTCGCTCGGGCCCCTGATCAGCGAATTGTATAACCCGCTCAACGCCTCCGATTACATCATTCTCGCTAATCTCATTTCAAGCCTCGTGGTGATTCCTTTGCTCAGCAAGGAGTTTTCAGGTTTCCGCTTTATCTTCAGCTGGCAACTGTTCCGGCCCGTGTGGGTCTATGCTTTCCCGATCCTGGTGATGAACCTCGGCGCCATCATTAACCTGATGTTCGACCGGGTTTTTCTGAGAGAACTCCTGCCGGACGGATTTTACCCCGGCCGGACGACGGAAGAGGCGATCGGTATTTACGGGCAATGTTTCAAATTATCAATTTTTATGAACCTGGCCATCCAGGCATTCAAATATGCTGCCGAGCCCTTCTTTTTTAGCAGGGGAGTGGACAAAAATGCGCCGCCCGTTTTCGCCAGGATCATGAAATGGTTCATTATTGCGTGCTCGCTGATGTGGGTAGCGATCTCGATTAACCTGGACGTGCTGTCGCATTTCTTTCTGCGGAGAAGTATCTATCATGAAGGCGTTTACGTGGCTCCCTGGCTGCTGGCGGGGTTTCTCTTCCTGGGTATTTACTATAACCTCGCCGCCTGGTTTAAATTGACCGATAAAACGGCCTACGGTACCTACCTCTCGATTGCCGGCGCTGTGGTGGTGATACTGCTCAATTACTGGCTGGTACCGCTTTGGGGGTACCTGGGTTGCGCCGTGGCGTTCGCGGGATCAGGTTTCACCATGATGGTTTTGTGTTATTATTTTGGTCAGAAATATTACCCCATCCCTTATGACCTTGCCTCGGCAGCGGGGTATCTCGGCGGCGGTTTAGGGGTAATCCTGTTATTCTCGCAATGGAGAATGGAAGACCTGACCATCTCCTTCCTGGTTCACTCGGCCGCTCTCCTGCTGGCCTGTCTATCGATTTTTCTTGTAGAACGGAAAGAGTTCCGGAGGAGGGATGAGGGATGAGGTGTGAGGTGTAAGGTGTGAGGGAGCGCTGCAACCTCATATCTCAACCTCAAACCTCACAGCTCATCCCTCACACCTCTAACCCGATTTCCTGAGATCCCTCAGAAGTTTGTTAGAGAAAAGAAATTCATTCAGTTCCGGGACCTCGCTTTGGGTAATGGTGGCGTCGTTGCCTTCCCAGAGTTTGCGGCCCTGGTACAGGAAAATAATATTTTGCCCGATTTCCATCACCGAGTTCATGTCGTGGGTAATGACGATGGTCGTAATCTGGTACTCTTCCGTGATTTCCTTAATGAGTTCGTCAATTTTGACGGCCGTCAGCGGGTCGAGTCCTGAGTTGGGCTCGTCACAAAAAAGATACTTGGGGTTCATGACAATCGCACGGGCTATACCCACCCGCTTTTTCATCCCGCCGCTTATTTCAGAAGGCATCCGGTTGGCCGCCTGTTCCAATCCTACCCGTTCCAGGCAAAAATTGACGCGGTCATTCTTTTCCGATGCCGACAGGTCGGTAAGCATATTAAGGGGAAAACGAACATTTTCGGCAACAGTCTGGGAGTCAAACAGTGCGCCGCCTTGAAAAAGCACGCCCATTTCCCTGCGAATGGACTGCATGGCGTCTTTATCACCGCTGTAGAAATCGCGTCCGTCGTATAAGACACGCCCATCGTCAGGCTTGATGAGCCCGATGATGCACTTTAACAGCACACTTTTCCCGGTACCACTACCCCCGATGATCAGATTGGTTTCCCCTTTTTTGAACACGCCATCGATCCCCAGGAGCACATCCTTGCCGTTGAACGACTTTTTTATATTCTTAATTTCAATCATGGTTTTGATAGGTTTGAGCAATGAGGATGAGGAGCGGGGCCGATGTTAAAACCTCAGACCTTACCCCCGAAACCTCCTGCCCCGTCAGAGCAGCAGTTGGGCCAGCAGGTAGTCGGCTATCAGTACGGCGATACAGCTGCTGGTTACTGCCTGAGTGCTGGATTGACCTACTTCCAGTGCGCCGCCGCTGGTGTAGTATCCTTTAAATGAAGAAATCGCGGCGATCAGAAACCCGAAGACGAAGGGTTTGACGCACATAAAAAAGATGTTGTAAGGCACAAAGCTGTCGCGGATCCCGTAGATATAGTCTCTCTCCGAAATAACGCCGGTAACGGTGCCGGCCATGTAACCGCCCCAGATACCAAGGAAGGCCGCCAGAACAACCAGCATGGGGAAAGTCACCATCGCAGCCAGTATTTTCGGCAATACCAGGTAGGACGCCGAATTTATACCCATCACCTCAAGTGCTTCGACCTGTTCGGTGATCCGCATGGTACCCAACTCCCCGGCAATGTGAGATCCTACTTTCCCCGCAAGCACAATACAGGTAATCGTGGGGGCCAGCTCAAGAATCTGCATGTCGCGCACAATCAGTGCGACTGTAGAGACCGGAATAAGGGGGCTGACCAGGTTGTAGGCCGTCTGAATGCAGGATACCGCTCCGATGAACGTAGAAACAATTGCTACAATAAAAACGGACTTGACGCCGATGCTGCTGCATTCCTCCAGAAAACGCGACCAGTATACCGAGAATTTCTCCCGCTGGGTAAACTGGCTGCCGAGAAAGATAAAGAATTTGCCTAAGTTGGACATTGTAATAATCAGAATCGGTAATATTCGGGAAAAATAGGAAAAAATTGAGCTAAATAGAAAAATGAATCCATTTGCAGTAGTAACCAGCGGTACCCGTGGCATAGGTAGAGCAGTTGTTCTTTTGTTTCTGAAAAACGGTTTCGACGTGATAACCGGCTCCAGAAAACAACTTAATATAGACCGGTTGGAGGCCGAGGCGGCCTCAAAAAAGTTCACAGGTAAGCTTTACACTTTCCTGGGCGACCTTTCGGGCGAAGCGGGTGTGAATGCATTTGTGGAGCACGTAAAAAAAATGGGGCGCCCCGTGGATGTCCTGGTCAACAATACCGGGCTCTTTATTCCCGGCCGGATCCACGAGGAAGCTTCGGGCGTATTGGAGAACGTCCTGGAAGCCAACCTGCTAAGTGCGTACCGGATGACCAGGGGGTTTGTAAAAGACATGATGGAACGTCGTTCCGGGCATATTTTTAACATGTGCTCGATCGCCAGCATCACGGCATATCCCAATGGAGGCGCGTACGCAATCGCTAAACATGCTTTGTATGGTATGACGAAGGTGCTGCGGCAGGAGCTCATGCCGTACCGCGTACGGGTAACCGCCGTTTTACCGGGAGCCACGCTCACCGACAGCTGGGCGGGGACTGATTTACCGCCGGAGCGTTTTATGAAAAGCGACGACGTTGCCGCCGCCATCTGGGCCGCCTACTCGCTTTCAGACAGTACGGTTGTGGAGGAGCTGTTGCTGAGACCCCAATTAGGAGATATCTAAGAGCTTGCTAGACTTATTTTGGTCGCGGTAGTCTTTCTTTTAAAAAAGCTGGTTTTTATAGAAGGACCCGGAGACACGGTGCGGCGTTTCGCTGGCTACCTCTCCCGTTACATAAAGAAGCTGAAATCCCGGAAGGGGCCAGGCTTTTCACGAAGTGTTTTGAACGGGAAGCGTTGGGGTTGGTCCGGATTTATTAATTTAGCAGCTTTGTTAAGAACATTTAGGAAGGAGGTACTTATTTTTAAGAAAATATATCAATAATGGAGCAACAATACCTGGGTATCGACATTGGTGGAACTAACGTAAAAATGGGCATTGTAGATGTTAAGGATGGCAGAATCTCGAATTTCTACAGTCACGACACCGCCAGCTGGCGAGAATCCGGCAGGTTTATCGAACGCCTGGGAGATGCAATCGCTTTGGAATTGAAGGAATACCCTGAGGTAAAAAAGGTTGGAATTGGCGTACCGGGGCTGATCACGCGGGACCGCAGCACGCTTATCGAAATTACTGCGATCCCCGAAATCAACGGGATTAAGATTGTCCCGGATTTGAAAAAGCGTTTCCCGGGCCATGATTTTTACCTGGAGAACGATGCCAATGCCGCGGCGTTGGGAGAGTATTATTTTGGTGAAGAGGATGTTCCGGAAGACTATATTTTTATAACGCTCGGGACGGGGATCGGCGGGGCTGCCATTATCGATAAAAAAGTATTTAAAGGCGGCGGCGGAAACGCCATGGAACCCGGGCATATTCCTTCGCGTAACGGGCGGGTGCTGGAGCGCAATATCGGGAAAAAGGAGCTGCTGGAACTTGCAGAGGAAATGCGCGCGGCTTACACCGGTGAAACTTTGCTGCCTGCTGACGGAAGTATCTCGACGACAGGGCTGGTAGCGGCAGCCTCAGAAGGCGATGAGCTGGCGAAAGAAATATTCAGGGAGGTGGGGTATATGCTCGGCGATGGCCTGGTAGCCATGATCCGGATTCTGGACATTACTACCATTCTGATCGGCGGCGGTCTTTCTGCCTCTTTTGACTATATCATGCCGAGTGTCCAGGAGCGTTTGTCCAACTGGCTGACTCCTTATTATGTGAAGACGCTCAACGTCAAGAGGGCCACGCTGGCAAATGATGCGGGTCTGCTGGGCGCTGCATCACTCTGCTTTGAATAGAAAAACAGGGGACTCAAACCCGAAGGTTCTTCCGGTCAGGCAGTTGCCGACATCCGGAAGAACCTTTTTTTATATACATCCGTCCGTTTTTAGCCCTGGCAAATGGCCCTGAAGCCATAATGAGGCGTATATTTGAAAAGGCCGTCCATGTGCCGGCGTGTCAGCAGCGGTTCGCCGCCCCGACTCACAAAACTCATAACTCACAGCTCATAACTCACAGCTCACAGCGGTCCGCCGCGGCTCAAACCTTTTTATAATGAATACCAAATACGTGATAGGCCTCGATTACGGTACCGACTCGGTCAGGGCAGTGGTAGCCGATACCGCAACGGGCGAATTGTTAAGCAGCTATGTCTTTGAATATCCCAGGTGGAAAAAGGGGCTTTATTGCGATGCCGCGGCCTCGCAGTTCAGGCAACACCCGCTCGATTACCTGGAGGGGCTGGAAGCCGCGGTAAAAGGCGCCGTCGCACAGGTGGGCCCCGGTGTAGCCAACAATATTGTGGGTATTTCCATTGATACAACCGGGTCAACACCCGGTGCAGTTGATGAAAACGGTGTTCCGCTGGCATTGCTCCCCGAATTTGAGGAAAACCCGAACGCGATGTTTATCCTTTGGAAAGATCATACCAGCAACCGCGAGGCGCAGGAAATTAATGACCTTGCGCACTCCTGGGAGGTAGATTTTACCAGGTATGTGGGCGGGCTGTACTCGTCGGAATGGTTTTGGGCAAAGATACTCCGTACGCTCCGGGTTGATGAAAAGGTGCGGGCAAAGGCTTTCTCCTGGGTGGAGCATTGTGACTGGATGTCGGCCGTGCTTACCGGTGAAACCAACCCGCTGACTATGAAGAGAAGCCGTTGCTCTGCCGGGCATAAAGCCATGTGGCACGAAGATTTTGGCGGTTTGCCGGCCGAGGAGTTCCTGGTCGCGCTGGACCCGCTATTGGCCGGTTTGCGGAGCAGGCTATATAAAGATACATATACGTCGGATGTTGCGATTGGTACCCTTACCAGCGAATGGTCACAACGGCTTGGCCTGCCCGATACTGTAAAAGTCGGCATTGGCGCCATAGATGCGCATATCGGCGCGGTAGGCTCGGCTATAGAACCGTATTCGTTTGTCCGCGTCATGGGGACATCGACTTGTGATATGCTGGTGGCCCCTAAAGAAGAAGTCGGGAGCCAACTCGTAAAGGGTATTTGCGGCCAGGTAGACGGTTCGATTATTCCCGGTATGATCGGTTTTGAAGCGGGGCAGTCGGCATTTGGCGATGTTTATGCGTGGTTTAAGAAGTTGATTCTGACACCGGTAGCGGAGCTTATCGATGACGAGGAGACTCTTCAGAAGCTTTCGGACCGCCTGTTGCCGCACCTTTCCGAAAAAGCAATGGCGCTCCCGCTTACGGTGGAGGACCCGGTTGCGTTAGACTGGTTCAATGGCCGGAGGACACCTGATGTGAACCTGGAGCTGAAAGGCCTGGTTTCGGGCCTGAACCTGGGTACCGATGCGCCCCGCGTTTTTAAAGCGCTCGTAGAAGCGACGGCGTTTGGTGCGCGGAGCATTGTGGATCGGTTTATGCAGGAGGGCGTAGCCATACGCCAGGTAATAGGCATTGGCGGAGTTGCGAAAAAGTCGCCGCTCGTCATGCAGACGCTGGCAAATGTGCTCAATGTGCCGATTAAGGTGGCGGCCTCCGACCAGGCTTGCGCCCTCGGCGCCGCTATGTATGCTGCGGTGGTGGCGGGTGTTTATGCTACTATCGATGAAGCGCAGCAGGCTATGACTTCCGGCTTTGACACCGAATATTTCCCGGAGCCTGAGAAAGTAGCCGTGTACGAAAAGCTCTACGAGAGATACCTGCGGTTGGGAGCATTTATAGAGGCTGAAACGGTTTCTCAGGGGGAGTAGCAGGCAGATTCGTCTCCAGGGCTTGCTTTAAAAGGGAGACCGATGTTTCCAGTTCGTTTTCATCGAGTGAGGCGAAGCCAAACCGAAAGGCGTTTTCCTGCGGGTAAACGCCTTTTATTTGTAAATGCGGGAGGGATAGCAGCCTTTCGACCGGGTATTGGCTGCGGAGTGTGATCCAGATCGCCATACCGCCCGTAGGAAGCGTGTAAGTGCCGTAAGGGTACAGTTTTTCTTTTAGCAATTTGTCGAGAAAGTCCCGGCGGTGGTGGTATACCTTTTTCGCGCGTTTAAGATGCCTGGAAAGCTCACTGTTTTTGATCAGCGACGCCAGCGCATTTTGCATATAGCCGTCGCCGCCGGCATCGATCGCTTTTCGAAGGGCGGTACAATGACCAATAAAGTTCTTTGGCGCTACCATAAATCCCATCCGCAGCGTGGGACCGAGAATTTTGGAGAATGATCCGATGTAAATTACATTCCCGGAATGGTTGCCGCTGGCTAGCGGGAGGTAGGGAGATGAGGCATAGTGGTAATCATAGTCATAATCATCTTCAATAATGGTGAAGGCATAGCGGTTGGATAAATCCAATAGTTTCATTCTCCTTTCGACGCTTAATGTGACGGTCGTCGGGTAGTGGTGGTGCGGGATCACATAAACCGCGCTTACCTTTTTCTGCCTGCAGATCTCTTCCAGTGCATCGGTATCAATGCCCTGATCGTCAACATTGATTTCAAGGACCTTCGCGCCTGCTTCGGTAAATGCCCTGTTGGCAATCAGGTACCCTGGTTTTCCCGCAACAATGAACGAGCCGGGCTCCAGGAGAAGCCTGGCCGAGAGATAAATGCTCATTTGGGCTCCGTGAGAAACCAGGAGGTTGTCGGGGGTGATGGCAAGGCCTCTCGTTCCGGACAGATAACGCGCCAGTTCGGCTCTTAGTTGAACGGTTCCCTGGAGGGTACCGATGTTGGCGTTCTTTATGGTATGTCGTTTGGACGTATAGAATCGGTAGTTTTTCAGAAGTTCATCGATCGGGGATAACCTGATGTCCGGGTAGCCATCGTCGATCATTAATTCGGGTACTGCTGAGGATTCGGCGCCGATGGGAGCAATATGCCGGAAGGGTAGCGTCAAATCATTCTGGTACGAAGTGGCGCTGAGGCCGGATTTCCATTTTTGCGGGCTCAGGAGCGGGATCCGTTGCGAAACCATGACGTGTTTCCTGGGATGGACCTGGATCCAGTCCTGCGCGGCGAGTTCCTCATAGGCAGCTACCACCGTCTTCCGGTGTACCTGAAGGATTTTGGCGAGCTCCCGGCTGCCCGGCAGATGGGTACCGGCGCCTAATACCCCGTTTCGGATTTCATTAACGAGAGCTGCGGCTATTTGCCGGTAGATGGGGGCAGGGCTGGAACGGTCCAGGCGGACGAGGTGCTCAAAGGGAATCATTCTGGACTATCTCATAGTTGATTTCTGGACTACAAAGGTAGTCCTGTTCGCGGCTACTTTTACCAACGAAATCATAAACACTTTTTACAAGATGGACTACAAAATCAAAAAAGCAAGCCTGGAAGACTTGAATGAACTGGCGGAACTGTTCGACCAGTATCGTGTATTTTATCGCCAGGAATCGGATGTGGAAAGAGGAAAAGCTTTTCTTAAAGAGCGATTGCTGAACCATGAATCTGATATTTTCGTGGCTGTCGCCGATGGGAAGGCGGTTGGGTTTACACAGCTTTACAAGCTTTTTCACTATACCAAATTGCAGAAACAGTGGTTGCTGAGCGATTTATTCGTAACGCCCGCTTACAGGGGGAGGGGGCTCTCTGTTGCGCTGATCGACCGCAGTAAGCAATGGTGCGACGAAACAGGGGCCTGCGGTCTGATGCTGGAGACTGAAAAGACAAACGGGATCGGCAACCAGCTCTATCCGCGCTGCGGTTTTGAATACGACGGGCTCCATAACTACTACCATTGGTGGAAATGAGTGGCGGTACAATTACGCCGTAATCAGGGCCAGTTCGGTATAACCCGGTCAATCATAATAACAAACGTCATCCACAGCACAATGAAGACAGACAGCAGATTGGCGGCGGCAAGCAGGGTGTACTGATTTCCCCGGAGACCGCCGGATTCCCGGTTGCAACTGAGCTGCTTTATCCGGGAAATGCCGGGGTTCAGCTATCAGGTGACGGGCTTAATTTCCAGCCGTTCACACCAGCCCAGAAAACGTGCGTGTACCTGGTCCAGAACACCTTGTTGCTCCTTAGATAGCGTTCTGGTCAAGCGGCAAACGAGTTCAACCGGTACACCCCGTTTTTTGAGGAAATATTTCGAGCTGAGCGGATAGCCCTTTGAAATCAAGGGTTCAGTTGCAGCCAGTTCCGATTGAAGCCAGTCGACCTCTTCTTTTTTGACAGGATTATTGGCGTTTTTGCAGAGCCATGTAATGACTTCCGGGTAGAAGTTCCCGGAGATGGGGGAGAGGCCGGCCCCGCCTTCGCGCAGTGACGCTGCCGCCGACGCAGTATGCGCGTTATACAACTTTAAGCTGCTTTTTCCCGTTTTTCCGAGCTTGGCCGCGATGTTGGTGATATTTTCCGACGTGTCTTTGTGGTAAATAAACCGTTTGCTGTCGACCAGGTACTGAAAAACTTCCGGTGAAAGCACCCGTTTATAGGGGCTCGGGCATTCGTAGGTGCCGAGGGGAATATTTCCCGTGAGCGAAACCAGCTTCCGAAGGTTCGCGATCAGGACATCGTCGCTTTCCGATTTTGCCGCCATGTGGCCGGTAATGAGAATGACGGCGTCTGTACCGAGATCGTGTATTTTTTTTACAAACCCGGCCTTTTCCTCCAGGGTGTCGCCGAATGAGCCGGTGCTGACTACCGGCATCTTCCCCTTGAAATGCTTGACGACGCGTTGGGTAACGGCCAATCGTTCCCCGGGGGAAAGGGCGTACATTTCACTGCTCAGGCAGTTGGCAAAGTAGCCGTCCGCCCCGGCGGCGGCGTAAAAATCGGTAACCCGATCGAAGTTACCCCAATCGATAGAAAGGTCCGGTTTGAAAGGAGTTACCATTACCGGGACGAAGCCGGGTTTTCTTTTCTTTCCGGCGATACCGAGAGGTTCCTCAGGATAAGACAGGTTGGAGATAAAAGGCAGGAAAGCAAGTTTTTGCAGGGCTTTCCGCCGGGACTCGAGGTTTTCGGTTTTCATGGCTTGTCAACAAACAAAAGAACAGGGCCGGCAAACCAGCCCTGTTCTGAATTAATAAAAGGTTGCGGGCAGAAGAAACAGTCAATTATTTATCCCACCAGATTTTGGTGTTAAAATTGTCGGCTCCCTGGCGGCCTACAGCTGTTTCATAACTGACTTTGTTGTATACCATTTCGCTTTGCGGATAGCGGAGTCTGGATGGTATTTTTCCATTGGAATCGTTGTCAGGGTATTGCACTGGCACCAGCTTGGGATAGCCGGAACGTCTCAGGTTGGCATAGGTTTCGTAGCCGTTCAGAAAGGTTGCCGCCCAATACTGGGTGTTGATCTGCTCCAGCGCTTTCTCTGTTCCCATTGCTCCTGAATAGGGGTTGGCCAGTAAATAGGCTGCAATGTCCTGGTCAGAAATAACCGCCGATGCGTCATAAGTCGTGAGCACCTTCATCGCGCCTGCCACTCCGCTCTCGTAGCGCGCTTTGGCGTCTGCGGTAATCCATCCGCGCACCGCTGCCTCTGCTAACAGGAACTCAGACTCGGCGAATGTTGCGAAGAATCGCGGACCATCAAATTTTGCGAAGATATCGCGATTCACACCGGAGTACTGATGCTCATTTTTTGTAGGATCGTAGCTGGGGTCGCTTTTGACAGTAGTCGCGTTCAAACCGTTCGGCAGACCCTTCTGAATCGCCGGATTCGTATCTTTTACACTGTTATTGCGCCAGTCCGGATAGATGGCCGCGATGTATTTGAGCCTCGGGTCACCGCCGTTTTTCATGAAGTTGAAAAACGTTGCCGAAAGTTTCCCCGGAACAAACCCTACGCGGAACATTTCGCTCTGGCCGTTCACCAGGTTGGAGTTGGCGCCCGCTGCGTCGGCGCCCCGGATCACCAGGTTGTCGGCATTGCTTGCAAACGTGCCCCCTTTGAAGGCCTTGTCGGCCCATAGTCTGGCACTCTCAGGATCTACTTTGGAAAGCCGCATCCCGAGGCGCAACATCATCGAATAGCCCAGTTTTTTCCACTTGGTGATATCTCCCTTGTAGGCAATATCAGCCGAGGCGAAGGTTTTGCGACTGACGTCCAGCTTGGCGGTAGCGTCTTCAAGCTCAGCCAGCATGTGGCTATAGATGTCTTTCTGGGCATCGTATTTGGGTCTGAAAAGCCTGTCGTAGTACCCTTTTCCGGCTTCCGAATAAGGAATGTCGCCATACATATCCGTCAACCGGGAATATACGATCGTTCTCCAGATACGGGTCATCTGTACCAGGTTGTGGTAGTCGTCTTTGCCCTCCGCCAGGTGGAAAATGTCTTCCAAAAGCTTCACAGGCCCCAGGCCTCCGTCATAGGTGGCGAGCCAAAGGTTGTCATTTGCGCTTTCGTGGTAGACATATTTATCGCCGAAGAAGTCAAAAATACCGCGGTCACTCAGTGTAGCCATTTGCTGGGTCATGGTACTACCGTAGTAAAGCGAATTGGTTTCGTCACCACGGAAAGTGCGGTACTGAGCGGTTGAAAAGAGGTATTCGGCTTTAAATTGCTCCTGCGTAACAGTGAGTGGGTTTTTATTCAGCTCCTCAAAGCCATTGTCGCAGGCGGACAACCCGGCGGTTGCCATCAAACCTAACATGAATTTGAAATATGATTTCATGAGAAATTTCAAAAATGGGATTTATTAAAACTTCAGGTTAACATTGAATCCCCAGCTTCTGACGGGCGGCAGGGTAGATTTTTCAATGCCCTGCTTGTTGTCTGTAAAAAGCTGCGACTCAGGATCCAGTCCGGGCGTACGACTGAGCAAAAGCCCCAGGTTCCTCCCGATAAAAGATACGCTGGCCCCTTTTACAAAGCCAAGTTGTTCGAATACTGACCGGGGCAGGCTGTAAGTCAATGATGCGTACCGGAACCTGATAAAGCTGGTATCGTAAAGATAGTCGTCAAGCGCCTCGCGTCTGGCAATAATAATGGCCCGGTTTTCGACTTGTGATTTGGTCAGCTTAACCTGGTTCACCTCGCCGCTCTCCGTTACCCCCGGAAGCACAATACCGTCCTCGCGTCCCAGAAGTGATTTCCAGCTCATGCCGCGGTGTTCGAGGCTGTAGTTGGTTTCGGAATAATATTTCCCGCCGAATTTTCCATCAATTTGAACCGAAAGTGTTAACCCCTTATAGGAAAAATTGTTCGTCAGACCGGTCGTCCATCTGTGAACGCCTGATCCGAAAGGAACTACGTACGAAGTAACCATAGGGGTGCCGGCGGCATTGATAATATCCTGACCGTTTTCGTTTTTCATGATCTTCCGGCCAACGATCTGTGAGTACTCCTGGCCTACGATATGACGAATGGTAGCTTTGGTTCCCGTAGCCATGTTGAACTCGTTGCTGCTCTCGGAGATCTTCAGAACCTTGCTCTTGTTGAAGGCCGCGTTTACTGCTACATCCCAGGTGAAATCGCCTTTCTGGATCGGTTTTCCGGTAAGCAACAACTCGACACCCCGGTTGCGGATACTGCCGACGTTGACAACGGCGCCTGCATAACCGCTGGTTGTGGAAATAGTTTCGAATGCGATGTCGTTGTTAGCTACTTTGTTGTAGAATGAGAAGTCAAGCCCGGCCCGGTTGTTAAACATTCTGAGATCAAGCCCGGCTTCAATTTCATTTACACTAAGCGGCTTGAGAGCTGCGTTCGGAATGGTGCTTTGTGTGATTGTACCTAGCTGCGCGCCGCTGAAGCTGAACGGAAGCAGGCCGTAGGTCAGGTTCAGAAGGTAAGGGTCGGTTCCACCACCTACCGAAGCATAGGCAACCCTTAATTTTCCGAAGGAAATCGCCTTAGGCAGGCTGAGTGATTCGGAGAATACATAACTGGCGCCTACCGAAGGGTAGAAATAGCTGTTTGATTTCGGGTTCAAAGTCGAGAACCAGTCGTTCCGACCTGTTACGTTGAGGAACAACTGGTTTCGGAAACCCAGTTCTGCTGTTCCGAAAAGAGAGTTTGTTTTGGATCTGTAGTCGCCGGTTGAGACGTTCCTGGTGGCGGTGTTGTTTATCACATAAAACTGCGGCACTACGAATCCGAGCCCTTCGACGTCGGTTTGATAAGTTTTTCGGGCCATCATATTACCGCCCAGATTGACAGACAGGGTAAAGTCATCGGTCAGTTCTTTGTTAATACCTAACAAGCCTTCGTAGTTTCTCTCGTAAAAAGTCGAAGTATTTTCGATGATCTTACCGGCCGGCAGGAAGCCCGTTCCATCGGGGATGACCTGGTTAGCTTTGAACGAGAAAAAGTCCTGACCGACGCGTCCCTGCAGAAATAGCCAGCTCAGAATGTTCCAGCGCGCGGTTACCGTAGTAATAAACCGGTCTTTCTGGCTGTTGTTCGTAATGCGGTTGAGCGCGAAATAGGGGTTGGTAGCGTTCCGGTCGGAACCGAGTACCCATTCCTGGTAATTTTTATCATAGCCGGGCGAGAGGGCGCTGGTCGGCATATTGCTGTTTACATATAGAATGGTTCCGGGGCCGCTTCCCTGCCCGGTTGCCAATATATAACGGTTGTCTACATTTTCATTTACGTAGTCGATATTCGCATTGACCGAAAAGTTTTTGGAAAGGTTCTGGTTGATGCCGAGACTTATGTTATTCCGCCTCATTTTGTTGTTGGGCACAATTCCCTGGTTTCTCATGTCGGAGATACCGAGTCTGAACGTTCCATTATCGCCTCCGCCGGTGAAAGACACGTTGTTTGAAGACGTAAACCCGGTTCTGTAATAGTCTTTGAGCACCTGGTCCTTAACGTAGGAATAGGGCCTGCTCTGACCGTCGTATTGGGGAGTAGGTACGCCATCATACTTCTCGCCCCAGTGGTTTTGGCTGTGCTTGGCCGCTTCTTCCGGCGATGGGGGACGAACCCCGCCATAACCCTGTCCGTAGACATTCTGAATATCCCACAAAAACAGGGGGACGTCCCAGGTATTGTTCGTGTTAAATTCTACGCCGATTCCGCGGCTACCCCGCCCTGATTTTGTGGTGATAAGAATAGCGCCATTCTTTGCCCTTGACCCGTACAAGGCGGCGGCAGTTGCACCTTTCAGAACCGAAATTTCTTCGATATCGTCGGCGTTTAGGCTCGACGGGCCGTCACCCCAGTCAGGTCTTGTACCGTCTGGCTGTCCAAGCTGATCGCTGTTCATGGGCATGCCGTTGATCACATAAAGCGGGCTGTTGCTGCCGGTGATGGACGTGCTTCCGCGAATGGTCACACGGCTCGAACCTGACGCCCCGGTTGCACCCGGTACCACGTTTACACCTGCTACCTTACCGGAAAGTGCGTTCATGAAGTTGGTTTCGCGGTTTTTGGCAAATGCCTGACCGTCTACCCGGGTAATAGAGTATCCGAGTGCCCGCACTTCCTTCTTGATCCCAAGCGCGGTTACTACTACTTCTTCCAGTGATTTATTGTCAACCTGCATGGTTACATTGATGCTGTTGCGTCCGCCGAGTGATACTTCCTGCGGTGTGTATCCCACAAACGAAAACACCAGGACCACGGTATTCTCTGGTACGGTGAGCGTAAACTGACCGTCGATGTCCGTTGACGTGCCTTGTGACGTACCTTTTATCATGATATTTACACCGGGGAGCGGCGCTCCGTTTTCATCGGATACCTTTCCTCTCACGGTTTCGGCGAGTATTTGCTGGAGTTCCGCAAGCCGGACCTGCGTTACAGGCAGCGCCTGCGTCCTGACCTCCGTTTCAATTTTGATCGGCTCGTTTGCTGTTACAGAAACCGGCGCGTCGTTTCGCCTAACCGATTTTAATACCACCGTTTTGCCGACAATGGTATAAGAAATCGATTGTTCTGCCAGACAGGCATCCAGCGCCTTTTCAAGCGATAAATTCTTGACATTTACATTGATTTTTTTTGCATTTCTCAGCAACTCGTGGTCATAGAAAAACGTGTAGCCCGACTGCTTCTTCAGGATTTTGAAAGCTTCTTCGAGCGTGATGTTCTTAGCGGAGAGCGTCACTTTCTGTGAAGCGCTTATGCCTGCGGCAACGCCCGGGCAGGCTGCAAAAAGCAGCAGGGCAAACAGAAGGGCTTTTGATAGTCTGAGTACAGGCCCGGAGCCGGTGCTCAATTTCCATAATTTTAATTTACCGGAATACATCGCAAGGTTTAGATTAGTAATGATAGATCAGCTTTGATGCGTTAACAGATGGTTGATTGGGAGGATTTTAGCGTTTGGGTTGAGATTAAGTACATGATTGTTTTGTTAAGGTTGATATCAATATTAGTCGGTTCGCGTATACTTAAGTTAAGGTTAGAACTCCTTGGGTTCCTATCCGACCCCACATCCGATCTCCAACATCCAACACCAGATTTCCGATCTCCGATTTCCGACATCCGATCTCCAATTCCCCCTTAAGCCTTAATCGTGATTCGGTTGCCGGCCAGCTCTACCTGGATGTGATTGAGCTCAAGGATTTCCAGGACTTCCAGGAGCGTGGCGCTGCGAGGGATTTCCCCGGTAAACTTCTTGCTCATCGGCTTCCCTTCATAGGTTACATCTACGTCGTACCATTTGGAAAGCTGTCGCATGATAGATTCAAGCGAGGATTCCCGGAACTGGAAAAATCCATTTTTCCAGGCGATAACCTGGTCGGTATTGGCGCTTGAAACCCGGATATCATTCGATGTATTCGAAATGGTTGCTTCCTGGCCGGGGTCGAGCATGCTGCTGAATTTCGCGGTTTTAACTTTGACCGAGCCTTCCAGGAGTGTGGTGCTTACCTGTTTTTCATCCTGGTAGGCGTTGATATTAAATTGTGTTCCCAGGACCTCCACCGATACGTCGCGGGCGGTCACGATAAAAGGGATCTTTCTTTTACCTGCAGCTTTTTTGGCTACCTCAAAGTAGACTTCGCCTTCTATTTTAACATTTCGCTGCGCGTTGCTGAAGTGTATCGGATAGGTGATGGCTGAAGCGGCATTGAGCCAAACTCTCGTACCATCGGGAAGTACCAGGTGATACTGGCCGCCCCGCGGCGTGCGAAGCGTGTGAAAGGCTTCTTTTTTAGGGAGGTTGTGACTGGAAGTTTTATAGGAGAGCCAGTCGTCGCCGGCTTTAAAGATTTTGATATTCCCTTCCGTGGCGAGCAGTCCGGACGCAGCGTTGTTGAGTGCGATATCGCGCCCGTCGGAGAGCGTCAGGAACGCTTTGTCGGAACCTGGTTGAACATCCTGCCGGATTACTTTCGGTGCGGCGGAAATGGTTTCCCGGCCGGCTATGTCACGGCTGGTGTACCACACAAGGCCGGCGCCGAGGAGGAGGAAGGCGGCCGCCGCAGCCACACTGCGGGAATAGTACCATCTTTTTGGCGCACGAACCGGATCGGCGTCCTCGTTATTCCCGAGGATCGCCGCTAGCATCCTCTCGGTTTCACCGGTCGAAAACGGCTTGCTTTCATCATGAAAATCATCCCAGGCCTCATCCAGAAGTTGTTTAACCTCTGTTTCGAGCCCTTTTATCTGAAGTAGTCCGGCAAGCTCGCGATTCTCAGCTTCGCTCGACGAATTATTCAAATATTTATAAAGCAGGAGCCGGATCCTTTCTTTGTTCATTCTCTTCAACGGGGTTGAGGTTTGAGCCCTGAGCGTTTCCCGGTGCAACTATACATAGCTGCTGAAACCCTACCGCCCATGATTCATATCTTGGAGACACAGAAACGCCGGGATCGGGTCAATTGATTTGGAATTTTTTTTCAAAAAAAGGAAATAAAACGGGTTGAGGAGGGCGTGGCCACGAATTCACGAATGGATATCAGGATGACCGTCCGGCCGATGCTTCCGGAGAACACCGTACGGATAGAGTCCTAGACTTCCCCTTCGCACCTGCTCATCCTGACGTAGCGCGAAACGGATGCCATGGCCAGGCTGATGTGGCGTTTTACCGTTTCCGGGGAGAGTTGAAGACTTTCAGCGATCTGGTGATAGGCCAGGCCCTGCTCCTTGCTCATTCGCCAGACTTTTTGTTGCTGTGGCGGTAATTGCGACACTGCTTTGTCTACAATTCCGAAGAGAACCTCTTTGTCCGGACTGTCGTCTGCGGTATCGGAAAAGGAAAGGGCAGAAGAGAGCGCTTCAAGCCTGAATTTTTTCTGGGTTTCGTCGCGGAGGGCATTGAAGCTGTGATTCCGCGCAATGGTGAAGAGGAAGGCCCTGAAATTACGTACATCGGCTAGCGTATGCCGGTTGGTCCAGACCTTCATAAAAGTGTCCTGTACAATTTCTTCTGCCAAGGCGTCTGATTTTGTAATCCTGGTGATGAAAGCGCCCAATTCCTGGTGAAACCTGTAGAAGAGAAGAGAAAAGGCTTTCCTGTCCCCGTTGGCTACGGCGGCAAGAATTTCTGCTTCCCCGCGGGTTTCGGTGGGCCTCATGCACAAGACTGGCCAGGTATGCTTTACTGGCTTGTCTTTAATACTTTAAAAGGATTGCAAAAGGCTATTCCGGAAGCATGCCACGCAGAACTGTTTTTTGTTAGTAACAAAAGATGTACCTTTACGAAGTCTATTAAGTCAGTAGATTATTGTTCTAAAACCATTCAAAATATTTATAAGTTATGTCATTGAGATTAGGAGACGTAGCACCGGATTTTGAGGCTAACACCACACAGGGGGTGATCAGGTTTCATGAGTTTCTAGGCGATAAGTGGGGACTTTTGTTTTCTCACCCTGCCGATTTCACGCCGGTTTGTACAACTGAACTGGGTAAGACCGCACTTTTGAAAGGGGAGTTTGAAAAGAGGGGCGTAAAAGTTCTGGCGGTAAGTGTGGATGACCTCGACTCGCACAACCGTTGGATTCCGGATATCAATGAAGTTACATCGTCTGATGTAAATTTCCCGATTATCGCTGATGAAAACCGTAAGGTAGCGGAGTTATATGATATGATCCACCCGAATGCCAGCGAGAAAGCGACCGTCCGGTCCGTTTTTGTGATTGGTCCGGATAAGAAAATTAAGCTTACGTTGACTTACCCGGCATCTACCGGAAGAAACTTTAACGAAATCCTCCGGGTTATCGATTCTCTTCAGCTGACTGCCAACTACCAGGTGGCTACACCGGCCGATTGGGTGGAAGGTGAAGATGTAATCGTCGTTCCTGCCGTAAGTACTGAAGATGCACAGAAGAAATTCACCAAAGGGGTTCGCGTGGTGAAGCCATATCTGCGTTATACGCCGCAGCCGAATAAATAAGGAGTGAGGTTTGAGTAGTGAGCTTTGAGCTTTGAGCCCGCTTGATTCTGAGTCAGGCGGGCTCAGCGCTTTTTAGGTGTGAGGTGTAAGTTTTGAGCCGTGAGTCCGTTTAATTTACCGACCCTCATACCTCACCCCTCACGTCTCACTACCCGATCCTGCTCCAGTTGGTTCCCTGATCGCCGACTTGCAGAAGGTGGTTTTTGACGGGTTGGTTGCCGGGGGAAGATAATTCGGGGTCATTTTCGAGAATTTCCAGGGCGGATGCCCGCGCTTCTTTCAGTATAGGTCCGTCGAGGCCGAGATTGGCTATTTTTAATTCAACAATCCCGCTTTGCTGTGTGCCCATTAAGTCTCCGGGGCCACGCAGCTCCAGGTCGGTTTGTGCAATTTCGAAACCGTTGTTGGTGCGGCACATGGTTTCAATCCGTTTGCGGGTATCTGCCGACAGTTTGTAGCTTGTCATCAGGATACAGTACGACTGCCCGCTACCGCGGCCCACACGTCCGCGGAGCTGATGAAGTTGTGCAAGACCGAAGCGTTCGGCATTTTCTATGACCATCACCGTTGCGTTGGGAACATCCACACCGACTTCAATCACCGTAGTGGCCACCAGTATTTTGGTTTCATTCCGGGCGAAGCGAGCCATTTCAAACGCTTTATCCCGGGGTTTCATTTTGCCGTGTACGATGCTGAGCGGTATGCCCGGGAAAGCCCTGGAAATGCTTTCATAGCCATCTTCCAGGTCTTTTAAGTCCGATTTTTCAGATTCTTCGATAAGGGGGTAGACCAGGTAAATTTGCCGGCCTTCGCCTAGCTGCGATCTTAAAAATCCGAAGACGGCAGCCCGGTGACTGTCGAAACGGTGTGTGGTGACAATCGGCTTCCGGCCCGGCGGTAACTCGTCGATTTCCGATTGGTCCAGGTCGCCGTAAAGCGTCATCGCCAGCGTACGCGGAATAGGGGTGGCCGTCATTACCAGCATATGCGGACGGATGCGGGCGTTTTTGTCCAGCAGACGTGCGCGCTGGGCCACGCCGAACCTGTGTTGTTCGTCGATGATGCAAAGCCCGAGATTGTGAAAGAGGACTTCGTCCTCCAGTAGTGCATGGGTGCCTACTACCAGGCTGATGGTGCCTGAGCGGAGCCCCTCGTGTAATATTTTTCGATCTTTTGCTTTGGTCGCGCCCATCAGTCTGCCTACCTCGATTCCCAGCTTTAGGGCCAGCTTTTGGAGGTTGTTGAAATGTTGTTCGGCGAGAATTTCAGTAGGAGCCATGAGGCACACCTGGTAGCCGTTGTCAATGGCCATCAGGGCGGCGATAAAAGCGACTATGGTTTTCCCGGAGCCTACGTCACCCTGTACCAGCCGGTTCATCTGCAGGCCGGACCTGACATCATTCCGTATTTCCCGTATCACCCGTTTTTGCGCATTGGTCAGCGAAAAAGGGAGGTGCTTTTCGAATAATTCATGGACAAAGGCGATTTGTCCGAATACGGGCCCGGGAGTGGTTTTTTTTTCGAAAAATTTCTTTTTGATCAACTGGAGCTGATTAAAAAAGAGTTCCTCGAATTTGAGACGGCGGCGGGCCTGGTTCAGTAGGTTTTCATTGGCCGGGAGATGAATATGGTATACAGCGTCACGTTTGGCCGGCAACCGGTACTTTTCCAGCAAAGAACCGGGCAGTGTTTCCGGGATTTCGGAATACGTTTTCGCGAGGATGCTTTCCACCGCTCTGAAAAGCGTACGGCTATCGATGCTTCTCCGTTTCAGCTTTTCCGTAAGCTGGTATACCGGCGTAAACCTGGCTGTAAAGGGCTGTCCGGGAACATGAACTTCAATTTCGGGATGTGTAATGCTCCATTTTGACCCGAATTGGACCGGTTTCCCGTAAACAAAATACTCCTGGTGCTGGTTGAGGTTTTTCTGATGCCAGGCTATGGCCTGAAACCACACGAGTTCTACCTGGCCGGTCCCGTCGTTAAGAATGGCGGTCAGTCTTTTTTTGCTGCCCGACCCCTCGAGGGCAAACCGGGTCAGTTTTCCCCGCAGCAAGGCATGGTTCATACCGGTACGAAGATCAGAAGCACGATGAAGGACAGTCCTGTCCTCGTATCTGAACGGGTAATACTGCAACATTTCCCGGTAGGTGCCGATTCCCAACTCACTGGTTAACAGCGCACCTTTTTGATCACCTATTCCCTTGGAAAAAGCGATATTTGTATCAAAAAGATTATTTTTAGGATTCATGCGAGTTTTGCAGTCGAATGGGAGATTCGCCCCTAAAATCGGTCGGAAATGCTATAATAGAAAATAAACAAGATCAGTAGGAATAAATTCACGTAAAAAAATTGCCGTATCGAAAAAAAAAAATCTAGTTTTGTACTAAGATATTGACAGTATAGCGACGGAAGTGTTCGGGTCAATATCTTATTATCAATCATCGGGCTAAGGCTCAGCCGTATAGTAAAAGTATAAATATTTGAAGTTGGTACCTTTCATTGGCCGGCTCAGTCAGTATCAACTAAAGCTTGTGTAATGGACTATCAGATACATCAGGAAGGAAAGTTCACTTATATCGAGGAAGGGGAAGGCGAAACACTTCTGCTTCTTCATGGTTTATTTGGAGCTCTCAGCAATTGGGAGGGCGTCATTGAAGGCTTCAGAGCGAATTATAAGGTAATTATCCCTAATCTGCCTATTTATGATCTGCCTATCAGAAAGGCCAGCCTGGATACCTTGCTGGCTTTCCTGGAGGAATTTATTGCGGTTAAGAACCTGAAGGACTTTACGCTGCTGGGTAATTCGCTCGGCGGGCATATTGGCTTGCTATATATTCTCAAGCATCCGGAAATGGTAAAACGGCTGGTTCTGACCGGCAGCTCGGGATTGTTTGAAAACGGGATGGGCGGATCCTTCCCCAAAAGAGGCAACCGGGATTATATAGCAGAACGTGTTGCCTACACTTTTTACGATCCTAAAGTAGCTACAGAATCGCTGATCGACGAAGTATTTGAAGTGACCAAAAGCATTCCCAAATGTATGAGCATCGTCGGGATTGCTAAGTCGGCCCAGCGGCATAACCTGGCGAAAGACCTCCACGTGATCAAAGCGCCCACCCTGCTGGTGTGGGGGTTGAACGATCCGATCACTCCTCCCCACGTAGGTGAAGAGTTTCACCGCCTGATCGAGAACTCTGAACTGAAATTTATCGACAAGTGCGCACATGCGCCCATGATGGAACATCCCGAGGCGTTCAACCGCATCCTGGAAGAATGGCTCCAGAAGCAGGCCGTTTTGGAGAAGGAGCAAGCCTGATCCGGAGCCGTGCCAAAACTATCGCAGCGGATGTTTGATCTGTTGTGAGTTTTTTCATAGATTTCCCTCAGAAATAACCGATGGCACATGATCGCATCCGTATTAATCGACCCAATGCTGCCAACTCTGAAACCCTCCTTTCTCGTTGCGGAAGCGCTTGAATGGATGGAAGAAAGTGAAATAGCACAGCTCCCTGTGGTTGATAGCGAAAGGTACCTGGGACTTGTTTCCCTCCCCTTGCTGTCAGAACCGGGATTGACAGGGCGAGCCCTCTCGGATTTTCCTTTGGAACACAGCCATATTTTTGCAGGCGAGGATCAGCACCTCTGGGAGGTGGTTGACCTGGTTATTCAGCACGAACTGAAGGTTGTGGCGGTGTTAAATAAAAGCGGCGCCTACCTGGGCGCTGTCCCCGTTGCGGAACTGTATGAAAAGGTAGCAGAAATGGTCGCCGCCGGTGATCGTGGCGCCATTATCGTACTGAATGTAAAACCGCACGACTACTCCCTTAGCGAGATCAGCAGATTGGTAGAATCCAACGGGGCGAAAATTATCACAAGTCATTATTCAAGCAGCTATCCATACGATACAACCGGGAACAGTGAACTGACGATCCGGTTGAACCAGGTCAACGTAGGACCAATACTGGCAACTTTTGAGCGGTTCGGTTATGTAGTGAGTGAAGTACATGCCAATGAGCCTGTTACAAGTGTTGACCAGGAGCGGTTGGATATGTTGATGCGTTATCTCGCTACCTAATTCATGAAAGTTGTAGTCCATGGCAAGCCCTTTGCCGAGGCCGCAAGGCCTTTTATTCAAGGGATGTTTGATGAAATGGCCCTCCGGAAGATAGACGTATGGATTTCCGGCGGTTTCGAAGCCATTCTAAATGCGGCTAATATCCGGCTTTCGAATACTACAACGTTTGGCAGTCCTGCAGACCTGAACGGAGCCCGCCTGGTGGTTAGCCTGGGAGGAGATGGAACTTTACTGGAAACAGTTGCGCTGATCGGCGCGCGCCAGATACCGGTCATAGGTGTCAATGTAGGGCGGCTCGGTTTCCTCGCGACGGTCCCCCCCGAGCGGATCAAAGACATGATTCTCGCTTTGGAAACCGGTGACTACCGCATTGAAACACGCTCTATCCTTGAAGTAGAGGCCAATAACATGGAAATTTTCGGCGGGGTTAATTTCGCCCTCAACGACCTGGCCATTACGAAAACCGATACGTCATCGATGATAACGGTTCATTCCTATCTCAACGGTGAATTCCTGAATTCCTACTGGGCAGATGGGCTCATTGTCTCAACCCCTACCGGATCGACCGGTTATTCGCTCAGCTGCGGCGGACCGGTTCTGGTGCCGAATTCCAAAAGCCTGATCGTGACGCCGGTGAGCCCGCATAATCTGAATGTGCGGCCTCTGGTGGTGGAAGACAGCGCGGTGCTTAGCTTCGAAGTAAAAAGCAGAAGCAATAATTTCCTGCTTTCCCTCGACTCCCGTTCCAGTATTGTGGACGAATCCACGCAACTGAAAGTCAGAAAAGCCAGTTTTGTGGCGAGGCTTGTGAAAATGCGCCAGGATAATTTTTTTGACACCCTCCGGAGCAAATTGTCCTGGGGGCTTGACATGCGGAACTAATTTTTACTCTCCGGCCTATGCGCCTGCGTTATCATTCATTCCAGCTTCAGCTGAAGCATACTTTTACCATCGCCCATGACTCCCGGGATGTGCAGCCGACCCTGATCGTGGAGCTGAGTGACGACGGGTTAACCGGCTTCGGTGAAGCTACCACGAACCCTTACTACGGGATAACGATGGCGGGGATGACCGAAGCGCTTGAGCGTGTGAGGGAACAGGTGGAGCATTATACCTGGGGGAGCCCCGAAGAATTATGGGATCGGGTGCATCCGCTATTGAAAGACAACCCTTTTGCCCAATGTGCATTGGACAATGCTGCTCACGATCTTTTTGCCCGCAAGCAGGGACTTCCGCTTTACCGGCAATGGGGACTTGAAACCGGAACCGTTCCGGCAACCAACTATACGATTGGTATCGATACAATCGACAAAATGGTGGCCAAGCTGAAAGAGTTTCCCTGGCCGCTCTATAAGATTAAGTTAGGTACGTCGCACGATCTCGACATCGTGAGAGAGCTGCGCCGGCATACATCGTCCCCGTTCAGGATTGACGCCAACTGCGCCTGGTCGGCCGAGGAAGCGATAGCCAACAGCGGGCCGCTGAAAGCGCTGGGAGTTGAATTTATCGAACAGCCATTGCCTGCCGCGGACGTCGCGGGCATGAAGGAGGTGTTTACGCAGTCCTTATTACCCGTAATTGCCGATGAAAGCTGTATCGTCGAATCGGACGTGGAACGTTGCCGGGGCCTGTTCCATGGTATCAACATCAAGCTTACCAAGTGTGGTGGCCTTACTCCGGCCCGCCGGATGATTCAGAAAGCACGGGAGCTCGGGTTGAAAACGATGGTAGGCTGTATGACCGAGAGCAGCATAGGGATTGCGGCCATTGGTCAGTTGCTGCCCTTGCTCGACTATGTAGACATGGACGGTAATCTGCTGATCGCCAATGACCCGGCCACGGGCGTTGAATTTGATAAAGACGGGCGCTTTGTGCTCAGTAACCGGAGCGGTATCGGTGCTGCACTTAAAACCGGTAGGTGACACTGACCTGCAGGGACCGTGTCAGAAGCTGAGAATAGTTGGCCCTGACCAAAGCAGGAATCTGATAGGAACCGAATATCTGGTGATAGTATTCCAGGCCTACACGCCAGTCTTCTTCTAACCTGACACCAATAGTTCCCACCAGGCCTACCACAAAAGGGCGGTAGTGCCTGTTCCGGTGCCAGGTCTGGCCGGATTCTTCCGGTTTGAAATAAGAATCCTTGCTGATGGTTTTTGTATTTGAGAAAAGATACAGATCGTTCCGCAAACCCAACGAAGCGAAAGGCAGGAGGTCCAAAACTCTCCAATAACTGGAATTGAACTGGAAAGAGAGGTCGTTGGTCAGAAAATGGTCCCGCGAACGAATCTTGTAGGAACCCAGCGTCGTCTCGTCGTTAGCGCTTATTACGGCATCGACCTTGGTTACCCCGCCTCTTGACCGGTAACCCAAACCCACTTTCAGATCAAGCCCCTGGCTTAGAACCTTGCCAAATGCTAGGGAGGCGCCATAGCTGGGCAGTAATAATCCTTGCCGGGTTAAAGTATCGTCTTTTGCCTTTTGAAGAGAAGTCCCTATATCAGCAGATACGGCCCAATAAGAAGTTTGGGCATTTGCGGCATTGGAGATAAGCAGTCCCGACAGGACGAGCAGAAAAAATACAAAACGGCTGCTGAAACGAACAAAGCCGGATGCTAGCAAAAAAAGCTGGTATTCCATTTATTATTCACGGATATGTCCGTAGGCAGCTTACAAATTAGCGGGGCAATTTATGTATTTAATTCTAAAAATGCGCTATTTGCACCACTTATTGAAACTGCCTTTGAATTTTATAGGAAATGAAGGTCAATTTTGAAGATATCATCCTGTTTCAGGATGACGATTTCCTGGTGGTAAACAAACCGCCCGGCCTGGCCACACTTGATGAACGAACTGCTGACAGGGGGCAGAGTTTGCTTCGCCTGGCCAAAGAATATAACAGTAATTTGCAGGCCGCACACCGGCTTGACAAGGAGACTTCGGGTGCGCTCGCTTTCGCGAAATCGCCGGAAGCCTACCGGCATCTGGCGATGCAATTCGAAAACAGGGAAGTAACGAAAAGATATCACGCGGTAACGGTCGGAATCCATGACCTGGATAGCATTTCTGTTTATCTTCCCATTCACCCCCTGAAAAATGGTACGGCGGTAAAGATTGACAGGGAGAAAGGTAAACCTGCCGAGACAATCTTCAACAGCCTGAAGACATACCGTGGCTATACACTCGTAGAATGTATCCCTATTACCGGGCGTATGCACCAGATCCGGGTTCACTTGTCCTGTCTGAAAGCACCTATCGTCAACGACGAGCAATACGGGGGGAAGCCGGTTTACCTGTCGGAACTGAAAAGGAAATTTAATCTCAAGAAGTTTACCGAAGAGCTGCCTATCATGCAAAGGGTGGCGTTGCACGCATACTCGCTGAGTTTCGGTCTGATGAACGACAGCGACGTGGAGGTCGTGGCGCCTTATCCCAAAGATTTTGCCGTTCTGGTAAATTTACTGAACAAATATGGCGTTTAGGCTGTGTTTTTCAGCTATACTTTTTTTATGTTGAAACAAATACATAAACCTATGAAACCCTCTTCTTATCCAGCAACGCTTGTCTTGATTTTTACTTTATTACTGGTGAACCTCACCGCTTTTGCGCAGGAGTCCGCTTACGATCTTCTTGTAAAAAAGGACGGAACCATAATGGAGGTTAAGATTGTTGAAATCAAGCCTGATGAGATTCTATACCGAAAAAAGGATGACCCGGACGGAGCCATTTTCGGAATCGAGAAATCAGAATTATTGTCTGCGAAGCTGAGTAACGGGGAAACGCTGACGTTTACCGTCACGGTGGATAGTTTCTATGACAAGGCACGTGCGGCATCCTATCCTGCCCGGCCGGCTGGTGTGCCGCTTTATGAGGCGATACCGCCGAAGAATGAATTTGAATCGGGCATACAGGCTTTGCCTTCCGACCAGTTGGAAAACAAATATCATCTTTATCGGGCTGCTTCCAGGGCCGGGAAGGCAAAAGGTTGGACGGGTACGATTTTACAAATAGGGGTAAACCTGATCGGGACTATTATTGCGGTAGCCAACACTGAAACAGATTCTTTCGGAAATACTTATTATACAAACGAGAAAGCCGTGAGAACAGCGGGCTTTCTCATGATCGGAGGAACATTGAGCGGGTTGATCCTGGGGCCTGCAGGGTTCGTGAAAGCCGCGAAGAATGGGAACAAAGCGCGTTACATCCGTGACGAAATGCGCAGAAGAGGCGTATCCTATCAACCTCGGCGTTAGCATACAAAGTTTTTTTTACCACGGAGAGCACAAAGGACACAGAGAACTCTTTGTGTGCTCCGTGCCCTTCTATGTTGAAAAGCAATTTTATAAGCTGATATTTCTGTTATTTTTATTTTTTAGCTGCATTCATCTCTGCTT